>DASYDE010000054.1:0-67470 GCA_036499725.1 Kofleriaceae bacterium
GCGGGCGTCGCGCGGTTCATGGAAGAGCAGTTCGGCACGCGACCGGAGCCGTGGCTCTCCGAGGACGATTCGCCAGAGATCGCGATCGTCGACTTCGACGGCAGTGCGAGCGGAATCGCGCACGCATTGCCCGCGGACAACTCGCTTCCTGAAACGATCGGCGCCCAGCCGGATGCTCCGATCGTCCGCGCCCGCAACAAGGCCGTCACCGCCCCGCCGCCGAGCTCGATGGACTCCACAGAGGTGCTGCTCGATAGCTCGGCGGTGCCGCCGGCGTTCGCCTTCACTCCGCCGCGCGCGGCCACGCCACCGCCGTTTCCGGCTCGCACGATCACGCCTCCCGCCGGGACGCGACCACCCGTTCCCGTCCGCGCCGCCACGCCGCCGGTCGGCAGTCCTGCGGTGGCCGCGAGCACGACGACCGACTCGGCCCCCGTGCCGATGCTGTTCTCGCTGCCGCAGCTCGACATTCCTCCCGATCCCGATCCCGCGGTCGGGGAGTGGCCACGCGGTACGGATGCGAGCGTCGCGTCGCAGGCACCGCGCAATCGGATCGCGCTGATCGGGGCGGCGGTCGTCGTGGCGGTGATCGCGATCGTCACCGTCATGAAACTAGGCGGCGGCTCGTCGCCACCGGCGGTCGCGACGCCACCCCCGGTTCACGTCGCGGAGCCCGTTGCGGCCGATGCAGCACCCGATCCAGCCGATGCGGCACCCGATCTGGATTCGTCCGCTGGCAGCGCCGAACCGACCGCGACCGGCGGGAGCGCCGAACCACTACCGACGACGGTCCCCGACAAGACGCCCGAGAACGCGGGTTCCGGAAGCGGCTCGGCGACGACTGTCGCGCCGACCAAGCCACACGATCCTGGCCACACCCCGAAGAAGAAACACGACAAGCGGCCCAAGGGCTGGAACCCTGACGAGTTGTTTCCCCAATGAGCACACGCCTCGGCTCTCTGATCACCTGCGCTGCCCTCGTCGCCTCTCCGGTTCGCGCGTTCGCCGACGGCAACGAAGATGCGAAGACACACATCAACAACGCTGCCGCTGCTCACAAGGCCGGGGACTTCGCACTCGCCAAGTCCGAGCTCGAGGCAGCATACGCGCTCGATCCAAAGCCCGCCCTGCTCTACGCGCTCGGCCAGGTCGACGTGAAGCTCGGCAACTGCAGCGACGCGATCTCGTACTACGAGAAGTATCTCGCGACCAATCCGCCCACCGAGTCCGCTGACGCGACAACGCAGGCCATCTCGGTGTGCAAGCTCGCGCTCGAACAAGCGAAGCGACAGACCCCCGACGCGCCGCCAGGTCCCGCGACGCCCGTCGCGACGCCGGTTGTTCAACCACCACCGGTTCAAGTGACGCCCACGCCGCATACACCGTGGTTCAAGCGACCGATCGGCGTCGGACTCCTCGGCGGTGGTGTCGTCGGAGTCGGAGTTGGCGCCGTGCTGTTTGCGTCCGCGCGGTCCCTGCAGAGCGATGCGGATCATGCGACGACCTACGCGCGCGCCGAGCAGCTCGACGGCAACGCGCATGATCGACGCACGGTGTCCCTCGTCGTCGGCGGTGTTGGCCTCGGCCTCATTGCGGGTGGCGTCGTCTACTACGTGCTCGGTGCAGGCGACGAGGAGGCAGCGCACGTCGCCGTCATGCCCACCAGTGGCGGCGCGATGCTGTCGTGGGGAGGTTCGCTATGAGGATGAAGCTCGCACTCGTCCTCGCGATCACGGCGGGATGTCTTCCGACGACGCAGTTTCACTGCGAGACCGACAATGACTGCGCGCGCAGCGGAGCGAGCGGCACGTGTGAAGGAGTTGGGTTCTGCAGCTTCGCGGACTCCGACTGCTCGGAGGGTCGGCGCTTCGGAGACTTCTCTGGCTCGTACTCCAACACCTGCGTTGGCAGCACCGGAAGCGACGGAGGCATGGACGCCATCGACGCACCACCCGACGTGCCAGAGCCGCGCGCGTGCTTCGGAGGAACCGGCGCGTACGGCATCTGTTTCGATCCAGGCCCTTCAGGAACGGTGAACCTGACCGGAACGCTCGACACCGACACCGACCCGCGCTGCGTCGATACCCCGACGGAGTGGACGACGGCGGCACAAGCCGGCGCCTGCTTCGTCACCGGCAAGACGGTCGACATCACCTCGACGCTCGCGGTTACCGGATCGCGGATGCTCGTGATCGCGGGACGCACGATCAATGTCACGGGCGTCCTCGACGTCGCGAGCCATCGCGGTGGCACGAAAGGTCCTTCGTCTCCCGCTGCGGCGTGCGCGGCATTTCCCACGAGCCCGGCGGCAAGCGGCGGCGGTGCCGGCGCGAGCTTCATGACCGCGGGTGGTAACGGCGGATTGGGAGACGGCGGCGCGCTCGCCGGAACAGCAGCGGCTGCCGATGCCGCTGGCCCGCTCCTGCTCCGGCCGGGATGCACCGGGCAAAGCGGCGCTGCGGGCGGCGCGGGAGCAGCGGGTAGTGGTGGCGGTGCGGTGTACCTCGCCGCGGATACGCTCACGATCACCGGAACGATCAACGCGTCTGGTGCGGGCGCGGCCTCCTCGACCAACACAGCCGGTGGCAGCGGCGGAGGCTCCGGCGGCATGATCGCCTTGCGAGCGACGACGATCACCATGAACGGCCGCGTGGTCGCGAACGGTGGCGGCGGTGCCTCGGGCACCAACAATGCGGCGGGTAACACGGGAGCCGATCCAACGCCGGCGCAGCCCACCGTCCCTGCAGCGGGCGGTAGTGCAACGGCTGGTGCCGGCGCAGGTGGCGCGGGCGCAGCGGGCACGACAGCAGCGGCGCCGGGCTCCGCGGCGAGCATGAACAACCGCAGCGGTGGTGGTGGTGGCGGTGCTAGCGGATATATCGAGGTCTCGATCGCCCCGACCGGGACCGGATCGTTCTCACCCGCTCCCCAGATTCGCTGACGCCTCTCACTTCTTCCACTGCGAAAGCGTTCGAACTTCGAGAACGCACCCTCGTCACGAGGAGAGCGAGAGTAGCCACTGGATGTCAGTGCGCGCCGATCTCGCAACTGGCGCCGCAGATCACTTCGAGACCGTTCTTGGACGCGGGCACCGCAGCGTGGCTGACGCGGAGAGCCTCGAGCTCTTCCATCGAGATGTCAGCGGGCTGCGCCGAGCGCTCGGGGATCAGATCGACAGCCGTGTTCTTCAGGTTGAAGTTGTGGTTCTGCACGGCGGGATTCTGTTGCTCGGCCATGCGTAAAGGCTAGCACCGCTACCGCAGCAGTTGGCGCAAAACACTCATCCGCGCCTCGCTCAACGGAACGCTCAGGCGATAGAGATGGTCGAGCGCGCCGCTTGCCCAAAAGGGATGGATTTTGCCAACCAAGCGCTCGAGCCGTGTGGCGCTCCCGCGCGAGAGAACATACGGCAGGTGCTCGCTCGCGGGGACGAGATCATCGACACCGGCACGCACGAGCAGCTCGGTCATCTCGCGCTTGTGGTCCGCGATGCGCGTGCGCAGTGGTGCCGCGAGATCGCCGAGAGCGAGGATGCGCGCCCCGAAGCGCAGCGAGAGCGAGGAGGCGAGGAGCGGCGCGATGACGGTACGGATGCGGGCCGTCAGCGCGGGCGCAGCAACGCAGTAACCAAGGCGCAGCGAGCCGAGCCCGTAGGCCTTGGAGAACCCGCGCGCGACGATGACGTTTTCTCTGTTCAGCGAGATCGCGCTCCACGCGGGTGGGTAGTAGTTCGCGTTGGACTCGTCGACGACGACAATCGCGTTCGCCTTCGCCGCCTCGTCGCTCGCCGTCGAGATGCTGTCGAGCGACGCGTGGGCATCACCGACGAGGCCAGGTCGTTCGACGAACCAGATGGCGGGTCCCGTCGCGGATGCATGCTGCGCAACCCAGTAGGGAACGTCAGGATAGAGATCGCCGATGAAGCGCACCGTGTCGCGCGCGGCGAGGCGCGTGAGGCCGTGCAGCAGTGAGA
This sequence comes from Kofleriaceae bacterium, assembly GCA_036499725.1. Lineage (GTDB taxonomy): Bacteria > Myxococcota_A > Polyangia > Haliangiales > Haliangiaceae > JABFXX01. The sequence continues at coordinate 3,974 of DASYDE010000054.1, forward strand.
GGACGCCGGCGCCGCACGTGATGCGGTCGCGCCAGGTCTCGAGCGCGAACGCGGATGCGATCGATGGTCCGAGCGTCTCCTCGCCGTGGGGATCGCGCACGAGGTACTGATCGAGCGCCCGCGGCCCCGCGATCTCCGCGCGGAGCTCGTCGGCGAGCACGGCATCGAGATCGACGGCGAGACATTCGCGCTCATCGCGCGTCCACGCGAGGTTTAGCCCGTCGCCATCGGCGGCCGTTGGATCGACGCCGGCGTATGACTGAAATGCAGGTCGCAGCTCGTCAGTCATGCGTCGACCTCCGCGAGCCAACGCACTTCGCACAGCGCAGACCACAGACGGTGTGCCGCCGCCTCGTCGATCGGCGCACGCAGCGCGAACGATGCGACGTCGATCGTCTCGTCGCGCGACTCGCATGTCTCCGCGAGCATCGCGAGGTGCGTGAGCACGGCGTAGTTGCGCTTGTCCGCGAGGAACAGTGCGACGACTTCATCTCGCTGTCTGTTGCTCGACGCGGCCAGCAAGCCGCGATAGTTGAACGGCCCTGGCCAGCGCGCGGAGAACGCGCGCGGAGTGCGGCGCGGCGGCTCCAGACGCGCGGACAATCCAATGTCGACGAGAGACCGCATCGCCGCAGCGCGCTCGCGCGTGTATGTGAGGAAACGCTCGGGCCATGCACCCCGCTCGCGAAAGCGAACTGCGACCGCAGTTGCGGATGCGGCCTCGCGTACTGACCACTCGTCCACGACGTGCGCGAGGACATCGCGCGTGACTCCATCGCGAGCGAGCACATCGGCGAGCACCGCCCCGATCGCGATCGCCCGACGCATCTGGATCGGCGACACCTTGTCGAGCGTGTCCGCAGCGGAGTGATTGAACGGATCCCCGGGGTGCCAGAGCTGCACCGCAGGGCTGCGCCACTCGACATCGGCGAAGTTCGCGAACAGTGCGTGATCGGAGAAGCCATAGAACGGCCCCGCTCGCCACGTGCCGACGTCTGCACTCGTCAGCGTGAACACGCGCTCGGCGACATGCTCCGCGAGCGGCGCGAGCAACGACAGGCACCAATCGGGCGGACGCTCCACGACGAGCGGCACGCCGCATTGCACGGGGTCCTCGCCGATCATGTCGAGGTTGATCACCGCGACCGGCCGCGCATCGCGACCGACCGCGCCATAGCGCTGATGAATGAGCGCCGCGACGCCAACGAACTCGGGGCCCCATACGAAGCGGACCGAGCGATCGAAGTCTCGTCTCCCGACGAGTGCAGCAGCGACGCCGAGCAGGCCCGCCGCCCCCGACGCGTTGTCGTTCGCGCCGGGTCGCGGATGACAGAGGTGCGACGTGAGCCAGACCTCGTCGGTAAGGCGGCCGGGCAGCACGCCCGTCACGACCGGCATGTGCGCCGAGCGATCGATCTCGATGTGGAGATGCGCGCGCGTGTCCGGCTCCCCCACCGGGGTTGAGGAGCTAATTCGCGAAGCGATCTGGGCACTTGCGATCTGCAAGTCGTGCATGCCGGCCATGCCGGACACTCCGGACAGCGCGGACTCGATCGCCTCGCGCTGCGCGGTCGTGATGCTGAACGCGAACAGCGTCGCGTCGGAGGCGAGCTCGATGCGGCCCGGCTGCCCGTGGCGCGACGGGCCGTCGGTGACAAAGCCGACCGCACCGCGCGCGACGAGCTCGGCGACCAAGGTCGGTCGTGCAAAGTCAGCGGGACCGATCACGACCAGCGCGCCGCGAACATCGTCCGTGAAGCGAGCGACACGCGTGGTCAGCTCGGCGGCCGCCGAGTAGGTCGCGATCGTGAACGGCCGCGTCGCGTGATCGACAGCAACGATGATGACGTCACCCGCGCGTACCTCGAGTCGCGCGATCGTTGGCGTCCACGCGCGCGGTGCTTGAAACGTCCACCACGACGTCGAGCCGTCCGCGACGAAGCGGTCGATCGTGACGTCCTGCAGGCCGATCGACTTCGCCGCCTCTGCGATCAGCTCCGCCGCACGCTCGATACCGAGTGACGCTTGGTAGCGATCATGCTCGGTCAGCCGCGCGAGGTGTGTCATGACGTCGTCGATGCGGATCGTGCGCAGGTACGCCGCGCAAAGGTCGTTCAGCACGGCCACACCGCGATCGGAACATCGAGCTCCTGCTCGGTGAGCGAGCCGTGTTCGTAGGCATAGCCGTCGGCGCAGAGGAACTCTTCGCCCTGCGCGATCAGAACGATCGAACCAACGCGACCGCGCGCGATGGACCCTGGAGCGAACAGCTCGTCGGCGCGACGGATCGAGATCGATGTGGGAAGAGAACGCACGAGCACGTCGCGTACACGCGCCTCCGCGGACGCGTCGACGTAGATCCATCGCGTGCGCCCTGCCCCGCCCATCCGGCAACCGTGAGCGGCGATCACGCGATCGAGAGCGGCTGCGATCGTTGGATCATGGCGCGTCGGGACGAGCCCGTGATCCGAGTGCGCGATGACGGCGCGATCGCGAGACCACTCGACGGCGATGTCGTCGATGCGATCGAGGAACGCGATCACCGCATCGTCGTAGCCGTGGTGATGGATGTAGCGGTCGGTATCGATGAAGCACCATACGAGGCACGGGCCAGCGTGCGTCGCGAGCGCGTGGTCCACCGCGGCGACGACACGCTCGCCGAGCGCGGTCGGGTCGCAGCCACCGGGCGCGAAGAACGGAAAGCCGCGCACGTGCTGCGCGCGATGCACGAGTTGATCGCGCCACGTGCAGTTCGTCCCCTCGAGATCACCGAGAATCGCGACGGGCGTGTAGCCGTGGCGCGTGGCGTCGCTGAACAGATCCTCGGCCGGCGGAGCGCCGAGCAAACCGTTGAACGAATAGACATCGACGAGCTCACCACCCACATCGAAGACAACGCCCGGAATCCCGTGTTCGTCGACGCTCGCACCGGTCAGCGCCGTGATCCACGCCGTCGACGAGGTCGTCGGGAATACCGAGCGCGCGCGCGTGACCTCTGCGCGGCGCCACGTACGGCACGCGAGCTCATACGGAACGCCGTCGACGGCCAGCACGACGATGTGCCGTCCCTTCGCGAACAGTGGCAGGAGATGCTGACGAAACGACGCGATCATCAAGTCATCGCACGGCCCAACATCTTCATGAAGCGCGCGCGAACGGCGAGCGGGACAAAGCGCTCCACTGCAAAACCGAGCTGCTCGTCGTGCACGTACTCCGTCGGTGCCTTCTCCGCGAGCGTGGAGAAGCCTTGCGCGAGTTGCTCGGGGAAGCCGGGAAACTGCGACTGCATCGCGTACACGATGCTGTAGTAGAGGTTGCGGCCGAGCGAGAAGCACGGATAGCGGCCCTGGTAGTTCGCGAGCGAGTACTTGGGGAAACAGCCATCGATGATGCGCTTGGGGCAGAGCCACAGCGGCAGCACGAGTGTGACGTCGCCGATGTCGCGCACGGGTACGGGCGCCGGCGGTAGGCCCGTCGACGTGCGGAACATGTTCTCGCAGAGCACGTCCTCGAGATTGAGGCCGGTGCAGATGAACTTGGTGCCGACCTCGCGCGCGTGAGCGGCGAGCGCGAGGCGAATGAGCAACGTGCCGACAAATTCGAAGTCGTCGCCGGGGAATTCACGCTCGAAGCGCTCGATGAGCGACGTGGAGTCGCGCGGGATGCCGAGCAGCGCCTTCACTTCGTTCTCGTCCATGATGCGCAGCGGGAGCCCGTAGGAAGCGCAGAGCTCCTGCGCGCGCGGAACGCCGGTGTCCCAGTCGGGGATGCCTTTGATGATGACCGGATGGATCGTGAGGTCGTGATACTTCAGCTGCGAGAGGCCGTAGAGCAACGAGTTGCTGTCGCCACCGCCGCTGACTCCGACGACGATGTGACTGCCCTTGGGGAGGGCGGCGCGAACCACGTCGGCGACGCGCGCGGCGATCGCGTTGCGGCACTCCGGCGGGCTCATCTTCTTGAGGTAGACCTCGGTCGCCCCCCGCGAGTTGTCGAGGCGCTGGTAGATGTACTCCGTGGCGTCGGGTCCGGAGGGGTCGGCGCTTGCCACGGTTTTCCAGTTGGCGAGCGAGAACAGGAACGGGTTCACGTTGCGGTTGAAGTAGAGGAGGATCTCGGACGCATCGACATCCGCCAGCACCGCGTCGAGCGCGGAGCACAGCTGCGGGTCACCGCCGGCTGTGGGGACGCGGTAGACGGAGACGCCCGACCACGGAACTCCGTTGCGCGTGAGCACGTCGATCAGGCGATCATCGGAGCGGCACGACAACTCTTGTCGACCATGCGCAGTGACTACCGAAACTTGCATCCCCAGTCATGCTACGACGAAGACGGTGTCGCAACGCACGGACGACGAGCCGATCTTGCTCGCTGCGCACGTCCATCTCACGCTCGCTGACGGCCGCGCTTTTACGCTTTCTGCCAGTCGGGTGCGGATCGAAGACGCGTATCTCGTGCGCAGCACGCTCGCCGATGTCGCGAGTAGTCGCTGCGAGACAGTGGTGCTCGGTGACAGCAACGCTCCGGCGGCACTGCGAGGTCGCCTCGATCGTCGCCATGCGTTGGTGAGGCGTGCGCTCGACGAGGTGCTTGCCGCAGGACACCTGCCCTATCCCGATGCGATCGCAGACACCGCGGACGTCATCCGCGATCTCGGCAAGCACATCGAGCTGCGCCTGATGTTTCCGTCGTTCCGCTGTGACCTGGCCATCGCGCCCGCGAACCAGCTCATCGTCGGCAAGACCTCGCGCTGGACTCCTCATTGCAGCGTGACAGGGACGATCGTCGAGAATGGTGTCGCGCACGCGGCACTGGGCACGGCGACGCTTCTCGATGACGATCAGGCCGATGTCGATCGCGCGATCATTCAACTCGACGACACCGAGATCCACGTGTGGCGCGATGGGGAACGCCTGAGTGCGCTCGTGAGCAGCAATGCGTCGCAGAAGTACGACGACGTCACGCTCACACCGCTCTCCAAGTGGACGAGCATCTACACGTTCCACGACTTTGGCGACGTCTGGCACCTCCGCATCCCGAGTGCGCAGATCGAGCTCGAGCTCCGCGCGACGTTCTCGGATCAAGAGCTCGTCACGATGACGACCACGGAGCCGCGCTGGCAAGGACGCTGCGACGTTGAAGGCGCGATGGCCGGTCGCTTTGTCAAAGGCGTCGCATATCTCGAGCACGCAGCGCTCGATGTGACCGCGTCGATGTCCGAGCTGTTCGCGGCGGTTCCGCGCGAGACGCTACGCGCGCTGCACAAAGAGCTGCCGCTACCGCTCACGTCTGAGAACGTTCGCGGGCTGGTCGGCCCTAACTTCGAGCGCTATCTGCGCGACGTCGACCTCGCCGAAGTGCAACGGGTCGTCGTCGAGCCGATCCGCGAGATCCTCGATCGCAAGGGAAAGGCGTGGCGATCGTACGCGGCGGTCATGTGCTACTACGCGACGCGCGGTGAGCGGCAGCGCGACGTCGTCGATCTGTTGCTGGCGCTTGCAGAGATCATTCACGTTGGCTCGCTGATCGTCGACGACGTTCAGGACGCTTCCCCGACGCGGCGGGGTGGTCCTTCGACGCACGCCGCCCACGGTGTGCCGCTCGCGATCAACGCGGGAAACTTCTGCTACTTCGTGTGGCAGGCGTGGCTCGAGCGGCTCGAACTATCACCCACCGCGAAGCTCCGCATCTACGAGCTCTACTTCGAGCTCATGCGCGTCGCGCATCTCGGCCAAGCGCTCGACATCCAAGGCTTCACGCCCGCGATGGCAGACGAGATCATCGCGTCGGGCAACGTTGATCTCCTCGCGCGCCAGCTGATGAACGTGTACGTGCTCAAGACGGGCGCCCCCGCGTCGGTGTTTGCGCAGATGGGCGCGATCGTCGCGGGCGGCAGCGATGCGCAACAGCGTGCGATCGCGGACCTGTTCGAAGCGCTCGGCAACTCGTTCCAGATCATGGACGACGTGCAGAACCTCAAAGGCTTCATCGGCGATCCCAAGCACTGCGAAGATCTGATCGGTGCGAAGGTGACGATGCCGTTGCTCGAAGCGCTCCGCGTCCTCGACCTGCCCCGTCGCCGCGACCTATGGGATCGCATCAAGCGCTGCGCCGAGGAGCCATCGCTCGTCCCCGCGATCGTCGAGACCATCGATCAGAGCGGCGCATTCACCGCGTGTCGCGATCACGCGCAGAAGACGCTCGAAGCTGCGTGGCAGGCTGCCGCGCCCGTCCTCGAGGACTCGATCGCAAAGATCATGCTGCGCTCGTTCTGCTTCTACGTCGTGGAGAGCCTCGGCTAGTGCGGCGCGACCAGTTCGAGATCGGGCTCGAACGCGAGTACGCGCTGTACGCGTGGATCGACGGCACCCTCGCCTACTTGCTCGCGAACGACCGCCTGCTCGCCGCGTTTCACGAGCACGTCGCCGCCGATCCCGAGCGTGCGCATGCGTGGGAGCAGATGCGCGCCGCTGGCTGGCGGATCGATCGCGAGTACTCGCACTGCCTCGTCGAGATCGCATCGCCGCCTGTCACGCGCGCCGGATGGGCAACGCTCCTCGCTGGCTTCTCGCGGCTCGAGGAGTGGCTCACCCACGCGGCGGCGAGGCTTCACCGCTCGTCGAGGTTCGACCGCATCGAATGCACGGCGGAGCTCAGCGTGCGGACGGATCGCTTCGTCGCGTGGGATGGCACGTTCGTGACGACGTTCGCGGAGCTGCTGCTGAACCCCGGTGACGACAACTGGCTCCTCGGTTCCCCGGAGAACATTCCCGCGTGCCTGTCCGCGCCGGAGCTGAGCTACGCGGGGTTCACGTCGACGAACGCGACCGTTCATCCTCCGCACCACGGCGAGATCGCCGAACAGGCCACCGAGCTCGCTGACTACTACTGGCTGATCCTGCATGCAGCGCGCACGCTCGACGTCTACACGCCCCAACGCCATCCGCTCCTTCACGAGGGCCGCATCGCGGTGCCGCCCGATCCGGAGCTCACCATCCGCGACGCGTTGATCCGCTGGGGCGATCCGTCGACGGCAGCGCTGCTCGACACGATCGATATCGGCGACGGGCCCGCGCGCTTTCACGCGCTGTTCGGGCAGCCCCCGAGCGCGGCGTTCTCGGCGGGCTGGTTTCACGCCTACAGTTGCCGACCGCGCGTCGTCGAGAACACGATGCTGTTCGAGCTGCGCTGCTTTCACTCCGGTCTGCCGCTGGCAAACCTTGGTCCGCTGCTCGACATCGCCGCGCGGCTGCGGTCCCGGTGATAACGTGAACGCGATGGGTCGCAGAGCGCTGAAGCGCTATCTGCATTGGGCCGCGATGCTCGTGGTCGCCATCCTAGCGATCCACTTCCTGCGCCGCCTCGACCCCAAGCGCGCGATCGCCGAGGTCGAGAACGCGCACATCGGGTGGTTGCTGCTCGCGATGCTCGTCAACGCGACGCTCCGCGTGGGCACTCGCGTCCTGCGCACGCGCAGCCTGCTGCAGAAGATGCCCGGTCGCGTGCCACTCAAAGAGCTCGCCGCGTTCGTCTACGGCTCGATGGCCCTCGGTTATGTCGTCTCTCCCATCGCCGGCTCCGCCGCACGCGTGTTTGCCCTGCAGCACCACGGCGTGCCGAGCGAGAGCGTCGTCGCGATTTCACTCTGGGAGAAGGTGATCACCGCATGCACGATCGCCGTGTTCTCCGCCGTGATGCTATTCGGCGACAACCCGTCGGAGGTGCACTATCCGCTGCTCGTCGCGACGGTGCTCGGCGTGAGCGCGCTCTCCATCGCGCTCCTCGCGGTCGCCGCGTTCCGCTACATCGAGCGCCACCACGCGCCGCCACCGACGTCGCGCGTCCGCCGCTGGCTCGTGAAGCTCGGCAGCGCGCTCGCGACGCTCACGAAGCTCTCCGTGCTCGTTCGCACATTCATCTGGTCGGCGCTGTCGGAGCTGTGTGACATCGCGATGCTCGCGCTCGTCATGCACTCGCTCGGGCTGCCCGTCGACCTCGCGGCATGCGTGCTCGCGTTCGTCGTGATGAACATCAGCACGGTGCTACCGAGTACGCCTGGTCAGCTCGGCGTGTTCGAGGCCGCCACTGCGTACGCGCTCGTCGCTGCGGGAGTTGCCTCGGAACGTGCGCTCGCGGCGGGGTTCCTCTACCACCTCGTCCACGTGGTGCCCGTGTTCCTCGTCGGACTACCGTCGCTACTCCGCATTCGCGTGGATCGGCGCAACGACGAGATCGCGCGCTCCATGCGGATGCCCGCGCAGTCCTAGGGCGTCGCCATCTTGTGCTGCGCGGCCTTTGCGAGCTCCTCGTGGACGTTCGCGAGCCACGTGTCGGCGCCGTCGGCCTCGTCGCCTTCCAGCGTCATCGTGGCCATCTCCGCGCGTGCCTTGCGAACGTCGGCGATACCCTTCTGGACCTCGTCCGCGCGCGACTGCTGCGTGCCCAGGTACGCGCGCGTCACACCGAGATTGAACTTCGCGAGCACGTGCTGCTCCGGCGTTGCATCAGTGGCGGACGCGATGCGCGCTGCGATCTCGCTCGCCTGCTGGAACTGTCCGAGCTCGATGTACACGTCGCCGAGCGAGCCCATCACCGTGTACATGTCCTCGTGCTGGTCGAGCTTCTCGTAGATCTTCAGCGCGTGCTCGAGGTCCGGCTCTGCGAGATCGACGTGATGATCCTGCACGTAGAGGTCGCCGCGGTTCTGATATGCGGCCGCGATCTTCTCGTCCTCGTCGACGCCGCGCTTCTCGAGGATCGCGATCTGCTCGTTGTACATCGGCAGCGCTTCCGCATAGCGGTTCTTGTCGAAGTACGCGGCAGCGAGTGTGCCGATGGGCTGCGCGAGACGCATGTCGTTGGGCGGCATGGTCGCGCGCGACATCTCGACGGAGTGGAGCAGCACCGGAATCGCTTCGTCCGTGCGTTGCATCGCCAGCAGCGTGTTGCCCACGGCAAAGATCTCCGTCGCGAGACTCGGCGATGGAGCGAGGCGCGCTTCTCCGATGCGAGCCGCTTCCGAGAACTCGACGAGCGCACCTGCCGCATCATCCGCGTAGCGCAGCGCGACGCCGCGACTGTGGTGGAGCTTGATGACGTCGGGGTGATCGGGTCCGTACTGCGCGTTCGACAGTGCGATCGCGTCCGCCAATCCATCTGCCATCTGCTTCCACTCCTTGGTGTTCGAGTGAAGCAGCGCGCTGCGTGCCGTCATCGCGATGAGGTTGGGGCGCAGCGGCGACGACGGCAGCGATGCACCTGCGTCGGCGAGAACCTTGAAGCCAGCCGCCACGGATTGGCGCGCCGCATCGAGGTCACCATTGGTCGCCTCGACGAGCGCCTTCACCTCGAGGAACGACGCCTCGAGCTCCGGCGATGACTTCGTGCGAGCGAGCGCAGCCTCGGCAGACGGGAGGATCGCGTTTGCGTCGGATGCCTTCAGCGCCGTGATGAGCTGTGCGAGGAGCTTGGTGTAGAGGCTCGCGACGAGACGATCATCGTGCGCCGCCGAGCCGACGGTGATTGCTTCGCGCAGCGTCGCGATACTCGGCTCGCCCGCTTCGTTGGCCAGCTGCACGCCGGCAAGACTACGCAGGGCATGCGCGAGCGTGACCGGATCGTCGAGATTTCGAGCTCGCGCGACAACCGCCTGCGCGCGCGCGGCCACGTCGGTATCCTTCGTCCCGCCGGTGCGCAGCGCGACGTCGATGTTGACCAGCTCCTTCGCGATCGCGTCGGCCTCCGCACGCTGGGCCTGACTCGTGGGCCGCGGGAGCAGCTCCGCGAGCGCGTTCGTGTCAGCGCAATCGTCGAGAGTCGGCAAGCTCGTCGCGGCCTTCGACGCCTCGTCGAGCATCGAGCGATCCTTGGCACGTTCGAGGACGCTGACCGTCCCATCGATCTCGAGCAACGCACGATCGAGACACGCCATGCGCCGATCGAGGAGTGCATCGGAGCTGCGACCGTCTCGCGCGGCTTGGCATGCGTCGACAGTTTGATCCGCCCACCGTTCGACGCCGCGATCGAGCACGCCGACGGCGGCCGTGAAGCGTTGCGGACCGAGCACGGGATCGAGCGTCGCGAACTGCGCCTGCAGAGCACTGCGCCGCGCGCTGCCCCAGGTCTTCGCGACTCGCTTCGTCGGCCGCGGACAGGGATCACCGGCCGAGTGCGCGCTGCCCAGTCCCCACGCGAGCGCGACCACCCCGACGAGCGCTGCGCCACTACCAAGGGCGATCCATCGCGTTCGATTGCCGCGCCGCACCCGCGACAGATCCGCGAGCAGCGCGTCCATGTTCGCGTATCGATCCGTCGCTCGCTCCGCCATCGCGCGCGCCAGGATCGGTTGCAGCTTGGGCGTCGGCTCTCCGAGCGCTTCGCGCAGCGTCTTTGCAAAGCTGTACTGGTCCGCCCGCGCGTCGACGCGCTCACCCGCGCGCTGTTCAGGCGCCATGTACGCAGGCGTGCCCATCACGCTGCCCGTGCTCGTCAGCGTCTGACTGCTCGCGATGTCATCGACCGGCGTGCCCATCTCCTGGTCATCGAGAGGCCGCACCAGGCCGAAGTCTCCGAGCTTGGGCGTGCCCTTCTTGTCGAACAGCACGTTCGACGGTTTGAAATCGCGATGCACGAGGCCGAGCGCATGGACGGCAGCGAGTCCGTGGCCCACGGCGAGGAACACGTCGAGCACGGCCTGCCACTCGTGAGGCGAGTCCATCCACGTCCGCAGCGTCGGCCCTTCGACGAGCTCCATCGCGATGAACGGAACGTCGTCGTCCGCCATCCCGACCTCGTAGACCGTCACGACGTTCGGGTGCGAGAGCTTCGCGAGCGCTTGGGCTTCGCGCAGGAGGCGGGATGGTGCGCTCGTGTTGGTCGCGCGCCCCTGATGAAGGAGCTTGAGGGCCACGCGGCGATCGAGCATCGCGTCGCGCCCTTCGAACACCAGGCCCATACCACCCGCGCCGAGTCGGCCGACGATCTCGAAGTGACCGAGCTTGAACGGGGTCGCACCGCCGCCTTGCTCGGTCTCCGGCAGGGTGGCCACGTCGCTCTGGTTCATCGCCCAGGCAGTATCGTCGAGGCTACGTCGCCGGGGAAGCCTGCTGCGACGACAGCAACCGAACGACATCTTCGAGGCGGGCGAGGATCGCGCGATTGGTCGCCGCCGCCTCTTCCGTCAGCGCGGCGGCCTTGGCATCGGCTGCATCCGTTTCGGCGGCCGTGGCATCGAATACGTTATTCGCGAGCGCCGGCCCGAACGACTGCGCGAACGTCGCGAGCGCGTGACCGATCGGGGTCGTCGGGAACAGGTTGTCGTAGCCGACGGACAGCGCGGTCGACATGTAGAGGATGCCATCCCACGCGTTCACGCAATTGGGGTTGGTATCGCGCTCGGCGAGATAGAACGCGAGGCCGCCACCGAACACGGTGGTGAACAACGCGTCCATCGGATCCTTCTTCGCCCACGTGCGGATGCCGCGCTTGAGCTCGTCGAGCTCGCCCGAGTCTTTGAGCGCGTAGAGGCCAAGCGCGATCGGCATCAACCCGCGGAACTCGTCGAGCATGTTTGCGCGAACTGCGATCATTGGAGATCAGGTTGGGGACGTGCCAATCGGTTGTCGAGGGGTGTCGCACCCCTTCCGTTTGCAGTGGGAAGAGTTACAGCAGAGAGAACAACTGCGGTGGGAGGTTGATGTGAACGAGCTCGTCCAAAGCTCGCTCCAGTTTCCGACGGTCGTCTTCACGATCGCGCTGGGCATCGTACTGGTGTACTGGCTATTCGTTTTACTGGGAGCGCTGCACATTAATCTCCTCGGAGATGCTGACTTCGACGGCGACGTCGGAGGAGACGTTGGCGGTGACGCCGGCGGAGACGTAGGCCACGACGCGGGGCACGACGGAGACGTCGACGGACCGAGCGTGTGGACAAAGGCTGGTCTCGGCGCGGTGCCGCTGACGATCACGATCTCGTTCATCACATTGATCGGATGGACTGGATCCCTGCTCGCGATGAACTACGTCGTCGGTGACAACGGTTTGGGCAAAGCTTTGCTGCTGCCGATTGTCTTACTAGCTGCACTTCTGTTGACCGGGCAACTCGTACGGCCGCTCCGTCCCGTGTTCGCGGTCAAGGAAGGCAAGACCCATGAGAGTTACGTCGGCCATCTCTGCACCGTCACGACGAACACCGTCGACGACGCGTTCGGCTTCGCCAACATAGAAGACGGCGGCAGCATCGTTCAGATCTCGGTGCGCTGCGACAAACCAGGGAAGCTCGTGCGGGGAGACAAGGCCCTGATCATCGAGTTCGATCCAGCTCGGCGAACGTTCGTCGTCGAGCCCAACAGCGATTTGCTTCCAGGAGGTACGCAATGACGAAAGAACTAGTGATGGCGTTGATCGGGATTGGCAGCGTGTTCTTGCTCGGCATCGTCGTGCTGTTCGTCAGATCGTGGCGACAGGTCCATCAGGGCCAAGCAATGATCGTCAACAAGATGGGCAGCGAGCCCAAGGTGACGTTCTCCGGCGCGGTCGTGTTTCCCATCGTCAACAAGGCCGAGGTCATGGACCTGTCGGTGAAGACGATCGAGGTCGCGCGGAGCGGCAAGGAAGGTTTGATCTGCGCGGACAATATTCGCGCCGACATCAAGGTCACGTTCTTCGTCAGCATCAACAAGACCGTCGACGACGTGCTGCGCGTCGCGCAGACCATCGGGTGCGTGCGCGCGTCTCAGCAGACGACGCTCGAAGAGCTGTTCAGCGCAAAGTTCTCCGAAGCGTTGAAGACGGTCGGCAAGAACATGGAGTTCGAGCACCTGTACACGCAGCGCCAGGACTTCAAGAACAACATCAAGAAGGTCATCGGCGAGGACCTCAATGGCTACGTCCTCGACGACTGTGCGATCGACTACCTCGAGCAGACGCCGATCGAGATGCTCGATCCGAACAACGTTCTCGATGCGCTCGGTATCCGCAAGATCACAGACATCACGTCGTCGGCTGCGATCGACACGAACCAGCTCAAGCAGCGTCAGCGCATGGAGGTCGGCAAGCAGGACCTCACCGCGCAAGAGGCGATGTATCGCTTCGAGCAGGCGCAGGCAGAGGCGGAAGTGAAGAAGAACAAGGAAGTTCAGGTCGCGACCGCGCGTGAAGTGAACGAGGCAGCGCGCTTCCAGCTCGACGAGGAGAGGCGTACGCACATCGAGCGCCAGAAGGCGGACGAGGCGGTCCAGATGGCCGAGCAGGCGAAGCTGCGCTCGGTGCAGGTCTCCGAGCAGGGCCGTATCCGCGAGGTCGAGGTCGAGAAGGTGCGCGTGCAGAAGGCACATGACCTGGAAGAGGTCGGCCGCACCAAGGAGGTCTCGTTGACGCAGATCGAGATGAACAAGCAGGTCGAGACCGAGAAGCGCTCGATCGCCGACATCATCCGCGCGCGTGTTGCCGTCGACAAGACGGTCGCCGTCGAGGAGGAGTCGATCAAGGACCTGCGCATGGACGCGGAGGTGAAGCGCAAGAAGAACGTCACCATCGTGACGGCGGAAGCCGACGCACAGGGACTCTTCATCAAGGACATCAAGCAGGCGGAGGCCGAGCAGCAGGTGGCGCAGGCTCACGCGAAGAAGAAGATCATCCTCGCCGACGCAGCGATGGAGGCGAGCGACAAGGAGGCGCGCGCGTCCATCCGCCGTGCCGAAGGTACGCAGGCCGAAGCGGCCGCCGAGGGCCTCGCCGCGGTGCGCGTGCGCGAGCAGGCCATCCAGGTCAGCGACCGCGAAGGCGCTGTCCTCGCCGAGAACGTCAAGCGCAAGCTGCTCGCCGAGGCGACCGGCAAAGTTGCGGACGCCGAAGCCATCGAGAAGCGCATGATCGCGGAGGCCACCGGCCTCGCCGAGAAGACCAAGGCGATGCAAGAGCTCAAGGGCGACGCTCGCGAGCACGAGGAGTTCCGTCTTCGTCTCGACGCGGACCGCACCATCGCGCTCGAGCAGATCAAGGCGCGCGTCCTCATGGCGGAACAGCAGGCGAAGGTACTTGGCGAGAGCCTCGGCCACGCCGACATCAAGATCGTCGGTGGCGACGGTCAGTTCTTCGACCGCTTCGTGAAGGCCGTGTCGCTCGGCAGCTCCATCGACGGCATCTTCGACAGCTCCGAGGTCGTGAAGAAGGCAGTGGGCGACAAGCTCGGTGGCAAGGCGACGCCCGAGGCGCTGACCGGCATGCTCGGCAACCTCATGCTCACCGCCGACGAGCCGACGAAGGCGAAGCTCAAGACGCTACTGGACCAGGCCAAGCAGATTGGCGCACGCGAAAGCTGAACCATGGCCGCAACTGCTGACATCGATGCTGCCCTGACCGGTGGCAACTACGAGGTGCTGCGCGCTCGGCTGGGAACGGCCGGCGCGGAGCTCTCGACGCGCGCCGACGCGCTGAACATGCGCCGCAGGGAGCTGTTCGGAGCGACGGAGCCGCAGCTGATCGCGACGGAGCGCGTGCGCACCGAGCACAACTGCGCACCGTCGGATATGGTCAGCATCGGCGCGGACTTGCTCCTCGGCTACAACGTCTTCCTCGGGCTCAAGGCCGAGACGAAGATCTCCGACGTCCTCGCGCTCCATCGGTTCCGCGCGGTTGACGGTGGCTTCGATACGTCGCCGCTGCCGCAACCCGCGTGGCTGATGGGCCCTGAGCTCGAGCGCGACTTCGCGAACCTGTATCGCTATTACCGCGACGCAAAGCTGATCCAGCTCGTGCGCCGCGAGACGCAGTTGCTCGCCGTATTCCAGGCCGGCGTGTCGTGGAAAGACATCAAGGTCCTGCGCTGGCGCATCGACGCGGACGGCACGGTGACGTACGTCGACGATCGCGGCGATCGCGATCACGCGGCGCTGTTTCCACCGCCGTTCGATTTCCAATGGATCGAGGTGACCCGCAACGAACAAGTCGCCGGCAAGCACCCGCACTACAACCTGCTCGACACCGTGTTCGTGGAGTGCGTGCACGGCGATCTCACGATCAAGGTCGAGAACAACACCGAGACGGGCCAGGGCATCTACAGCGAGCCCGTCGACGATGCGAACCAATCGCTCGACGACGCGCGGATTTTCTACGCGACGGCCGCGAAGGGCGGACTGTTCATTCTCAAGTTTCTCCCGTTCCGCGAGACGGCGTGGCGGTATCTCGTCTTCGACACGCGGTCGCAGCGCGTCATCCGCGCCGATGGCATCGCGTACGGCTGTCGATCGCTTCCCGAGGATCACGGCATCGTGTTCCCCGGCGGCTACATGCTCGTCGGTGGCGACTACAAGCTATTCGAGGGAGCGGCCACGGACTACGTGCTCGAGCATCAGCTCCGATCGCCGAACGGCGAGGACGTGCTCTACGTCTACTACTCGGGCGCCGACGGCATGTATTTGCTCTACGCGTACAACCTGATCGAGAAGTCGATCGGTGCGCCGATCGGGTGCAACGGCTATTCGCTGTTCGCCGACGGACAGCTCGTCGTCATGCGCGCGACCTCGTCGGAGCCGGCGCGCGTCCATCCGATGCAGGTGTGGACGACCCCGTTCACGTCTGCCGAGCACGCCGCGAGCGCGCCCACGGATGGCAGTTATCTCGGCAACGTCGGCAATGCGGATCTGGTCCGCGGTCTGTCCGACGCGCTCTCGATCTCGCGCCTCGCCCGCGCTGACAAACCGAACCGCTCGACGTTCGAGGACATCCTCGCGCTGTCGACGCGCGCGATGGACGCGTACTACTGGCTCGGCCACGCCGATGCGGGCGATCTCAGGACCGCTGTCGCAGACGTGAAGACGTCCGCCAAGCTGATCCTCGACGAGTACGAGAAGGTGCTCGCGATGGAGCGCGAGGCGAAGCGCGTCCTCGCGGTGGCGGAGGTGATGGTCGCCGAGCGTCTGCGCACCACGCACAGCGAGAGCTACGAGCGCATCGAGCAGTTCCTCGAGACACTGACCGGCCTGCGCAGCTCACGCGGCGAGCTGATCACGAAGCAGGAGGTGCGCTTCATCGACAAGGCGCGCCTCGCCACGCTCGAGAAGGAGGTCGCGGCCGCGTTCGATCGCGTGACAGCAGACTGCGTCGCGTTCCTCGCCAACGGCAACGCGTTCGGCGATCTCGTGACGCGCGCAACCCAGACGAGCGATCGCGTCGCCGAGATGACCAAGGCCATCGACGTGAAGGCGGTCCGCGACGATATCGACAAGGTCGCGACCGGCGTGGATCTGCTCGGCAATGTCATCAGCTCGCTGAAGATCGACGACACGACTCAGCGCACGGCGATCCTCGAGAACATCACCGACGCGTTCGGCCAGGTGAACCGCGCGCGCGCGACGATCGAAGTGCGCTATCGCGAGCTGGCTGCAAGGGAAGGTCGCGCGGAGTTTGGCGCGCAGGTGAAGCTACTCGCGCAGGCCGTGGCGTCGTCGCTCGCGCAGTGCGACACGCCCGCGCGCTGCGATCAGGAGCTCACGCGGCTGCTCGTGCAGCTCGAGGAGCTGGAGGCCCGCTTTGCAGACATCGACGAGCTGACGGCCGAGCTCGCGACCAGGCGTGTCGAGGTCGTCGATGCCGTCGGTGCGCGCAAGCAAGTTCTCGCCGCCGAGCGTCAGCGCCGCGCGAGTAATCTGCACAAGGCAGCGCTGCGGATCCTGGAAGGTGTTTCGCGCCGTGCGACGCAGCTCGCCACGCCCGACGAGATCAACGGGTACTTCGCGGCGGATGCGATGGTGCAAAAGCTGCGCGAGATTGGCGCGGAGCTCACGACGCTCGGCGATGGCGTCAAGGCCGACGAGCTAGAGGCGAAGCTCAAGACGGCTCGTCAGGAGGCGCTGCGCGGTCAGCGCGACAAGGAAGATCTGTTCACGGGCGACCTGCTGCGCTTTGGCGAGCACCGCTTCACCGTCAACACGCAACCGCTCGAGCTGATGATCGTCCCGCACGACGACGGCCTCGCGCTCCACATCACGGGCACCGACTTCTACGAGCCGATCGCGAACGAGCAGCTCGAAGCCGCGCGGCATCTCTGGCCCCAGGATCTGCCGAGCGAGTCGGTGTCCGTATATCGCGGGGAATATCTCGCAGCGAGCGCACTCGCGGTGCGCACCGGCGGAGATCTCGCTGCAGTCGTCCGCCAGCTCGCATCCGAGCGCTACGACGAAGGCTACGAGCGTGGTGTGCACGACCACGATGCGACGCGCATCCTCGAGCGCCTCGTTGCGATGCGGGACTCCGCGGGCCTCCTCGCCTACCCGGCCGCCGATCGCGCGCTGGCGGCGATGTACTGGATGCACGGCGAGCCCGATGCGGGATGGCATCGCGCCGCGCAGTCACTCGCACGGCTCGCCGACGTCCTCGGTGATCGCGGAGCGCGCGCGGAGCTCGCGGCTCAGATGAGCGGCTCCATCGCTGCGTTCGCTCAGCGCGAAAGACTGCCCGGTGACGCGCAGAATGCTTCCATGTATCTCGTCCACGAGCTCGCGGCGTCCGATCCGCGGTTCATCGCGAGCGGCTCCGCGACGGCGATCGTCGAGGCACTCCACGGCGAGCTCGCCGCACGGCAGGCCCGCACGGGCTTCGACGACGATCTCGCGGCGCTCGGCGGCGGACGCGCGTTCTCTCTCGCAAAGGCGTGGGTCGACGGTATCGTCGCGAAGAAGCCGCAGCTCGCGTCCGCGGCGCTCGAAGCAACCGCCCTTCTTTGTACGCCCACGCTCGGCCACTCCACGTCGAGCGCCGTCATCGAAGGAGAAGTCACCGGCCTGCTCGGTCGCCACCCGCGCATCGCAAACGGCACGCTGCAGCTCCGCCTCGACGAGTTCACGTCGCGGCTCGACAAGTTCAGCACCGTCGACGCGCCGGCGTTCCGTGCGCATCGTCAACTGCGCCAGCAGATCGGCGAGCGCGAGAAGAAGCGGCTCCGTATCGACGAGCTCGCGCCCAAGGTCATGTCGTCGTTCGTGCGCAACCGGCTCGTCGATCAGGTCTATCTGCCGCTCATCGGCGCGAACCTCGCGAAGCAGCTCGGTGCGGCCGGCGCGGCCAAGCGCACCGATCAGATGGGCATGCTCCTGCTCGTCTCGCCGCCCGGTTACGGCAAGACGACATTGATGGAGTACGTCGCGGCGCGCCTCGGCCTCGCGTTCGTGAAGGTGAACGGCCCCGCGCTCGGCCACGACGTGACGTCGCTCGATCCTGCGGACGCTCCCAACGCGACGGCGCGCCAGGAGATCGAGAAGGTCTCGCTCGCGCTCGAGATGGGCACGAACGTGATGCTCTACATCGACGACATCCAGCACACCTCGCCCGTGCTGCTGCAGAAGTTCATCTCGCTGTGCGACGCGCAGCGCAAGATCGAAGGCGTGTGGCGCGGCAACACGCGCACGTACGATCTGCGCGGCAAGCGGTTCTGCGTCGTGATGGCCGGCAACCCGTACACGGAGAGCGGCGAGACGTTCCGCATTCCCGACATGCTCGCGAACCGCGCCGACGTCTACAACCTCGGCGACGTGCTCACCGGCAAGGGAGAGGACTTCGCGCTGTCGTTCCTCGAGAACGCGTTGACGTCGAACCCGACGCTCGCACCGCTCGCGACGCGCGATCTCGGCGATGTCTACAAGCTCATCCGCATGGCGAAGGGCGAAGCGATTCCCACGACGGAGCTCTCGCATGGCTACTCGGCCGTCGAGCTCGGCGAGATCCTGACCGTCATCCGTCACCTGCTCGTCGTGCAGACAACACTCCTGCTCGTGAACCAGGGGTACATCCGCTCCGCAGCGCAGTCTGACGCGTTCCGCACCGAGCCGCCGTTCAAGCTGCAGGGCAGCTATCGCAACATGAACAAGATCGCCGAGAAGGTCGTCGCCGCGATGACGCCGGGCGAGCTCGAAGCGCTCGTGGACGATCACTACAAGTCCGAGTCTCAGACGCTCACGACGGCCGCGGAGCAAAACCTCCTCAAGCTGGGCGAGCTGCGCGGCACCCTCGATGCGACGCAAGCGCGCCGGTGGGCCGACATCAAGAGCGTCTACGCGACGCAGCTCAGGGCATCGAGTAGTTCACGACGAACGGCTGATGATCTGGATCGATCGCAAATGCCGCGAGGCTGAGTAGCGTGTCGTACCAGAAGTGCATCGCGACGCCGGTCTTGAGCTGATGCCCCGTGTGTTGATACGCGAGGCCGAGCGTCGTGCCGACCACCGTGATGACGGGCACCGCGTAGAGCGCTTGCTTTGGATCGTCGACGAAGTTGAGCGTGTGGACAGAGCCGAAGATCACCGAACCGAGCACGAGACCGGGGACCGTCCCGAAGCGCTCTTCCATCTCGGTCTGGATGACGCCGCGGAACAGGGACTCCTCGCCGACGCCGACCGTGCCGAACAGCGCGCCGAAGTAACCAGCGCCCGCCGCGAAGCCGGCCCCGCGGTTGAACTTGTGGCCGAAGACATTCACCTTCTTCACGTCGAAGATCGTGGGCCGCCCCTGGGTGTCGCTGCCGTCGATCTTGTCGATCAGGATCGACGCTCCGAGTCCGAACGCGAGCGCCGCCGGCACGCCGCCCCACACCCATGGGCTCTTCAGCACGGACGGGTTAAAGGGCGCGAGCGCGAGCTCGTCGAGTGATTCGTGCGTGATGTGGAAGCTGTACCCGGCGTCACCGCGGAGCACGCGCGCATCGCGATACGAGTCGAAGATCCCGTAGAACAGGAGATTCTGTCCCGCTGTTGCGAGCCCGAGGCCGAGCGGAACCTTTGCGGAGTCGGACGGGCCATCGATGCTGACGTCGTGGTTTGCGACGAGGGCGAGACCACTACCGACGAGCGCGCCCGTCGTGAGGAGGTATGCCGTGCCCGCTTGGTTGTCGCGCAAGTAGAACTGACCGAGCCCGATGATGGAGAGCGCCGCTGCTTTGCCTGGGCTCTTGCCCCACGGCCACAGACGCTGACGAGCTTGTTCCGCGGCTTGGCGCACGCGCGGATCCGGATCGGCGTGCGCAGCGTTCTCGAGCATCCCCTCGAGATCGGGATCGTGGCGCGCCGCGATCGCATCGGCGGCATGGGCGCGCACAGCTGGATCGATGTCGCGCACGAGCAGCGTGTTCAGCATCTGCACGGCCGAGAACGTGGGATCACCAACGAGCTCGTCCGCGGCAGACGCGCGTGCCTGTGGATCCTGCGAGGCGGCTCGCGCGAAGCGATCAGGCGCCGGCGGATGATCGACGATCGGCACCTGCGGGTTCACACACGCCGCAACACTGCACGCGACGACGATGGCCACGCTGTTGCCCGTTGTGAGCCGCACCCGGGCGTGATGTTATCTCGACGATGCGGGCAGCTCTTGCAACGGTGGTCAGTTTCGCGGTCCTCGGTGGAGCGCTCACGCAGAGCGGATGCTCGTTGGTCTTTGCGAACGGTCCGCCGACCAACAGCGAGCAGCTTCCGTACTTCGATTGCACCGAGAGCCGCACGTGGCCGGTGATCGACACGATCCTCGCCGCGATCACCATCATCAGCGTCGGAGCCGCGCTGTCGGAGAGCGACGCGAAGTACGACGAACAATACAGCGGCAATCCACCGTATGGCCGCAAGACGAGCGCGGCGCTCTCCGCGGCATGGGCCGCGCTGTTCACGGGAAGCGCGCTGTATGGCTTCGACCGGACGGGCGACTGCCGCGCGGCGAGGTCGCGACTCGCACAGCGCCAGATGCAGGGGTATCCGCCGTACGGTCAACCGGGTTACGGCCAGCCGCCCTACGGTCAGAGCTATCCGCCGCCGGGGCAGTACCCGCCGCCCGGCCAATATCCGCCGCCAGGTCAGTACCCGCCCCCTGCTGGCCCACCGCCAGGGCAGTCCCCGCCCCCTGCTGGCCAGACCGGAACGTGGCCGCCGCCTGCCCCGGCCCCTGTGCCGACGCCGGCTCCCGCGCCCGCTCCAGCACCGCAACAGTAGGTAATCAGTGGCTGCCGGCGCCACCGCCTGCTGCGGCGGACGCCAACGATCTCGGCGCCTAAATTATCGTCGTGTGCGCACGCGACTACGTGGTACCCCGCGCCGTCCGTATGGGCATCGCCGTGAGCAAGACCACCATCGTCCTCGCCGCCGCTCTCGCATTCGCTGGAGCCTGCACGCCGCAACAACAGCGTGGAGCGCACGCGTCGACAGCGACAGTCGCGCCCGCCGCGCTGACAACAACGCTTCGCGTGGCCCTCGATGGCCAGAACGTCGTGACGCTCAAAGACGGTTCGTCGCGCATTCCGCGCCGCGGCGCTGGAGAATTCGATCTCGTCGCGTCGGCACCGCTCGCGCGTCACCCCGGCGCTAACGAACCGCTGCTCGCAGTCCTCACGGACACCAGCGAGCGCGTCGTGAAGCAGGTCGCCTTTGTCGTCACGGATCGCCGCGCGACCGTCCGCATGAAGGTGCCCGACACCGGCACGTACCGCCTCGAGATCTGGTCCGGCACGCAGTTCCTCGCGGGCAACACGTTCATCGCCGTCGCGCTGCCGACGCTCGACGGAATGCGCGCGCTCGAGCTGCACCAAGACGCCGCGCCGAAGCTGGAGCTCTCGTCCGCGAGCGCGGTCGCTTGGTCGCACTGGGATTCCGCCGAGACCGACGAGGCGTACATCGCCGAGTGGTGGCACGACAACAAGCGCACCTCGGTCGCTGGCTCGGAGCGCAGCACGTTCCAGCGCGACGTTCTCGCCGAGATCTCAGTTGCGACCTCGCCCGATGCGTTCGCCGACCGCCCGGTGTGGCGCTTCGTGACGTCGCGCTTCCCGGTACCCGACAATGTCGCGCGTCAGATCGGCGCGTGGGAGCTCCGCATCTACCGCGACAACCACCCGACGCTCGCGCTCGGCTTCACCGTCTACGCAAATGGCGTCGTCCGCTCTGCCGCCGCTGGTCGCGTTCACGCGAAGAACCGCATCGAGCTCGACGTGACGCGCCCGAGCGGGGCACCCGACCGCTCGCGCGAGCTCGCCAAGATTCCACACGAGAAGCCGACGCAGACCGCAGCGATGCCGGTCACCGTCGCCGAGATTCGCGCTCTCACGCGCTCCGAGATCCTTCGCTCGCAGCGCGCGCAGGTGAACCAGTCGTTCGACGCAGGCCTCGTTCCGCAGATGCGGCAGCTGATCACACAGGTCGGCAAGCCGTGGACTGACTCCGAACGCCCGAACTAGCCGTCGCATGAGGCGTGGCGTCGGGATCGGAGGGGCGCTCTGCATCGCGGCGGTCGTCGCGTTCTTCGTGCTGCACCGGCACCGCGCATCGAACACCGACGCCACATTCGGACGCGCGGGTAGCGCTGATACAACGACGAGCTCGTCGCGCAACTCGCGCAAGCTCGCGACGCAACCAGTGGGGCGTCGGATCGCAGGTGTTGTCATTGGCGAGGACGACCGGCCGATCGCAGGCGCGCACGTCCAGCTCGCGAGCAAGGAGCCCGGTCCTCGCGCTCCGATGATCGTCACGACGGCCGACGGCGCATTCGACTTTGGTTTGAAGCCTCCGCGCGAGTACGTCGTGTTTGCCGACGCGGCGAAGCTCACCGGCGCGGTGCACGAGCTGGATCTCGTCGACCCGAACGTGCAAGCGGAGAGGCTGCGCATCGTGCTGCATGCGTGCGATACGACAATCCACGGCGTCGTGCGCGACACCGTCGGAGGCACGGTCACAGGCGCGCTCGTCAGCCGGACTGCGTCGGCATTTCAATCGGCGACAGGCGCGATCAGCGACGCGACCGGAGCGTACGAGCTCTGCATCCCGACGGGCGGCGCCGACCTGAGAGTCTCTGCTGATGGCTACGCGACGGTGCGCGCGCGCGTTTCCGCGTTCGGCCGTACGCTGCGCGACTTCGTTCTCGCTCCCGGCGCGACGGTGACCGGCAAGGTGGTGCGCGCGAGCGACAAGACGCCCGTGGAGAGCGCGACGGTCGAGCTCCGCGAAGACGACGGAAGCGTCGACCTGGTCGGGACGTCGAACGCGGATGGCACGTTCACGATCGACGGTGCGCTCCCCGGGCGGCACGTCGCCGTCGCGTACGTCGGCAACCTCGTGACGCTCGATCCACCGGAAGTGGCGATCGAGATCGGTGCGCCGAACGAGGTCACGTGCGAGGTCAGCGCTACACCTTCCGTGAGCGGACGCCTCGTGCTCGCGAGCGACGAGAAGGTCGGCGTGCCGGGCGTCGAGGTCTACCTGGGCGCGATGACAGGTGGGAGCGATGACTGGCGGGCAATGAAGTCAGCGAGCGATGGCACCTTCTTGTTCGAAGGCGTTCGGCCCGGCGACTACATGGCGATGGTCCATAGCGCCAGCCAATCGAGCGCGCCGCCCGTGCATGTCGCTAGCGCGGACGTGTCCGGACTCGTTTTGACGACCGAAGCGCCGTCGTCGGTGTCAGGGCGCGTGCTCTACGAAGGCAAGCCCGTCGAGGGAGCGGACGTCAGAGCGCGCTCGGGAAAGGCGGTGACCGAGGCAACGACCGACAGCGAGGGGAAGTTTGCGTTCGAAGGCCTCCTCGGCGAGGACGTGCAGCTGTACGCGCAGTCCGACCGGCTCGGAGCATTCACGAACGGTCCGACGGTCCCGCTCGCGAAGGGCGAGAAGAAGATCGTCGATGTCACCCTCGACCTCGCTGCTTCCGTTGCAGGCATCGTGATCGATCAGAACAATCAGCCCGTGCCGGGCGTGTTCGTCCGCTTCTCGCTACTCCATGGTAGCGACTTCGGCCAAGCGACGACGGCCGACGACGGTTCGTTCGCGGCCCGTGCGATGTCGGGCGGCGGTCAGTACGTATACGAGGTCACCGAGCACGCGGAGTCGCAGATCGTCCTTTTCCCCGTCGAAGGAAAGCGGTTCCCGCCCGTGACGGTCGAGAACGGCCACAGCCACGTCATAGGCCTGCGCGTGAAGATCAAGCGCGAGCGCTTGACGATCCGTGGACGCGTCGTCGATGCGACTGCTGCCGGCGTTCCCGACGCGACAGTGCGCGCTGTTGTGGGAGGCAAAGGTGGCTCCGAATATGCGCCAGCGATCGCGACGACGGATCAGAGCGGCGCCTACGTGTTGCGCGATCTTTCTCGCGGTCCATTCACCCTCTCGGCGAGCGCGTCCCGGGGAGAGAGCGACGAGATCTCCGTCGAGGCCGGAGCCACCAACGCGACGCTCACGCTCAAGCAGCTCGGCAACATCGATCTAACTCTCGACGGGTTCACGGACCTCATCACCGTCGTGGCGACGCCACGCGAGCACGCGGGGGTGTACCCGGGCACGCGCACGGGCAACATCATCCACTACCGCAACGTCTTTCCCGGGCCCTACACGCTCGAGGTCTATACGCAGGGTGACAACTGGGAGGACAACAGCGTGGTGGTGACCGCGGGCGATACGGTCGCGGTCACGTTGCATCCTCGCGCCCTCGGCCACGTCGATGGCGTGCTCGTCGATGCGGTCACGAAACAACCGATCTCGGATGCCAGATGCGCCGCGGGAACAGGCTCCTGGAAACCGGTCCAAACCGACAGTGGTGGCGCGTTTCACCTGCCAACGGTCGTCGCAGGCGAGAGTGTGGTCTCGTGCTGGAGGGTCGGCTACGACGTCACGAACGAGACGGTGACCGTCCTCGCGAACCAAGCCATCCACGTCGACCTCGCGGCATCTCCCTCTGCGGCCAACAATGCGAAAAATATTCATTCCGGAATCAGCTTCGAGAACCAGCTCGGGGACGTCATGGTCAGCGCCGTCGCACCGAACAGCCCGGGCGCCCGCGCTGGTGTCCTGGTCGGCGACGTCGTCACCAAGATGGACGGCGAGATCGTGGACGACGCTGGTCTCGCGTGGGCCGTCGTGGATGGGACCACCGGGCCGATCACGCTCGAGATCGAGCGCGGCGACAAGACGCTCACGTTGACCGTCGTGCGCGAGTAGCTGTCGCAAAACGCGCCAGCGCAGCGCAGCACTTCGTAACATGGCGTCCTCCAACAGTGAAATCATGCGGGAACTGGTCGAGTCATCGTGCGATCGCCCTTGAGTGCGGCGCGTCCCGGCCGACTCCAGTAGATGTGGAGAACCGCGCTGAATCAGTGCTCGTGATCGACGACGATGCCGCGATTCGCGGCGTCGTTCGGTCCAGCCTGCGCCGGTTTGGCTACACGGTGTTCGAAGCGGAGGATGGTGAGGCTGGCCTGCGGAGCGTCGCCGAGCAGCGTCCATCGGTCGTCCTCGTCGATCTTCGGATGCCGCGCATGGACGGCCACACCTTCCTCCGGCGGTTCTCCTCGCAGGACACCGACACCGTCGTCGTCGCGCAGAGCGCTGATGGCGAGATGGACGACGTCATCGATCTGATGCGCAACGGCGCGGTCGACTTCCTCAAGAAGCCGTGGACACCGAGCGAGCTCGTCGCATCCATCACGCGCGCGTTCGACCTCCACGCAAAGCGCTCGACGTTCCGCCGACTCGTGGAAGCCGCCACGGGCTCGACGCCGGTCCCCTCGCTGGTCAGTCCGATCGAAGCGCCCAGCCCCGAGGCTCTCAAGCCGGATCTGTTCGCCCGCTCACTCCAACGCCTCAAGCAAGGCGAGATCACGATCCCGTCGGTGCCGAGCATCATCTTCGAGCTGCGCTGCCTCATGCAGGAGCCCGGTGTGTCCGTTCAACGCATCGCCGCACTGCTCGAACGCGATCAGCGCATGCTCGCAACCGTCCTCAAGCTCTCGACCGCGTCGCGGTTTGCGGGGCTCAGCAAGCCCGCAGATCTCTGCAGCGCGCTCGGTCGTATCGGCTTGCACGAGGTGCACGAGCTTGTCGAGACGACGTGGGTCAACGACTGCTTCCGCATTCAGGATCCGCGCTATCACGATCTCGTCATGCGGATCTGGCGCCACGCCGTCGTGCGCGCTCTCGCCGTGCGTGCGCTCGCTCCGTCCGCGCGTGTCGATGCGAGCATGGCGTACCTCGGTGCGCTCCTCGCCGATGTCGGCGCGTGCTTCCTGTTGTGGATGGTCGCGGAAAAGTCGGGCCCCGCCACCAAGCTCCCCGATCCCACGAGCTCGTTGCCCATGCTGCACGAGCACCACGTCGCGATGGGTGTGCAGTTGCTCTCCAAGTGGGGCTTCTCTAACGAGGCCGTCCTGCAAATGGTGCGCGGTCACCACGCGATTCCGTCTGCCAATGATCGCTACACGAGCCTCCTGGTCGTCGCGGGCGACGTCGCTGCGAACGCGACGACCACGGCCGATCTCACATCGATGGAGCAACGCCCTCGCCCGGATCTCGTCGAGCGTTGTGCACGCGAGCTGGGCATCCCTCCTGCTGCTCGCGAACGCGCCATCGAGATCGTAGGCGCCCAAGCGGATGCGATTCTCGCCGCGATGGTCTGATCCGCGTACGCTCCGCGCTGACTACTTGCGCGCGTCCTCGCAGCGTCCCTGCGTGTCGTAGCCATACGCAGTCGCCGCGAGCGCCGCGATACCAACGACGAGCGCGGGGCCGATCACGAAGTCGACCATCGGCTCCTGGTTGCACTTGTCGTCGTTGCACGTGATGGCGAGCGCAGCGATCCCGGCACCGACCGCCGCTGCCGACGCGATACCGAGATCCACGTGCATGGGCGTGGTGGTGCAGCTCTCGTGGACCTTCTCGCGCCACACGAACGAGCAGCCCGTCAGTGCGACGAGCAATACGACGATCCACTTCACGAGCGCACGATGTTCGCGACGTCGCGAATCGGTTGGATGAGATCCGTGACCTGCGCCTGCGGCTGCCGCGACAGCAACATCACGGCGCACGCGCACTCGCTCGCGATACGCCGGTTGATCGTGCCGACCTGCTTGCCACCCGAGCGCGACTTGCGCATGCCGAGCACGACGAGATCGCACCGCGCGGCTTCGGCGATGATCGCGCCCGCCGGGTCGTCGGAGCGCACGACCTCCACGGCGAGCGTGCCGGGAATCCTCATGCGCGAGAGCCGGCCCAGCGTGCGCGTCGCCGCTGCCACGTCGTCGTCGGAAGCGTTGCTCGGCACGACGGTGAGAAAGACGATCTCGCGAGGCGCCTCGCGCGAGATGGTGGCGAGCAGGCGCGCGCGGAGCTCGTGCTCGTCGGATCGTCCCGCGAGAGGGACGAGAACGCGCTTCGCGTTTCCGATGCGCCACTCGTCGGGCGCGCGCATCATGGCGACATCGCAATCGACGTCGTTGAGGAGCGCCTCGAGCTCGCGATCGAGCTTGTCGTCGACGTCCTTGGGCAGGCCGACGAGCAAGCTCTCGCAGTCATGCTCCTTTGCGATCCGCCGGATCTCGGGCCACGGTTCGCTCGCCGCGGTGATCAGCGCTTCAGGTGCGTGCCCCGCGGCGTACGACGCGCCGAGTGCCTGGCGGAATGCCTCCTGCGCGTCGGCGAGCTGCGTGATCGCGTCCTCCGACTTGCGCGGCGCGCGGATCACCGAGAGCAGCAACACGCGCGCGAACTCCGACGGGGCCAGTGCGTTCGCGATCTCGACGAGCGACGTCGCGTTCTTGGGATTCGCGATCGGAAGGAGCACGAGCGGATTCTTGCCGCGCAGCCGGTTCAGACGCGGGTCCATCGCCTCCGCGGACGCATCCGCCGCCTCCGCGCGGCCCTTGAACAGCGAGAAGTAGAGCATCACGCCCAGGCCGAGCCAGATGATGAGGATCTTGCCGGCCTCGGGGACGACGATGGCCTGGAAAACGGCGAGCCCCGAACACGCGATGCCGCCGACGATCGGCACGACGGGGAACCACGGAGTCTGATACGTGCCTACGGAGACCTCTCCGCCGCGCTTGCGTGCGAGGTACGCGGTGAGGTGCGTGAGCGCGAACGCGGCGAGGAAGATCAGCGATGCAGCGGCGCCGGCGGACGTGAGGTCCGGGATCATGAACATGATCGCGACGGTCGCGAGCGCGGTCGCGTAGATCGCCATGATGGGCGTACCGCGGGTGGGGTGGCGTTCCTCGAGGACGTGCGGGAGCGCGTGATCGCGTGCCATCGCGTACGCGACGCGCGATGCGGTCAGCAAGTTCGACTGCAGCGCCGAGAGAGTCGCGAGCGCGATCGCGACGACGACGAACCAGTAGCCAAACGAGCCCATGAAGCTGCGCGCGGCGGTCGCCATCACCGTGTCCGGATCGCGGGCCGCGAGCTCGCTGATGGCCGCACCACCGTCGACGCCGGCGGTCGGGATCAGGAACATGATCGGCAGGTAGATCGCGATGGAGATCGCGAGCGAGCGAAAGATCGCCTTGGGAATCGTCTTTTCCGGCTCGCTGATCTCGCCCGCGATCGCGGAGATCATCTCGAACCCTTGCAGCGAGATGAACGTGACGCCCATCGCCGCGACCAGGCCACCGATGCCGCCCGAGAAGAACGGCGTGAGCTCTCCACCGATGTCGCCCAGCGGTTGGCGCACGAGCGCGACCACGCCGGCAGCGATCAGCAACAGAAACAGGACGACCTTGGCGATCGTGACCCACTGCCCACCGCCGCTCGCTTTGCGCACGAGCCCGATGCTGTAGCCCGCCGTCGCGAGGGTCGCGAGCAGCAGCACCGGCCCGCGTCCACCGAGCCAGGCGGTGCCAAGGCCGAGCGCGCTGCACACACCGCGGACGAGGATCACCGTGAACTGCGCGAACGACAGCGCGTAGAGCACGCCCGCCACGATGTACGCGAACCACAGCACCCAGCCGACGGCGAACGCCGCTCGCACGCTGAGGACCTTCTTGGCGAACGTGTAGGCGCCGCCCGACTGCGGAAACGCGACGCTGATCTCCGCGACGGACATCGCCGTGATCCACGCCACGATGCAGTTCAGGGCAAACGCGGCGATCGCGGCCGGTCCGGCCATGCCGAAGGCGGTTCCTGACAGGATCAGCAGCCCGCCGCCGATGATGCCGCCGAGGCCGACGAGCGTCGCACCGTTGACGCCAACGTGGCGTTGCTGGTCGTCGGGCATGCTTCTACTCTCGCATGTCGACGCGCTACCGCGTTACCGTAGGGCGTGCGTCGAGCCGTCGCGGTGATGTTTGCGCTCGCAGCGTGCGGTGACTCGTTGCCTGGCGCGCCCGACGCGGCGCCGCCGCCGGACGCGAATCCATCCGCGCTCGTGAAGGTTCGCTACTCGACGAACGGCTCGTTCGAGAATGGCGGCACGCTCTCTCCTGCCGGCCGCCGCGTGTACTTCGTGAACCCGAGCGGCAGCCTCGCGCTCGTGACCGCGACCGATGGAGCTGGCATCGCGAGCGCGCGGCTCCCCGAGGGCGGCACGATCGTGCTTCTCGATTCCAGCATCATCTACGTGTACGTCAGCGCGCATGGAGGCGACGAGATCCAGATCGGCCCGGGCACCGCGGAGCCTGCTCTTTCGATGGTCGAGACGCTGCACCTCACGCTCTCCCAGCAGGACGGTATCGATCGCTTCCTGATGCACTCCACGTGTCCGGTCACACAAGGAGGCGTGCTGTCGGCCGGCGCAAATCCGAACATCACCGACGTATCACCCGCGGTCGACGTCGAGAAGGACTTCCAATTTCTCAACTGCGATCCCGACGCGCTGCAGGACCTGTTGCTCACGACGGTCGACTTCAACAACGTCCCGATCGGCTACCGCTACTTTCCGTCGAGGTCGTTCGACAACGCGACCTCGAGTAACACGATCGTGATGCACGACGACGACAACTACTTCACCGTCAGCTCGCACCTCCTGGTGAGCAACATCGCGTCGAGCGTCGAGAGCGTGTTGCTGAGCCAGCAGCTCTGGGGCCGGGCGTTCGTCACGAGCACCGACGAGGTGTTCTTCAATTCGTTCCAGACGCCGGTCAATGGCGTTGTCGACGCGCTCCTTCCGATCCCGACGCCAACCGGCGCCACGCTCGTCACGCACGTCACGGAGCAATCCAACACCAAGCCCATGGTGCAGAGCGTCGTGAAGTGGGAGCCCGCGAGCTCCGAGACCACGCTCGACTTCGGCGGCGTAGGCATCGCGCCGCTCCTCACGGCTGCCCGGATGGACTACTCGACGCTCACGTTTCGCTGGGACGACACGCCGACTCCCGCTGGAGATCCATCGCGCCCCGACACCGTGCTGATCACGATGTTCACCAACGGCGGTATCAACTTCAACACGATCAAGGTCCTCGCGCCCTACACCGTCGACGAGACGGGCGCAGGTTCGGTCGCGCTTCCGAAAGTCTCCGAGCTGCTCACCTCCGTCCTCTCGAGCCAGCCGTTCGCGCCCGGCATCACGAAGCTCCGACTCGGCGACCACACCGCGCGACAGCAGCTTCTCCTGACGGGACTCGATGCGTTCCCGATCGACGGGGCGTCCGGACAGGTCAACTACGAAGCGCCTCAGCCGTTCGGCGGCTTCCCAGACTGATTTGGCGGCGGCCCGCGAGTCAAACTCGGGGCCGCTAGCCCAGACAGCTATCCGATTTAGCGATCTGCGCGGTCGCGTTCAGCGCGTGGTCTTGCTGAAGACGGACTGGATCCCAGGCGTCCGCGTCGTGTTGACGGTCGGCTGCGGAGGAAGGCATCCACCACGCAACTGGTTGCCGCCGAAGCCACAGCACGAGAAGCCCTCGCACGGGCACCCGACGAAGCTCGGCTGGAGCTCGCACCCAGATGAGCAGCGAACCTTGATGAGAACCTGCGCGGGCGAGTCGCTCGGAACGAGCTTGTACGACAGCATGTCGTACGTGGAGCCATCGTCGTTGCAGTAGTCGAGATCGGGGATGTAGCGGATGACCCCGCCGTCGACGAACGCATCGCCGTGAGCCGGCCCGCTCGTCAGCTCGATCGCAACCGAGACGTTGTACTCGTCGTTGTCGAGCACGAAGAGGTAGTCGTACGCGTAGTCGGGAACCTGATCGACTTCGAGGTCCCACGCGTCGTTCCGGCCCACCGCGCCGCCTTGCGCGGAAGGGTTGAAGTCCTCGTAGAGGTCATCGATCGCGACAGGGTCGGTGCACGGACCACCGATACACAGGCGAGCCGTTCCCGAATCCGTCGCGCCGTGAGGATCGACGATGGTGTATTCGAACGACGCTCGACCCTGATACTCGACCTCCGGCGTGAACGTGATCGTGTCGCCGGAGACGGACAGCGTGCCGTGGGTCTCGGCCGTCGCCTGCACCCCTTGCAGCGAGATCGCGTCGCCATCCACGTCCACATCGTTCGCGAGTAGCTTGTCGGCGGCAGAGAACTGCGACGTGCTGTCCGACGGGAGGTCGAACTGATCGTCGATCGCGACAGGCGCATCGTTCACCGGCGTCACCGTGATGGATACGGTTGCGGTTGCTGTCGCCGCCTGCGCGTCGCGCACGACGTACGTGAACGACGCCGGGCCGTAGTAGTTGGGGGAAGGCACGAACTTCACGGTCTGGCCGGAGAGCGTCACCGTGCCATTGGTGGCAGCGCCAACCGAGGCGACGGTCAGGTTGGCGTTGCCGCCATCATCGGTGTCGTTGAGCGTGAGCGTCGAGCCTGCGACGACAAGCGGAACGTCCTCGGCAGTCGTGAACGTATCGTTCACGGCCGTCGGCGCATCGTTCACTGCAGCGACCGTCACCGTGACCATCGCCGACGCCGAACCACCTTGGCCGTCGGACACGGTGTAAGCGAACGTCGCCACGCCGTTGAAGTCCGCGACCGGCGTGTAGAGAACGCCCGTTCCCGAGAGCGTCACCGTGCCGTGCGTGCCTGCGCCTGCCGTCACACCGCTGACCGTAAGCGTGTCGCCGTCGACATCGGTGTCGTTGGCCAACAGCGTGGAGGCCGCGATCGTCGTGGCCTGGTCTTCGGTACCCGCCACCATGTCAGCGTTCGCGACAGGGTTGTCGTTCACTGACGTCACCACGATAGCGACTGTCGCCGTTGCGCTCGCACCCGTCGGATCGGAGACGGTGTACACGAACGACGCAGGACCGTTGTAGTTGAGAACGGGCGTGTACGTGACCGTTCCGCCGGAGACCGTCACCGTGCCGTGCGTGGCCGAGAACGCGTTCGCGACCGTGAGCGTATCGCCGTCCAGGTCCGAGTCATTCGCGAGCAGCGAAGCGGGCGCGAGCACCAGCGCTGTGTCCTCGGCGGTCGTCGCCGTGTCGTCTGCCGCTACCGGCGCATCGTTCACCGGAATCACGTTGACCATCACCGTCGCGGTCGCCGTCAGCGTGCCGTCCGTCGTCGTGTACGTGAACGAGTCGGCGCCGTTGTAGTTCGCCGTCGGCGTATAGATGACCGACGAGCCAGCGTGCGTCGCCGTGCCGTGCGAAGGCGCCGAGATCGCCGTGATGGAGAGCGCGGAGCCTTCCGCATCGGAGTCGTTGAACAGGAGCTGCGCATCGTTGACCGTGAGCGCGGCATCCTCGTTCGTCGCGACGCTATCGTCATGCGCGAGCGGTGCGGTGTCGGCACCGACGGTCAACGTGACCGTCGACGATGCCATCCCGCCATGACCGTCGACGATGCTGTACGTGAAGCCGGCCGCGCCTCCGAAGCCCGTATCGGGCGTGAACAGAACGTTGGTGCCCGACATCGCAGCGGTGCCGTGCTGGCCCGCGGTCACGGACTGAATGATCAGGGTGTCACCATCGACGTCGGTGTCATTGGCGACGAGATCACTGCTCGTCACGGTGCGCACCGTGTCGAACTGAGCGAGCAGCGTGTCGGGGTTCGCGACTGGCGCGTCGTTCACCGGCGTAACGGTGATATGGACGGAGCCCTCGGTCATGCCGTAGTGCTGCGTGGTCACCGACAGCGTCGCCGAATCTTCTCCGTTGAAGTTCAGCTCGGGCGTGTACGTCCAGTGCGTTCCGTCTCCCGTCACGGTGCCGTGTTGGAAGGGATGGAAATAGGTGATCTCTGCCTCGGCCGCGGCAGCAGCGGAGACAGGTACATCGTACGAGAGAGCGGTGTCCTCGGCAGTGGTGCCGTTGACGGTGTCGACGGTGACGGGCGGCCTAGTTCCGTCGTCACATGCAGCGACGACGAGAGAAGAAAGCAGAACGAGAGCAAGACGAGATCGTTTCATTAGCACCCTCCCCGACGGGTTCCAGCCACACTCTCACGACGAGACAGCCAGCTTCAAGCTCCGCACTGCTACCGTTAAGCGATGTCGCGATTCCGGGCGCTCGGTCTGCTCTTGATGAGCGCCTGCGGCGACAACCACAACCATTTCTTCGAAGTAGCGTCGGGTTCGGACGCCGACGTTCGCTCGATCACGGTCCACTACATCGCGCCGCTCGGAACAGCGAACACACCCACGGTAATCTTCCAGACGCTGACAGATTCCGTCGAGCTCGTGACCCGCCTCGACGCAAATGGGTTCGCGAATGCGCGCGTCTCGACGGACGCCAACGTCACGATCGCAGTCGACCACGCGAACACGCGTTCGCTTTACACGTACATGGGTGTTCACCCCGGTGACGCGGTGGAGGTCGACGATCGCACCGCGTCCGGCCCGCTCGATCTTCGTACCGTCACCCTCGACGCCCCCACGTCGGATGGCGCAACGGCATACCTACTCGAGACGCCATGCGGTGACTTCGACGTGTCCTCGTCGATCCTCGATCCTGGCGCGGGGACGGTCCCACTCTCGCTGCCCGACTGCCCTTCCCCCATGGACCTCATCGTCCGTGCGTTCGGCCAGAGCACTACGTACCTCTACGCGCCCGACTCGCCGATCCCCGACACGATGCAGGTGTCGCTCACGGGCGGATACCGTTCGCTCGATCCGGTTGCGTTCGAAATCGTCGGCGCGACTGACTTCATCGTTGCTCAAGTTCTTATCGGTCTTGTCGGGCAGAGCCGCGTGCTCGTGAGCGATCAGAGTGGCGTGTCACTGACCCTGACGACAAATGGCTCGATCAACACCTCGCGTCCGCCGGGTGCAACGCAGTATCGCGAGGCGACGCTCCTGGCTCCGTTCGCAGTCAGCCGACTCCACGTCGTCGAATGGGGAGACTCCACCGCGCGCTGGGTCGTCGACGCTGGAGCTTCGAGTCCGGCCGCACTCCTGAGCGCCCCGATCTATGACGCGCAGGAGCACGCGATCGTCTGGAACGAGGCGCAAGGCGCAACGTCCGACGCCGTGCTCGTCACGTTCGGTTGGGCCGACGAGACGACGAACTTCCAATGGACGGTACTGGCACCCCGCGAAGACGGAACGAAGCTCACGTTGCCCCGGCTTCCCGGGCCCGAGCTCACGCCGAACGGTTCGCTCGTCCAGCCGTTCGTGTTCGCGACGATCTCGACGGATAGTGGGTACCGCGCCGTCGGAACACGACTGCTCGGTTCGTGGCGGCCCGGCCTGCCGTGGCCTCTCGAGGAACCGTTCGGGCGCGTTCGGTACCGCGATCTCGACGCGACGTTCGTTCGCTAGAAAAACAAAAGCCCCCGTCCATTTCTGGACGAGGGCTGAAGACCGAAGCGGGCTAGGCCCGCGGTCCGTTACGGGGCCGTGCCGCTGAGCGCGACGGTCGCCGAGTCACCCGGCGTACCGGAGACAGTCAGCGTCGCCGAGCGAGCGCCCGTACCCTGCGGCACGAGGCGGACCGACACGGAGCAGTTCCCGGCCGCGGCGACCGCAACACCAGAGCAGGTGTTGCTATCGATCACGAACTCGTCCGGGTTCGCACCCGTGAGCGTCACGTTGAGCAGACCGGTCGCGACAGCCGCGCCGTTCGTGAACGTGAACATGTGCACCGAGCTCGTACCGCCGACGGCGGACGTGAACGTCGAGTCCGTCGCAACGTTCGCGCTGACAGCCGCGCGGCTGAAGGCCGTGACGGACGCCGTCTGCGTACCACCCGGCGTACCCGACACGCTGAGCGTGGTCGAGCGCGTGCCGATCGCCGTCGGGTTGAACTGCACGATGACCGTACAGCTCGAGCCGTTCATCAGCGGAGCGCCGTTGACGCACGTGCCCGTGGTCTGGAAGTCACCGGGGTTTGCACCACCGAGCGTGATGCTCAGCGGACCCGTGACGAAGTTACCGCCGTTGTTGATGGTGAACGACACGCCAGTGGTGAAGCCAGCGCCAACCGCGCGGGGCGCCGCTGCCGTCGCCTGCGGATCGATCTGCGGCGCGGTCGGGGTGATGCCGATGTCGGCATTCAGCACGCCCGTGCCGCTCAGCTGGTAGACCGCCGCTGACGAGAGACCCGGCGTCGCGTTCACGGCGAAGTTCGCCGTCTTCGAGCCGACCGCGGTCGGGTTGAAGATGACGTTGATCGCGCAGTTGGACTGGCCCGCGAGCGGACCCGAGCACGTCGTAGACGCGATCGAGAACTGCGTCGGGTCGTTACCGCCGAGTGCGCTAATCGTGATCGCGCCGCTCGGGAGACCGCCGATGTTGTTCACGGTGATCGTCAGGGCCGTGGACGACGTGCCCGTCGGCGTGTTGCCGAAGGCGAGCGGCGAGGTCGAGCCGGTGAACGTGATCTGCGCCGGCGAGAGCTCGACGCCGTTGAGGTCCGCGTACGGGTCGTTCGTACCCGGGCCATCGACGACGAGGAAGCGCTCGTTCGGGCCGGTCATGCTGAGGGTCGGGCTGAACGCCACGTTGACCGTGCACGCCTCACCAGCGTTCAGCGAACCGCCGGCCGTGACGCACGTGCCGCCAGCCGCGAACGAGTACTGAGCAGTCACGAGACCACCACCCACGTTGCTAGCCGTGCGGAGAACGATCGAGTTGTACGTCTGCGCTGCACCACCGGTGTTGAGCAGCGTGAACGTCTGCGCGGCCGACGTGTCGCCGGTCTGCGTATCCGCGTACGTCGCGCGCGCCGGGGTGAGCACGAAGCCACCCGTGTCGACGCTACGGCCGGTCAGGTTGATCGCCGTGACGGTCGGGCCCGTGGCACCGATCGCCGCGTTCTGCTGCGAGTTGTTCGACGTACCAGCCGGCGTGAACTGAACGGTCACGTTGCACGTGTCGTTGAATGCGAGCGCCTTGCCCACGCAGTCAGTGGTCACCGTGTAGTTGTTCGCGTTGTTGTTGGTGATCGCCGTGATGGCGGCCGCCGTCGTCTCGCCCGAGTTCTTGAGCACGAACGCACGCGTCGTACCGTTCTCGCCCTCGAGGACCGAGCCGAAGTTGTATGGCGAGCCGGCGCCGAACGCCTCGGTGAACGCGACGGCCGCCGACGAGCGGCGGTGCGCCGTGATCGAGGACGTGCCGACGCCGTCCGCGGCGGTAACGCTCAGGTCCGCGCTGAGGTTGGTGGCGCCACCGCCAACGGCGGGTGCGAACCGGACGGTGATGGTGCAGGTACCAGCAACCGCGATAGACGCCGTGCAGCCGTTCGTGATGACCGCGAACTGCGCGCCGCCAGTGTTGTTCTGCAGCACCGCCATCGTCACAGAGACGAGGTGGCCGCTGTCGTTCTGGACCACGAAGTCGTGGTTCGTGGTGCTGCCCTGATCCTGCGGACCGAAGTCGTACGACGCCGGCGTCACGGAGATCGAAGAGACCTTCGTTCCCGTGAGCTGGACCGTCTTCGTGCCACCCGGGGACGCGCTGACCGAGAACGAACCGTTCTGCGACCCGAAGCCCGCGTTACCCGTCGGCGAGTAGCGAACGCGGACCGTGCACGTCGCGCCTGCGGCGAGCGTGGTGGCCGCGGTGCAGTCGGAGCCCGTCGGCGCCAGGAGCGCGTACGGAGCGGCCGGGTTGGTGATCACGAGCGTACCCGTGGTCGCCGAGGCGGCCGGGTTCGACACGGTGAGGGTCAGGTCCGCGGTGTCGCCCGAGTGGACGCTACCGAAGGCCAGCGTGTTCTGGTTGACCGTGACGGTCGCGCCGTTGAGGCCCGTACCCGTGAGGGTCGCCTTGGCAGTGCCACCGGCGCTCATGTTGGTACCGGTGACCGTCAGGGTCGCAGCCGGAGCCGCGCCAACCGTCGTCGGGATGAAGCGAACGACGATCGAGCAGTTGTTGCCGCCGCTGAGCGAGAGACCCGCGCAGCCGTTGGCGATGATCTGGAACGGACCATTGTTGATGCTGACATTGATCGTGCCCGTGTTCGGCGAGTTCGCCGGGTTGACGACGACGATCGTCTCGTCATGCGTGAGGCCGACAGCGATGCTGCCGAAGTCCTGCGTGATGTTCTGCGCGCCCGTCGGCGTGTTGTCCGTGCTCCGGAGGATGAGCGAGTCCACGCCGAGGCCCGTGAGGTTGACCGTCTGCGTGTTGATCGCGCCGGCGCCGAACGAGTAGGTGAGCGAGCCCAGCTTGGTGCCGGTCGACGTCGGGACGAAGTTGACGGTGACGTCGCACGACGTGCCCGCGGCGAGCGTGCCCGTGGTCGCGGTCGAGGCGAGGCTGCTGGTGCAGGTGTTCGCCGTGACGTTGAACTGGCCCGCGAACGACGGCGTGAGCGTGAGGTTGCCCGTCGTGAGCGTGTTGTTCTTGACCGTGAACGTGGCCGAGCCCGGCGCAGACGTGTTGACGATCGCCGTACCGAAGTCGTGCGAGCCGCCGGCGATGGTGAGTCCACCGTTCACCGTGCCCGTGATCTCGTAGCGGCTACGGCCCGTGCCGTCGAGGGCGACCTGGATGTTGCCACCCGGGTTCGACGTGATGGCGAGGCTGTTGCTGTACGCGCCGCGGACCGACGGATGGAACGTGATGGTCACCTGGCAGGTGAGGCCAGCGGCGAGCGTGTCGCACGTGTCCGTCACCGTGTAGTCAGCCGCGTTGAGGCCGTTGACGGTGAAGTCGATCTGGCCGGTCGTCTCGGTGCCGTTGTTGATCAGCGTGAGCGTCTGACCAGCAGACGTGTCGCCGATGTTCACCGTGTTGAAGTGCAGGAACGAGGTGCCGCCCTGGACGACGAGCGCCGCCGGGTTCACCGCGTTGCCGAACAGCGTCGACACGTCGGTCGCCGTGCCGGCCGTCGCCGTGAGCGTCGCCGTGTCCATACCGACGATCGTCGGGTGGAAACGGACGTCCACGTTGCAGGTGTCGCCAGGGGCGAGGACCGCGACGCACTGGTTGTTCGAGGTCTCGAACTGGGTCGCGTTCGTTCCGCCGACGACGACCGACGGTGCAACGGAGGTCGGCTGACCACCGATGTTCTTCACCGTGAACGTCACGTTGCTCGTGAACGTGTTGACGCCGATCGAACCGAAGTCCTGCGTCGCCGGGGTGAGGTCGAGCTTGGCCGCATCGATCGCGTTACCGGTGATGCCGGCCGTCGCGACGCTCGCGCCGCCCGTAACGGTGAGGCTGATCGACTTCGGGCCAGCGGTGGCCGGCGTGAATTGGATCGCGATGTTGCAGGACGAGCCAGCTGCGAGGTTCGTCCCCGTGCAGCCGTCCGAGCCGGCGACAATCGTGAAGTCCGCGGGGTTCGTGCCGGCCTTGGCGGCCGTGAGGACGCCCGAGGCAGAGCCACCGTCGTTGCGGACGGTGAACGTCTGCGGCGAGGAGGCCGAGCCGACCGTCTGGTCAGCGAAGTTGTAGGGGAGCGGGGTCGGCGCGATGAAGTTCAGCTGACCCGGCGGAACGGCGTCGCCGAGAAGGGTCGCGGTGTCGCTACCGCCGGTCGTCGCGGTGACCGTGATGGTCGCCTGCTTGGCGCCAGCAGAGGTCGGCGTGAAGTGGCGGATGATGCTGCAGGTCGCGTTCGGCGCGAGGACAGCGGTGCAGTCGCTCGAGACGAGCGGGAACTGCGTCGAGTCACCCGTGATCGTGTGGCTGACGACAGACGTCGGCACGCCACCGATGTTCTTGACCGTGAACGTGACGTCGCTGCTGCTCTGGTTGACGATCACCGAGCCGAACGGCTGGAGCGCCGGGGTGATGTCGAGCTGGGCAGCGGCGAGGCCGGTACCCGAGACGGCGGCCGTGATCGTGCCGCCGGTCGTCGCCGTCACGTCGAACAGCGCCGAGCGGGATCCAACCGCGGCCGGCGTGAACGTGACAGTGAATGAACAGGTCGAGGAGGGCTGGAGGGCAGCGGTACAGGTGTTCGCGCTGACAGCGAAGTCAGCGGCGTTCGTTCCGCCAGGCGCGACATTGAGGGCGGTAGTCGGCGTCTGGCCGTCGTTCTTGACGGTGAACGTGGCAGTCGTGGTGCTGGCGGTGCCAACAACGCTGCTGCCGAGGTTCTGGTTACCCGTCGGCGAGATCGAGAGCTGACCCGGGTTGCGACCGGTGCCGTCGAGCGACGCCGTTACCGTGTTACCGGGGTTCGCGGTGACGGTCAGGCTGGCCGTCTTGGCGCCAGCAGTGGCCGGGTGAAAGCTAACGGCGATAACGCAGGTCGCGCTCTTGTCGAGCGTGCCGCACGTGTTGCTTTCGATGGTGAAGTCGGATGATCCCGAACCGATGACCGACGCGGTGATCGCGCCACTCGTCGATGCGCCGCTGTTGCCAACGGTGAACATCATGGTCGGGCTGGTCTCACCGATGGTCACCGAACCGTAGTTCGTGCCCGCGGTGAGCGTCAGCACGGCAGGTGCCGGCGGCGGAGTGTCGATGGTTGGCGGTGCATCAGGCGAAACAACGCCGTTGTCACCGCATGCAGCGAACGCCGCAACGCTTAGAGCGAGCGCGCTTACGCGCCCCAAAATAGAACCGGTCATCCTCACAGCAGCCTCCTCATTGAACCCTACGTACACGTCTCTCAGAAGGACGTACCCTCGCCCACGAGAGGGCATAGGCGTACGCCAGCTCTGTAGGCGATTGAAAGCGACCACGGTCAAATTTTTGGGGTAGCGATGGGAGTGAACTTTTACAACGTGCTGCGATGCACACTCCCGGGTCGGTTTTCTCGACGAGGAATCGGATCGTTTTGGACCCCATGCTCCTGCGGTTATGGAAGCGTTCACAGAGATCGCGCGAGGTCGCTCGCACCACACGCTGTGTCAGCGCGATGCTGACAAAACAGCCTGATCGTCACGCTGCGGTTACCCATCCGCTACCCGACTACGCGCCAAAAGGCCCAAACACTCGACACGTAGCTCCGGACGTCGGAAACTATTTTAGGCATGTCGGTCGCGTTGGGGATCGATCTCGGCACGACGAACAGCGTCGCCGCGATCGCTACAGCAACGGGCGTCGAGTTCATCCTCGGCCCTCGTGGAGAGCGCGTGCATCCGTCGGTCGTCGCGTTTCCGTCGAGCGGCGGCGTCGTTGTCGGACCGGATGCGAAGCGCTATCGCCTGACCGAGCCGCAGCACGTCATCCACAGCGCGAAGCGATTCATCGGTCAGAATATCCGCGCTCCGATGGTCCAGCTCGCCCTTACAGGCGTGCGGTATCGGATCGAAGAGGGCACCAATCAGCAGCCGATCGTGGTCGTGCGCGACCGCCGGATGACGATGCCCGAGATCTCGTCGAACGTGCTGCTACATCTAAAGCGCTGCGCGGAGCGCCAGCTCGGAACGCCGATCAAGGACGCCGTCGTGACGGTGCCGGCGAACTTCACCGACGCCCAGCGCCAGGCGACGAAGGAAGCGGGACGGCTCGCAGGCCTCGATGTGATGCGCCTGATCAACGAGCCGACGGCGGCGGCACTGGCTTACGGCTTTGGCCAGGAGAAGAAGCAGATCATCTGCGTGTTCGATTTCGGCGGCGGTACGTTCGACGTGTCGCTGCTGCGCTTGAACGGCGAGATCTTCGAGGTGATCGCGAGCGAGGGTGACTTCTTCCTCGGTGGCGAGGATCTCGATCGCGCGCTCGGCGAGGTGCTCGCGGCGGAGTGCAACCGCATCCTCCGCGTCGACCCTCGGCAGAACGCCGCGATGATGATGAAGCTGATGATGGGCGCCGAGGCCATCAAGATGCACCTCTCGGAGAACGACGCCGCCGAGGGCGAGATCGATGGTCTCGACATGCCCGGCGCGCCGAACGGCAAGCTGCCGTTCCAGATCAACCGCAGGCAGTTCGAGGACCTGATCGCGGGCTACGTCAATCGCACCGTCGAAGTGACGCGTCAGTGCCTCGCGCAGGCCGGCGTCGACGTGAAGCAGGTCAACGAGATCCTGTGCGTCGGAGGATCGACGAGGATTCCGCTCGTCCGCCAGCGGCTCGCGGAGCTGTTCCGGAAAGAGCCGAACACGAAGGTCAATCCCGACGAAGTCGTCGCGCAGGGCGCTGCGATCCAGGCTGGCTCGCTCGTGAACAACCTGTCCGGCGGAACGGGCATGGGCGCGCGCGATGCCGTCGCGACGCAAGCGCATTCGACGCTCGGAGGCATGGGTGGTGTGCAGCTGCCCCAGCGCGCAGCCGCGCGACCGGTGCTCCTCGACGTGAATCCGGCGACGCTCGCGATCCACACGGCGGGTGGCTTCACCGAGCGCTTGCTCGACAAGAACGCGCCGATTCCGATCGAGCGCACGCGCGTGTTCACGACGTCGCGCGATAACCAGACGCGCGTCGAGATCGATTGCTGCCGCGGCGAGGGCCGTCGCTACACGGAGAACGAGCCGCTCGGCACACTCCTCTTGGAGAACCTGCCCGCCAAGCCGCGCGGCGAGCTCAAGATCGAAGTTTCGTTCCGCGTCGACTCCGACGGAATTCTCCACGTTCGCGCTGCCGATCAGCAGTCGGGGGTACGCCAAGAAGCGCACCTCCAGGTGCTCGGCGCGCCGGTGGCGGCAGAGGAATGAGTCTCCGCAGCGACGTTCTCTTGTGGGCAGTTCGCATCGCCGGCCGCCCGCGCGATGCGCCTGCGCACGTGTTGCTCGACGTGAAGATCGACGCGACGCTCGAAGAAGCGCAGGAAGCGTTTCACAAGATCGCGCGCAGCTCGCATCCGGATCTGCATCGCAGCTCGCTCTCGCCCGAGGAGCTCGAGCAGGTGACGGACGCCTACGCGCGCGTCGCCGGTGCGTACCAGGAGTTCCGGAGCAAGCGCGCGTTGACGACGAGGATGCGTCCTCTCGACGTTCCCCTGCCCCCCGGGACCACTCCCTCGACGCCGGGTTCCGACAATCTTCCCGCGCAGAAAGCGCCGTCCTCGTCGGGCCACTCGCTCGCGAACGCGGCCAACATGAATGCGAAGGCGCAGATCTACTACCGCAAGGTCGAGATGAGCCTGCGGCGAGGTGATGTGACCGGCGCCGTCCTCCAGATGAAGATGGCGATCGCCGCTGACCCGGCTTCGACGTTCCTGCGCTCCGCGCTCACCGAGATCCTGGCAGAGCTCGCTAAGAAGGGATAATCCCTTCGCCCAGAGGTGCGAACAGTTGTTTGCACTCTGTCACGGCTCCATCATATTGCTATCCCTCGATTTGGCGGGCCTGGACAGGGCCGTCTCCGTCGGGCACAACTCGCCACGTCATGTCTCGCACGACGACCGGCACCGCCATCACGGGCCACGGCCTGTGGCACCCCGACAACGTGCTGACCAATCCTGATTTGGTCGAGGCGTTTAACAAGTTCGTCGCCATCCAGAACGCGAAGTACGCGGACGAGATCGCAGCGGGCACACGCGTTGCGCTCAAGGACTCGTCCGTCGAGTTCATCATCAAGGCGTCGGGCATCCACACGCGCTACGTCGAGGACCTCACCGGTCTGCTCGATCCCGCGCGCATGTGTCCCAACA
This sequence comes from Kofleriaceae bacterium, assembly GCA_036499725.1. GTDB lineage: Bacteria > Myxococcota_A > Polyangia > Haliangiales > Haliangiaceae > JABFXX01. The sequence goes on from DASYDE010000054.1 coordinate 46,572, forward strand.
TCAAGGACCGGCCCGAGACCGAGATCAGCATCCAGGCCGAGTACGCGGTCAAGGCGGCGAAGATCGCGCTCGAGCGCGCGGGACGCCACGGCGAGGACGTCGATCTCGTCGTGCTCGGCTGCTCGAACCTGCAGCGCCTGTATCCCGCGATCGCGATCGAGGTGCAGGCCGCCATCGGCGCGAGGGGCTTTGGCTTTGACGTGTCCATCGGTTGTTCCGCGGCGACCGGCGCGACGCAGCTCGCAGCGCAAGCAGTGCGGTTGGGGCAGGCGACGTGCGCCCTCGTCGTGGTGCCCGAGCTCACGACTCCCCACATGAACTGGAAGGAGCGCGACAGCCACTTCATCTTCGGCGACGCGAGCGTCTCGCTCGTGATCGAGCCGGTGTCGCGCGCCAAGCCGGGTAGCTGGGAAATCCTCTCGACGAACATGCTGTCGAAGTGGTCACCCAACACGATCCGCAACAACCGCGGCTACCTCGATCGCTGCGATCCGGAGACGGAGCACGACGAGGTGTCCAAGCTGTTTCACCAACGCGGTCGCGTCGTCTACAAGGACGTCGTCCCGATGGCGGAGAAGTTCATCAAGGACAGCCTCGCGGCGAACGGGCTCGAGCCGAGCCAAGTCGCGCGCTACTGGCTGCACCAGGCGAACAAGAACATGAACGACTCGATCGCCAAGCGCGTGCTCGGTCGCGACCCGACGGACGCCGAGGCGCCGACGATTCTCAACGAGTTCGGCAACACGGCGTCGGCCGGCTCGTTGCTCGCGTTCTCCCGCCACAACGAGGATCTCCCGTCGGGCAGCTACGGAATGATGGCGTCGTTCGGCGCGGGCTACTCGCTCGGCGCGCTTACGATGCAGCGCATGTAGATCACGGGCAAACGGGCGCGTGCACGAGCCAATCGGAGCGCCCCACGGAGGCGTCTCCGCAGGTCGACGTCACCACGATCTCCGGCAACCGATCGCCAGTGAGGTCGAGCATCGACCAGCGCTGGTATCCGCTGCCCGCGCACGATGAGAATCCGCCGATCACGCCGAGATCCAGTTGATAGCTGCTGGGGATCGACCACTCGCTCGCGGCCGCCGCAAACCCGGACCCCGTGTTCGCGTGCACGAGCCAGCGGCTGTGCCCCGTCGTGCTCTCGGCACAGTCGTCGGTGACGATCAGCTCGGGGAGGCCGTCACCGGTGAGATCGACCGTCGACCATTGCTGGTAACCGCTGCCCGGGCACGACGAAAACGCGCTCGGTACGCCGAGGTCGAGCGTGTACGCGTCGGGAATCGACCATGGTGTCGCGGCCTCCGCGAACCCCGAGCCGGTGTTCGCGTGCACGGACCAGCGCGACTTGCCGATCGTGCCGTCTGCACAGACGTCGGTGATTACTAGCTCGGGGATGCCGTCTCCGGTGAGGTCGAGCGTGGACCAGCGCTGGTAGCCCTCGCCGGGACACGACGAGAATCCGCCGAGCACGCCGAGATCCAGTTGATAGCTGCTTGGGATCGACCACAGGCTCGCGGTTGCCGCAAACCCGGATCCCGTGTTCGCGTGCACGAGCCAGCGGCTGTGCCCTGTCGTGCTATCGGCACAATCGTCGGTGACGATCAGCTCGGGGAGGCCGTCACCGGTGAGATCGACCGTCGACCACTGCTGGTAACCGCTGCCCGGGCACGACGAAAACCCGCTCGGGACGCCGAGGTCGAGCGTGTACGCGTCGGGGATCGACCACGATGTCGCGGCCTCCGCGAACCCCGAGCCGGTGTTCGCGTGCACGGACCAGTGCGTCTTGCCGATCGTGTTGTCTGCACAGACGTCGGTGATGACCAGCTCGGGTTTGCCATCTCCGGTCAGATCGAATGTGGACCACCGCTGATAGCCCGCGCCCGAGCACGACGAAAATCCGCCGACCACCCCGAGGGCTTGCTGGTAGGTCGAGGGAAGCGACCACGGCGTGCCGGCCGTCGCGAACCCCGCCCCCGTATTGGCGTACACGAGCCAACGGCTCGTACCGACGCTCGGATCGTCGCAGGCGTCGGTCAAGACAAGGTCGGGCCGGCCATCGCCGGTGAGATCGATCGTCGCCCATTGCTGGTATCCGCCTCCGGGGCACGACGTCGGCCCGGCAACGGCCGAGAGATCCACCTCTGGGCTCTCCGGCAGCGCCCACAGGCTGGATGTCGTACTCGTCCCGGAGGGAACGCACGTGCTACCGCCGTCACCGCCATGGTCACCGCCATCGTTACTTCCGCTCGAGCCGCCATCCGGCTGAGTGTCCGCGGAGCTTCCGCCACATGCTGCAACCGCGACGACGACCATGACCTTGAGCGACGCAGCGCTGATCGCCTTCAGAGTCATATGCTGATCCGGACGGGAGCACGCTTGCCGAGTCGCATGTAGGCAGGCTTTCTTCGCTCCGGCGGGGTTCCTTTCGGGTAGCGCTCGTTCAAAGCGCACTGCGTCGACCGACTTCTCTTTATGAATGTCGACGCTACGCACCGGAGTCCTCGCAGCCAGCGTTCTCCTCGCCGCTGTCACTGCCTCCGCGGACCCGATGTTCGGGGTGTCGACGGACGTGGGTGTACCCGACGGAGCGATGGCGTCGCTGGTGGTTCGCCCCGCCTCGTTCGTCAAGGCGCACGTCGGCGCTGGCTACAACATGATCAGCCCTGGCTATCGCGCCGGCATCACGCTCGCTCTCCCGACGTGGTTCACGCCGACGCTCTCGCTCTCGTACGGCAAGTACAAAGAGGGTGACGCGAACCCGCTCGCGCGCATGGTGTCGGGCGACGAGACCATCCAGAACGCGAAGCTCGAGAAGATCGGCTACGACTTCGCGGACGGCTACGTCGGCGTGCAGTTCGGCCGCAAGCGCGTGCAGTTTCAGATCGAGGCCGGATACAGCCGCATCCACGGCACGGTCCACAACCTCGACGACATGGGCTCCTCGAGCGACCCCGACTCGAAGACCGAATTCACTCTCACTCAGGACCCGAACGTCACCGTGTGGAGCGTGTCCGCGCGCCTCGGGCTCACCGTCTACGTCAAATGAGGATCTGTATGAAGCTCATCGCACCTACGTTTGGTCTCGCCCTCGTCGTTCTGTCCACCGGCTGTCCGCTCGTCGAAGTGACGGCCGAAATTCCCGAGGCGTGCCTGATCCAGCACGACATCCAGGTCGAGGGCGTGCCCACCGACATGGCGAACCACATCTCGTCGAGCTTCACGTTCGAAGATCTCGGTGGCTTCGACCAGCTGAAGCAGTTCGACCCGCAGATGCACTTCACGCGCGCCACGATCACCGCGACGTCCGGCGTGGACGACCTCGCGTTCATCTCCGATGCCAAGGTCGATGTGGCCAGCGCGAGCCCGGATTCGACACTGCCGATGAAGACATTCTACCAGTGCAGCGGCGGTGACTGCCCGGTCGAGGGCAAGGCGATGGACATTCCGGTCCTCGCGACGGATGACATCAGCGCGTACATCGACACCGGCTCGCTCGCGATCGCGCTCGATGCCAGCGGCCACATGCCGACCGACGCGTGGACCATGGACGCCACGATCTGCGTCGAAGGCAGCGGGTCGTACTCGAAGTAACGGACAGACGCGACTCGCGCGCGGGTGCCTCGAATCCGCGTAAGCTGACAGCGATGCGTCGAGGGTCGGTTGGGTTGCTGGTGATCGGGCTCGTGGTCGCGACTGCGTCGGACGCGTTCGCCCTCGATCCCCACCGCAGCCTCACGCAGTACGTCCACACGCACTACGAAGCGCGGAATGGCTTGCCGCACGGCCTCGTGAACTCCATCGCCCAGAGTGCCGACGGCTATCTCTGGGTCGGAAGCGAGGAAGGGCTCGCGCGGTTCGACGGCACGACGTTCACTACGTTCGATCGCCGCACGACCCACGGCATCCCGACGAACGTGTTCTCCGCGCTCGCGGTCGGTGGCCCTCACGAGCTGTGGGCAGGTACGCGGGATCGCGGGATCGTGCAGATGCTCGACGGCGAGTTTCGATCGGTGGAGTGGGCCCCCGGGGCGCGCGAGCTTCAGGTTCGCGCACTCGCTCTCGATCGAGACGGCGACCTCTGGGTGGGGATCCGGGACCGCGGTGTCGTCCACCTGCGTGGCGGCGTGCTCGTCGGTTCCCTGCGCGCGGCCGACGGTCTCCCGAGCGAGGACGTGCGGACCATCTTCGTCGCACGCGATGGAGCCCTCTGGATCGGCACGTTCGGCGGACTGGCGGTGATCCGCAACGGTCACCTCCTCTCGCCGGCAAAGGACCTCGCCGGGATCGCGATCCACTCCATCACGCAGGATGCGCGCGGTGATCTATGGTGTGGAACGTCGCGTGGGCTCGCGCATCTCGCCGGTGACACCGTCGAGTGGGTCGGCGCGGAGAGCCTTGCCGCGACGGAGATCCGCCGCGTGCTCTTCGACCGCGATGGCAACTTGTGGATCGGGACCGGAAAGGGCGTCGCGCGCAGGACGCCGGACGGCGTGATCCAGACGGTGCCGCACATCGAGGCGACTGTCCTCGCCTTGTTCGAAGATCAGGACGGAGACGTGTGGGTGGGAACAGAGGCCGGTCTGGACCACTTGCACGATGGAGACGTCGTTCCCGTCGGCGAGGCCGAGGGAGCCACCGATCAGCCCGTGTTCGGTGTGCGCGAGGATTCCGAAGGAGCGATCTGGATCGGCTCCGCGACCGGGCTCTTGCGGATCCCACCTGGACAGACCGCAGCGACGATGATCGCGGCGGATCGCGGCACGGTGTACGCGATCCACGAGCGCGCGCCGGACGACCTTTGGTTCGGTGCGCGCGACGGGAGCATCGGGCGCTGGCATACAGGCCAGTTCGCGTGGATCGGACGCGGCGCGTGGGAGAAGGTCCGCGCACTCGCCGAGACGCCCGCCGGGATGTGGCTCGGCACGGATCACGGCCTGTTCCGGATGGTCGGCGATCGCGTCGAGGACGCCGAGCCCGTGGTCCCGGGTCCGATCATCAACCAGATCCTCCCCGATGCCACGGGATCGCTGTGGCTCGGGACCGAGGGACGCGGAATCCTGCGCTGGCGAGCCGGCGCTCTCGTCGCGGTGCCCGCTGGTGGTCCGCCGACGTCGAGCTCGGTCACGACGATCCGGTTCGACGCGGATGGAACGATGTGGGCGGGTACCGAGGGCGATGGGCTGTGGCGATTGCAGCACGACCACTGGAGCGTCGTGCTCGCGAAGGACGGCATGTTCGACGACCTCGTCTGGCGGTTCCTCGATGACGACTCTGGCAGGCGCTGGATGTCCTCTAATCGTGGCATCTGGAGCGTAAACCGCGCGGAGCTCGACGCGCGCGCTTCGAACATGCCGACCGAGCTCGAGTCGGTCGTGTACGGCGAGACCGACGGCATGCGCGATCGCGAATGCAACGGAGCGGTGGAGCCCGCGGGCTGGCGCGCGCGCGATGGGAGGCTGTGGTTCCCGACGGGAAAGGGCCTCGCGGTGATCGATCCGGCGCACCTGCATCCGGGCCGCACGCCGGCCGCGCTCCTCGAGAGCATACGGGTCGACGGAGAGCTCCGCCGTCTCGGGGCCACGCTAGAGCTCGCCCCCGGAAGCAATCGCATCGAGGTCGCGTACGGCGCGCCGGCGCTCGCGAGTCCGGGACGCCTCCGATTTCGGTACCGGCTCGAGGGCTTCGACAAGGGCTGGAACGAGGCAGGGATCCAGCGCATCGCGCAGTACACGAACTTGTCGCCGGGCAGCTACCGGTTCGTTGTTGAAGCTCGGACCGGCAGCGAATGGGGTGCGGCGGGCTCGATCGAGCTCCGGCTGCGCCCGCACTTCTATCAGACGAGGTGGTTCATCGCGCTCGCGATCGTCGCGGGCGTGTTTGCGATTATCACCCTCCCCATGCTGCGCGTCCGCCGACTGCGCATCCGCGCGCTCGAGCTCGATGCGCGGGTCAAGGAAGCAGTGCGCGAGCTCAAGGTCCTGTCCGGCATGCTTCCGATCTGCGCGTGGTGCAAGAAGATCCGCGATGACCGCGGGTACTGGAACAAGATCGAGGCCTACCTTGGCGCACGTACCGACGCGAAGTTTACCCACGGCATCTGCCCGGACTGCGAGACCAAGATGGACGAGGAAGAGGAGACCATCGAGCCAAATCCACCATGAGAATACGGACTTCGTCGCATCGGTCGGTGGGTAAGCCATCGCGCCGAATGCTCTCCTGCTTTTCGGGGATTGGCCGATACAAGACAAATGCGCGTTCTACTGGTCGACGACGAGGCCGCGATCCTCAGCGCGCTGCAGCGGCTCTTCGTTCGCCGGGGCCACGAGGTCCGCACCGTCACGAGCGGAGCCGCAGCCATCAAGCTGCTCGACGAGTTCGCACCGGACCTCGTTGTCTCCGACTTTCACATGCCCGGGCTCGACGGTCTTGCGGTGCTGGACATCGTCGCGGCGCAGTACCCGAACGCGCGACGGGTTCTCCTCACGGGCTTTGCCCCTCCGACGCGGCCCGTCGGCGCGCTGATGTTCGACAAGCCCTACAAGTCGCAGGAGTTGCTCTGCGCGTGCGGCGCGTAAGATACGAGCCCGAGCCCAGAGCGCGAAGCGCTCGGAGCCCGAGCCCGAGCCCGATCAGTGAACGAGCCCGCGCTTCGTGACGGATCGTCCTCGTCACACCGCCGGAGTTGGCGGGAGCCGAGCCCTGGGTTACTCTCCGTCGAAGTGAGGGACGTGACGGGTTCCGCGATACAGCAGGAATCCCGCTGTTAGCGGCGAGCTGGCGAATTCACCGCCGACGCCCCAAAACCCACCTTCGTCGTCGACCCACGACGCATGGAACGAACGCTGGATCAGCGACTGATCGAGCACGTCCCAGACGCCGCTCGCGTCGCGATGACCGATGACGCCACTATCGCCGACTGCGTAGACCTGATCAGCGCCGGCGCCCACGCCGTGCCACGTGATGGGAACCGCGAGTGAAGCCGTTTCCCAGCTGGCTCCACTGTTCTCGTACAGCGCGCCCGCCCCACCCGTCGTCGGAGAACCCGCAGCGACCACATCGCTCGGAGTGACGGCGATCGAGAACAAGCTCGCGAGGCCTCCGATGGGAAGGTACTCGAACGACGTTCCCGTCCAGTGCAGCGTCCCGGCGTTGCTGCACGAGATCCAGACATCGTCACTGCTGCGACCGCTGACCTTGAACGCGATCGAGCTCGCCGGCAGCTCGCTCGGAGCGGCGACCGTTGCCCACGTCGCACCATCGAAGTGCCAGAGCAGCGCGCCGCCACCCGTGCTCGACCGACCGACCGCCCAGACGTCGTCGGGCGTCGCTCCCCAGAGTCCGAACACGATCCCCGTCGAGCTCGGCGTCGGCATCCGCTCGAAGCTGCCATCGCGGTACCGCAGGATCGCGCCCGACGATCCGCTCAGGAACACATCGCCACCCGCGAACCCGAAGACCCACCAGAGATCGATCCCGGTCTGCCCGGTATCCAGGTGGGTCCACGCATCTCCGTCGAGGCGCAGCACGGTCGGCCCCGACGCGGCATCCGGTGCGCCACCCACGACCCACATATCCGACGGGCTCGCTCCCCACGCCGAGAGCAGCGCGCTCGGCTGATCTTTCCCGACGAGCGTGAACGATACGGCACCGCCGCCGTCATCTCCACACGCAGCGAGGCACGCGACACAGAGCGCGCTCCACAGCAGCGACCTCATCAGGGCGCGCCCTGCGAGCAATCGTCGCCGAGGTGGTACGACGCGGAGCACTGGCACGTGCAGTACGGATCGGAGCACATCGGCACGATGTCGACCTTGGCTTCAGCGCTCTGTCCGTGCACGTCGGTCGCGACGACGTGGAGCGTGTACGGGACGCCGAACAGATCGCGCGACGGCATCGCTTGAGGGCACGCAGCGACGAGCCCCTCGCCACTCACGTCGAGTGGCACGCCGACGCCAGTGCCATCATCCGCGAGGGTGACGGGGCGCGATTCGAAGACGACGATCTGCTGGCTGACAGTGTCGATGAGCGAGGTCTCGAGTTGCAGACCACAGCCATCGAGGTTGCTGACGTGAGGAACGATGTAGAACACCCAACCGCCCTGCGGTGGCTGCTCGAGCGCGATGGAATCCATTGGCTGCAGAGCGACCGGTTCGCCCACGCCGACATGCTGGAAGAGCTGCATCTCGGGTGGCGCACTCAGATCACCGAGCGGGCAATCCTTTCCATCACCGCCCGAGCATGCGGAGAGGGCGGACGAGATCACGAAGAGACGACCGAGATCACCGAGCATGGTCGATCAGTTGCAAAACACGTCGCTCGAGCCGCGCGGATAGTAATAGACGAAGATGTTGCAGTGCTCGCCGATATCGGTGTCTCCGCCGAACGTGTAGCAGCAGTCATTCTGTTGTAGCGGGTCCTTCGCGTTGACCTCGTCACAGCTCGAGTACGACGGTGCGTGCCAGTGGTACGTGCACGTCCAGTAGACGCCACCCGTCTCTGGAACCGGGACGTCGAGGCCGATGGACATCGGCGGTTCGTTCCAGTCCGTGCTCTCGTAGAACTGCGACTCCGCGGGTGGCTTCGTCGTGAGGCCGTCCCAGTTGAAGATGTCGATCTGCTTGCCGCGAGAATGGAAGTGGCCATTCGCTGCGGTAATTGTCGGGCCACTGGGGAGGTGACACGTGCCGGAGAAGCTGACGTCGGGCTGGCTCTGGCAGATGCGGATGTGCTGCTGCGTCGCGAACAGCGTGCCCATTTCCGTCGGCGCGGCCGTCGTGGTGTCGCGCTCGAAGTTGATCCCGATGCGCGCACCGAACGGCGTGGCCTGATCCGTCGAGTTCACGAAGTGGCTCTGGATCATCAGCATCTCGCCGGGGACCATCTTCAGCGCGACGTTGTTACCGGTCTGGTCCTGCGGGAGATCCCACTCGAAGTACGGATCCTCAGGGTTGGACTCCTGGTCGTTCGCGATCAGAGGCCAATCGGCCCAGTTGGTGCTGTTCCAGCACGGATTGGTCGCGTACTCCTCTTTGCCTTCGACGAGCGTCGCCGGAAGCGAGGCGTCATCTCCGCCGAGATCGACGGGACGTCCAGCGGCGGGGTCGAGGCCGATGATCGTCTTCACGCGGAAGACATTCAGGTGATGGCTGCCCGGGTTGGTCGCCATCTTGATGCGGTTGATCCAGTAAGGCTGCCCGTTATTGAGATCAGGCGTCGGCAGGAAGTAGCAGTTCTGCACTTCCTCTCCTGACGCGACGTCGAACGGGGGGACGCGCAGCGAGATGCCCTCCTCTTTTGTGAGGCTTGGCAGCGTCCAGCCCGTGAAGTCATCGTGCGGGTCCGAGCCGCATGCGGTCAGCGCACAAAGCGTGACCACAATCACGGACAGAAGAGCTCGTTGGTGTCGTTGCATGCGGCCCCCACCCCGAGTCTTACGCCTGCGCACTGTCGCGCTCAACGAATCATTCGAGGGTGTGCAAATGTACCGCGGGCGAAAGCCCTGGCAAGGCTACGGAGCCGTCGGGCGGCAGCAGCGGAAGCCCGTCTCCTGCTCGATCGCCCCGACGGCGGAGCGCGTCAGCTTGAACTGGCACGTCGCAGCGGTCGACGGCGTCAGGTACGAGCCGCCGCGCTGGATCTTGATGTTCGCGTTGCCGGTGTCCTCGTCGGTCCACTCCTTCAAGTTGCCCGACAGATCGTAGATGCCGAGCGCGCCCGTCGCCGTGGACTGGCAGGTCGCGAGTGAGCCCGTGAGCGTCACCACGTTCTGGTTCCCCATCGTGTTCGAATCGCCGTCGTACGTCTCCGTGTTGCAAGCGTTGCCGTCGAACGCCATGCCGTACGGATAGATCAACGGGTTGGCCGGCGGTGGCGTGGGCGTCGCGCCCTGGCAGGCCGTTCCCCATTGATCGCCCGTGCACAGCACCTTGCCCGCTGCGGCGCAGGCCGCGACAGCGCCCGCGTACGTCGCGCCGCGCCACGGAACCACACCGGCGTTGGAGCACGCGAGCGTCGTCGAGACACCACCCGTCATCATCGTCGCGTCGGGGTGCGACGCCTCGAACGTGTCCATCCAGAAGTGCGCGGTGCCGATCAGGACCTCGGTCATCGACCCGAACGCGTGGCCCGCGACCGGATTGTCGACCATGCCATCGCAGTTGTCGTCGAGACCGTTGCAGGTCTCCGCCGTCGACGGTTGCGCATCGGGGAGCACCGTCAGATCGCACTTGGTCTGCGTCGGCGTCACCGGATCGCAAATGCGCTTGCCGACGTCGCGGCAGATACCGAACTTGCCGTCGTCGCACTGCTGATTGAGATCCGTGAACGAGTCGTCCACGACGCCGTCGCAGTCGCCGTCCTTGCCGTTGCATAGTTGCTCCTGCAGCACGATGCCGTTCGGCACCGAGGGATCGAACTCGACATCGGCGGAGTAGTCGCAGAACCAGTGCGTCTGGCCACCGCGCGTCGCGCACGTCATCGTCGTGTTCGCACACGGCGTGTTCGGCGTGGTGCGGCACTGACCGACCGGCGGAGCGGGCAGATCTTCATCGATCTTGCCGTCGCAGTCGTCGTCGACGCCATTGCAGTCCTCGGCGATCGTCGGGAACAGCGGGCACTGGTACTCGCACGTCAGCGGGTCGTTATCGAGGTCCGCGAAGCCCGGCTGGCACGAGTCGAACGCGCATGCGCCGTTGTCGCACTTCTGGATCGCACCGAGGCCGACGCAGCGGTGGTTACAGATGCCACAGTTGTTCGGGTCGGTCGTCTTGTCGAACGTCTGATCGACCACGCCGTCGCAGTCATCGTCGATCTCGTTGCACTGATCGTCCACGCCGATCGGATTGCACGTCGGTCCACCGCCGTCGCCGTTGCTGCCACCGCCGTCGTCACCGCTACCACCGCCGTCGTCGCCGACGCCGCCATCGTCATCAGCCCCACCGTGGTGACCGAGGTCGTACGGATTGAGATCGCAGCCCGCGAGGATCGTCAGTGCAGCGAGAGTGAGCGCCTTCATCACGCGACCCTCCGGCGGCGGGCAATGAATGCCGCGAGACCGATGAGCAACGCGCTCGCGCTACCACCGCCGGTGTTACAGCCACCGCCACCCGCGGCCTGCACGAGATCCTGGCGACCAGCCGGGTTATCCGGGACGCACAGGCCCACGTCATCGCGGAGCTCGCAGTGGTACGCCGCGCTGCACGTGACGACCTTGCAAGGATCGTCGTAGCACTGGCCACCGATACACGCCTGGCCCGTCGGGCAGATGACGCCGTCGCACGCGTCGGGGCGGCACTGACCGTCCTGGCACGAGAGACCCGGATCGCAATCGATCCCGGCGCACGCATCGGCCTGACACGTACCCTGCGCGTTGCAGCGCTCTCCCGACGGACACAGCGTGTCGTCGCAGTTATTGACGCAGGTGCCGTCGTTGCAGCTGCAACCAGCCGGGCTCGCGCAGTCGCTACACGTGATGTCCTTGCACGGATCCGCGACGCACATCGACTGCACGCAGATCTGGCTCGCCGGGCAACCGAACGCGTTGCAGTCGACGCACGTACCGAAGCGACACTCCTCGAGGGCGCCGCACGTCACGCCCGCGCACGGGTCGATGCACTGATCGTTCTGGCAGACCTCGTTCGCCGCGCACTGAGCGCACGGCGTGGGCACGCAGTAGTTCATGTCGCACTTGAAGCCGGCCGGGCACGGGAACTCGCCACCCGCGCACTGCACGCGGCACCCACCGTCGACGCACGACGTGGTTCCGGGGCACGGCGCGTTGTTGTCGCCGACGCCGTCGCAGTTGTCGTCGAGGCCGTTGCAGATCTCGTTCTGCGGATCCACCGCGCCAACGCACACGATGTTGCCGCCGATGCACGCCGTCGCGCCGAAGTGACACGGCGCCGTGTTGTTGCTACCGCACGGGTTGCCGACGTTCGCGTCCTCTTCGAAGCGTCCGTCACAGTCGTCGTCGACGCCGTTGCACGGATCCAGCGGCGCGTTCGCCGTCTTCACGCAACCCGGCGTGCAGCTGATGCCTTCGTCGATCGCACCGTTGCAGTTGTCGTCGAGGCCGTTGCAAACTTCGGCCGTCGGCGCGGTGCCCGGCATGTCGATGGCGCAGGTGAGGCCCGTGTGCGCGGCGTCGCAGACGAGGTGACCGGTGCCCTTGCAGGTACCGAGCTTGCCGTCGTCGCACGCGTTGCCCTTCTCGGGGAAGTCCTCGTCGATCTTGCCGTCGCAGTCGTCGTCGAGGTTGTTGCACGTCTCGAACACGATCGAGCCCGACACGATGGTCGCGAGCGCGTTCGCGAGAGCAGCGTCACTGCCGACGATGAACGCGCTGCCCGACCCACCGGCGGCCGCGATCGCGTTCAGCTGCGTTGTCTCGGTGGCGAGCGTCGAGAACCCGACGACGTACGTGTGAATACCCTTGGCGTTGAGCGCGGTCGCCGCCGCCACAGGGTCGCCCTGGCAGCTCTCTGCACCGTCGGTGAGAAGAATGACGCCGTACTGGCGGCACATGCCGGCCGCGGCCATGTCGCACGCTTTGATCGGTGACATGTAGTCGTCAGCGGCTTGCAGCGAGTTCGCGAGCGGCGTCGGACCCGACGCGCGCAGCTCGCAGTTCTTGCCAGCCGCGCAGAACACGTTCGCAGCAGGGGCCGCGTCGAACGGGTTCGCGTCCTCCTGGCCATCGAGCCACGAGAGGTACGTGTTGATGTTGGAGCCGAACGGCACGAGCACGTCGGCACCGCGGCGAGGCGGACCGCAGTTACCGGCGTAGTTCACGCACTCGTCGTCCAGCGGCGAGACGGAGTTGACGGTCTGCGCGAAGTTCGCGTGCGTGGGCGGAGTTCCCGAGATGGGACCATCGATCTGCGTACACGCCGGATCGCCGCCACCGGGCTTGGCCGTGTTGTTCGTCGGGTTGTCGTACGTGCAGCAAATGCGGTTGCACTCGAAGTTGTGCGCTTCCTGGCAGCTGCGATCCACCGACTGGTCCTGGTGGTACCGCGCGAGCGCGAAGTCGATGTTGGGGTACGCGCTGATCACGTTGGTGAGCGCCGTCTTCGCCTTGTACAAGCGCGAGTCATCGGCGCCACCGGTGCCGTTGCGATCGAGGCCGGGGTGACCGACGGAGCCGTCACCGAACGTCGGAGTACCGTCGAGCGTTCCGAGCATCGAGCCTGACGTGTCGACAATGACGGTGAAGCGCGTGCGGCTGTCGGTCACGGGCTGCGTGAGGCAGTTCGCGGGGAGCGGGCACTGCTGCGGGATGCCACCGACGCACGACATCATCGTGGTCGCCATGCCGTTGCAGTCGAGCGGCGGGAGGTCATCGACCATGCCGTTGAAGTCGTTGTCGAAGCCGTCGCAGAACTCGCCGACGTAGCCGCCGCTGATCTGCAGCTCGCCGACGCCACCGCCTGCCTCGCCCTTGCAGAGCGTGCTGACGCCACCGATGTTGCCGTTCACGTTGAACGTGGCGAGATCGTCGATGGTCGCGGAGTCACCGGAGAGCACGGACACGATGCCGCCACCACCGCCGCCACCGCAGTCGTCCGCCGTTTGTCCCTGCTGGCGCGGAGCCACGCACTCGCCTGTCGGATCCGAGCCGAGTCCCTGCGTGTCACCGCCGAGACCACCCTGCGCCGTCACGACGGCCGTCGCGCCGACCGTCACGTGATCGCCGACGACGAAGACCGTACCGCCTGCGCCGCCACCACCGGAGTCGTTGCCGCTGCCGCAGCCACGCTTACCGTTCGTATTGAGCGTTCCGTTCAGCGTGATGAGGCCGGTCTTGCCGGCGGTCAGGGCGACGAGCACGATGCGACCACCGCCCGATCCACCGACGGGGATGCCGTAGTTGAAGTTGCTGTACTGCATCGGGGTGCTGGTAGGATCGTAGCCATCACCGTCGAGACATCCCTTGTCGCCGCCCGCCGCGCCGAACTCCGGCGAGTAGATCGAGTGGTAGAACGCCTGGCCCGCGACGGTAGGAACGGCGTCGTTGCCGCCCCCAAAATCTCGGCAGTTCGCAGCTGAGCTGTTGGTGTTGGTTGCGGTCCCGCCCGCGTCGCGGCAGGTAGCGACGCCATTTACGTCGTACGTAACTTTCGTTCCGGCGCCACCTAGCTTGGGCGTGATCGTGTTCGCTGGCGCGCTGCAGTCGTTCTCGTAGAAATTGGATGTCTCGGGATTGGCGCCCGACGGGTTGTCGCGCGTACCGCGACCGCCAATGCCGAAGTGCGCACCACCGCCGCCGGAGTCCTTCACGGAACAACCGCCGCGACCGCCGGCCGCGGGGAACGTGCTGGGACCGGAGCCGTTGCCACAGAGCGGCGTCTTGTAGCCTGCGCCCTTCGCGACGATCTTGGACGTCGCGTCGATGTCGATCGACGGCGCGCGCAGCTCGAGGTTGCCGGTGTCGACCTTGTTGCCACTCTGGTCGTAGTCGGTGACCGTGATGGTGCTGTTCACCATCGTGATCGACGTGTAAGTCCGTACGCCGGAGAGCTCGCACGACGTGTTTGTCAGCGTGAGAGCGCCAGAGGTCGGACATGGTGCCGCGAGTGCGCTCCCTCCGAGCGCACCGAGGACCATGGCCACGAGCAAAGAGCTGCGGACCATCCGCGCATCATAAAGAAGGTGTGGGCTCGGTTGCCACTCGACGTGGGGTAACTGGAGCAGCCCGGGCAGAGGGGTGGGCCCAGGGATTCCCTGGTGGCCGAATTTCGGACACGAAATCAGGTGTTTCTGAATGTCGTACCCATTTGTTACGGTGCCCAGGATGTTGACCGAAGCGACCTCCGCTCGCGAGACCGACGGCACGCAGATCCTGTCGCGCGCTCTCGCCGTGTTCGGGCACACATCGTTGCGGCCCGGTCAGGCAGAGGTGATCGCAGACATTTTCTCGGGGCGACCCGTGATCGCGGTGATGCCGACGGGTGCGGGAAAGTCGCTCTGCTATCAGCTGCCCGCCGTTGTTCTCGGCGAGAAGGGCGGCGTGACGCTCGTCGTGTCGCCGCTGATCGCGCTGATGAAGGATCAGGTCGACGCGCTCACCGCCAAGGGCATCAGCGCCATCGCGCTCACGTCGGCCGCAGGCGCGGATGAAAAGCACGCGATGCTCGAGGGCATTCGCACGGGTCAGTTCACGCTGATCTACGTCGCGCCGGAGCGCTTTCGCAGCCCGCGGTTCGTCGATGCACTGCGCGAGATCCGCAGCCAGATCGCGCTCGTCGCGATCGATGAAGCGCACTGCATCAGCGAGTGGGGTCACGACTTCCGCCCCGACTACCGACGCATCGGTGAAGTCGTGCGCGAGCTCGGAGCGCCGCGCGTCGCCGCGTTCACCGCGACGGCCACGCCGGAGGTGCGCACGGACATCGTCAAGCAGCTCGGCCTCGCCACGGTGGAAGGCGATCACAATCATCGCGAGCCGCGCATGCACGTGCGTGGCTTCGATCGGCCCAACCTGACGTACATCGTCGACAAGGCCGGCGGGACCGACGACAAGACGACGCGCATGATCGAGCTCGTGCGCACGCGCGAGGGCGGCGTCGCGCTCGTCTATGCGGCCACGCGCAAGAACGCGGAGGCGTACGCGACGGCGCTGAAGAAGGCCGGCATGCGCGCGCGCGTCTATCACGCGGGCCTGCAGGGCGACGCACGCGAGAAGGCGCAAGACGTCTTCATGGCCGGCAAGCTCGACGTGATCGTCGCGACCAACGCGTTCGGCATGGGCGTGGACAAGAGCGACATCCGGCTCGTGATCCACGCGGACATTCCGCGCAGCCCCGAGGCGTACTACCAGGAGGCGGGTCGCGGGGGACGCGATGGCAAGCCCACGCGCTGCGTGCTCCTGTTCAACCACGGCGACATTCGATTGCAGGAGTTCCTCATCGACGCGTCGTATCCGTCGTCGGACGTGCTGCGCGGATTGTGGAAGCTGCTGCGCGACCAGCCGGAGCTCGGGATGATTCCGCCGTACGAGGACGAGCTCGAGGCCAAGCTCAAGAAGAACTTGTCGGGCTATGTCTCCGGAGACATCTCCAACGCGGCGATGAGCTCGACGCTGCGCATCCTCGAGAGGCACGGCATGATCGGTCGCGATGACGAGCGCGTGTTCGCGACGCGGCCGGAGGCAGGGAGCGGGTGGCCCGTGCTCGACGTGGTCGGCCTGCAGCGCCGCGCGGATGTCGAGCGCAGCAAGCTCCGCACGATGGTCGAGTACGCCTATTGGCCGCGCTGCCGCCGGCAGTACGTGCTCGAGTACTTCGGTGATCAGGACTGGCGCTCGCGCGATCGCACGTGCGGTGCGTGCGACAACTGCGAAGCGGTGGCCAACGGTCGCGCGACGGGCTTGTCCGACGACGAGCAGGCCGCGATCAAGCGCTTGCTCGCGATGGTCGGCTCGCTGTCAGGCAAGTTCGGGCGCAAGCGCGTCGCCGAGCTCGCGGCCGGCACCGACGACGATTCGCGCTTCGAGGAGCTGCCGGAGCGCGCGTGTCTCTCCGGGTGGCCCGAGCGGCAGATCATGGATCTGCTGCGCTCGCTCGAGGGCGCGGGTCTCATCGAGGCATCGCGCGGCGAGTACCCGACCATCGCCACCACGCGCCGTGGCGACCAGGTCTCCGTCGGCAAGCTCGATCCCAACGAGCTCGGGATTCAGATGCCGACGGTGGCCGCCAAGCGCAACAAGCGCGGCGCCAAGTCGGCGACGGGAGGCGCGACCAAGAAGGCGCCGTGGTGGTTGAACAAGAAGCGC
Organism: Kofleriaceae bacterium; assembly: GCA_036499725.1. Lineage (GTDB taxonomy): Bacteria > Myxococcota_A > Polyangia > Haliangiales > Haliangiaceae > JABFXX01. The sequence goes on from DASYDE010000054.1 coordinate 63,346, forward strand.
GGCTAACGTCGCACGCGATCATTGTCGGATCGCGAGCTGCGAGGGTCAGTACAGACCGCGGCACATGCCCGTGGCGACAAGCGCGGTGGCGCGCTTTGCATATAGTCTGACGCGACGTGCGAGTGCTCGCCGGGAGGCGGGGACACAGAGTGTGCTCGAACAAGGAGCCACCATGAAAGCCGCCGCGTTTGCCGCCTCCAGTGCCACGTCCCCACTCGCCCCTCTCACGATCGAGAGACGCGACGTCGGCCCCACGGACGTTGCGATCGAAATTGCCTACTGCGGCGTCTGCCATACGGACCTGCATCAGGCGCGTAACGAGTGGCACGTCACGACCTATCCCTGCGTGCCCGGTCACGAGATCGTGGGCCGCGTCAGCAAGGTGGGCTCCGCGGTGACGAAGCTGTCGGTGGGCGACCTCGCCGGCGTCGGCTGCATGATTGGCTCCTGCCGAGAGTGCGCGAGTTGCACATCAGGTCTCGAGCAGTACTGCACGAAGGGACCCGTCTACACGTACGGCAGCGAGGACAAGATCTCTGGCGGCCAGACATACGGCGGGTATTCGTCGAGCGTCGTGGTCGACGAGGCGTTCGCCCTCCGGATCCCGAACAACCTCGACCCGGCTGCTGTCGCGCCGCTGCTGTGCGCCGGCATCACCACCTACTCGCCACTGCGCCACTGGAAGGTGTCCCCCGGTCAAAAAGTCGGCGTCGTCGGTGTCGGCGGCCTCGGCCACCTGGGGATCCGGTTCGCGCGCGCGTTCGGAGCGCACGTCGTCGCGTTTACCACGTCGCAGCGAAAGGTCGAAGACGCGCTGCGTCTCGGTGCGCACGAGGTCGTGGTCTCGACCGATGCAGCCCAGATGCAGAAGCATGCCGGCAGCTTCGCGTTCATCCTCGATTGCGTCTCCGGCGAGCACGACGTCAACGCGTACCTCAGCCTGCTGCAGCTGGACGGGACGTTGACCCTGGTCGGCGTGCCGGAGAAGCCGCTGCCGATCGCGGCATTCAGCGTCATCATGGGACGCCGTAGCTTTTCCGGCTCGGGCATGGGCGGCATCGCCGAGACGCAGGAGATGCTCGATTTCTGCAGCACTCATGGCATCGTGAGCGACATCGAGATGATTCGAATGGCGCAGATCAACGATGCCTACGAGCGCCTCGTGAGAGGCGACGTGCGATATCGGTTCGTCATCGACATGTCATCGCTGGGAGAGCGGGCCGCGTAGCTCGCACCGCTACCCCGCATGCCATGAAGCAACGATTCCGCGTCGATCAACGCTTCCCGGCCGTGTTGGTCCAGCACGGGCTCTCCCTGACGGCCGTGGCGCGTCAGGCGCAGCTGCCCGATCAGGTGTTCGACCAAGAGAAGATCTGGCTCGATACCGACGAGTTCTTCGCGCTCTGGCGAGGGATTGGCAGCGTGAGCAATGATCCGGCGATCGGTCTCACTCTCGGCAGCGAGCAGCGCGTCACACCGCTGTCGACAGCGATGCTGTACGCGCGGTCCTTCGCCGCAGCTCTCGACACTGCCACTCGCTACAAGCGACTGACCTGCCCCGAGGAGATCGAAGTCGTCACGCGTCGGGGCGAATCCAGTATTCGTTTTCGCTGGCTCCTCGCCGAGAAACCCACGGTGCCGCCGACCCTCATCGATTCGTGCTTCGCATGGCTCGTGTCCGTCGGACGAGCGGGCACCGGCACGAGACTTTCCCCGCAGCGTGTCGAGCTCCGCCGCGCGGCCGCGCGCGCCAGGATGTACGAACGCTACTTCGGCTGCCCCGTCGTATTCGGTGCGAAGCGCGACGTGCTGGTCTTCCGTAGCAGTGACGTCGAACGCGCGTTCCTGACGCACAACCCCGACATGCTCGAGATCCTCGGGCCGCATCTCGAGGCCCAGCTCGTTCGCCAACGCGCTGACCTCGACATGCTCGAGACAGTCAAGACGACGGTGCAGCACCTCCTCGCCGGCGGGCGTCCCGAGCTCGACGATGTCGCACGCGAAGTGCGCATTGCCCCGCGCACGCTTCAGCGCCGACTCGCCGCACGCGGGCGCACATACCAGCAGCTGCTGGACGAGGCACGTCGGGAGCTATCCCATCGCTACCTTCTCGACACGACTCTCGAGCTCAACGAGACCGCATTCCTCTTGGGCTACTCCGATGCGAACTCCTTCTTTCGCGCATTTCGTCAGTGGGAGGGCACCTCGCCCAGCGAGTGGCGCAGTCGTCAGATCGACGCGAGCCTTCGCGAATCTATGTCGGTCCCTCCACGCCGGCGATAGGACGCGATCTCGGCGCTATGGAGTCTCATGCAGGCTCGCGACGGCGGCGCGGTAGGCGAGCAGCTCGAGCTCTTCCTCGGGGAGCGTCTCGACTTGGGCCTGGTCGCCCTCGAACGAGTCCTTCTCGTTCTGCGCGAGGAACTTGCCGGCGCAGAGCACCGCACCAGTGTCGTAGCTGTACAGCAACGCGGTACCGCGGAGCGCGCCGGGCGTGAACGTGTGCGCCTCGTTGTTCACGGCGGGACGGACCTGTTCTTCGACAACGAGGACGAGCTCGCTGCCGGCGAGGAGCGATGGAAGCTTCGCGGGTTCCATCGTGGATTCGCCCATCGAGAGCTTGCGGACTTCGTACTGCAGCTTCTTGGCGATCGGGCCGGCCTGGAACGGCAGCGCATCGGTCGTGTAGTCGATCTCGGCCCAGCCGTTGGGCGCCGGTGCGCCCCGCCCTGCCGCGGACACCGTCATCATGTCCTTCGCGACGTCGGGCGGAAGGCTCGGATCGGGCTTCCCGTCGATCTCGGCCGCGGTCACCATCGTCATGCTCTTCTCGGCCTCGAACGAGCCGGTGCGGAAGCCGTTGACGTGAAGAGGCGGCGCCGCTGGAGCGTGGGGGCACGGCTCCGTGCCGTCGACGCTGATCGTGCGCCACGCTTTGATCACGTTCTGACGCGCCTCGATCTTGGTCTTCAGACCTTGGAGGATCTCGGGCGGCAGGGACGACTTCGCTGGTTCCTCGGCCTTGGTCTGCGTCGCCTCGCTATCGTGGGACGGCTTACAGGCGGACAGAACCGCGAGGAAAACGAGGGCAGTACGCTTGGACATCGAGGGCTCCCACCATAACGGACGCAGCGAGAGACCAACCAGTCTCATCTGCTGACGGGCTACTCGGTTCGCGGTAGACGGTATGTAGATGTCCAGCGACGACGACCAGCGGCACATTGCCGAGATCGACGTCACCGCCCTGCCCTCGGCGGCCGGCGGTCTCGGCGCGATGACGTCGACGATGAAGCACCTCGCCCGCGACTCGGGCCTGGTGCACGGCAGCCGCGCGCTGCTCGCGATGAACCAGCCGAACGGCTTCGACTGCCCCGGCTGCGCGTGGCCCGAGCCCAGCGCGGAGAAGCGACCGCACATCGAGTTCTGCGAGAACGGCGCCAAGGCGCTCGCGGAAGAAGCGACGACGCAGCGCGCGACGCCCGACTTGTTCGCGGCGCTGTCGGTCGCGGAGCTCCGGCTGCTCTCCGATTTCGAGCTCGGCCAGCTCGGCCGCATCACGCATCCGATGGTGCTCGAAGGCGAGCACTACGTGCCGGTCTCGTGGGACCGCGCGTTCGAGCTGATCGCGGATGATCTGCGTGCGGCGGGACCGGCGGGGACCGCGCTGTACACGTCGGGACGCACGAGCAACGAGGCCGCGTTCCTGTACCAGCTCGTCGGGCGCATGTTCGGGACCAACAACTTTCCCGACTGCTCGAACATGTGCCACGAGTCGAGTGGCGTCGCACTCGGCGAGACGATCGGCATCGGCAAGGGCACGGTCACGCTCGAGGACTTCGACCACGCCGACCTCGTGATCGTCGCGGGACAGAACCCGGGTACGAACCATCCGCGCATGCTGACGACGCTGCGTGAGGTCGCGCAGCGCGGCGCCACGATCGTCAGCATCAATCCGCTCAAGGAAGTGGGCCTGACCAAGTTCCGGCATCCGCAGAAGCCGCTCGATTTCCTCGGCGGCACTGCGCTCGCGAAGCACTGGGTGCAGGTGCAGATCGGCGGGGATCAGGCGTTCTTCCTCGGCGTGGGGAAAGCGGTGCTGGAGCGCGAGGATGCGGCGCCGGGAAC
>DASYDE010000055.1:0-13496 GCA_036499725.1 Kofleriaceae bacterium
AGAGCTTCACCATCAGGCGAGCCTTGAGCTCGGGGCGGTTATCGCTATCGAGCGCAACCGCGGCCGCTTCGATCGCCGCGCGCACCTCGGGGACGCGGTAGCCGAACACGGGCTCTGCCTCTGCTCGCTCGACAGCGGCAACCGCATGGGCTGCCGCATCGCCGCGCGTTCGCTCCTCGGATGCGCGGTGCTGCGCGAGGAACGCGCCCAGCGTGGCCATGATGAAAACGCTATCACGGTATGATTCGGTCGTGACTGCGCCGGGGCCTGCTGCTGCGACAGGGCGTGCGTGGGTGCGCCTCGCGCAGCTGCGTGGACGCATCGCGACGTTCGCGCGCGGCGGCAACTACGACCTCGCCCACCGCTTGCTCGGTGATCTCGTGCGCGCGGATCTCGCGCTCGGACTTCCAGCGGATGCGCTCCAGCGCGCGCGGCAGGTCGCGCAGCTCGCCGAGGAGACGGGAGACTCGGTCGCCGGGCCCCTCATCTCTCTCGCGGCGACCTTGCTGGCCGCCGAATCTCCCGACGCCGCGCTGCAGGGAGCGATGGCGGCTCTCGACCGCGCGCGGCCCGACGAGAGAGCTCGCATCGAGGTGATGGCGTCGCTCATCGGCGGTGCCGCGCAGCGCCGGCTCGGCAACTCGAGCGACGCGCGGTACCTGCTCGAGCGCGCTCGCTCCCTGTCCTCCAAGCAGAATGACCCGATGCTCGCGGGGCTCGCGCTCGCCGAGCTCGCGTGGGTCGATCACGCCGAGGGCAACGTGCTCCAAGCGGCGACGTGCTTCGAGTTTGCCGCCGCATTCTTCCGTCGCGCAGACAACCCGCACGCGGCGGCAGAGTCGGACGCATTGAGTGTCGCCAGCTTCGCGACCGCTGGCGAGGTCGAAGCCGCCACGCTCCGCGCTGCGCGGGCGGCCGACGTCGCGCGTGCGCTGAAGCGCCCCGAGCTGGTCGCGTTCCTCGACGGTGCGCTCGCGGATCTCGCGCTCGCGCGCCGCTCCGCGGACGACGAGGATGGGCGCCGCGCCGCGAGCGAAGCATGCGCCCTCGCCGCGGAGACGGCCGAGGTGCTTCCGCCGACGCCGCTCTCGCGCGACCTGCGCGCGCAGGCCCGGTTGCGCCAGATGCGGGCGACCACCGACGTCCTCGATCGCGAGCGGCACCTCGAGGCGGGGATCGATCTCGCGAGCGGACTCGAGCGTCCGCGGTCCGGGGCACGACTGGGGGCAGCCCTGCTCGGCTTGCTCGACGATGCCGTCGCACTCGCACTCGCGCCGTCATCCGCGGAGGTCTCCGCACTCCGCCATGCCCTGTTGCGCAGCGGTGAGGACGACCTGGCCGAGATGGCCGCTGGTGTCCTCGCCGAGCTAGGCGCGGGGTAGGATAGCGACGCGATGGTCGCCACGGCGGATTCGACTCCGGGCTACGACGACGCGAGCCAACATCTCGCTGATTGGAGCGAGCTGTTCGCGCGCATGGCGGATCGCTTGGTCCAGTTCCGGTCTCGCGCGCCGCGTGTGTCCGTCCTGACCGAGCTGGATCGCGCGCGCCTCGTCGCGACGATTCCCGAGCTCGCGGCCCTCGACCGCGGCGTGAACGAGCTGCGCGACGAGATGAATCGCCGCGCGCGGTTCTCGCGTCGCCTCGGCGTGCCGCTGCCGCTGGAGATCCTGCGCGAGCGCTTCGCTCTCCACGAGATCGACGTCGACATCCTCGGTGCACTCGCGACCATCGAGCGCGGTACGGCCTTCAATCCGTACACGATGGGCAAGAACAACGAGCCGATGCAGTCGGACGTGGCGTTCCTCGTCGCGCTGCTCTCGAACAGCGAGACGGTGCTGCCCGGCGACGTGCGGCTGCGATTCTCGACGGACGCGCCGCTGATCGCACACGGCCTCGTCGAGCTCGCCGTCGGCACGGGCTGGTCCACGGATCCGCCGCTCATCCACAAGCGCGTCCGGATCAGCGACCGCGTGCTCGACTTCATCGAGGGCGCGCAGGAGCCGCCGCCGTCGGTCCTCGGTGCTGCGGGAACGTTCATCGCACGACCGATGGCCAAGACGGACGTGCTGCTGCCGGACCCGACGCTGATCGATCAGGTCTCGCGCGCCCTCGCCCGCCCCGACCAGCTCGTCGAGATCCTCGGCGCGCCCGGTGTGGGTCGCAAGTCGGTTCTCGGCGCGGCGGCGATCCAGCTCGGGCGCCCGCTGCTGATCGTCGACTTCAGCGAGGTCCCGGTCGATGCGCGCGCGCTGACAGCCGTGATGAAGCCGCTGATCCGCGAAGCACACCTGCAGGACGCGGTGCTCGTGCTCGCAAACGTGCACGACTACGGCGACGGCGAAGGACAGAGCTGGATCTTCCAGACGCTCACCGATCTTCTCCGCCGCGTGCGTGCACCGCTCGCGATCGTCGCGGAGCGCTCGCCCAAGTGGATCACGCGAGCGAGCCGTGTCGCGATGCAGTTCCACGTGCCGTTCCCGACGACAGAAGTGCAGCGCCGTCTCTGGGTGCGTCACTTACCGCCGGGACTGCGCCTCGGGCCCGACACGTCACTCGAGTCCCTCGTGAAGCGTTACTCCGCGACGGGCGCGTCGATCAAAGAGGCCTCCGAGGAGCTGGGACGCCTCGACGTCGTGCACCAGCGCGGCGGCGTCGCGACAGAGGCGAACATCATCGAGGTGATCCGGACGCGTCTCGCGCACCGCCTCGCATCGCTCGCCTCGGTCGTGCGCACGACGCTCGACTGGTCCGACGTGATCCTCCCCGACGAGGTGCTCTCGCCGGTGTTCGAGTTCCTCAACTACGCCGCCCACCGCTCGAAGATCTTCACTGAATGGGGCTTTGATCGAAAGCTGCCGTACGGCCGCGGCCTCTCCGCGCTATTCGCTGGTCCGCCCGGTACGGGCAAGACGATGATCTGCTCGCTGCTCGCAAAGGAGCTCGGGCTCGAGCTGTACCGCATCGATCTCTCGCAGGTCGTGAACAAGTACATCGGCGAGACGGAGAAGAACCTCGGACGCGTGTTCGACGAAGCGGCCCGCGGTCAGGTCATGCTGCTGTTCGACGAGGCCGACTCGCTGTTCGCCAAACGAACGGAAGTGAAGTCGAGCCATGATCGCTACGCGAACCTCGAGGTGAACTACCTCCTGCAGCGCATGGAGTCGCACGACGGCGTCGTGGTGATGACGACGAACAGTGAGACGGCGATCGATCCGGCGTTCCGACGCCGTATTCGGTTCCGCATCCGCTTCCCCGCGCCCGACGAGAACCAGCGCCTCCAGCTCTGGCAAGGCATGATGCCGCAGGAAGCGGCGCTCGCGCCCAACATCGACCTGCGCGCGATCGCGAACAAGTTTCCGCTCGCGGGCGGCAACATCATGAACGCGCTCGTACGTGCGGCGACCTCCGCACAGGCGGACGGCACCTCTATTCAACAACATCACCTAGAGCGCGCGGCTGCCCTCGAGTACGCGGAGATGGGATTCCTCGCGTGAAACAGCTCGCCTCCCGGGCCTCGGTTCGCCGAGAGCTCGCCCTCCTCGCCGACTGCAACCGGCACGACCTCTCCAAGCCGTTCGAGGAGCTCGCGCTCTCGACCGGCTTCGATCGCGCCAAGCTGCACGCCCTGCTGCTCGAGTACATGCTCGATCCGCTCGGCCAAGCGATCCTCGGTGTCGACGAGGATCGCGTGCAGATGCTGATGGCGCCGCTGTTCCGCTGGGTCGGTCCCGGCAACGCGGCTCCCGTCGATGATGTGATCGCGGCGCTGATCCTCGGCCCTGCGCTCGGCGCCGACGGCACGCTGCCCGCCGCTCTCGTCGAGCGCCGCTTTGCTCCGCGCGCCGACGAGCTGGTCGCTGTCACGATCGCGGCGATGGAGCCGGGCGCGCAAGAAGCGGCGTTGACCGCGCTGTGGGCTGACAAGGGCCCCGAGCCGGAGCTGCTCGCTCTCTCCGCCGTGCAGTGCGGGCGCGCGCTCGCGTGGACGCCGGAGCTGCTCGAGCTGCCGATCGCGAAGCAGATCATCGACACGCTGCTCGCGCGCCTCGATCCGGCGTACGCGCAACCGCACACGTTTGCGGTCGCACGCGCCCTCGCGCCCATCGCCGCGCACACCTCGCCCTTCGCGGTGCGCATTCGCGACGCCGCACTCGCTGCTCTCCACTCCCTCGAAAGCGCGCCGCCGCCAACGTTCTCGCAACAGATCATGGTCATCGCGGCGCCGCGCACGCCGGGCCTCGAGCGCTGGCTTTCGCAGCCGAGGCGCGAGGTCGCACAGGCCGGCGCGTACATCCTCGGGTTTGCATCGCCGCGCGATCGCGAAGCGTTCACCGCCGCCCAGGGCACGGTCCTCGATCATCCCGAAGGCACGAACCTCGTGCGCTCGTTCCTCGACGGCGTCCTCGCATCCGCGCACGTGGAGGCAGCTGCTGACCTCGTGACCGGATTGCTCGCCGGCACCGAAGGCCAGAGCGGTGCAGCGCTCGATGTCGCGGCACGTATTCCCCTCGACTCGCTCGCCAACGTGTTGCTCGCGCAGGTCGACGGCGAGCTCGCGACCCAACGCGTGTACGCATGTAAGGCCGTCGAGCTGATCGCGAATGACGCCGACGTCGATATCGATGCCGCACTCGCCATGCGCCTCGGCGACAGCTCGGCGCAAGTCGCGGCGGCCGCTGCGCGCACGCTCGTCGAACGCGGCCGCAACGACATCGTCGGTCGCCACAGCGCGCGCGAGCCCCACCCGGTCCGCCGCGCCGTCGCGCTCGCTGCACTCGGCGAGATCGATGTCCCCACGATCGGCGAGCTCGTCATGGGCACGCTCGAGGCGTTGCAAGTCACCGCCGGTCCACAGTCGACGACGACCGAGGACTCCGACGAGGGAATCTCGCCGATCACGGCGCTCATCCATGACGCACTGCTCTGCTCCGTCGATGGGCTCGACGCTGCGACGAGCCTGATCGAGGCCGCGCCGGACGCGGTCGGCGTGTTCGCGCTCGCGTGTGCGCCCGACCCGACCCGCGATGTGGGCATCCTGGCACCACCGGGTGAACGCTCGCGCCTCGCGCGCGCGACGCTCAACGTCTCGTTCGCGAACCCGGGCGCCGAGATCGGAGCGCTCGCGCTGTATCTCCTGGGCCGGATGTCGTGCGGCGACGGTGCGATCGCGGATCTCATCGCGAAAGCCTTCGAGTCCACCGACGGCTACGCGCAGAACCTCCTCGCGGCGCTCGGCGAGCTACGGGTCGCGACGGCGGCGACAGGTATGGCAGTCGGAGCGCTGCTCGGTTCGGGCAATGCACTGCCCGAGCGCATCGCCGCTGCTGCGATCTCCGGCCGCGCGCTTCCGCGGGATCATGCGGGCTGGAATGACGTGCGCACGCTCCTCACGGAGGGAACGCTCGCGCGCGCCGCCGCGTGGTCTGCGCTCAACGAGCGCGCGCGCCGCAGCTCGCCCGTTCTCCCGGTGAGCGGTTGAGCCGTACGCTCGTCGCGCTGGGGGGCATCTACGCGCTGGGCGCATGCGGGCGACTCGACTTTGACGCTGTGTCGGATCGGTCGTTCCCGAATTGTCCGGCCGACCACGACGAGGATGGCGACGGTCTCGGCGACCCGTGCGATCCGTGCCCGCACATCGCCGGCGATGACTCGGATCGCGATCACGACGGCGTCGGCGACGCCTGCGATCCTGCCCCGGACACGCCTGGCAACGCGATCGTCTCGTTCCTCGCGTTCGACGCCCCACCAGCCTGGAACGAAACAACATCCGCGCCGTGGACGTACGCGAACGACGTCGCACACGTCGCGCTTGTCGGCGACCAGGTCGCGGCGTTGACGATCGCGTCGTTCGGGGACGTCGTCGTGCAAACGCGCGTCGTCGTCAGCGCAGTGAGCGGCGACATGCCACCGCAGAATCCAGCCCGCAACTTCGCCGTCATCGATAACTACGACGTCGTTACCGACAGCGGTTTGTTCGCGGGCATGGTCCAGCAATGGGGCACGCCGCTCGCGCAGCCGTCGATCTTGCGGATCACGGATGGCGTCGGCACGAGCGTGCTCGACATTGCCGATGCGGATCCCACGATCGCCCTCGACGTGCCATACGAGCTGACGTATCGGCGGATGGGCGCACACATCAGCGAGACGCTCGACGGTCCGGACACCGGCGCGCCGTTCGCGCTCGCGACGGATCAGAGCGACACCGGGGGACAGCTCGGCATCCGCGCACGCGGCGTGACCATCGACTTCGCCTACGTGATCGTCATCCGCTGATCGTCAGTCGGAGACATCTTCTTCGGAGCTCTCATCGTCGCGTTCCGTCGCCGGAAGCAGCGATGTCAACTGGGCACTCCCCACGAACGTCGCGGTCACCATCGCGCGCCAGGCCGGTGCACCGATCTCGTCGCTGACGAGACCCGCACCGACGCGAAAGCCGAGCGTGACGCTCTCGACGGGCTTGGTCACGAGTCCGATCCGCGCTTCGACGGGCGATGGCCCCTTGCGCGAACCGACCTGATCGCCGAGCGCGCCTTCGATCTCTGCCGTCAGCTTCACCTGATCCGCGACGCACCAGAGCGGATGGATGGGCGGGATCGCGATGGCGATACCGGCCGCGCCCGTGAGCTCGTTGGTCGCGACGCGATCCGCGATCTGGACTTCATCGCCGCGGATACGCAGACCACCTTGCGCAGCGAGCGTCACGCCATGCGGTAGGTCGCCGCGCGCGATCAACGCCCACCCGAGCGTCCAGCTCGACTCGCCCGCGAAGTCGCCCGAGTCGCCCGTCGGCAGCGTGAGCTCGCCGCGCGCGAACACGCTCCATGCCGGTCGACCGACGACGCGGAGGCGTAGCGCGAGCGCGAGGTCCGCGAGCACCCAACGATCGAGCGCACGATCGTTACCGCCATCGACAAACCCGATGCCCTGCAGGCGATCACCGACCTGATGCGCGAACGGCAAGCGCGCATCGAGGACAACGGATTCGCCGAGCGCGACTGACGCCGACAGCGACATGGTCTCGCGACGCTCGACAGGATGCGTCTCGCCGGTGGACGTCACGAACGTGATCGGTCGCTCGAGCCAGCCGCCGCCGATGCCAATCGCCCAGCCGCCGCCGAGCGGAGCACCGCCATCGAACCCGAGCTCCGGGCGCGTCGCGATCGTGTCGTCGCGATCGAGCTCGATCGCCGTTGGTCGCGAGACCGGCGTGTCGGCGAGGGCAGCACCGCCCCACAGCGCGGCGAAGACAGCGAGGCGCTTCATCCCATGATCCGCGAGCCGAGCTCGTAGACCCGCGCCGGCGCCATGTGCCGGTAGCGTGTGACCTGAACGCGGAGCTGCGCGATGTGATCGATCACGTCGCGACGCGTACTGTCCTTGGCGAGCATCGCCCTCGCCCGCTCGACGATCGCGGCGCGCGCTGCCTTGGGGTGATAGATGAACGTGCGACCGAAGCAGACGTCGCCACTCGGCAATCCCACGAGACGCAACTCTGCGACGTCGCCGACCTCCACACCGTCGAGAGGCCGCGTGACCTCGAGCGAGAACACCGCGCCGCCCAGGAGATCGAGGAGCTCGATGCGACCCTTGAGCGACCGCACTTCGAACAGCGAACGCTGCGATGTCAGCAATGCGCGAATCACGCCTGCGCGTTCATCATCAGCACCAGCGAGCGATGCGTGCGCAGCAGGGAACTTCTGTCCCGGCGCGACCCGCTCGATCACGAACCATTCGACAAACGCCGCACTCCACGGCTCCCACAGCTCGTCGTCCTGATGCACCTTGCCGCGCCGCTCCTCGTACTCCTTGCGGGCGGCGGAGGCGGCGTCCGCATCGGCGGTGTGCCGCGCGTACAGTTCGTCGGTGATCTCCTCGAGGAGCGCTGCCGTCACTTCGACTTCGCCAGGTAGTTCCGGAAGCGCTCGAACAAGTAGCTCGCGTCGTGCGGTCCCGGGCTGGCCTCGGGGTGGTACTGGACGCTGAAGACCGGCTTGCCCTCGACGGCGATGCCCTCGTTGGAGTGGTCGAACAGGTTCTCGTGCGTGACGTGCACGCCCGACGGCAGCGTCTTGGGATCGACGACGAACCCGTGGTTCTGCGACGTGATCTCGACCTTGCCCGTCGTCTTGTCGAGCACGGGGTGATTGCCTCCGTGATGACCGAACGAGAGCTTCAGCGTCTTGGCGCCGAGCGCGAGGCCGAGGATCTGGTGACCGAGGCAGATACCGAACACGGGCTTGCCGCTCGCGATCAGCTCCTTCGTCGCCTCGACGCCATACGTCACCGCCGCAGGGTCGCCGGGGCCGTTGGACAGGAAGTAACCGTCTGCGCCGAGCGCGAGCGCTTCCTTGGCTGTTGTCGTCGCGGGCACGACTGTCACGCGGCAGCCGATGTCGCGCAGCTGGCGAAGGATGTTCTCCTTCATGCCGAAGTCGTACGCGACGACGTGATGCGTGACCGGCGGAACGACGATCGCACGGCCGTCGTCGAGAGCGCGCCACGTCGGCTTGTCCCACGTGTACTTCTCGGCGCACGTCACCCGCGGAACGAGATCCAGCCCGTCCATCACCGGCGACGCCTTGATGCGCTTCAGCACCGCGTCGACCTCGTTGACGTTCGGCGTGATCGCGCCGCGCATCGCGCCGTGATCACGCAGCATGCGCGTGAGCGCCCGTGTGTCGATACCGTCGATGCCGGGCACGCCGCTCGTCCCGAGCCACGCGGGCAGCGTTTCCTCGGAGCGCCAGCTCGCCGGGATCGGCGACAGCTCGCGGATGGCGAGGCCCGCGCACGCGACTTTTGCCGCTTCGAGATCCGTCTTGTTGATGCCGACGTTTCCGATCTGCGTCGCCGTCATGACCACGATCTGGCCGCAGTACGACGGGTCGGAAATGATCTCCTGGTAACCGGTGATGGACGTGTTGAACACGACCTCGCCGATCGACTCGACGCGCGCGCCAAAGCCGTCACCGCGGAACACCTTGCCGTTCTCGAGAACGAGCGCGACGGGCCACTTGCTCACGTCATCCTCCGGTCGAGGTCATATACGACGCGCCCCTCGAGGAGCGTCAGCACCGCGCGCCCGGCGAGCTTCTGCCCGAGGAACGGCGTGTTCTTGGACTTGCTCGCGAGCATGTCGGACGTGAGCGTCAGCGGGCGCTCCGGGTCGATGACGCAGATGTCCGCGACCGCTCCGACGGCGAGGGTGCCGCTCGACAGCCCGAACGCGCGCCCGGGCGAACCCGTCAGCGCGGAGATGGCGCGCTTGTCATCGAGCGTGCCCATGCGAACGAAGTCGAGGATGATCGGCAGCGCCGTCTCGAGGCCGAGGATACCGGGCGCCGCGCACTCGAACTCGACATCCTTTTCGACGGGCGAGTGCGGTGCGTGATCCGTCGCGATGCAATCGATGGTTCCGTCGACGAGGCCTTCGAGCAGCGCCTCTTGATCCGCGGCCGTGCGCAGCGGCGGCATCATCTTCGTGTTCGTGTCGTAGTGGCTGCACGCCTCGTCGGTGAGCGCGAGGTGATGAGGGGTCACCTCGCACGTCACGGCGAGGCCGCGGCGCTTGGCATCGCGGACGAGGGCGACCGTGCGCGCCGTCGACACGTGAGCGACGTGATACCGGGCGCCCGTCCACTCGACGATCTCGAGGTCGCGCGCGACCATCGCGCTCTCCGCGCAGTTCGGCTGGCCCTTGATGCCGATCCGCGTCGCCACCGCGCCTTCGTTCATCGCCCCGCCCTCGCTGAGGTGGAGGTCCTCGGCGTGTTGGACGACGGGCAGGTCGAACGTGCGGGCGTACTCGAACGCGCGGCGCATCAGGCCGGAGTTCATCACCGGGCGCCCGTCATCGCTGATCGCGACGATGCCCGCTTCCTTCATTTCGGCGATGTCTGCGAGCGCCTTGCCCTCGAGGCCCTGCGTGATCGCGCCGATCGGACGGACGCGCACGGCGCCAATCTCCTTGGAGCGGCGCACGATCAGCTCGGTCACCGTGCGCTGGTCGTTCACCGGCTTGGTGTTCGGCATGCAGCAGATGGTGGTGAAGCCACCCGCCGCCGCAGCGCGCGTCCCCGTCTCGATGTCCTCTTTGTATTCCTGGCCCGGCTCGCGGAGGTGGACGTGGAGGTCGATCAGGCCCGGAACGACCCAGAGGTCCTTGACGTCGACGATGCGCCCGCCCGACAGGCCTTTCCCGATCTCGACGATGCGGCCCTTGGAGATGCGGACATCGACGGACTGGTCGGTGAGCTTGGTCGGGTCGGCCGACGACAGGAACACCCGGCCTCCGCGCAACACGATGTCACCGGGATCCATCGGCCGGGGTTTACCACACCCGGGACCGGCGGTTATCCGTCGGTGGCGGCATACGGATCCCGAGCCATGCTACCTAGCGGAATGCCCGTCCAGCCTCGCACCCCGCAGGGAGTCATCGAGCTTCTGCCGCCCCAGCAGATCGCGTTCCAACGCATGCTCGACACGATCCGCCGCGGCTTCGAGCGGTTCGGTTTTCTGCCCGTCGAGACGCCCGTGTTCGAGCTCTCCGAGGTGCTGCTGACCAAGTCCGGCGGCGAGACGGAGAAGCAGGTCTACTTCGCGCAGTCGACGGGCGCGCTCAAGGAAGGCAAGGCGCCCGAGCTCGCGCTGCGCTTTGACCTGACGGTTCCGCTCGCGCGCTACGTCGCACAGCACGAGAACCAGCTGAACTTCCCGTTCCGCCGCTACCAGATCCAGCGCGTCTACCGCGGTGAGCGCGCGCAGAAGGGCCGCTACCGCGAGTTCTATCAGTGCGACATCGACGTGATCGGCAAGGACACGCTCTCGATCTCGTACGACGCCGAGTGCCCGGCGGTCATCTACGGCATCTTTGCCGAGCTGAACTTCGGCAAGTTCACGATCAAGATCAACAACCGCAAGCTGCTGCGCGGCGTACTGACCGCGTACGGCGTGCCGCTCGAGAAGCACGCGGACGTCCTCCACGAGATCGATCGGCTCGGCAAGATGTCCATCGACGAGGTGAAGGCTCGCGTCAAGACCGTCATCGAGGCGAACACCGACGCGCTCGTGGACACGCTGACGAACTTTTCGTTCGACACCCTGCCCGCGCAGTTCCCCGACAACGCGGACATCGCCGAGGGTGAGAAGGAGCTGCGCGCCGTCTACGATCAGGCGCTCGCGCTCGGCGTCCCCGCGACGCACATCGCCGTCGACGCGACCATCGCGCGCGGCCTCGACTACTACACGGGAACGGTCTACGAGACGTTCCTCGACGAGAACACGGCGCTCGGCAGCATCTGCTCCGGTGGTCGCTACGACAATCTCGCCGGCCACTACACCAAGAGCAAGCTGCCCGGCGTCGGCATCTCCATCGGCGTGACGCGCTTGCTGTCGTTCCTCGTCGATGATCCCGCGTGGGGAGCCAGCGCGTCGACGGCGCAGGTCATCGTGCTCGCAGTCGATGCGAACCTCCGCTCCGAGTATCTGCGCATCGGCACCGAGCTGCGCGCGGCTGGCATCAACACGGAGGTCTACGGCTCCGACGACAAGCTCGGCAAGCAGTTCAAGTACGCCGACCGCGCGAAGGTACCTCTCGCGATCATCATGGGCGGTAACGAGCACAAGACAGGCACCGTGAAGATCAAGGACCTGCGCGTCGCGATGGATGCGGCGCAGAAAGAGCTCGAGCTGCCGCGCGCCGGGCTCGTCGCCAAGGTCAAAGAGCTGCTGGCGTGAGCTTTCCGATCCTTCCGGCGAAGGGGGCGAGGGAATTCACCAACCTTCTCGACCGGCTCGATCGCTCTCGTCAAAGTCCAGGCACCAAGAAGGCCCTCGACCACTATCGCAAGGAGGCGAAGGACGTGCTCGCGGTCGCGGCGGTGCGCGAGTCGCTCTCCCAGCTCGGTCGCGACGAGCTCCTTCATCTTCTCCGGCATCAGCCGACGCTGTTTCATCTGGGGGGCGTCCTCGCGTTCGACACCACCGGGGCATCCGAGAGCGTCCTCGCCCGGCTCGTCGACGACGCCCTCGCCGTGATCGATGCGGAGGCGATGAGCTCGTCTTCTCCCGTTAGTCGCATCGAGCTCACCACGGCGCTCGGCCACTGGCAGCGTGTGCTCGCCGGCGCGGGCCCTGCTGCCGCGGCGCTGTCCGGCCGTGTCCTGGCGATGCAGTCCGCTCTGTTTCCGTCGACGCCGGCGGGTCAACTCCTGACTGCGATCGGCGCCGAGGCACCGCATGATCGATTGGCAACGTTCTCGCTGACGCACATCGCTCCGGACGGCTGGGCGCAGGTCACGGGGAGCAATGGCGGCGACGTGCGGGTGGTGTTCGCGGTGGGCCAAACTCAACATCTCCTCGTGGATGCTGGTCAGATCTGCGAGCAGACGATCGTGCCGACGCTCGACGACGTCTCGCATGTTCGCGAGCACCTCGACCGCTGCGTCGCTGCGGCGGGGCTTGCTCCGTGGGGCTGGAGCCCGCACGAAAGCACCGTGACCATCGTCGGGTTCACCCCCCGCGAGAAGAAGACGATCGAAGCGTGGTGGCTCGGCGCACCGGTCGCCAAGCAGCCCGCGAAACCGCCGCCGCACACGCGGTTCGACGCTCACATCCCGCGCGACGCTTCCCAGAGCGACAGGAAGGCGCTGAGCGTGGCGCTGCGCAGCCTCGAGAAGTTGGATGTCGTGCCCCCCAAGGCCGCGCAGCGTGCACGTATCTCCGAGCAGGCGAAGAATCCGCTCCTCGTTCGCACACTCCTGGCGTGGCTGCAGGCGTCGAGCACCCACGACACCCCGCATCTGTACGCGGTTGCCATCGCGGCCGCGGAGGGTTCGGACGGCGCGCTCGTCGTTGTCGACCACGCCCTCGCGCAGGTGGTCGGCACCGGCGACCTCATGCTGCTGTGGAACTACCTCCGGATCGTCTCCGAGTTCCAGCCGACGCGTCCCATGATCGCGGTGCTGCGAGACGAGTGGACCAAGAGATTCGCGCCGACGCCGGGCGCGCGGCTCTTGCGCAGCATGGGCGTCTCTCCTCCGACCGACAGCGAATGGGAAGTGGTGCTGATGGCGCGGCAGCCACACGGCGACACGATCATCGAGATCTATCCGCAGGGATTCTTCCGCGCGGAAGCCGCGGTCGAGAGTCCGCGGACCATTCCGCAGCGCGATCCCTCCGCACCGATCGAACGGATCCGCGAGTACTTCGCCGCCTGCGCGAGGGAGGCGGGTTTCGAGCCGTGGAACCTCGCCGCTGTGTGGAAACCTCTCGAAGTGACGAACGGCGCCATCGTGCAGCTCGAGGGCTTCTCGCGGGAAGACGCGCGCAAGATCACGTCGTGGTTTCGCGACTGGCCGGCAGGCGAATAGCCGCCCTGCTAGGCTCTGAGCGTGCGGTTGGGGTTCGCGATCGGTGTCATCGCTCTCGGAGCGTGCGGGCGCATTCGCTTCGACGGCGTTGGCGGCTCGGCGGGCGATGACGCGAACGGTGAC
>DASYDE010000056.1:0-73247 GCA_036499725.1 Kofleriaceae bacterium
CCGCAAGGATGGGGCTGGCTACGTGATCTCGCGCTGATTCCCGATTTCCATTCCCGACGACCCTAGGTGTGTGCGGGAACGGGAACGGGAAACATCAAAGAGCGCGTCCGCCATCCCATCAAACAGCGCGCTCACGCTCACTGCGCGTTCCGCCCGAGGACGTGCGCGACCTCTATCACACGTGGCTCGTCGGCCTGTGGGCTGGCGAGTTACAGCGCAATGAGCCCGCGCTTCCGGCGCGTCACACCGATCAGGATGGGATTCGGCGCGTGACGCCCGTACAGCTCGCGCAGCTACTCGCGGCGCTACCTTCGAACCAGTCGACACGGATCAGCATCGCGCGCATGATCGGCGAGTTCATGATCTCGCAAGGCACCACTGCAGATGCGTTCGTCGAGTATCGCAACCTCTGCGAGCTGGGCGGCTTCGACACGTCGGGTCCGCTCGCGATCGCGGACATCATGGCGCGCGTCGGGGCAGGGGAGTACCGCGTGAGCGCGTTCGGCTTCGAGCCGCGCGGTCTCCGATGGGAAGTGTTCGTGCGTTTGGGCGAGGAACCAAGCTAGGTGGCGACAAAGCGGAAGACAGCGAGCAAGTCCACACGCGCTCTGGCTCGGCGCCCAATTGTGCAAGCACCGCTTGCACAATTACCGAAGCACACGGGTGAGCGACGTGTACTCGGGCGCTCGAACAAGGTGGATGCTCTGTTTCCGGCACCACCGCCCAAGGTGGAGCTGCCGCCGGGCTACGCCAAGGTTCTCGGCGATCTGACGAAGCGCATCAAGGAGACGCGGCTCGCGACGGTCATCGCTGCGAACACGGAGATGGTCCGGCTTTACTGGCAAGTCGGCCGGGTCATCCTTGCCAGACAGGAACAGGAGGGATGGGGAGCGAAGGTGATCGACCGGCTCTCATACGACCTGCGCAGAGCCTTCCCTGACATGGCCGGGCTGTCAGCACGAAATCTGAAGTACATGCGTGCGTTCGCATCGACATGGACTGACCGCGAGGTTGTGCAAGCACCGCTTGCACAATTGACCTGGTACCACCACCTCGCGCTCATCGAGAAGCTCGACGACAAGGCTGTGCGCCTCTGGTACGCCACGCGCGCCGTCGAGCATGGCTGGTCGCGAAACATCCTAGCGTTCCAGATCGCTGGCCGGGTTCACGCACGACAAGGAAAGGCGCTAACGAACTTCAAGCGCACACTGCCACCGCCAGATTCCGATTTCGCCGCACAGGTGTTCAAGGATCCGTACCTGTTTGATTTCCTCGGCACTGCGGACCCACGCCAAGAACACGAGATCGAGGCAGCGCTCGTCGCCCACGTCGAGCGCTTCCTGTTGGAACTCGGGTCAGGCTTTGCGTTCGTCGGACGCCAGGTTCCGCTCGAGGTTGGCGGCGACGACTTCAAGCTCGATCTGCTCTTCTATCACTTCAAGTTGCGGCGCTTCGTCGTAGTGGAGCTGAAGTCGGTGAAGTTCGATCCGGGGATGGTAGGCCAGCTGCACATGTACCTCTCGGCGGTAGACGACATGCTCAAACAGCCCGACGACCAACCGACGATCGGGCTTTTGCTGTGCCGCGGAAAGAACGAGCTGGTCGTCGAGTACGCGCTTCGGGACCAACGCCGACCGATAGGCGTGGCGGACTGGGAGACTCAACTCGTGGAGAAGCTGCCAGACTCACTCAAGGGAAGCTTGCCCAGCATCGCGGAGATCGAGGCTGCGTTAGCCCAGGCGGAGAATCGAGAGTCCAAACGGAACCATGACCGCCGAAATGGATCGAAAAGGAGGCGACGCTGAGGACGAAGTCGTGATCTGGGCGACAGTTTCAGCGCACCGACGGCTCGGTTGGGCGAGGCCAGCGACAATCGTCCCGAAGAGTTCGTCGCGTAAGCGACTTGAGTACGTCGCGGTTTGTTCGCCATCGCGCTGGCGACAGGTCCGCGAGCGTTTTAGAAAGTAGGCGATGCGACGAGTCTTGATTCTGGCGTTGGCAGGTGGTTGTCAGGGAAGCGCGGAGGGCGGGTCGGTTCCACATGCTCCGCGAACACCCGACGAGACAAACGAAGAAGCGACCGTTTCTCCCTCTGCCAATATCACCGCGAGAGCGCCGCGGCTGCCGGGAGCGCATTCTGAAGCGTTTTACTGCACGGACATTGACAACCACGGTGCTAGTTCTAGTAGCTGCTATCGAGATCCAAACTCGTGTGTATCCGGTCGTGAGAATTGGACAACTCAGGGAGCAACTGCAGATCCATGCGTTGATCAGGAATTCGCGTTCTGCTTGACCTATGTCGAGGCAGACGGTCGCAAGAGCGAGAGTTGCAGCGCCACCAGGAACGACTGTTTGCAATTTCAGGACTTCCTGGAGAATCACTCGGCTGTCGCACGAGCCACGTCGAAATGCATCGCTGAGCCCTTCGACCCGCAGACTGATAAGGAGAAGCGCGCGAACTGGTGGTGCGCATCAGAGCCGACCGGACACGACTTTGGAGTCTGCTCGCGAAGACCAGACGATTGCCGGAAAGGAAGCGCGCGTCTCAAATACGGGAAGTGTGAGCCGCAGGCCAAAGCCGCTTGTCACGTTGCCACAGACTTACTGCAGAGCGAGACCACGTTCATGTGTGCCCCAACCTTCGCCGCATGTAAGGAGTCCGTGCGGTACCTTCGTGCCGAGAAGAGAGATGATTGGAGCGTTGGTGAATGTGCAGCGCACGAGTGAAGAGCAGGCCCGAGCGGTGAGCGAGCACGTCATGTGCGCCGTTGTGCAGTTCGGCTACGCGCGACGGTTCGAGACCTGGATGAGCGGCCCGTGTTGCAGTCGGTGACACTCGACATCCTCGACGAACGGTCATCGCGCTGGGACGCGGTCCAGACGATTGTAGACCTTATACTTGAGCTAGACCCTGGCTTCACGCTCGTCGGCGGTCAGGCGTCCGAACTCGGAGACACGGATCTAGAGATCGGTTCGCACCTAGAGGCGCCAGAACGATGAAGGACTCGAAGAAGACGAAGGAGCCGAGTGTCCTGGCTGATCACAAGCGCGTTGGGAAGCGATTTATCCCACCGATGGCGCAGCTAGGAATGTCCGATGTCCGGTGGGTAGAATCGTTGGCTCCGGAGTTCCTTTGGATTGCGCTGCTCCACGATGTTCTCGGCTTCAAGCGTGGCGCTGAGATCGCGCGCGTTGTAGCCGACGCATGCAAGGCGACCGACCCGTCGCTTGGCTGGTGCGCATCAATGAGCAGCTTCAGCACGCTTTCGGAGGAGATGCGGCCTCATTTCAACGCTGCGCTTGCTGACAATGGCGTTGCGGACGAGATGGCGCGCGCTCTTGGAGCGCTGCATGCCCACTATCCAGCGCATCCTCTTTCGTTCGCTCTTCCAGCCGACGCGACGGGAGAACTTTCGACGCTGAAGCGCGTCGTAGGTTTACTGATCGGATCACGGGCGGACGTCCACGCGATGAGAACACAGGCGACCGCCGTCTACCTGGCGCTCACGGGCGGTTGGCTACATGTTCAAGCTGAGTCTGTGCTGGCCGACTTTTCAGACGTTGAGCGGTATCCAGACACCGAGAAGTCGCAACTCGTCGCCAGCGCGGTGAGGGCCGCTCTTAACGGGCTAACGATCCAGATGCCAACTTCTGACTGGCCGCGATACTTCTGGAATCGTGGCCTCGAACTCGAACCCTGCACTCTCGCGTAGCCACGATGACAGATCCAAACTGGTTGCTCGACACCGCGAGGCTTTATGTCGAACGCGTCAAGGAAGAGCTTGCCGCACGTTGGCAGGCGTGCCCTCTCGATCTGACGCGCCGAGAGATTCACGAGGTGATAGGCGCGCTGTTGGCCAGGCAATGCGCGCTCGCAATCGGCATCGCGGACAATGCTCCGGCTTGGACGCCCGACCTTGGCGGAATTCTCCTCCGTGCTATGGCAGACGTTCACATCACGCTCGCGTGGATCGCGCTCAAACCGGAAGAACGCACGCGGCAGTTCGTGCTCCACGGTCTCGGTCAGGAAAAATTGCTAATCGAGCACCTCAAGGCGCGCGGTGTCGATGACGACTACACGCGTTCGAGCGAAGCGTGGCTGAATGCGCAGCGATATACGTGGCTGACCGAGGTCAACGTTGGCAACTGGGCGGACCTCTCGATTCGCGACATGGCACAGGAAACGAATCTCCTCGACTTCTATCGCCTTCGCTACTCGCCACTTAGCGCCGAGGCGCACAGCATGTGGAATCACATCGCGCGGTTCAACCTAAGAACGTGCACGAACCCACTGCATCGCTACCACCGTGTTCCGGAGGTCAGGTCGTTCTCGCCCAACTACCGGGTGTTCGACTCCGCAGCCGAGATGCTCGCTATGACATTCACGCTCGTGGATGAGCGGCTAGGTCTCAAGATCGGCGTTGAGTCTGCCGCCGTTCTGCTCGATCGTCGTCTCGCAGAATTTGCCCGTGCGCGGAACGCGGAGTCCGCCGCCAACGAAGAACCAGCCGACCCCGGTTTGAGCACCGACGAGGCCGGCTGAACAAGACCCCTACGACCGCGGATGCGCTACCCGCGTCGGCAGTCGAACCGTGTCTCCACGCGCAAGCCGGCTTGGCGTTTGCGAGCCACACTCAAGACAATTGGCATCTCGGCGCGGGATTTCGTATCGGATCGCGCCGGTCCGCGCGTCGATGTAGGTGAAGTCGCCGCTATGTTCCGTGCGGAGACCTACTGCACGCATCATCACATCGTTGCACGCTAGCGCGGCCCCGACGGCATTTAGGGTGATCACGCTCGGCGCAATTACTCCTGGCTCGTCAACGTATCGCTGTGCGCGACGCTCGGAGTCGGAGTGTGCCTCGTCAGCTAACCGGTCGGCACTGATTAGGCCGTTGCAGAGCAGGCAGCCGCCGCTTCCGGGGAAGACCGGCCGTACGACGCTGAAGACATCGAGTACTGCGCCCGTGTCGCGAGCGACCTGGACCTTGGAGCCGAGTTGGTAGGTGGGGACCAAATATTGGTGTGCGAGTGCGTTAGTCACTAAGCGCGCCTGCATGGTGTCGGCAGCCAGGATAAGGACATCGCACGTGCGCAGCTGCCGGGCGGCGTGATCGTCCACCACAGAAGCGACGAGCGCGTCGACACGGGCGTCGGGATTCGCGGCGAGAGCGACACGGCGAGCAAGCTCGACCTTCGGCGTATTGACGTCAGCGAGCGTGCTTCCGACGACGCGCGGAATGTTCGAGACTTCGAGGTCTTCGGGGTCAACGAGGCTGAGGTGTCCGATGCCGACTCGCGCGAACAACTCGTTGGCGATCGATCCGACGCCGCCGAGCCCAATGATGCCAACGTGCAACTCACTCAGAAGCTGCTGCCCATTGGCCCCGAAGAGACGCGCTTGTCGATCGTACCGCTTGTCAATCCCGGACCAACGCCCTGGGGCGCGCGGGTACATGCGATACGTGCTGGCACCCAGGACAATGGCTGAGCGTAGAGGCCGCCGTCGATCTTCGAACCAAAGATCACCCGCGACGGCGTTCTCGGCGAAGACCAGCCCGCCGACCAGAGGCCCCTGCAGGATGTCCCGCAGGGCAGGGTAGCCGCGCTCGTGCGAGCGGAGGTCCGTTCCGGAGAACTCAACGGAGTCGCGACCGAAGTGGTTGTGCACGGCAAGGTAGCAGAGCCCATTGTCGCGGCAGTGCAACGCCGTATCTCGGACGAAGTCGGCGGTGAGCATGCGGTAGCCACGATCGCTGGCGACATAGTCCACGCCGTCCACGGCCAAATGCACCTCGCGTACGAGTAGGCGGATCACTCCCTCGCTCTCGACGAGACCCGCGGCGATGACAGCGCCGTGCTCGTCGTCGTCATCGCGAAATAAGTGCGAGCGGAGTCGCTCCCACTGAACTTCGGGGAGCACGACATCTACGGGTGGCTGGCTAGCCATTGGAGCACCTTCCCGAGTTTGAGGGCGGCCGTGTCGGTCGCGGGGTTGAGGCGATTGGACCTGCGCGAGATCTGGATCGCAGATCGCCCGGCGAACGCATGGCCGCCGCTCATACCGTCGCCGAGCGCCCGGCCATCCTTTCGCTGGAGGTCGGAGCGCACGTAGTGCGGATAGATGTCCGCGTAGGGGTACTGGAACGTGATCCGGAACCCCACCCAGGTGGTCTCCTGAACGTAGAGATTGCCGATCGACAGTGGCTCGAGGAGCACGAGGGCTCCACCGTCGTTGTCAGGATCCGCAATGACCGTGGCGTCTGTCCAAGTCGCGCGGATGTCCGCGATGGCCTGTTTGACGGTGTCGTTCATGGCGACCTCCTACGAGTTGTCGTCCGGGGCGACCGCGATGAACCTACTGCCAGGGTGCACAGTGACCTCGTCGTTGTCTCCGATCACCTTGGTTCGGCGCTCGCCGATCTCCTCCGACAGCACGAAGTCGAGCTGAATACTCACTCCCTGCGCTATGGCGGCCTCTTTGATGACGAGCCCGACGGTCTTTGGTCCATCGACCGGAACGGCCTTCCCGTTGACGGTGACTTCGACCAGATGCTGCTTCTTGTCTTCGTGCTGAGTTGTCTGCATGACTTACCTCCTGTTAGCTATGTTAGCTAACAATGATGGAATGTCAAGCGGGGGCGTATCAGCGCGATTTCTTGAGAGAGGCGCGAAGGGCTTCGATCGGGATCGGCTTACCTGAGTCTCGGATGTCCCGAAGTAGGTCGACGAGTTGCGGGTTGTCGGACAGCCAGACCTTCAGATCCGTCACGCGGCCGTCGAGCTTACGAAGATCGTCGACGGAGACGTCGAGCGCGTCGGCAAGCGCGTCGTACTGGTTGGTCTGTCGGCGACCGTGTTCGAGGTCGCTGAGGAAGGGCGCCGACACGCCGATCTTGTCCGCGAGCGCGCGCAAGGTCATCTGCTGCTCTGTTCGGAGAAGCCGGATCGCTTCGCCCAGCGTCGTTGCCCCAGCTGGAATCTTCCTGCGTGCCATCGTTGCGCATTGTTAGCTAACATGGCGATGATCGCAAGCTATCTCGCCGCGACGTTACGCGCGAGGAATTCGTCGCCGGTCCGCGATCCGGTAGAAGGTGCGACGGAACCTCGTCGCGAGGACCACGATTGCCAGGAGAAGGTTGTCGCCGTTTCCTCTAAGGATGTCCGTGGTGTCGTAGACGAACTCGACGACGGGTTCGCCGCCGATGAACCAGCGCGCGACCGCGCACCAGCGAGACATCGCGATGCGTGACGCGAGATCGGCGCCACCAGTTGCCGAGACGCGCCTCGCGAGAGAGGGCAGGTACTCGCCGGAGCGCACGTAGCGCAGGTCCGCGCGAAGCTTGAACGCATCGGCGCCGACAGCCTTCTCGATCATCGGCTGCATCGCGGTGGCCACGCCCAGCAGCGAGCCGATCGAAAGCCTGATCTTCGGGTACACCGGCGCGACGATTGTCTCGACGATCCATCGCTCGGCCGCGCCGTCGATCTCGATCTCGAAGCGGAGTCCTTCGAGCTCGGGCATCGTGTCGACGTTCCGCACCTCGTACGGTGTGACCGTGGAGCGCGCGTACGGGCCGATCCGGTCGTCGTGCACGTAGAGTTTATGGAACTGCATGCTGCGCGTCGGGATGGGCGGCTCTAGCTTGGGGTGATCCGTGCCCGAAAGCTGAAAGCCGGTGGCAGTGACGGCGTGCGCCCTGCCACCGCCGCGCAGGATCATCACGACCGGGATCCCGGACTGGAGATAGGTGTGAAGCGCGAGCGCGAGGATCTCTGGGCGCTCGCCCGACACCGCCGCTGGCGTGAAGCCGAACGCCTGGATCGCATCGAACACCTGGTCGATCGTCAGCCCGGTCGTTGGAGCGAGCGGCGCTCGCATCGCGTTTGGCGCGCGCTCGACTGCGAGTGCGATTTCGGCGGGCGTCGGCGCGCGCATCCCATCGTGCCGTGCGACACGAGACAGGGCGCTCCACACCGATGCGGTCGCACACGCGCCGACGGCGGCTTCCTGTTGCTGGAACGGCAATCCTACGACCTTGAACTCGAGGTTCCCGATGTGAACGGGGTGTGCACCGATCGCGTAGATCTCGCGGGGCCTAGCATCGTCCGGCCAGCGCGCGATCACCGTCCGGCCGATGGGTGACTCGGGGATCGGCCGAACGCAGCAGAACCCGTGATACCTCCCGGCCTCTTTCGCGATCGTCTTGGTCAGGTCCTTCGCTCGCATCGCGTCACGCATCCAGCGGTTCAATGCTGTGCTGTCGAACTTCTTCTCGAAGAAGTGCAGCCGCGTGACCGTGTTGCTCGGCGGGTTGAGCATGCGGCTGTAGAACAGCGCGTACTCGTCCATGTAGTGGCGATCGATGTACCGGGTCTCGCGCACGACCGTGACGACCCTAAGCGCTTCGAGATACGCGGCGAGGTACTCGACCTGCCGGGTCACGATTCCTCCGCCGGCTTGCTGAACAGTCTGGATGAACGCGGCAGCCGAGAACGGTTCGACGTGGATCTCGTTCTCGGTCACCGGCTCGTCTGGATGCGAAGCAGGAGGCTGCTCGCCGGCAGCCTCAACGTGCTCTGGAGTTGCTGCTCCACCGCCTTGATGGTGTGCGCGGCGGCGTCGAAGTACGCATCGATCTCGGTGTCAGTGAGGTCAGGTGGGGTTGTCGTCAGCGACGTAGCTACCTTCCGCGCGGGCTTACGTTGCTTTCGCTTTGGTTGAGCCATGGATCCCTGCGACCAGCTTCTCACGGTGTCACTGGACACGCGGGCCAAGCCGCGCGTCGCGCGATCGCTTCGGTTGAATTCCTGCCAGACGATGAGGCTGCGTTTGACAGCATGCCGCGGACTGGGGCGCTACTTCGATTCGATCAGCAGCTGGGTACGGGCAACTGGGGGACCGCCGACGTCAGCGCGTTCGGACGCAGTGATGCGGTTCGGGATCGCAGGGGCGTCGACGTCGACGGTGTGGATCGTTGAGACCTGGACCGTTCGTGAGACCTCCGTCGCAGCACGGATGAGGTCCTCAGACCAACCAAGCCCCTTGAGCATCTCAGCGTCGATCATTGGCTCACCACGACGTTAACCTGGCTTCTGACAAAAGAGTACTCCTTGGAGATCAGCATCTTAACCACCGGTAGTTTCTCGAACGTGTAGTAGACGAGTGCCCACAGTCGCCGCATGGCACGCTGCATCCCTTGTGTGCTCTCCGGTTGGTCGATCCTGATCTTTAGCTCGTCCTGGAGCACGTCGCGAGAGATTGCGTGACCGTGTGCCTTCCAGCGCTCGTGGGAGGTCAGTAGCTTTGCGATTTCTTCGGCGCGCTTCCGACGCTCCTCCTCGGTCACGGCGGCCCCGTTCCGATGGTGGGTCCAGCTCCGGAACTTGTACTTTTCGAGGTACGTCGTTGCGAGGCCGACGACGTAGTTGGTGGAGCTCAACGCAGCGCCGAGCTGCTTCTGGTCCATCTTGTCGAGGAGACGAACGAATGCCCAAGGCGGGCTTTCGCCCTCGTTGATCGCGGCTTGCCCGATAGCCTGGATCTCACGGACCAGAACGATGAGCGCCTGGGCGGGAACGAAGTGACCGTCTACAGTCGGTACCTGCGGGTCGAGCGGCCCGAGAAACGCACGCGAGTCCATCCAGATGCGATCGCCAGCCAGTGCCCAGAGCGTGCCCGCGCTCATCGACTTGTAGGGGATCAAGAAGTCGACCTCTTCAAAGCGAGGACGCATCGCCTCGACGAAGAGATTCACCTGCTCGCCTGAGCCACCAGGTGTGGCGATGAAGATGTCGAGCTTGCTCTGGTCGGTGGGGATCCTGCTGACCATCTCGCAGAAGGGGAGGTGATCGGCCGCTTGTATGGACGTGTCTCGCGCTTCTGGATTTATCTGGTTCGCCACGTAGATTACGCAGCGGCGCCCTCGAACCGCTTCGAGATCCGCCAGCGCTCGACGAATCTCGACGACGATGTCCGTGTTGGCCGGAACGAGCGAGACGATGCTGCCGTACTCGTTGCCATCCTCCATCTTGTCGAGCAGCGACGCTACCGGTTGGGCGGCGTTGGCCGTGGCGGGGACCTGCTGCAGCTGGACCCTGGGGAATGACGGCCGATTTCGATTGTTCCGGCTCACTTAACGCCCTCCATACCGCGAGCAGAGTAAGCCCAAAATGCCGGGGCGCCGCCGGCACAGGCGAGGCGATCCTGCGGGATCTGCACGGCGTTCACACCCGCGTAGAGTGTGATCGCATGGTGATCACGACGCCTGCAGTCTCGGGCATCGCGAACGAGACGCGGCTGTAGTCTTCTGCGAACGCGTCGGGATGGAGGTGCGCGTAGACCTGCTGCGTGATCGCGACACTCGAGTGCCCGAGGATCTTCGACAGCTTGAAGATGTCGCCGCCCGAAGCGAGGAAAAGGCCGGCGAAGGTGTGGCGCAGGTCGTGGAGGCGGAACTTCTTCGATAGCTTCGCGCGGAGCACGGCGGCTTTGAACGGACGGAACACGCTCGTCTTGTTGCGAGGCAGCTGTTCGTCGAACTTGTCGAGCTTCGCGCCGGGCCAGAGCAGGGTGTTCGTGCCCTTCGCCAGTTTCATCTCGCGCAGCACGGTGAGCACCGAGTCGAAGATCGGGACGTGGCGGAGGCGGCCTGACTTCGGCGCTCCGCGGCGGCCACGATGAACGTGGACCACGCGGTGCTGGAGATCGATGTCGGTCCACATCAGATGCAGCGCTTCGTCGAGCCGCATGCCGGTGCCGACGAGCACAGCCACGAGCGTTCGGATGTTCTCGTTGCACTCACCCAGCAGCTTCTGAACCTCGCCGGCGGATTGGAGCCAGAGGAACGGTCGCTCGGCCACCTCGAGGTCGCGGATGAACTTGAGCGGGTTCTCAGCGCACCAACCCTGCTCGATGAAGTAGCTGTAGGCCGCGGACAGCGCCGCGAACAGCGTGTTGATCGTGGCGTTGCCGATCGGTTCTTCGCGCTCCTTGAGCGAGGTGCGCAGGTCGATCAGCTTCGGCTTCGTGATCTTCACGAGAGGTGTGCCGTCGAACGTCGGGCGCACGTAGAGCCGCATCCGACTCTCGTACTCGTCGTGCGAGCGCTGGTCCTTGATTGCGCGCAGCCACGCGTCGAGGGCGTCGCCCATGGTGCGTTTGTGGTCCACGGCGGCGGGGAGGTCGCCCGCTTTGATCGCGCGCTGCGTGACGCGATGCTGTTCGTCGGCGGCTTCGGCCTGCTTCTGCGAAGCGAACGAGCCGACGTACACGCGGACGCTCTTCTCGCGGATCCGGGCGCGCCCATAAACCTGGAACGACTTTGTTCCGTCCCCCGCCACGTGCACCTTGATCATGGCAACGAGCCTACAACAGGCCTCCGACAAGCCGGTGTAGAACTGGTGTAGAACGGAGATTCTGGAGATCCGCTACGCGCCGTGACTGCGCTGCTTCGGCGGCAGCGGAATGAACCGCGACACACGCTTCTGGTAGTCGCGGTACGCATCGCCCTTCGAACGAATCGCCTGCTTCTCCGTCGGCGGAATGCCCGTCACGCCGAAGATGCTCCCCACGATGATCGCCTGACCCACGATCGCGACGAGCCCCAACCATCCGAACGCCAACCCGTACACCGCGTAGCCGATCCACACGCACCACTCGAAGAAGTAGTTCGGGTGGCGCGACCAGCCCCACAGGCCGACGTCGCAGACCTTGCCCTTGTTCGCGGCGTCGCGCTTGAAGCGAGAGAGCTGGAGATCCGACGTTGCCTCTCCGAGGATGCCGACGATCGAGACGGTCGCGCCGAGCGCGCGAATCCACCACGAACCGGCGCGCGGCTCGACAATGAATGGCACCGCGAACGCGCTGGAGAGAATTCCCACGAGCGCTGCTTGGAACTGAAAGAAGACGAAGAACTTCCCGGTCGCCGAATCGCCCCAGCGTGCGCGCAGATCTTTGTACCGACCTTCTTCGGGCGGTGAGGCCGCGCCACGCGCGACGAGGTACGCGCCGAGTCGGACGCTCCACGCAACGACGATGGCGGCGATGACGCCCCAGCCGCAGGCGCAGGAGGTGGAGCGCCAGGCGAAGAGAGCTGCGACGGGTGTGAATGCGAGCGCCCAGCCGACGTCGACGATCCCGGCGTTCTTGGTCTTCTGCTGCACGAGCCACAGAACGAGCTGGATCCCCGCGGCGAGGACCCAGGCCTGGCCAACGCGGAGAAGAAGCTCGGTGGTCACGTGACTAGGATACCGCTCGCGAGCTGCGCGTTACGGCGAGCGATGGATGTCCCGGGGCGATACGGTTTTCGCACGGTCACGCGAGCGGGGTTGCCATGGCTACTGCTGTTGCGCGACCAAGCTCCTGGAAGCCTACGCGTCGAACTGGCACTAAATCTGCTCAGGGCCGGCGCATGAACAAGCGTGGCTTCGTGATCTCGGCTCTGATGGCGGTTTCGTTTCTCGGGTGTGCCACCAACACGGCGGACGTCGAGGATCCGGAGAACGACGTGTTCCTGACCGATGACGCCAAGGCGGACGCGTTTGGTGTCGAGGACTGGTCGCCTGACGGCGCAGCGGTTCTGACCCTCGTCTCCAGCGCGTCGCAGGCCAAGCTGCAGTCCGACGTCGGCCTGACGGCGAAGGTCGCGAAGTCGATCGTGACCGCCCGCACCGCACTCACGGGGCACAAGTTCACCGACCTCTCGCAGCTCGATGCTGCGCCGTACGTCGGCAAGACCGTCTTCGCGCGTCTGCTCGAGTACGCGAACGACAACCACCTGTTCAAGACCTCGCTCCGCGTGCCGCTGCTGCTCGATGACAACAATGGTGGCGACGCGCATCCGTCGATCACGACGCTCAACGCCCGCATGCGTGCGAAGAACCTGGCCGTGTTTGGTCGGTATACGTTCGCTGACGATTCGACCGACTACGACGCGAAGGTGCAGTCGTACAACGCGCGGATCACGAAGCTGGGCACCGCAGAGGGCGCCGAGATTACGGACTCGCTGCTCGAGTACTCGTACGCGTACAACGACTACACCGGCATCTGCTACATCGGTGATGCGAAGCAGGTCATCGACGTGATCCAGGCGCAAGCCGGCGTCATGGTCGGCGAGATGTACAACGTCTACGGTTGGCGCCACGGCACGGACAAGTGGAAGGACGACAACATCGAGAACGAGAGCGACCTCGGTGACGACTTCAAGAACTACAAGACGACGAGCGACGACGTGATGCTGGTCTACGCGAACGGCGATGACGGAGACATCACCGGTGCCGACGTGATTCCGCGCTGCCGCTAGACGTAATCGAGAGCTGCCGTCGCGATTGATACTTCTTCATCGTTCAGCTCTCGAGAAGCACGCCTTCTTGGCGCGCCCTATCAGATAAAGACCCACACCTACACGATGACGTTAGGGCGGGGCGGCGAGTGCGCCACCCGTACGGCCGGTGGGCGCGCGCGGCCATGTTATGGTGGTCCCACTCATGGAGGAACGGCGTGTTACCGCGGCGGAGGCTCTCGTCCAGGTCCTGCGCCGTGAAGGAATCGATACCGCCTTCGGCATTGCCAGCGGATATCTGAGCGTCTTCCTCGACGCGCTTCGGCGCGGCGGGATCAAGAGCATCATCAACCTCCACGAGGCTGCCTCGGGCTTTGCGGCTGCTGGCTACACGCTCGCTTCGGGGAAACTCGGCGTCCTCTATACGCAGTCGGGCCCCGGCACGACAAACGCGGTGACGCCCGTCGCAGCGGCGTACATGGACTCCGTGCCGCAGATGCTGATCGCGACGCAGGCCCCGCTCGCGCTCTATGGCCGCGACGCGCATCAAGAGGTCAGCGGCGGCGTGCACGGCATCGAACAGCTCGACATGTTCACGTCGGCCGCGAGCGTTCGGTATCGGCCGACGACCGGCGACACGCTCATTCGCAGCACGCGTCGCGCGATCGCAGCGAGCTACGGAAATCGCTCGACCTCGGTCGTCGAGGTGGGCGGCGATCTGTGGTCCAAGCCGGTCGCCCACGAGGACCTCGCGCCGGCCGAGTATCGCGCGATCTCGTCTCCGATCGACACCGCTGCTCTCGGGCAGGTGCTCGAGATGCTCGGACAGGCAAAGCGGCCCGTGTTGCTCGTCGGCCATCGCGCTGTCCATCGTGGAACGTCGGCGGAGCTCGTCGCGTTTTGCGAGAAGAACGATCTGCCGGTCGCGACCGTCGACTTCACCAAGGGAGCGATTCCCGAGGATCACCCGCTCTCGCTCGGCATCCTCGGTAGCTGCGGCCACGACTCCGCGACGACCTACTTCCAGCAGTCTGACCTCGTGATCGCGCTCGGTACGCGCATGGCGACGCAGACGACGTTCGACTTCGACGCATCGCTGTTCAAGAACCTCGTGCACATCGACGAAATCGCGGAGGAGCCGGGGCGAAACCTGCGGCTCAAGCTCGGCGTCATCAGCGACCTGCCAGGAGCGATCCGCTGGCTGGCGAGCTCGTCGACACAGGTCCAGCGGGGAAGCGCCGAACGCGTGCGCGCGCTGCGCGTCGAGCACCACGTCTACGAGACGCCGAAGGATCGCCCTTCGACGAGCACGCCGGCGATGCTGGCTGCGATTCGCGAGGTCATGCCGCGCGAGACGCTCGTGACTGGCGACTCCGGCCTGACGCTTCAGTACCTGAAGCACTTCTTCCCGGTGTACTCCGCCGACGGGTTCTTCTCGCTGTACAGCTTTGCGGCGATGGGCTCGGGTCTCCCGCTTTCGATCGGTGTGTCGCTCGCTCGTCAGGATGTGCCCACGCTCTGCGTGATCGGCGACGGTGGCGCGCTCGTTCATCTCAGCGAGCTCGCGGCGGCGGCGTTCTACAACCTGCCGCTCGTGATCGTGATCGTGAACAACAACGGCTACAAGCAAGTCGGCGATCGCATGGAGCACTATCAGCACGAGTCCGTCGGCTGCGAGCTGCCGAAGGTCGACTTCGCGGCGGTGGCGACGGCGTGCGGTTGTGATTCGTACGTCGCGACGGATGCGCCAGCGGCAGCCGCGGCGGTTCGCACGGCCCTCGAGAAGCGCCGCACGTCGGTGATCGAGCTGCGCGTGAAGGGCGACAACCTGTTCGACATCACGCCGCCGCGGATCAAGCAGTGGTGGGACTCGTTGCTCGACAACAAGATCGACCCGAATCACTGGCCGTTCGAGAAATGACGTACGGCCGCGCCGCGTTCCCTCGCGACGGTCTCGCGCTCGCGCTGCACTCCTGGCTTCCCGCCGACCCGCACACGGTCGTGTTCTACGTGCACGGCACGCAGAGCCACGCGGGATGGTTGTTCGAGACGGGCCCCGCACTCGCTGCGCTGGGCTGCGCTGTCTACGCGCTCGACCGTCGAGGATCGGGCGAGAGCGAGGGACCGCGCGGGCATTGCGAGAGCTATCTCCACTGGATCGAGGACTACGTCGCCGCCATGGTTCACGTGCGCGGGCTGCATCGTGATCTGCCGATGCTGCTCGACGGGCAGAGCTTTGGCGGGGCGATCGCGGTCGCCGTCGCCGCTGATCCGCGGGCGTGCCACGACGCTCTCCTGTTGGTCACGCCGCTCATCGTCCAGCGGGCGGGACTCGATCTGTGGAAGGACGTGGCCGACGACGTTCCCGTGCGCTTGCCGGCTCCCGATGAGTGGTTCACGCGCGATCCGCGCTACCTCGAATTTTTGCGCGACGATACGAAGATGACGCGGGCGATCACGCGCAAGTTCCACGATGCGCGCATCGCGCTCGGCGAGCACTACGGATCGCTCGCGCTCACCAAACGGCCTGCTGCGCTCGTGCTGTCGCGCACCGATCCGATGATCAAGCCGGAGCCTGTACGCGAGCTGTTCGACAAGCTCACCGGCGGGGTAGGGATGGTCATCGAGCTGCCGGGGACCGAGCACTACCTCGACTTCACGTCGGCGCGGGACCAGCTCTGGCGCTTGGTGGCGTCGTTCGCGCGGACGTTCGCGTGACGTCTCTCGCGGACAGCGATGCCATCATCGACGCGCTCTTCTCGGAGGGCGCTGACCTCGTCGCTGTCGCGCGCGCGAGCTACCAGGCGTTTCTCGCGGCCTGCGCGCGCCCCACCGCCATTCAGAACGAGCTGCTCCGCGCGATTCTCCACGAGGCCCGCGAGAGCGAGTTCGGTCGCGAGCACGGGTTCGCCGCGATCGATTCGCTCGCTCGCTACCGCGAGGCAGTTCCGCCGCACTCGTACGATCAGCTGCGGCCGTATATCGATCGCGTCGTCGACGGGGCGGCTGATGTGCTGTTCTCGGGCCGGCCGGAGTTCTACGCGCAGACGAGCGGCACGACGGGCGTCCCCAAGCGCGTGCCGTTCTCGAAGGCGTTGCCGCACGAGTACGCGGCGTTCTTCTTCCCGAGCTTTGGCGCCGTGGACACCGCGATCCCGGGTGCGTTCGCAGGCCGCCAGATGATCTTCGCGAAGTTCGTCGACGGGCACGTCAATGGCGTGCCGTTCGGCGCGGCCAACGGCTACGTCCGCAATCTTCACGAGCACACGTTCGGCGACCTGCGCGTGCCGAGCGTCGTGTACGACGAGCCGGTGTTGAACATCCGCTACTACGCGATGTTCCTCTACATGCTGTCGCAGCCGCTCGTGTGGCTCGCGGCGCTCAACCCGAGCACGCTGCTGACGTTCATCGACAAGCTCGATGCGTTGGGGCCCGCGCTCGCGGCGGATCTTGCGGCGGGAACCTGGACGCATGGCCCAGATGGTGTCGAGCGCGTGATGTCTGCGGCGCCTGCGTACAAGGCCGCGCCCGAGACAGCGCGTCGAATCCAAGAGTCACTGGCGCGGTCCGGGCGGGTCGACCTCGAGCACGTCTGCCCCGAGCTGCGGATCATCACGTTGTGGCGCGGCGGGAACGCGAAGCACTACCAAGCGCAGGTGCGTGCGCGCGTGCCGACGGTCGAGCTGCGCGCAGAGGTCAGCGGCTCGTCGGAAGCGAGCCTGCTCGTTCCGCTCGACGCGGATACCGATGGCGGAGTGCCGTCCCTGTTGTCGACGGTGATCGAGTTCCTGCCGATCGAGCACGAGCCCGGCGATGGGGTGGTGCACGACATCGAGGAGCTCGAGGCCGACCAGGGCTACCGGCTGATCGTGACGAACCGGCGCGGCATGTATCGCCTGGTGATGGACGACGTGTTCTATCTCGAGCGCTACGTCGAGCGCGCACCCGTGCTGCGGTTCTCTCATCGGCACGGCCTGACCAGCTCGCTCACCGGCGAAAAGCTCACCGAGTGGCACGTGATGGAAGCGATGCAAGCGGCAGCGACGGCGACGCGCATCGACGTCCTCGACTATCAGCTGCGGCCCGAGTGGGGCGAGCCACCGCACTACGTGTTGCTCGTCGAGATCGATGGCGCGGTCGAGCTACAGCCGTTCCTCGCCGCGTTCGAGGCCAAGCTCGCCGAGGTGAATATCGAGTACGCGGCCAAGCGCAGCTCGCAGCGGCTCGCGTCTCCGCACCTGGTCGTGATCCCGCGCGGCGAGTTGCGTCGGTGGATGGAGAAGGAGCTGGCCGCGACAGGGCGGTCCGACGCGCAGGCAAAGATCGCTCGTCTGCGCCGCGAGCTCCTGACGCTCGACGCCGGGCTCGCACGCATCGAGCTCGCCTAGTACGTACGGTCGAGCCGCTCGGTCGTGAACGCGTCGAGGCGCTCGGGGAGCACAGTGATGCCGAGACCAGGACCGGTGAGCGGCGGTGACGTCGCGTGTGCGTCGTAGTTGAGATCTTCGACGGAGACGTAGCGCTCGGGCGTGAACTTCATGTGCTCGTTCGAGCTCTCGAGATACACGACGGGCCCCGCGCTGTACGAGAGGTGGCGACCGGCGGATGTGAGGATGGCCGTCTCGCCGACCTGCGTGCCGACCTGCAGCCCGACGCCGCGATCCTGCGCCAGCTTCGCGATCTGGAGCGTGCGGACGAGTCCGCCGTTCTTGGAGACGCGCAGGTTGAAGACATCTACGGCGCCGTTGTCGATGGCGCGCGCGGCCTCGTCTCGGGTGCGGATGCTCTCGTCGAGGATCACGCGCACGCCATGCTTCTCGCGCAAGCGGCGCAGCTCGGCCGGATCGTCGCCCTTCACTGGATCTTCGACGGCCGTGACGCCGAGCTCTCTCGCGCGCTCCATCACCGCGACGGCCTCGTCGAACGTCCATGCGCGATTCGCGTCGACCCGCAGCTCTCCGTCGGGGCCGAACACCTGGCGAACGGCGGCGATGTTCTCGATGTCCTCGTCGATGCCAAAGCCGACCTTGATCTTGACGGCCCGAAAGCCGTAGCGCTTGATCATCGCGGCCATCTTGTCGGGGTCGCGCGGTGCCTTGCGGTCGAGCACGAGCGAGTGCGTGCAGACCGGTCCGGGGCGCGTTCCCGTGAGCTCGCTCGCGGCCGGCGTCAGCGAGGTGTTGAACACTCGCCCGTAGGCGTCGAGCAGCGCGAGCTCGACGGCACTGCGACACGCGTTCTGCACGACATCGCCGCTATCGGTGATTGCCGTGCTGACGGCGTGCTCGGCGTAGACGAGTGCATCTCGCATCGACGCGATCGGTGGTGGGGCAGGGAGCACCAGCGTGCCGAGGGTCGCCCACGCCGACTCGATGGTCTCCCCCGTGACGTAGTCGCGCGGGACTCCCTCGCCGTAACCGACGGTGCCGTCCTCGAGCGTGATCGCGCAGACGATGTTGTCCGTGCTCGAGCGGCTACGCGACGAATGCTCGAACGCACCGATGGGAATCTGGATGCGACGAGCAGCGAGGGCAGCAACACGCATGCTTCAGTCTACTCACGTTCCGCGACGCCGGTGCAACGTGAACCACGCCACGAGGGAGAACGCGATCGTCTGCAGCACGAGGAATCCCCACGCGGTGAGAAGGGCCGCTTGCGTATGCGCGTACTGCGCCTCGAACGGCAGGTGGAGCGGCACCGGCGTGTGAATCGGGGTCTGGAGGACCAGGTCGTTCAGGTCGACGATGGAGCTGAGAGCGTCGACGGCAGCGCACGCGGAGACAGCGCGTGACATCAGTGCCGTGCCTCCGACCAGCTTGAACAGCACGCCGCTGAACAGCACCTGAGGGACGAGCACGATCGGGATGAGGCTCGTGGCCTTGTCGGGTGTGCTCGCGACGGCGGACACGCAGAGGCCGAGGGCGATGCCGGCCACGCCAGAGAGCGCGATGGTCAGGTAGATCTCGAGGACAGCGGGCAGGAGCACGCCGTGAGCCGGCATGTCGACGCGCAGTGCGATGACGCCGAGGAACAACGCCGATTGCACGAGCACGAGCGCCGTGAGCACCAGGATCTTCGACGCGACGTAGGGCGACGCGTTCAGGCCGGCGAGTTGCTCGCGGCGCAGTACGTTGCTCTCCTTGCAGATCTCGCGCGCCGAGTTGATCACGCCGAACCACACGCCGGTGGTCGCGATCATGAACGCCATCTTCTTGGCCTCGAGCGCACTCGCGATGAGCCCGTCGGGGTGCGAGACGAGCACGAGCAAGAGGCCGATCACGGGGGCCTGAAGGAGGAGCAACAGGAGGTTCTTGCGGTCTGCGAAGATCAGCTCGAAGTAGCGGCGCGAGAGGATCGCGAATTGGCGGAGCCGCGAGTGCGCGAAGGTGCGCTCGCGCTTCACGTTCTCCTGGGCCTGCTCGGCGGAGAGCGTCGCGGGGGCACGCGCGGGCCGCTCGATGAGATATTTCTGGTGCTGCAGCGACGTCGAGAACTTGGTCGTCCACTCCGTGACCGTCGCGCGCTCCTCGAGGTCGGCGTACAGATCCGGGTAGTCGGCTACCGCGAACAGCTCCAACGCTTGCTTCGGCGGCCCGAAGTACACGAGCTGTCCCGCCGCGAGGAACGCGATGTGATCGCAGAGGCGGATGTTCGCGGTTGCATGCGTGATGAGGACAATGGTCCGGCCGCGGTCAGCGAGCTTGCGCAGCGTCGTCATCAGCCGGCGCTCGAGTCCGGGGTCGAGACCTGACGTCGGCTCGTCGAGAAACAGCAGCACCGGATCCGCGAGGAGCTCGCACGCGATCGAGACGCGCTTGCGCTGTCCACCCGAGAGCTGGTCGATGCGCTTATCCTTGTGGTCCTCCATGTCCACGTCCTCGAGCACAGCTGCGATGCGCGACGCGACCTCCGTGTCGGTCGTGTCTTTCGGTAAGCGCAGGCGGGCCGCGTACTGGAGCGCGCGCTCGACCGTGAGCGTGAGGTGGAGGATGTCGTCCTGCGGCACGTAGCCGATGATCGATCGGTACGCGTCGTAACCGGCGTAGAGGTCGTCACCGTTGATCCGCACCGTGCCCGCCGTCGCGTGCGTGAATCCACACAGCGCCATCATCAGCGTCGACTTGCCGGCTCCGCTGCCGCCGACGATCGCGACGAACTCGCACGGCTCGATCGAGATGGTCGTCGGCGCGAGCAGCTGCTTGTCGCCGACCTTCCGCTCGATGCTCGTCGCGTCGATGCGGATCATGCCGCGCTGGTCGAACGAGTCGAGAGAGTCCCCGTCGTACGTGAGGCGGAACGTGCCGATCTGGACGACATCGTTCGGACGGAGCGGACGCGAGCCTTCGACGCGCACACCGTTCACGAACGTGCCGCTATCCGCCCCGAGGTCTCTCAGGACGTGCTGGTTGTCCACCCACAGAAGATCTGCGTGATGGCGCGCCACCACCGCCTGGTCGAGGACGATGTCGGCGTTGCTGCGGCCGATCGTCAACAACGCCTGACCGGGCGGGGTCGCGAAGTGATGGGTCGCGGTGTCTCCGCCGTGGGCCTCGGTCACGGCAAACCATACCAGTGGCTCGCCAGCGACGTGCGCGCGCTCAGTGCGTGAAGTCGCGGATCAGCTTGCTCGTCTTGGACGCGCTGATCGTGACGCTCACGTTCTTGCGGATCTTGTCGGCCGCGTTGATGAACGTGATGTCGTGGACGCCGGGGCTCAGGCGCAGCGCGCGCTGCGGCGTCTCGAGGTTCGTGACCTTGCCGTCGATGATCAGGGTGCACGGCGGCTTCGTCGACACCATGAGCATGCCGGCATTCGCAGGGGCTGCCATCGCGACGGCCTTCGGCGCGACGGTCGGCTTCGCGGTCGCGGTGTGGCTTGCCACGTTCGAGCTCGTCGGCGTCGTCGCGAACGGATCCGCCAGGGTGCCGCGGGCTCGCTTGCCGCTCTTCGTCGTCGAGGATTTTGACTGGTTCGTCGTCGATGCGGTGGAATGCGTCGGCGTCGCCATCGCCATCGTGGCGTTCGACTTCGTCGCCGTGTCGTGGTGGTGATGGTGGGGGCGCACGGCCGGCGCAGGTGCTTCTTCAGCCGCAGGTGCGACGGTTGTCGACGGCGTCACCGCGGCGACGGTCTCGGTCGGCTCGACAGGAGCAGACGGTGCAGTCGGGGCAGTCGCCGCGACGGTCGGCGCAGTCGCGACCGTCGGTGGGGTCACGGTGGTCGGCGCGGGTGCCGTGGTCGGTGCCGGTGCCGTGGTCGGTGCCGGAGCAACGATCGCGGCCTTCGACGAAGCGAGCGTCGGCCCGGTCGCAGGCTCGTTGCGTCCGCTGACGCTCAGCGTGATCGCGACGGCGAGCACCGCGGTGACGGCGACGGCGCCGAGCAGCAGCGCAATGCCGGCGCGTCCGCTCGTGCGCTTGACCGGAACGGAGCCCGTCTCGAACGAGGTCGGCGCGAACCCGGCGTTCATCATGGACGTGTCGACAGGCGCGAAGCCCATCGAGTGAGCGGGGACAGGCGCGCCAGTGAACGGAGCCTGCGGCGCGTACGGCGGAGGAAATGGCGCCGGCTGCGCGACGACGGGGAACATCCCCGGCATGGGCGGAGCTGTCGTCGTGAACATCGGCGGATGTAGCGACGCGTCGCTCGCCTGCGCGAACATCGGCGGAACGGGCGGCATCGCGTGATAGCTCGCGGTCGGCGGAGCGACCGGCATCGCGTACTCGCTCGCAGTCGGCGCACGGAACGGCGGCGTCGTCGTGCGGGGGAGCGACGGCAGTGCCTGATGGCTGGCCGTGGCCGGGTCGACCGGCGCCTGGAAGCTGGCGGTCGGCGCGCGGAACGGAGGCGGCACGCTGGCGCGAGAAGCGCGGTTCGGAAGCGGCGGCGCGGTCATCGTGCGCGTCGATACGCGGGCCTGCGAGGGCGGCGCTTCGTTCTGCGGCGGGCGCGGTGCCGACGCGGCAAGGATCTCCTTGAGCGGCGCGACGGGAGCCGCGACGACGTCGCTCGGTTCGTCGAGCAGATCCTCTGGATCGATGAGCGCGGC
The DNA here is from genome assembly GCA_036499725.1 of Kofleriaceae bacterium. Taxonomy (GTDB): domain Bacteria; phylum Myxococcota_A; class Polyangia; order Haliangiales; family Haliangiaceae; genus JABFXX01. Next base: position 22,334 of record DASYDE010000056.1, read on the forward strand.
GGGTACCGTCTCGAACCACGGGATGGTGGTGAGCGGACGCGGCGCGAGCTGGCTCGCGGGCTGTTCGATCTCGTGACGAGTCCCGCGCGCGAGGCGCACCGGGCGTTCTTCAGTCGCGACAATGTTCATGCGGGGGGCGGTGTCGGTGCGATCGAGCTCGTCGTGCATACGGCCTCCGAGTTGCGGACGGAGGGTGGCCTCTGGCGGTCGCTAGGTAAACCGAAAAACGCTCGTGGGGCCCACCTGAAACAATCGCCAGTCGGCCACGGATCACGCGCAAGTCGCGTAGATCATTGCGAACCCGGGAGTGTCGACCAATTGCTACAGACTATTGAGGATGGGAAGGGCGATCACTTCCCGCTCTTCGGAAGCACGATCACGAACGATCGCTCTCCGCGCTCGAACACGCGCACGCGCGAGCCAGCTTGCTGCACCAGGTTGAACCACGGCTGCTTCTGCGACTGCGCGTCGTCGGCCGCGAGCTCGGGGACGATGACGTCGAGCTCGACGAAGTGGTTCTTGGTCACCTGGTCGATCGCGGCCGCGTAGCTCCACTCCTTGACGGCGTCCTCGGGGAAGCGGTCGTTGTGAAGAGCGCCGCCATACATCAAGATCCACGGGCGATGCTGCGGATCCTTGTCGCGGTGAGCGACGGCGGATGCGGCGATGCGCTTGAGCTCGCGCGTCGTGAGCGTGAGCATCGCGAGCGGATCGACTTGGCCGTTCGGTGCGAGCGACTTGTAGTCGGCGCACGTGACCGTCATCGCATGCGGTTGGATACCAGCTGCCTTGGCGGCGTCGGCGAGCTGCGCGATTTCGGATTTGGTCTCGACGGGGCGCTTCACCTCGGTCTCCATCGTCTGCGTCGTCTGCGCCGCCTGCTGGCCGCACTTGGGATCGGTGATGAACGTCTCGAGGATCAGATCAGAGACGTTCGCGCCGAACGACGGCAGCGCCTCCGTGAACTGCGAGAGCGACGACCGCACCTGCGCCCGGTCGACGCGCGAGTGCAGCTCGCCGATGCCGATCACGCGTGCGTCGGCGGGAATCGTCGCCGTCATCGCCTCCGCCAGCGTCGTGTAGCTCTTGGTCCCCGGCAGCTCCACTTCTGCGGCGTCGGGTGGCGCTGCGTCGACGGGCGGGGCAGGAGTTGCGACCGCGGGCACCATCGGAGCGGTCTTCGGAGCCGGAGGACTACTCGAGCTACAGGCGACGATCGTAACGCTTAGCGTCGACGCGAGAACGAGGCGCACCAGATGAAGCTACCACCGGCGCCCCAAGAATTGAGGCGGTGTTATGGTGGCGCGTATGGGGCCTAGCGCGAACGAGCTGCGGACGATTCCGCTGTTCCAGGGTTTTGGTGACGAGGAGCTCGGACGGCTGAGCATCCTGTTCGTGAAGGTGAGCGCGTCTCCCGACAAGCCACTCTTCGACGTCGGCGAGCAGGCGAGCGAGCTCTATCTGTTGACGACGGGCGAAGTCGTCCTCGACCGTCCGGGCGACGACCTGTTCCGTCTGCATCCGCCCGCCCTGATCGGCGAGCTCGGTGCGTTGACGGGGTTGTCGCGCTCCACCAAGGCGACGGTGTCGGCGGGCTCGACGGTGTGGAGCCTCAAGGCGAAGACGGTCCAGGAGTTCTTCGCGAAGCATCAGGAGCTCGGCGTTCGGTTCCTCGTGAACCTCCTCTCGGTTGTCGCCGACAAGGTGCACCGCGACCAGATCCGCCTCGGCGACATGCGCCAAAATCTGATCACCACGCAGAAGGAGCTCAAGGTCATTCGCGACCTCGTGCTCGATGCGGCCGAGACCCCGATCTCGCAGCCCGTGCACGACTCGCTCGACAAGCTCATCACCAAGAACCGCCGCGTGAACTACCGCGTCGAGCCGCCGACGGGCATGGCCGTTGGCCTTCGCCTCGACAGTGGCGCCGCGAAGGTCACGGACATCTCGCGCACGCACGTCACCGCGCAGGTCACGGGCGCAGCGCCCGCGAAAGAGAGCTGGCTCTCCGGTGTGCTCGCGCTCGCGGGCGCCGAGATTCCGGTCAGCGGCCGCGTGCACCGCGTGCAGGGCAACCGCATCACGCTCGAGCTGGACCTCTTGATCGACGAGTACGCGGGGATCCTCGAGGGCTACCTGACGCGCGCGCAGCTGCTCGACGTCCTCGTCTAGGTACAAAAAAAAGGCCCGCCGAAGCGAGCCTTGATCGAGAAGTGCAGCTGGTTAGCGCTGCGAAACCTTGTCGGCCTTCTTCTCGGTCTTCGGCGCGTCCTTCTTCTCGGCCGTCTTGTCCGGGGCCTTCTCGGCCTTCTTCTCGGTGGCCTTGGGCGCGTCCTTCTTGTCGGCCTCGGCCGTCTTGGGCGCCGTCGTCTCTTCCTTCTGCTCGGCGTCCATGTGCGGGCACGCGAGAACCGGTGCAGCGGCGAACGAGAGCGAGACCAGGGCGAGAGCGAGCTTCTTCATGTCCACGAGGATGACGCGTTTGCTCTCGCCGGGCAATCGCTAACCCTTTTGGCCGCGGATGTCGTAGATGCCGAATTTTCCGGGGTTTGCGTCGGCCCACTCGCTGATCGGATTGGGCGCCTCTTTGAACGGGCTGCCTGCGAGACAACGCGCTTCGTACGCGGGCCAATCGTCGATGTTCACCACCGGGATCGTGACCGGCTTCTCCCAGTCGCCCTTGGCGAGGCGTTCCATGTCGATGCAGTCGGTAAGGTCGTTCGCCGCGTCCATGCGCGGGTTGAGCGTCTCGAGGCCGAATGCGTTCTGCAGATGCTTGAGCGCGCTCGTGTGATCGTACACGACGCTCGAGACGTAGCCCTTCTTCGCGTACGGGCCCATGACCAGCGTCGGAACGCGGAAGCCCATCTGCTCGAAGCCAGGAACGCCGAACTTTGCGTTCGTGTCGTCGACGGTCGTCGGCGGCGCGACGTGATCCCAGAAGCCGCCGTTCTCGTCGTACGTGACGACGAACAGCACGTTCTTCCACTGCGGCGACGCCGCGAGCGCGTTGTAGATCGACGCGATCAGCTGCTGCGCGAGGATCGGGTGCACCGGCGGGTGATCATCGTTCTCGCCGAACGACGGATCGATGTAGACCACCGGCGGCAGCGTGCCGTCCTTGCAGTCCTTGAAGAACTGGCCGTTGCTCGTGCCCGGATCGCCGAAGCGACGGATGTGACCGGTGCCGTCGGTGGCGCCGAGGTCGACCTGATACGGACCCGGCTGACCGAGCAGAGAGACGACGCCGATGTTGCCGTAGTAGTAGGCCCAGTCGACGCCCTTGTCCTCGAGGCGGTTGTAGATCGTCGGGATCGTGATGCCCCCGCTGAACTGGGTCAGCACTTCGTTGTTTACCTTGAGGCCTGTCGACGACGCCGCGTGCCAGTAGGCGCGGTTCGGCAGCGTCGGTCCCATGACCGAGCAGAACCAGCGATCGCAGGTGGTGTACGCGTCGGCGAGCGCCCAGGTGACGGGAATCTGCTCGTCGGTGAGGTACTGCATCGCGCCCGTGTCGCCGGGATGATCGACCTGATGCGCTTTGAGAAAGCCGTCCATGACGCCGCCATTGAACGAGTTGTGGGCGGAGTCCCAGTCGTGCGGCGGATCGGGCACGCACTCGAGATCGGGCTCGGGCGCGATGTATGGCAGCACCATCACGTTGTTCGTGTCGGGCAGGGCCTTGGTCGGATCGAAGCCGTCGCCACCTTTGCCCGCCGCCATACGCGCACCGAGTGCGTTGTCGTACGAGTGGTTCTCGAGCATGAGGTACACGTACGTCGTGATGCCGACGGGGCCGCCATCGCCGTCGTCACCACCGCACGCAGGGAGGAACCGCGCCATCGTGGCGCCAGCTGCCAGTCCACCGATCGTCTTGAGAGCGTCGCGTCGCTTCATCGAGCGAGACAATAGCTCACAACCGACGACGCCGGTGCGACTACAGGAGGCTGGCGATCCAGCCCACGCCGACCCAGAAGCCGACCGCGGTACCCAGACCCGATGAGACGGCGATCAGCAGGATCCGGGTTACAGGATTTCGCCAAAACCCTTTCCAGCTCTGGATGTCGTCGGGAAGACGTTCGCAGTCCGCCACACTGGGGCGGCGGCGCCAGGCCTCGACGACACCGACGACCATGCCCGTGCCGAGCAATGGATGCAGCGCGGCGATCGGTGCCACGAGCAGTGCGGAAAGCACGGACAGCGGCGAGCCACCCGTGACGAGCGTCATGACTCCCGCGCCGATCGACGTGGGGAGGATGAACGCGAGCAGCAGCTGCGAGAGCGTCGTCGTGTCGCTCCACTTCCACGCCCAGATGAACGCGGCGATGAACAGGATCGGCACGAGCCACTTCGCGGCGCGCCACCACCAGCTCTGCGGCGGAATGACATCGAGCGCGGCGAGATCGACGGGCGTTCCCATCTGCGGAAGCATCCCGGGCACGTGCGCCGCGCCCACGACGGCGACGACCTTCTTGCGCGTCGCACCGAGAGCGGAGAGCTTGCCGGCGAGATACGTATCGCGCTCGTCGATCAGCGGCGCCTTGATCTCGGGCACCGCGCGGCCGAGCTCCGTGAGCATCTCGGAGAGCGCCTTTGTCTCTTTGAGATTCTCGATCGCCTTTTCGTCGACGGGTTCCCCTTTGCCATCGTCCCAGCCGACGACGAGCGACGCGAGCAACGTCGAGCGCTTCCACAGCCCGAGGTTTCGCCACGTGCGCTTGAGCGTCACGTTGATGTCGCGATCGATCAGCTCGACGGGAATCCCGCTCTCCTTCGCCGCGTTCACCGCTGCGAGCAGCTCCGCACCGGGCTTCACGCCGAGCGACGCGCCGATGCGCCGTTGGTACGCGGACAGTGCGAGGTGCCCGAGCAAGTAGAGCGTGCGCCCTTCGCGCACGACCTTGAACACATCGAGGTCGCGGAACGCGCTCTCCTTGGTCAACGCATCGAAGCGCGCCTGACAGAGCTCCACGGCGACCGCATCGGGCTGCACGGCTGCGATGACCGCTTTGACGTCCTCGACGCTCTTCTGCGAAACATGCGCAGTGCCGACGATGTAGTAGGTCGTGTCGCCACGCACCACCTCGGTCACCGACGCAGGCAGCTCCACGAGGGGTGACATAGCATGTGGGCCGCGCTACACCGCTTCTTGTTATGACCGAGATTCCCCCGGCGACCCGCACCGAGATCGAGGCTGCTGCGTTCCGGAAGCTGCTCGAGCATTTTCGCGAGCGCACCGACGTGCAGAACATCGACGTCATGAACCTCGCGGGCTTCTGCCGCAACTGCCTGTCGAAGTGGTACCGCGCCGCTGCCGCGGAGGAGGGCGTCGAGCTCACCGACCCCGAGGCACGCGAGATCGTCTACGGCATGCCCTACGAGGAGTGGAAGTCCAAGTATCAGAAGTGATCACCCGAGGTGATCAGTAGACGCTCATGCCGAGGAGGAAGTCGGTGGCGTGGTCACCGTGCTCGGCAACTGCACCAGCGCGTGCCGTGAGCGCGATGCGCGAGTGAAGCTCGAGCTGGACCTGCGCACCCGCACCGTACGCACCGCCGCCCTGATCGCCCTTGGTCACCGTCGCGTTCGGCACGTCTTCCCAGCGATACGCGAAGCCGGCGTTGACGTAGCCACCCGCGTAGAGCGGACCCGCCTTGAGCGGCAAGGCCTGGAGCTCGAGCGAGTAACGCGAGTCGAACAGCGTTCCGCCGAACTCGTTGTCGCGCCAGTTGAACTGCACGTTCGCGAGAATGCCGACCTCGTTGATCGGGAAGTAACCAGCCTGGATCAAGAACGCGGGACCAAAGTCTGTCTTCCCCGTGACGGACTTCGACGAGCCGTAGCCGCCGTACACGCCGTAGTTCAAGTGGCGCTGCAGCGGTCCGCGACCGAGCTCGTGCCACGGACCTTCGGAGGCCTTCACGATCGCCGTGCGGGTCCACGCCGCCGTCTGCGGATCGATCCACGCGAGCGGCATGACGGTCTGGCTGCCGTCCATGCCGATGAGGTGCACCGGGTGCATCGGATGCAGCGAGACCCAGCCGTCGTAGCGCGAGCCTTCGACGCCCGCGAGAACGACGAGACCGATCACGGCGAGCACGACGACAGCGACTGCTGCTGCCTTACCGTCGCCGCCACCACTGCCAAGGTTGAGGCCGCCGCCCTTGCTGCCGCCCCCACCGCCGCTGCCGCCGTGGCCACCACCGCCCACATTTCCGCCGCCGCTGATGTTGCCACCTTCGACACCGTTGGAAGGCCGACGCCCACCGGCGTAGCCATAGCTGCCGCTGACGCTGAAGTCGGGGATCCAGATGATCTCCGTCTCGGCGCGGACGGGCTCGGCCGTCGAGACCTCGGTATCCGTGATCTCCTCGGAGACGAACACCTTGGCCGACTTCTGTTCTGGCGGGAGGCTCGCGATCCGCTGGAGCTCCGCATGCGGAATCTCGTACGTACTGGCGGCACAGCCGGAAACAAGGGTCACACCAGCCAGAACCGCAGCGAGGGTACGCATCTGCCCGAGTATCTCAGCAATCGCCGTGCCCGGGCGAACCACGCGACCGACAGCACGTCAGGCGACCGTTCTCCTCGAAGAGAGACCGGCGAAACCCACATGTCCTGTGGCGTCCAAACAACACTGGCGCTGCTACGCTGCGCTCAATGGAGCCGGTCGACCTCGCGGCATGCGCCGACGACTTCGATCGCGCGGTGAGCGAAACACCCGGAATCGACCGGTTTTGCTCCTCGAGCGCGTGGGTCTTGGCGGCCAATACCGCACTCATGCCGCCGCGTGCTCCGTTCGCCTACCGTGGCAAGAGCGGGTACTTCGCGGCTGCACAGGGCGTCCACCCCGCCGGCTTTCAGTACATCGAGCCGCTCGAGCTCGCATGGGGACTCGCATCGCCGTTGGCAGGCGCTGACTCGCGAGCGCTGTGCGAAGAGATCATCGGTGTGCTGCTCGCGCGCCGCGATTGGCGACTCGCGATCTTCGCCGGACTCGCCGAGACGGGACCGCAGCGCAAGGCGCTCGATCGCTTGCTGCCTCCGAGCTGGGAGCAGCGGCTCGGTAAGCCGACGGTGCGGCACGTCGCATCGCTCGAGGGCGGCGTCGATGGCTTTCTCTCGCGGCGCTCGCGCGAGCTGCGCAAGTCGCTCCGCAAATCACAGCGGGCAGCCGCAGCGAACGGCCTCACGTTCGAGGACGTGCGCGTGAACGATGTCGCGGGCGCGACCGCGCTCTACGCTCGCATCCAAGCTGTCGAGGCGAACAGCTGGAAGTCGCGCGACGGAGTCGGCATCGCGGATGGCCCGATGCGCGACTTCTACGGCCTCATGCTGCCGCGGCTCGCGGTGCTCGGTCAGCAGCGCACCGTGTTCGCGAGGGCAGGGCAGCGCGACGTCGGCTACATCCTCGGCGCGGTGCAGGAGACCGAGTACCGCGGACTGCAATTTTCCTATGCCGACGATCTAGCCAAGCTCGGCGTCGGATCCCTGCTCCAGTTCCACCAGATCGAGGCGCTCTGCGAGCAGGGCGTTACCCGCTACGACCTCGGGACCTCCATGGACTACAAGCTCCGCTGGGCGGAGGAGATCATGGAGACCGAGATGTTGGTTCTCGTACGATAGGACACATATAGTCGGGCCCTATGGCTCGTTCGAAGGTCTTCCGCGCTGTTCGCCGCTGGCTGCGTCTCGCACGCGACACCGAGCAGAACCTCGATCCTGTTGCTGCCGAGAAGGCTCGCGAGTGGGCGCTATCGAGGCGCTCGTTCTTCCTCGGCACCATGGGGACAGCCGCGCTGCTCCCCCTCGTGTCGGCGTGCGGTGACAACACCAAGCCCGACGAGCCGGGCCCAGGCATCGCGATCATCGGGGGTGGAATCGCCGGCATGACGGCGGCGCACTTTCTGCGCCTCGGCGGCGTGCAGGCGCAGGTCTTTGAAGCATCCATGCGCATCGGCGGTCGCACGTACACGGATCGCGAGACGTACTCCGACGACGGCCAGATCGTGGAGCTCGGCGGCGAGCTCGTCGACAGCGACCACCTGACGATGCAGGCGCTCGCGGCGCACTTCGGGATCGTTCTCGACGATCTGCCCGACGCGACGGCCGGCCTCGACCAGGATCTCTTCTACTTCACCAACGGTCCGTTCCCGAACCCGTCGGCGAGCATCAAACGCACCGAGGACGAGCTCATCAATCTCTTCCGCCCTGTCGCGCTCAAGATGCAGACGGCGCTGATGAAGACCGAGGGCACCGACGACGCGTCCGTCGCGGAGTTCAATCGCATCGACGCGATGTCGATTCCCGCGTGGCTCAACGATGAAGCGAACCTCGCACCATCGGATCTCATTCGCCGCCTGCTCGAGGTCTCGTACATCGAGGAGTTCGGTCTCGAGGTCGAGCAGCAGTCCGCCTGGAACCTGATCACGCTGATCGACGCGACGCCGCAGCTGACGGTCGCGAACGGTGGCTACTTCCACGTGTTCGGCGACTCCGACGAGCGCTACCACCTCCACACGGGCAGCCAATCGATCGCCGAGCACATGGCGGCGCAGCTCACGGAGCAGATCAACCTCGATCACGCGCTCAGCAAGGTCGCGAAGAACGGCGACCTGTTCGACCTCACGTTCACGACCTCGGGCGGCGATATCGTCGTCACCGCGTCGCACGTCATCTACGCGCTGCCGTTCACCAAGCTGCGCGAAGTGGACCTCACCGCGGCCGAGCTCTCCGACGACAAGATGACCGTCATCAAGGAGCTCGGTTACGGCACGAATGCGAAGCTGATGATGCAGTTCGAGGATCGTCACTGGGAGACGCTCGGCTCGGCGGGCTCTGTCATCGGTGACGTCGGCGACAGCCCCGATCTCTCGGGTCTCGGCACGGGCCTGCAGACGGTGTGGTCCACGTCGCGCGGTCAGGACGGCGACCCCGGCATTCTCACCAACTTCGTCGGCGGCCAGCGCGGCGTCGACATCGCGAGCGGTACACCGGAGTCGCAGGCGATGACCGTGCTGCCGTGGCTCGAGAAGATCTGGCCCGGCATCGCGGCGAAGTACGTCGCGGGCTCGGCCATTCGTCAGCACTGGCCTACGTACGAGTTCAACAAGGGCAGCTATGCGTCGTACCTCATCGGGCAATGGTCGTTCTTCGGCACGGAGGGCCTGCGCGAGGGCAACCAGCACTTCTGCGGCGAGCACACGTCCGGCGACTTCCAGGGCTACATGGAAGGTGGCGCGGGGACCGGTGCGGCAGCTGCGGCCGAGGTGCTCGATGATCTCGAGTTCGAGTACCCGTACACGCTGAAGCAGATCCTCGACATGCTCGCGGAGCTGCGCCCCGTGCCGTCTACGGCGAAGGCGGTACTTCGTCGATCGGCGGCGGCGGCCCGGGCGGCGAAGCGCCAGCGGCGGGCAGGTTAGCTGCAGAGGCTGCCGCCTCGCGCTCTTCCTTGCGCGAGGAGATGATGCTGAGCAGCACGCCCGCACCGATGATGCCGGCGATGATGAGCAGCGAGACGACGTGACCGATGTGCACCCAGTGGTGCAGGCCCATCTTGCCGCCGATGAAGATGAGCAGCACGGCGAGCGCCATCTTCAGATACTTGAACTCGGCCATCGCGCCCGCGAGCACGAAGTACAGCGAGCGCAGGCCCATGATGGCGAAGATGTTCGACGTCACCATGATGAACGTCTCTTGGCTGACGCTGAGGACGGCGGGAATGGAGTCGAGCGCGAACACGATGTCGGTCAGCTCGATCGACACGAGGCACACCGCGACCGTCGTCAGCGCGCGCTTGCCGTCGATGCGCACGGTGAACCTGCCGCCGTGATCACCGTCGGCGATGCGGACAAAGCGCCGCAGGATGCGCACCGCGAATGACTTCTCCTGCTCGGCCTCGTCCTCGTCGTCGTGCTTGAACAGCTTGGCGCCCTGGTAAATCAGGTACGCGCCGAAGATGTAGAAGACCCACTCGAACTTGTGGACGAGGAACGCGCCGCCACCGAGCATGATCAGGCGGAAGACGACCGCGCCGAGGATTCCCCAGAACAGCACGCGGTGCTGGTACTTCGGGGGCATGCGGAAGCTGCGGAACAGCAGCGCCATCACGAAGATGTTGTCGATCGAGAGTGCCTGCTCGAGCAGGTACGCGGAGATGTACGTCACGGTCGCTTCGCCGCCGTGGTGCCCGGCCACCTTGCCGCGGATCGTCGCGCCGAGCCAGCCGTTCTCGTAGATGAGGTAGACGACGCCAGAGAACGCGAGGCCGAGGCACACCCAGCCGACGGTCCAGTAGGCCGCGGTCTTGATGGTCGGCGCCGTGGGCTTGCGGTTCAGGACGCCCAGGTCGAGTGCGAGAAGCACCCCGACGAGAGCGAAGAAACCGACCCAGAACAAAAACATCTAAGGTTGTGAAGGTTGCCCACCAAGGATGGGGTGCGCAAGCCCGCGACCGAACTTAGGGTCGGCAAATCCGTCAAGGTTGCGTCATAACGACGCGAGCGGCTACGTCAGCGACTGGAGGAGCGCGTTCGCATCCTCGACGGGCTTGGACAGGCCGAGCTTCGTGAACGTCGCGACCGCGGCCTTGATCATCTTCTTGCCGTCGCCGACCTGACCGGCCTCGGCCTTGTAGCGGCCGAACGCGACCTGCGCATGCGCGAGCGCCGCTTCGTTGCGGATGCTCTGCATGATCTCGACGGCCTTGGTGAACGCGATCTCGGCGGGCGCCATCCCGTGGTGCTCGTCGCCGGCGTCGTAGAGCTTCGCTGCGAGAACGTCACCGAGCGTCAGGTACGCTTGTGCTTCCTTCTCGCGCAGGCCGGCCTTCTTCGCGACGGCGAGAGCACGCTCGGCGAGCTCGCGAGCCTCCTGCGTGTGGCCTTGCGCCTTCTCGAGCTGCGCGAGGTGACGGCAGCACTCCGTCTCCAGCCCGCGATCCTCGATGTCCTCGATGATCTCGAGCGCGTTCTCCAGGCGGCTGCGCGCCTCGTCGAGCTTGTTCTCCACGACAGAGAGCTCGCCGAGGTTGGTCAGCACGAGCGCGGACAGGGGCAGGGCACCGATGTCCTCGGCCTCGGCAAGCGCAACGGTCCAGCCGTGGCGAGCCGCAGCGCGGTCACCGACCTCGAAGGCGAGCGCGGCGAGGTTGTTGCCAGAGACGATCTGACCCCAGCGGTCGCCGGTGACCTTGCGCAGCTCGTGTGCTTCCTCGTGGCACTTGCGCGCCGACTCGTACTGGCCGCGATCCTGCTGCACCTCGCCCAGGCGCGACAGCGACGTCGCGATCGCGCGCTTGTCGTTGCTCTTGCTGCGGCGAGCGAGTGCCTCGGTGATCTTGGCGTGCGCCTCGTCGTAGCGACCGAGCATGTGAAGCGACTTGCCGATGTCGTCGAGCGAGCCGGCGATGCCGCGGCCATCGTTTGCACCGCGGAACAGCTCGAGGCCGCGTTCGAGATATTCGAGGGTGAGCTTGAGGTCGCCCTTGCGGCGCCACACGCGGCCCATCTTGTTGAACGCGACGGCGGCCTTGGTCTTGCTCGCCGCGACCCACGACAGGCGCAGCATGCGTTCGAACGCGCCGAGCGCGGCTTCGAAGTCGCCGATCAGCTCGTAGACCGAGCCGAGGTCGTGCCAGATGTGGATACGCGTCGCCATGTCGTTTGTCGCGGAGCTGCCGATGCAGGCGAGCGCCATGTCGAACAACCGGATCGCACTCTCGTTCGCGAACGCTGCGCGCGCTTGCTCGGCGGCGCGGCGATAGCGCTGCGCGGCTTCACGAGCTTCACCCGCGAGCGCGAGGTGACGAGCGACTTCTTCCTGCGCGGCCGGACCGCGACCATCGGGGTGCAGCTCGAGCCAGCGCGCGACGACGCCGTGGTACTGGCGGCGGCGGTTCTCGTCGATCGTCTTGTAGACGAGGTTCCACAGATTCGGGTTCGCGAAGCGGAGCTCGCGCTCGCCCGAGATGGAGGACTGCGGCACGTCCGCGAGCCACTCGTGCTCGACGAGCTTGGCGATCGCCGCGACGAGCGTGATGCGCGAGTGATCACCGCTCGCCGCGATCTGCTGCAGCGTGGGACCGTCCGGATCCGCGCCGACAGCGGCCGTCGAGAACGAACGCTCGAGCGCGAGGATGCCGTCGAGCCACGACGTCTCACCGACGACAGCGGCCATCTCCAGCGCGCGACGCTCGGTCGCTTCCATCACGCGAAGGCGTGCGGCGACGACGTCGTCATACGTGGCGGGCAGGGCCATCTGGGCGAGGCGCTGCTTGTCGATGCTCCACCGCGTGCCTTCGCGCACGATGACATCGCTCTCGAGGAGCAAGCGGACGAGCTCGTGGATCGCGCGCGGCGAACCACCGAGCGCCTTTGCACGCACGAGCACGGCCGGCGGAATCTCGTCGAGCGGCTTGCACAGCTCGCGGAGCAGATCTTCGGCCTCGCTCGGCGACAGCGCACCGAGCTCGATCTTCTTGGGAGCGTTCTCACCCGCGCCGAGTGACGGGTGGCGCTCGTACGCCTCCTTGGTGCACGTACCGACGAGCAGCACGCGCGACTCGCGCAGACCTGCCGCGAGGTAGTGCATGAAGTTGATCGTGTCGGCGCCGCACAGCTCGAGGTTCTCGACGACGATCAGCACCGGGTGGCGCTCGGACTCGGCCTGCACCATGCGCTTGAGCGCCATGAACAGACGCGCTTCGAGGCGCTGTGGCTGCTCGATGAGCGGCGTGACGACCGGGCTGTCCTCGAACGGAACGCGGAGGAGGTGCGCGATCAGGTGCGCGACTTCGGTGACCTGCTGCGGCTTGACGACCTCGGCGACGCCCGCCTGGATCTTGTCGCGGCTCTCGGTCGGATCCTCACCGGGCACGAGGCCAAAGCGAGCGGTGAGCGCGCGCGCGATGGGGCCGTACGCGTGCGAGTTTTCGTCCGCGATGCCCTTCACGGCCGCGAGCGTCGGGAACTGCGAGCGCAGGCGCGCGACGAGCTCGCTGATGATGCGGCTCTTGCCCATGCCGGGCTCGCCCACGATCACTGCGTAGGCGCTCTCGCGATCGTTGAATGCCTTCTCGGCGAGCGTGCTCAGCTCGCTGATGCCGCGCGAGCGACCCGTGAAGCGCGGGCGGAGCTCGAACGCGGAGCTCACGACCTGCGTACGCTCGCCATCGCCCTCACCGAAGCCATCGCCGCTTCCGGAGACGTGCGTGAGCGCCGTGACAGCGAGCTCGGCCATCTCGAACGTCGGGGTCTTCTCCGTGCTCTCCGGAACGCTGTCCGGCATGGGCGTGTTGCTCTGCCAGGTTACCGGCGACATGGCGCTCGATTCCCGTTGCCTAACCCGATGTGATTCCTTGACAATTCCACGCGTCCCCATGCCCGGCTGCTCCGGGAGCGCGGAACCTAACTACATCGGCCCACATTGTCAACGAATCAAGATCGTCGGCGGGAACAGCGTTCGGGCAGGGCCCGGATGTACGCGTCGGTTCGATCCTGGACGGCCTGCGGCACGGGGCGCGAGACGCCGTTGTCGCGCAGGAAGTAGTGGAGCGAGACAGGGATGATCGGCGCCTTCTTGAGCGCGAGGCGATGGCAGTTGAAGTGCTCGAGATCATCGAACACCTGCGCGATGACCCCCGCGGTGATCGCGTGGACGTCGTGCAGCAAGACCACGCCGCCATCGGCGTTCAGGATCTCGCCCAGGATCTTCTGGCGGAGGTCCGGCGCCTCGGTCGCTTGCCAGTCGCGCGGGTCGATCGACCAGCGGACCTCGGTCAGGCCGAGCTGCCGGAGGTGCTGGCGGCCGCGGGGAGAGAGGCGACCGTAGGGCGGCCGGAACATGCCGATCGGCTGGTTCACGACTGGCCCGAGCATCGCGAGGGACCCATCGACTTCGCGGGCGAGCTGCACTGCACCGGCTTCGCCGAGGTTCGCGTGGTGTGCCGTGTGGCTGCCGATCATGAAGCCGGCCGCGACCTCACGCTGGATCAGCGTGCGGGCTTCAGCGGCGCGCTTCGGATCGCCGAGATGCCGTGTGACGATGAAGAACGACGCGGGGATGTTGTACTTCTCGAGCGCCGCGAGGACGGTCGGTGTGGTCAGCGGATCGGGCCCGTCATCGAACGTGAACGCGACCATGTTCGCGCGGTCGTGATCTGCGCCCGCCAGCCGATCCGCATTCCCCGTGATCGGATCGGCAGTCCACGGAGGCACGGGCGTGACCGGTGCTACGTGCGGGGGCGGGACGACCGGCGTGGTGACCGTCCGCTCGTACTTTCGGGTCGCTGCGGCGGGTGCCGTCGCGCTGTTCGAGAGCCGAGCGACAGCTCCGGGGTGGTCCGCGTTCGCGTCGCTATGGAGGGACAGCACCGCCGCAGCCGCGAAGCCGATGCCCCAAAGGGCGGACCATCCGGAACGCACGACCTAACGGTAGCACCAGCCCTCGGCCGGACGCCTCTTATCGGCGTTGCGCCTACTGAACCGTAATCGTCCCGGCGAAGCTGTGCGTCGTGCAGTAGATGCCGTACGTGCCCGGCGCATCGAACTCGAGGCAGGCGGTGGCGCCGAAATCCACAACAGTCCCCGGGTCGTGCAGCGCTGCGATCGGGTTCGGCGCCACGTCGTGCAGCGGCGACATCACGAACTTCACGACGCCGCCGACGGCGATGGTCGTGTTCATCGGGTCGTAGCGCATGTTCGCGTCCTGCGTGTCGACCTCGGGCGGCGCCGGCGTCACGGGGCACGTCACCGTCTTGACGTGGGACACGGTCGCCGCGTCAATCGCCGCATCGGCAGAGCCGGAACCGCTGCCAGGGTTCGCGTCCGAGCCCGACCCCGACCCCGATCCGGTGCTGCCAGTGGAGCACGCGCCGAGGAACGCGAGCAGGACGAGCGTGCGCTTCATGGCGCGAGCGTATGCTCCTTTCGTGAACGGCATCCGAAGAATCGCCCTCGTGGTTGTCGCCCTCGCGGCGTGTAACAAAGCGCCGCCCGCCCGCGCCGTCGTTCCGCCGACCACCGCCGAAGCGGAAGCGATCGGTAAGGAGTTCGCGGGCCACATGGAGCCCTGCGATGGAGCCGCGCTGGATCGCCTGTTCGACACCGCGCTCCTCGCGGACCGCGCGATCGCGAATCACCCCGTCGGCGCGGCGGGCCGCGAAGGATTCCTGCGCGGCCTCGGGAGTCTCGGTGGCCACCTGTGCGCGCAGATGGCGCCCAAGTCACACGCGACCTACCTGCACACGCAGACCGTCGATGGAACGCCGCGCCCGCTCGTGCGGTTGATCATCAACGGCGGCGTCAACTACCTCCAGCTCGAGCTCGACAAGCGCGATGGCGTGACCCACGTCGTCGACTTCTACTCGTTCGTCAACGGCGAGAAGCTGAGCGAGACGAGCAGCCGTCTGCTCGGGACGGCGATCGCGACCGGCGTGAATGATAGCGACAGCGTCACGATGGCGGAGTTCGAACGGCTGCGCGCGGCCGGCGATATCAAAGGCGCACACGAGGCGCTCCAGCGGCTTCCCGTGGCGGTGCGGAACAACAAGGCGTTCCGGATCATGGATCTGCAGTTGCTCGAGAAGCTCGACAATGACCAGTACGCCGCCGCGGTGGAGTCGATCGCGAAGGCCTACCCGAACGATCCGTCGCTGCCGCTCGTCCAGCTCGACTACTTCCTGTTGAAGAAGGATTCGGGCGCGATGCTCGGCGCGATCGACAAGCTCGATCAGCAGGTCGGTTCTGATCCGTATCTGAACGTCATGCGCGTCACGCCGATGTTCGAGCGCGGCGAGATGACCAAGGCCGTCGACGCGGCGAAGAAGGGAATCGCCGCCGAGCCGACGTTGGAGCCGCTGTGGTGGGCGCTGCTCAACGCGCAGACCAAGGCGAAGCAGTACGCGGACGCGGTCGCGACGCTCGACACGCTGAACAGCAAGTTCGCCGCGGGCGTGAACATTCACAACCTCGGCGGGGATCCGCGCTTCGCACCGCTCGTGGAGTCGGATGAAGTGAAGGCCTGGGGCGCCAAGCAGTAATGATCGTCGTCTCCACCGCCGCGCTCCCGATCGATCTCGTCGCGATCATCACGGAGGCGCTGCCCGGCACGACCGTCGCGGTTCCCGCGAAGGGCTATGTCGGTCTCGCGGGTATCGACCTCGCGAACGTGGACGGGCTCATCTGCCTGCTGCACGACAAGATCACGGCCGACGTCCTCGCACGCGCACCCAAGCTGAAGGTCGTCGCGAACTGCGCGGTCGGCGTCGACAATCTCGATCTCGTGGCGATCAAAGCGCGCGGTGTCGTCGCGACGAACACGCCCGAGGTGCTCACCGAGGCGACGGCCGAGCTCGCGTTCACGCTGATGTTGGCCGCGGCGCGACGGGTGGGCGAGGGCGAGCGCATCGTCCGCGCGGGCGGGTGGCGTGGCTGGGAGCTCGATCAGCTGCTCGGCGTGCAACTGCACGGCAAGACGCTCGGCATCATCGGCTACGGTCGGATTGGCCAAGCGATGGGCCGCCGCGCGACGGGCTTCGGGATGCGCGTGATTCACGCATCGCGCGATGCCGCGGCGATCGATGCGCTGTTCGCCGAGGCCGATGTCGTGAGCCTGCACTGTCCACTGACGCCCGAGACGCGGGGGCTCGTCGACGCGCGGCGCCTCGCGCTGATGAAGCGAACAGCGATCCTCGTGAACACCGCGCGCGGAGCATGTGTCGATGAAGACGCGCTCGCGGACGCGTTGCTCGCGGGCCGCATCTTCGCCGCTGGCCTCGACGTCTATGCGCGCGAGCCCGTCGTGAACGAGCGGCTGTTCCAGAGCGAGCGTTGCATCGTGCTGCCGCACATCGGCTCGGCGACCATCGAAGCGCGCACGGCGATGGCGCAGCTGTGTGCGGACGGCGTCATCGCCGTGCTGTCGGGCAGGACGCCAGCGAACGCGGTTGCTTAGTTGTCGCCGGCCTGCAGGAACACGTCGAACGCGCTCTCGGTGATCGCGCGCGTGTTCACCGCGGGATCCGATCCGAACGATGTGCAGCGCTGATAGCTCAGCGTCGTGTCGAACGTACCGACGACGTGGTTCGCGGTCGCCTGCGTGACGGTGACGATCATCGCGAAGCCGCTGGCGGGATTGCTGAAGCACCACGAGTCGTAGAGGTCCGTGAAGTCCACGTAGCTCTGCACCTTCTTCGGGAACGGTCCCGTCAGATCCGCCGTCGACAGACGAATGCCGAGCGAGATCTGGCTGGGAACGGCCGCGTAGACCTCGACGTACGTGCCGACCGTGCGACCGCTGACAGCGTCCTCCGTGTTGCTACTGTCGATCGCAATCGGCCCACCGTCGTACTTGAACGCGACCCGACCGCCGCTGATCGTGCGCTTGCAGTCCGCGGAGCAACCGCTCGACGCCATGCCGTTCGTCGCGCCGGCGTCGCACACCTCGCCGCGCTGCACGACGCCATCGCCGCACACGGCCGGGTCCGCGAAGCAGAACTTGCCGGTGCCGTCCTCTGCGGGGAGGCACGCATAGCCCGTCGGGCACCCGGCGCTCTCGCACGACTGCGAGCAGTACGCGTCGCCGAAGCTATCGCCGCGCCCGTCCCACACGCACGTGTGGTTCTCGCAGTCCGACGAGGTCGTATCGACGCACGTGTCGAGGTTGCAGCCCATCGGGCAGAACTTGCCGAGATCGGGCGACGCCACGACGCTCGCATCGACGGTGCCCGCATCGGGCGCATCGGATACGTCGTCACCGGTACCAGCAGAGGAGCCACAGGCGGAGAGGGCAGTGACCAAGAGGACGGAAACCAATTTCATGCCGCCGCTCGGTACAAGGTCCGTGCCCTCGGGGACTGTGAACGCGGCTATTTTGGCGTCCTCGTCGGAGAGGTGGGCGCCTGTGGTGCAAGCGCCACGTCGAGAATCGACCAAGATCCGTCAGTTCGTGTGCGAAACGCCCGCCCGGCTTGGCGCCGCACAACGGATCGGCTACCACCGAGGAGGGCATGAGCGAGCTACAGGTACTGATCGTCACCAGCGCGGGGGCAGCGTCCTCCGCCGTCGTGCCCGTTCTCGCCGCGATCGAAGCGGCCGGCATGCGCGTGCGCGCGATCGACGTTGGCAACGCGGGTGGTGGAGGCACGGGCGTCGCGGACCGCGTGCGCCGCGCCCTTCTCGGTGAAGGCGCCGAGCGACGCCTCAAGCGCGAGCTCGAGCTGACGCCGCCCGATGCCGCCGTCGTGTTCGACCCGCACGCCGCCGTCGCGCTCACGGTCGCGCGCGATCACGTCGAACCATCGATCTCGGCCGCGCCGGTCATCGGTGTCGTCGCGGATCCCGATCCCGCCGCGTCGTGGGCCAACACCGGCTGCGATCGCTATCTCGCGCTCGACGAGCTCTCGGCTGTCGCTCTCGCGGATCACGGCGTTGAAGGGGAGCGCATCCTCGTCGTCGGCGCGATCGGTGAGCGGATCTTCGCCGACGCCGGCGCACAGGATCGCGCAGCGCTGCGCACGCGCTTCAAGCTCGGCGGCAAGGTCGCGCTCGTCGAGGTCGCTGGCATGGGTGCCGAGGAGACCGGGTCGCTCGCGCTGCAGCTCTCGCTGCTCGAGGGCGCGGAGAAGATGACGTTCCTGTTCGATGCGGGCACCGATGTCGACGCCGCGGCGATCCTGCGCCGTCAGGTTCCCGTGCTGGGCCTCCGCGGCAAGCTGTTCGGTGCGACGGCCGATGCGGCGCTGCTGTGGCGAGCGGCCGACGTGATCGTCGCCAAGCCGCGCACGGAAGTCCTCGCGCGCACGCTGCTCGTCGGCGGCAAGCTCGTCGCGATCGTCGACGAGACCATCGCGGATTCGGCGAAGAATGCGGCGGCTCTCGAGACCCGCAAACGCGCCATCGCAGCGCGCGGCCTGCTGTTGCTCGCGAGCGCGCTCGACTCCGCGTTCGGCGGCGTCGCGCAATTGCCGCTCCCCGACGGGGCCGATCAGATCGCCGATATCGTCGCGGCGGTCGCGGCTGACAAGCGCGGTGTCGTCGACGAGCGCCGCATCGCCGCCCAGGCCGCCACGCGCGATCGCGTCCGCGCTGCCTCCGCTGCCGCGAACGCTGCCGCCGCGACCGTCGCGATGCCGGGAGAGCTCGAGGATCTCGGCGGCGACATGTTCGGTGGAACAGACGCCGACTTCGCAGCGAGCGAAGCGGTCGATCGCGAAGAGATCGCGCGCCTCCGCGTCGAGGTGCAGCAGCGCAAAGCCGAGCTGACCAAGGCGATGACGGCCTCGCGTGACGCAGCGGCCAAGCTCTCCGAGCAAGCCAAAGCCGCCGCCGCCAAGGGCAGCGCTGACGAGGCCGCGCAGCTCGAGAAGAAGTCCGACGCCGAGCGCGCCCGCATGCACGCACTGCTCGGCGAGCTCGCGGCGATCGAGTCGGAGCTGTCCGAGCTGGACAAGGCGGCCGCCGCGATGCCGACCTCGCCGCCACCGCGGGCGAAGGCGTCGTCCACCTCGGGACCATCGCGCGGCGATGACATGCCGCGCCGCGCTCCCGCACCGTCCGTCGACGACGCGCTCGATGCTCTCAAGCGCCGTGCGGGGACTCCTGGCGCACCGTCGGCCGGCAAACCGTCGTCGAGCTCTTCCTCGTCTTCGACCTCCTCCCAGACCAGCAAGAAGAAGCCGGTCGCCAATGTCGACGACGAGCTGGAGGCGCTGAAGAAGAAGATGGCGTCCGCGCCGCCCAAGAAGAAGTAGTGCGTCGCACGGTCGTCATCACTCTCGCTGTCCTCGCGTTGGGAGCCTGCGGCGATCATCGCGAGCACCGCACGTGGGTCGCGAAGCCGACGCCGGCCCCCGAGCCCGCACACGCCAAGCCCGCGCCGCATCGGACCGCGTCGCATCCCGCGCACGAGCATCCGCACGGCGCGCACCCGCACGCGTCGGACGCGCACCATCATCATCCGCATCCACACCCGCACCTCGACGGCCCCAATGGCCATCACCATCCGTACTGAGTCGCGGGTCGTCTGCGTGCGGGTTTCGTCGACGCAAGCTGATCGTGGTAATCCCGCCCGCATGACACGCGCGATCTTCCTGCTCGCCCTTCTTGCTGCGTGCGGCAGCGACGGCAAGCCGCCCCAAGATGGCGCCGTACCGCGGGACGGCTCGAGCGACGGCGGCGCAGGCGGTGATGCCGCCGACGCGAACAGCTCGCAGTGCACGACGCCGAACGCGTGCCCGTGCTTCTCCAACGATGACTGCCCGGCGGGGACGCGGTGTCACGCGGCCGACCCCGACCACGTCTACTGCGAGCCAGGCGCGCGCGGCACCGGAGCACCGGGGACGCCCTGCACGGGCGAGATGGACTGCGATAGCGCGCTGTGCGTCGACGGTACGGATCAGATGCGCTGCTCCAAGACGTGCACGACGATGACCGACTGTCCGTCCGAGCTGCCCCGCTGCGTCGACCTGTTCGAGGCGTCGATCTGCGCACGCCAGCCCTAGGCGCGGGCGCTACACTCGACAGTCATGGGCCGCCTCGAGGACATTGCGGAGCGCAATCGCGATCCGAGGGCGGCGGCGCAAAAGGCGAAGGCGGCTGCGAAGGCAAAGGACGCCGAGAACGCGGCCGGCGTGAAGCCGTCGCCACCGGAGAATCGGCTCGCGAACATCATCGACCGCAACCGCAACCCGAAGACGCGCCAGGGATTCGTCGCGGGCGTCGGGATCGCGGTGTTCCTGCTGTTCATCCTCGGCCTGATGGTCTTCACGGACCTCGGCCTGCGCAAGGAGCAGCCCAAGCCCGCGCCGATCGATCGGACGGGCGACAAGCGCGTCAACAACGTGCAGCTGCGCTGAGCGCTACTTCTGCGCGGGGCTGCGGCCGTAGCGATCTTCGAGGCGAACGACGTCCTGGAGCTCCGGCGTGGAGACCTCGAGCACGTCGGTGTCCTCGATCGCGATCATGCGATGGCGCAGGCCAGGCGTGATGTGAAACGGTTGCCGCGGCTCGAGAATGCGCGACGTGGGCTGTTCACCGTCGGCGTAGTAAACGAATTCCATGCGGCCGCTGAGCAGCATGATCGTCTCGTCTTTGACGTGGTGGTACTGCAGCGACAGCGCCTCGCCGGCCTTGATGTGGAGGATCTTGCCGACGTAGCGCTCCGTCTTCGCCCAGATCAGCTCGTGGCCCCAGGGCTTCTCGACGACAGCTGACACGACTACTTCTTCGGAGCGGCCGAGCCGGAGCCGGCGGCGGGGCTATCGATCGAGCCACTCGCGCTGGAGTTGTCGAGCTGCGTCGGCATCTCGATCTTGGGGTGCGCGCCCGGGATTTCTTCGCGGCGATCGACTTTGCCGTCGAAGTCGTCGTCGTAGAGGATCGCGAGCAGGACGTCGTCCTTGTACTGCTCCCAGAGATCCGGCTGACCGTCGTTGTTGCGGTCGCGCTTCACGCTCGAGAGCTTGCCGGATGCGTCGTAGATCTCCTTGACGTCGAACTTGCCGTCGAAGTCAGTATCGCGCTCGATCTCCGCCGGCTGGTTGAGCTTGGTGTCGTAGATCTTCGACATGTCCCATTTGCCGTCGTAGTCGAAGTCCGCCTTCTCGAAGAGCGGCGTGCCCTTGGGGCTGTAGGCAACGACCCAGTCCTTGCGACCATCGCGATCGAAGTCGACTTGCTTGCAGGTGAGCTGCTCGACCTTGGTGCCGCCGTCGTCGACGACCTTGTAGAGGCGCCACACGTCCGGACGACCGTCCTTGTTGAGGTCGAAGGTGACGACGTTCTTGCCGTTCGTATCGCAGAGCGTCGGGTCGACCTTGGGCGAGCCCGCATCCGCCATCCCGGTGCTCGGTGTCGTCTTGTCGTTCTTGTCCGAGTGGCAGGCGGTCAGACCCACCAACAAAACGCCGACTTTCCAAAGCTTCGCCATCTAGGGGACAGGGTAGGCGAGGCGTGGCCGCGGGGCAATGGATCGACACCTCACGATGCTGCCGTGATCACACGGCAATCGGAGCGGGGGGAGCGCCCGGAAAAGAGACATGTTTGACCCGCCGCATATGGCAACGTATGGTCACGGCCATACATGGCCAGACGGAAGATCTCGACGACCGTCTACATCACGCTCGAGCAGGACACCCGGCTCAAAGAGCTGCACGGGCGGACAAAAGTCCCGGTGGCCGAATACATCCGGCAGGGTATCGATCTGGTGCTGGAGAAGTATCGAGATGAGTTGCCGGGGCAGGTCGATTTGCGTCTGAGATCACGCTAACAAGCGCTCGGTTTTGTTGTCATGACGTTCCCGCAAGAGCGCATCCGTAACTTCTCGATTATCGCGCACATCGACCACGGCAAGACCACGCTTGCGGATCGGATCCTCGAAGAGTGCGGTGCTGTCACCGCGCGCGAGGCGCAGAACCAGATGCTCGACTCGATGGATCTCGAGCGCGAGCGCGGCATCACGATCAAGGCGCAGTCGGTCGAGCTCCACTTCAAGGCGAAGGACGGTCTCGTCTATCAGTTCCACCTGATCGACACGCCCGGACACGTCGACTTCCACTACGAGGTCTCGCGCTCGATGGCCGCCTGCGAAGGCGCGCTGCTCGTCGTCGACGCCGCGCAGGGTGTCGAAGCCCAGACGCTCGCAAACGTCTACGTCGCTCTCGATAACAAGCTCGAGATCGTCCCCGTTCTCAACAAGATCGATCTCCCGGTCGCGCGGCCCGATTGGGTCAAGCAGCAGATCGAGGACACGATCGGCCTCGACGCGTCGGACGCGCTGCTCGTGTCCGCGAAGAGCGGTCTCGGCGTGCACGAGATGCTCGAGGCGGTCGTCACGCGCATCCCGCCGCCCAAGGGCGACAAGAACGCGCCGCTCAAGGCGCTGATCTTCGACAGCTGGTACGACACGTACCGCGGCGTCGTCGTCCTCGTGCGCGTCATGGAAGGCACGCTGAAGAAGGGCCAGAAGCTGCGCTTTTGGGCCACCGGCGTCGAATACGAATGCGCGATGACCGCCGTGCGCAAGCCGGCAACCGTCGAGGTCGACACGATCGAAGCGGGCCAGGTCGGCATCGTCGCCGCGAACATCAAGGACATCGCGCACGCGCGCGTCGGTGACACGGTCGTCGACGCGAACCACATGGCGGATTCCCCGCTCGGCGGCTTCAAGACCGTCAAGCCGATGGTGTTCGCGGGTCTCTTCCCCGTCGACAACGAGGACTATCAGGATCTCAAGGACGCGCTCGGTAAGCTCGTGCTCAACGACGCATCCGTGACGTACGAACCCGAGACGTCACTCGCTCTCGGCTTTGGTTTCCGCACCGGCTTCCTCGGTCTTCTCCACATGGAGATCATCCAGGAGCGGCTCGAGCGCGAGTTCAATCTCAACCTCATCACCACCGCTCCGTCGGTGCGCTACCGCATCACGCTAAACGACGAGTCCGTCCTCGAGATCGACAATCCGTCGAAGCTTCCGGATCAGGGCAAGTACCTCAAGATCGAAGAGCCGATCATCACGGCGACGCTGCACATGCCGCAGGAGTACGTCGGCCCGATCATGCAGCTGTGCCAGGAGCGCCGCGGCACGCAGCAGGGGCTCCATTACGACCCGGGTGGACGCGTTCGCGTTGTCTACGAATTGCCGCTGGCCGAGATCGTGTTCGGGTTCTACGATCGTCTCAAGACCATGTCGCGCGGCTACGCGTCCCTCGACTACGAACCGGCCGGATACCGCGAAGCGGATCTGATCCGTCTCGACGTGCTGATCAACGGCGAGCGTGTCGACGCGTTGTCGATCATTTCTCACCGCGACACCGCCTACAACCGCGGTCTCGACCTGTGCACGAAGATGAAGGACGTCGTGCCGCGCCAGATGTTCGACGTCGCGATCCAGGCCGCGATCGGTAGCCGCATCATCTCGCGTACGACCGTCAAAGCGATCCGCAAGGACGTCACCGCCAAGTGCTACGGCGGCGACATCTCGCGCAAGAAGAAGCTCCTCAACAAGCAGAAAGAGGGCAAGAAGCGCATGAAGGCAGTCGGCTCCGTCGAGCTGCCGCAGGAAGCGTTCTTGACCGTGCTCAAGGTGGACTAGCGACTCGTGCTCGCGGCAACGCTCGATCGCCGTGTCCGCAAAGAAGCGCGTCTCCTGATGCGCGAGGCGCAGGCGATTGCCGGCAGGCCGGGCGAGCTCCAAACGGCGACGAAAGAGATCGAGGACGCGCTCGCCGCGAACGACATGCTGCGCGTGCGCCGCGCTCTCCCCGCGCTCGACACGCTCGTCGACGAGCTCGGGAAGAACAGCGGCAAGTCGATCACGCGCGACTACGTAGAATCGATCGGCGCGGCGATCATGATCGCGATCGTGGTCCGCTTCCTGGTCATCGAAGCGTTCAAGATCCCGTCGAGCTCGATGTATCCGACGCTCCAGATCGGCGACCACATCTTCGTCAACAAGTTCATCTACGGCGTCCGCATCCCCGGCACGGGCAAGAAGATCCTTCCGCTGCGCCAGCCCGCGCGCGGCGACGTCATCGTGTTCCAGCAACCGTGCGAGCGCGAGCGCGACTACATCAAGCGCGTCATCGCCCTCGAGAACGACACGGTCGAGGTCCGCTGCAACGTTGTCTACGTGAACGGCGCGGCCGTGCCGCAGAAGCTCGTGGATGCGAACTGCCAGTACGATGACTTCGACGAGCTGACGCGCAAGTGGTCCACCAAGCTGTGCAGCCGCTACACCGAGACCGTGAACGGTAACTCGTACGACACGTTCCAGGACCCGGACCTACCGGAGCGCAACAAGGTCCTCGCCGACGCGGGCGGCCTCACGACGGGCGACGAGAAAGACTTCCCCAAGCTCGACCACATCCTTCTGCCGCCGAGCTGCGCGACAAACCCCGACGGCGAGCCGCTCGCGGCGCCGAATCAGAAGCCGGGCCAGATCGTGTCGGAGCACCCGGAGCTCATTCACGAGGCTGCCGCTGCCTGCCAGCCCAAGGTCCAGTACGTCGTTCCGCCTGGGCACGTGTTCGTGATGGGGGATAACCGGGCTAACTCGAACGATTCGCGCTATTGGGGATCGGTGCCGATCGAGAACATCCGCGGTAAAGCTCTGTTTATCTGGTTCTCGTATCCAGAAAAGTTTTGGGACCCGACGCAATATCGTTGGGACAGACTCGGGGACTTCGTCGATTAATGCTGGCTCGCCGTCTCGATCATCGCGTTCGCAAGGAAGCCGCTGCGCTCGTCAAAGAGGCGCGTCTCGTCCTCATGCGCAACAAGGACGCGAAGGGCAAGGGTGGTAGCCTCGGCGCCGTCACCGACACGATCGACAAGGCGCTCGGCGAGCGCGATATGGCGACCGTTCGCGCGAACTTGCCGACCCTCGACGCGCTCATCGACGAGCTGATCGTTCGCAAGCCCAAGGCCGGCTTCATGTCGGGCGTCGAGTCCATCGTGATCACGCTCGGGCTCGCGTTCGGTCTCAAGGGCTTCGTCCTCGAGGCGTTCAAGATTCCCTCGAGCTCGATGTATCCGACGCTCGAGATCGGCGACCACATCTTCGTCAACAAGTTCATCTACGGACCGCGCATCCCGTGGACGACGACGCGCGTGTTCGAAGTCAGCAAGCCTCAGCGCGGCGACGTGATGGTGTTCATCATGCCGTGCGAGCCGGACCGCGATTACATCAAGCGCGTCGTCGCTGTCGAGGGCGACAAGGTCGAGGTGCGTTGCTCGCAGCTCTACGTGAACGGCAAGACCGTCCCCCAGCAGCTCATCAACGCCGAAGAGACGTACCAGGACATCAACGCTGACGGCACGTGGCACACGTCGCACGTGAGCCGCTATCGCGAGACGGTCGGCGATAAGTCGTACGACACGTTCCAGAGCTCGTTGCTCCCGCAGGGCCGCGTCGCCGACGGTAAAGACTTCCCGCTTCCCGACGCGGGGCCGCCGTCATGCGTCGGTAACGGTCAGCCCGCCGCGCCGAACCAGGCGATCGGTCAAGTCGTCGTCACCAAGCCCGACGCTGATCAGTGCGAGCAGCAGAGCTACTTCGTCGTGCCCAAGGGCCACATCTTTGCGATGGGCGACAACCGATCCAACTCCAACGACTCGCGCTTCTGGGGACCTGTCCCCATCGAGAACATCAAGGGCAAGGCGATGTTCACGTGGCTGTCGTACCCCGAGTCGCTGTTCCGCCCGGATCAGTACCGGTGGGAGCGCATCGGCGCGTTCGTCCGCTGAGCGGCGGCTACTGCTTCTTCGCCGGAACGGCGAGCTGCTTGAAGACAGTCTTCATCGCGTCGTCGACGGCGACCTCGGCCGCCTGATCCCACGTGTACTCGCGATCCTTGTCGCGCACCTTCATGCCGACCTCCTGCTTGATCGTGGCCGAGCCGTCGCCGGTGAAGCCCATCGTGCGGCCGGGGACGTTCTCGCCCAGGAAGTGCACGCCGACATGGACGGAGATGCGCTGCGTGCCCGGCTTGCGTTCCTCGGGAACGATCTCGATCGACGCTTCGGTGATCTCGACCGTCACCAGGTAGGCGGCAGTGGCGCCCTTCGATTTGAGGTGCTTGCGATAGGCGTCGGGCTTGGAGTCGGGGTTCGGCGCGTCGCCGATGTCCCCCACCAGCTGGGGATGGTTAGCGAACTGCTTCTTTACCTGCGCCTCGATCCGGGGCTGGGCCTCCTTGGCGACGTCGGCTTTGACCTCGTCCTTGGCGGTCACGGCGGCCAGCTCGAAGTGGTACTTCTTCGCCGGGGCGGCGCTGGCCACGGGCGCACCGACACCAAGGAGGGCGATGGAGGCGAGGAGCGAGGAGGCGAGGCGCATGGGAAGCATGGTGATACCCGTTTTTTCCATTGAGACGGCGCGTGCTAGCGTTGATTCATGGTGAGGCCCCGGTGGCATGACGCGGTGATCATCGCGGCGCTCCTCGGCCTCGTTGCCGTCGGTGTCTGGGCGCTTTGGTGGGACGATGTGAGGCAGGGGGCCGGGTCGGGCGGGTCGGGTGAAGCGCCGGCGGGAATGACCGCTGGAAGCGCAACAACTTGACCGTGATTGCCATAGCTTAGTACCGTTCGATTCGAGGGAACGACCTGCAGTTGCGGGTCGCATTCCCTGAACCCCGGGAGCTCATGTTCACCATTCTCATTCAGGAAAAAGGCGGCGAGCAGCGCCGCATGGTGTTCAACAAAGCTGAGGTCACGATCGGCCGTGTTCAGGGCAACGACATCGTGCTTCCCAAGGGGAACGTGTCGAAGCGCCATGCGCGCATCGTCCTCAAAGACGGCAAGTTCATCATCGTCGATCTCAAGAGCACCAACGGCACGTACGTCAACGGCCGCAAGATCACGAGCCCGCTCGTCGTCAAGGACTCGGACAAGATCTACATCGGTGACTTCATCGTCGGTGTCGACGAGGCTGCGTCGGGAGTCGAAGGCGACGGTCCGTCGGAGTCGATCACGTCTCCGCCGCAACCGGCGAGCGCTGGGATGGGTGGTGCACCGGACGTTCGTCCGCCGCGCCCCACGGAAGCGCAGCCGATGGCGAACATGCCTGGCGCGATGATGGGCAACGCCGATCCGGTGAACGCTCCCTCGCAGATGGCGACGCCTCCGCGCGCCGCACCGCCGCGTCCTGCTCCCGCTCCTCCGCGCGACATGGGCGGAGATCCGGGGCCGATGGGCGCTGGTCCGGGGATGGGCGGTCCGGGGCCCGCGCCGGGTCCGCGCTCGATGCCGCCGATCGGCGCACCGCCGCCGGGTCGCAATGCTGGTCGGCCGGGTGGAACGATGCCGCCGCCGGTGTCCGGAAATCCGAACATGGCCGGCTCGAGCCTGAGCGGGTCGATGGTTCCGCCGCCGATCGAGGCACCGCCTCCGATGGCGCCGCCCCCGATGGCTCCTCCGCCGATGGCCGCGATGGCTCCTCCGCCGGTTGCTCCGATGGCCGCACCGACGGTCGCGACGCCGCCGACGCGCTCTGCGCCGATGCCGGCTCCCGCGTCCGATCCTCTCGCCGGTACGCTCGGCGGAGTCGGTGGTCCCGCGCCCGTACTGCCGATGCGCCAGCCCAACGCGGCCAATGGTGCGTCCAAGTCGGGCCCCGTCCTCGGCAGCGTTGTTCCCGTCGCCAGCTCGTCTGGATCGTTCGCGGCCAGCAGTGGCGTGACCAAGCAGCGGACGAGTCGCGGAGTCTCCGCGCCCAACCGCCGCGGTGTTCAGCTCGAAGCGCTCGACCCCAAGGTCACCAAGATGCTCGACCTCCAATCGAACATCCTCGAGCGCCTGCGCGCCAAGCTCGATCTCGACAAGATTCCGTTCGAGCGGCTCCACGAGGAGGAGCTGTGGCAACGCGCCGAGCGCGCGACCATCGATCTCGTCGAAGCGCTCGATGGATCGGGCGAGCTGCCCAAGTACATCGATCAGGACACGCTGATCAAAGAGACGCTCTCCGAAGCACTCGCTCTCGGACCGCTCGAGGATCTGCTCGCCGACGAAAACATCGACGAGATCATCATCGATCGGCGCGATCGCGTCGTCGTGGGCAAGAACGGCATCATGCGCGGTTCGGGGAAGGCGTTCTCATCCGACGATGTCTTCGAGCGCGTCGTGAAGCGCCTCGTTGCAGAAGCCGGCGAGCGCATCGACGAGATGGTTCCGCTGGTCGACCTGCGCATGCGTGATGGCACGCGGCTCACCGCCGCCATCGCTCCCGTGGCCGCGCGTGGCGCGTGCCTCGTGCTCAGAAAGCCGCTGTCTCCCTCACCGTCGTTGCAGGACCTCGGTTCGCAGGGTGCGATGAGCCCGGGCATGGCGGACTTCTTGTCCACGTGCATCGCCGCGCGTCGCAACATCCTCGTCGTCGGCGCACCGGGCTCTGGTCGCACGGCCATGCTCGGCGCGCTCGCGTCGGCATCGCCCGCGGGTGAGCGCGTCGTGTCCATCGAGGACGTTGGCGAGCTCGCGCTCGGTCGAGACGAGTGGGTCCAGCTCGAGTCGCGATCTGGCAACGCGAAGGTGCCGTCGGTCCGCCTCGACTCGCTGCTCGATACCGCGCTTCGCCTGATGCCGGATCGTCTCGTCATCGGCGAAGTCCGTGGCGAGGAAGCGCTGCCGCTGGTGTACGCGCTCAACGCGAACATCGACGGCGCTGTCGTTGCGATGAGCGGCGACGGTGCGCAGGTCGCGCTCAGCCGCATCGCCACGCTCGCGCGCGCCGGTGGTGCGACCGAGTCGGCGATCCGCGAGCTCGTCGCGCAAGCGTTCGATATCATCGTGCATGTCGCGCGCATGCCGGATAACCGCGTGAAGGTCGTCGCGATCGAAGAGGTCCTCGGATTCTCGGACGTCGCGTTCGAGACGCACGTGTTGTTCCAGCAGCAGGGCGCGGGGTTCGGTCCGACGGGGCACGTGCCGCGCTTCTACTCGGAGCTCGAGGCGCGCGGCATCCCGGCTGACCAAGCCGTGTTTCGCTAACCGTAGTCAGCGCGATGGCCAAGAAGCGCGGTGATTCCGACGGTGGCCTCGACCGCGTGCTCGGGTTGCTCGACGATGACAACGTCGCCGGGCTTCATGACATCGTGCCGCCAAGCGACGATCTCGCGAAGGGGCTGCCCGAGCCATTGATCGAGCTCTACGCGCGCTGCAACGGACTGCGGATGTTCGTCGAGACCGTCGAGATCGTGGGGCACCGCGACGTGACGATGCCGACGCCCGGGAAGTGGCAGTTCGCGACGCACGACGGCGAGCCCATCTCGATGGACGTGCGCGGTCGCATCTGGCGCAGCGACGAGTCTCTCGACGACGACGTGTGCGACGGGACGCGTATCGATCGCTGGCTCGCCGGACTGCTCGACTCGATCGGCCTTCTCTACGACACCGATGGCGAGTTTGCCGAGGGCGTGTTCGACGACGACGGCGAAGTTGTCGCGGCGGTCCGCGAGAAGCAGCTCCGCGCGCAGCTCAAGCGCGACGCGGCCGCGCCGGCCGTGCGCTGGCGGTTGGGCCTCGCGCTCCTCGAGCAAGGCGCGACGGAGAATGCGCGCGACGAGCTCGAGCAAGTCGTCGCCGACGATCCGGCCTTCACGTGGGCGTGGCTGGATCTGGGTCGCATCAGCGAGAAGCTCGGCGATCTTTCGAACGCGCTCGACGAGATCCGCATGGGCGCCGAGACCGCGGAGGGCGTCCAGCATCCGCAGGCCGGCTACTTCTGGGCGCAGCTCGCGCGCCTCGCTTCGCTGACCGGCGACGAGGTTCTCCGCGCGCAGGCCGCGACCAAGACCTCGCTCCTCGCGCCGCAGCTCAAGCGCGCACAGCTCGACGGTGCGCGCGAATCACTGACGGCCGGTGACACGCAGAGCGCGAAGGGCTTGATCGATCTGCTCCGCGCCGTGTGGCCGCGCGATCTCGAAGTGCTCGAGCTCTCGAAGCAGCTCTAGCCCCGACGGGACGCGCGCTTCTTCGCCGACACGGACGCGGTCCGCTCCCAGAGGCACGAAGAACGAAGACACGAAGACTTTTTTGGGATGACGCGAATCGGGTCATCCACCTCGCCAAATTCTTCGTACCTTTTCTTTGTCGCTCGGGGCAGGCGACGCTTCTGGCGCAAGCCAGAGCGCAGAACAGAAAGGGGCTGCCCCGTTCAGGTCTTGCTCGGGAACTGATCGGATTCCTTCCCCAAGTCTTCGTGCCTTCTTTCTTCGTGGCTCAGGGTTCGTGGCACACGGAACGCGACGCTTGGGACGCGAGCCGGAACGCCTGCCAGAAAGAGTGCCGTCTAGTTCTGGCCGAACGGCATCGCGCCGGTCGCGACCATCGGCTCGCCGTTGAGGGCGACGCCGCGATAGACCGCGTAGATCTTCGATCCCGACTCGGGCGCTGCCGCTTTGAGGAGCGGCGTTCCCTGCGAGGCTTCGTCGCCGGCCGGAGCGCCCGTGACCTTCTGGTTCACGATCGTCGTGCGCACGCCGCGGTTGTCCTCGACGAGGATCTCGATCGCGCCTGCGCCGAGCGCCTTGCCGCCGACGAGGATCTGACCGTCGTTGATCTTGATGGTCAGGTCGCCACGCAGCAGATAGTCGAGCAACCCCGTCTCGTATGCGGAGACCTCGGGGAGGATGCGCGAGACTTCTTCGAGCATGCAGTCGTCGTCGAGCCAGAACTCGAGCAAGCCGTGCTCGACCTTGTAGCGCGCGAGGCACGTGCCGGCCTTGTCGCGCAGCGTCGTGCCGTCATCGCGGCTCGCCGCCATGAGATTCAGACGCGACGGCAGCGAGGGCAGGGAGCGAGCGAGCTCCGGCTTGGAATCTCCGCCGACGCGGCTCGGGCGCGGCAGCGTGTTCGTCGAGAAATACGAGTGCGCGATGACGTCCGCGAGGCCTTTGCCGTCGGGGGCGGTGAAGAAGTCGCGCAGGTGCTCGCGCTTGATCTCGCGGGCGGGACCGGGAACTCCGAGCCGACCAGCCGACAGCGCCGCGATGCGCTCGAAGCGTGAGCCGAGGTCGTCGGGGCCGCCACCGAGGTGCTCGAGGTGCGCCGCGGAGTCACCGCGCACACGCGACGGGACACCGAGGTCACCGAGCGTGTGGACGATCGCACCGGCGGCGATCAGCGCTGCTGCCATGTGCCGCGAGCGCTCGCCCGGCGTCTTGGCCGTGACGGCCTTCGCGTACTGGTCGTAGAACGCGTCGACGTTGAACGTGTTGTCCTTGGAGACGACCCAGTCCGGCGCGGGAACGCCCGTGTCGGGGAGGTCCGCACGACCGACCGCTTCGCGGACCTTGTCGGACAGCGCCTCGATCACGCCGCGGCTCGGTGCGCGCCAGCCCTTCTTGGTGTCGGGATCGTAGAAGTGGTTCGCGCCGTGGCTCGCGGGCACGTCGGCGAGCGCCGCACCGGCCGCGATCCACGCGAGAGCCGACTGGCGACCGCGCGCGTCGGGGACCGCGCCATGCGTCGGCGAGAGGAGCTTGAGATCCTGCGCGAGCGACGGCGAATCCGCGGGCGGAATCGTGAGCTGCTCGAAGAGTCCGCCAGAGAAGCCGAGGTTCACGAGCCGCTTGTGCAGCTTGCTCGACAGCGCAGCTTGCTCGGCGAGGCCGGCCTGCGTCGTCTCTGCTTCCCATGCGTGCGCCGTGGGCGCGGTGAACAGCGGGAGCGCGACGAGCGCGGAGAGAAAGAATCCACGCTTCACTTCAAACCTCCCGCGGGCGTCGGAGCAACGTTCGGCTTGATCTCCGGCGCTTGCGTCGACGGAGCGAGGTTCGCGGACGGCGTGACCAGCTGCTTGATGCGACCGTAGACGACGTTGGCGAGAGCGCTCGCGTCATCGGGCGACGTGCACTGATTGGTTCCGCACGTCATCAGCACGACCACACCGCGTGGAGCATCGAGGAAGCCGATACCGCGGATGTCGTTCTCGAGCGCGCTGAACGAGCGGTTCGCGATCGAGTCCTGCTCCGTCGTGCCGGGCAGCGATCCGAGCAGCTCTTCATAGCGCTCCTGCGCCTTGCCGGGCTCGAGGCGCCACAACCGAATCGCGATGTCGTACGTCTCGGGCCGGTTCAGCGCCTTGAAGTGCTGCGACGAGTATTCGGCAGTGTCCGGTTCGTCGGACAGGGGACCCGTCTCGAACGAGCCGTCGAACTTCGTGCGCTGCTTGATGTCCGTCTCCGTCAACAGCTGCGCGGCGACGACGTACTGACCGTCACCACGACCAGGACGCACGTCCTCGTTCGCGTTGCGGCGACCGTCGAGCTCTGCGCTCGCATCGCCCAGCTCCCAGGAGGTGAGGGCCGCGACGGCCGTGCCGCCACCGACGAAGCGCAGGTGCCGCGCATGCGACAGATCGCTGCGCCAGCGCTCGAGCATCACTTGATTGTCGTGCTGCGCGAAGTCGAGGCGCGGGCCCAGATCCGCGAAGCGGCGATCGCTGCGATACGCGATGTAACCGCGCTTGTAGACGAGCACCGTGAACTCGGTGACGCGCGCGCCGCGCGGAACGTCCTTGAGGACTGGCACCGTGTAGCCGCCCGCTGCATCGGTGGAGCCGACGAACTCTTTGGCGCCAGCTGGCTCCGTGAGACCCGCGCCGCGCTCGAACGTCCACGCTCCATAGATGAGAGCGCCGGCGACTGGAGCGTGCGTGGTCGAATCGATCACGCGGCCGGTGAACGGCCCCGCGAGCGTGCCGGCCTCGGCCGCATCGGGTCGCGTGCGGAACGGAGCGGTGCGGACCGCCGTGTCGACGCAACTGCCCAACGAGAGAGTCGCCAGGGGCGCGATCAGCGCAAGGATCGCGAGTCGGTGTGCTGTGTTAGCCACGGGCCGGCCTGTCGTATCAGTACGGCTATCTCGTTGCAAACTGGCCCGCCGCCATTCCCGCGCCTCGCTGCACGCACTACTCTCGTTCGAGAGGATAGGGGACAGATGCGCTGTTCGATGTGTGGCCACGAAAGCCCGGTGGGGTCGTCGTTCTGCTTGAACTGCGGCAGCTCACTCGCTGCTGCTCCGGCGTTCTCTCAGACTCCGCCACCTGCTGCGGGGTTGCCCGTGGTCTGCCCGATGTGCCGCAGCGAGAACCCCCCGGGGATGAAGTTCTGCCGCGGGTGCGGCGCGAGCCTCGCGAACGTCGTCGCCACACCGATGCCGGGCGCGCTGGGGCCGCCGCCAGGGATGATGCAGCCGCCGGGCGGCCTCCTCGGTAGCGCGCCGATGATGCAGCCGGGATCGTCGCCGATGATCCAACCTGCGACCGCGCCTGGTGCCGGCGTACCGGGCCGCGGACCTGCGGCGAATATCGCTTCGGCCGCCGCCGCGCCCGGCATGATCAACTGTCCGCGGTGTGGAACGCCGACGCCGATCGGCTTCGCGTACTGCCAGCAGTGCGGCCTCCACATGCAGGGCATGCAGCCGACGGATCCGCAGCAAGCGTTCCCGATGTCGTCGTCGTCGCCCGCGCCGAACATGGTCCAGAGCGGCGGTACCGCGCCGGCAGGCCGCCCGATGTCGAATCCCGCGGTCGCGATCGCGCCCATGGCTCCTCTCTCGGCAGCGACGCCCGTCGATCCGATGCTCTCGACCCTCGCGGCCGACGGTCGCGGAGGCGTGGTCGCGCCCAGGCCATCCGGCAACGAGCTGCGCGGCACGCAACAAGCGGGCTCTCAGATGAACGCGCCCGCGCCCGGCGTTGGCCCCGCGTGGGGCACGGCCATCCTCGTCAATCGCGACGGGTCGGACGGTCAGCGCTTCTCGCTCGTCGGCGAGTACTGTGTCGTCGGTCGCGCGGGTGCGGACATCGCGTTCGACGACGATCGGTTCCTTGCTCGCCAGCACGCACGTTTCGAGCGCGGCACCGACGGTGTCGTGAAGCTGCACCCGCTCGATTCGCTGAACGGCGTGTTCAAGAAAGCGGACGCGCCGGTCGAGCTCGCCGATGGAACGACCCTCCTCGTCGGTCGGGAGGTCCTGCGCTTCGAGACCGTCGATCCCGAAGAGCAGAAGGTTCACCCGCTCGTGCGCCACGGCGTCGCGCTGTTTGGATCACCGCCGCGCGAGCCGTGGGGCCGCCTCCTGCAGATCATCCCGTCGGGTGGAATCCGCGATCTGCGCCACCTGCACACCGACGAAGTCGTCCTCGGCCGCGAGGAGGGCGACATCGTGTTCCGCGATGACGCGTTCATGTCGCGCCGCCACGCGGCGATCACGTGGGACAAGCGCGTCGCCAAGGTCACCGACCTCGGCAGCTCCAACGGGACGTTCGTGCGCCTCGAGGGCATGACTGCGATCCGGCACGGTGACCACGTGCGCATGGGCGATCAGTTGCTGCGTATCGAGCTCGGCAAGTAAGCGCGTGCGTCGATGAGCGAGAGCGCGGCCACCGGCGACCTGTTCGTCGTGATGTCCGCCGCGACGGACGTTGGCGAGGTCCGCGAGCACAACGAGGACACGGTCCTGTGCGGCAGCCTCGATCTGCGGATGCCGCTCGACTTCTCGTCGATGGATCCGCCGACGTGGGAGAACCTCGGTCAGCGCGGCCCCGTGATGATCGTCTGCGACGGTATGGGCGGAACGGAGGGCGGGGAGGTTGCGAGCGAGCTCGCATCGCGCTCGACGTGGCGCGAGATGTCCGCCTCGGCGGCGACGAAAGATCCGGAAGTGTTCGCGCGCCTCCTGCGCCGCGCCGTTCGCGTCGCGAACCACGACGTGCACGCGATGGCGAAGAAGGAGGCGGGGCTGCGCGGGATGGGCACGACCCTCTCCGCGGCCGGAATCGTCGGCGATCGACTCGTCGTCGCGACCGTCGGTGATTCGCGCGTCTACATCCTGCGCAGCGGCGTGCTCGTGCAGGTCTCGCACGATCAGTCGCTGGCGTCCGCGCTCGTCGACGCGGGGCACGCCGACGAAGCAGCGAGTGCCGGCGGTGCGATCCTGCAAGCGCTTGGCGTCGCGCCCGACGTCGATCCGTCGCTCTCGATCATCCAGCTGCGCAAAGGCGATCGCGTGTTGTTGTGCTCCGACGGTCTGCACGGCCTCGTCGGAGATCCAGCGCTCGCGTTGCTGATGGGGCCTCCGCACACGATCGAGCACGCGGTGCGACTGCTCGTCACGGCTGCGCGCGCCGCGGGTGGCCTCGACAACATCACCGCGGTGGTGTGCGAGGTCGGCGGTGATCGCCTCCAGCCTCCGCGCGACGACGACGATCTCCCCACGTTCCGCGAGTTCGATCCGCAGAAGGAGGGCGACCCCGCGTTGACCGACGAGTCCTTCGTCGCGCGTCGGCTCGCCGCCAGGGTCGGTATCCCCACGAGCGCGCTGCCGTCGATGCTCCCGGTCACGGGCCAGCACGCGGTGATGCACAGCTCCATCGGCATCCGCCTGCCGGCGACGTCGCTGCCGATCGAGGTTGAAGGACCGGCCGGCGCGCTGGTAAAGCGGCCTTCGGCGCCCTGGTGGGTCTATCTCTCGGTCGCCGCCCTCGCGTGTGCGCTCGCCTGGTGGCTCGGCGGTCTCTGAGCGGGGTACGATGTGGGCGTGCGGGTTGTCATTGACCACGTCGCCGGCAGTCGGCGAGGCCAACGGCAAGAGCTCGAGGCGACGGCGCGCATCCGTTTCGGGCGCCATCCTGAATGTGAAGTCTCTTTCGATCCTGCGCGGGACATCGACGCTAGCTCGCGCCACGCCGAGCTCCGCCCCACACCGGCGGGGTGGGTGCTGTGCGATCTCGGCAGCTCCAACGGGACTTACGTCGACGGGCGCCGGGTCACGGAGACGACGGTCGCCTCCGGCGCCCCGATCAGCGTCGAGTTCGGCCCTGGAGGCCCACGGATCCGCCTGTTCGTCGGTGACGAGGCTGCGATCAACGCGCTCCCGCCTGCACCGGTGGAGCTGCCTCAGCGTCGGTGGCTCCCCTGGGCGATCGGTGCAACCTGCCTGTTAGCGGTGGCCCTGCTCGTATGGCGCTGCTAGGCGACCGTTTCTGGTTGGTTTTTTCAGGGGGAACGCGCGTGCTCTGGCACACGACTTCTGCGAAAATTCCATCGGGATGAATTGCCCGTCGTGTAACTCGCCGCTCGAGTCGAACGCTCGATTCTGCGGCGTGTGCGGGTTCCGCTTGCAGGCGCCGAAAGCGGCTCCGACTGCGGAACCGTCTGCACCAGTTGCGCAGAAGGCATCACCTGCGATCGCCGCGGCGACAGCAGGGCTCAAGCCCAAGCCGCAGATCTCGTCGTCGCCGCCAAAGCCGAAGGCCAAGGTCAAACAGGGCGACGAGATCTACATCGACACGGTGCTCAACAACCGCTTCAAGGTCGAAGCGAAGATCGGCGAGGGCGGTTTCGGTGCGGTCTACAAGGGCACGCAGCTCGCGACGGGTCGCAAGGTCGCGCTGAAGTTGCTGCACCCGGAGATGACGAAGGACGAGAATCTCGTCGCGCGTTTCCGCCGTGAGGGCATGGTGCTGTGCAACCTGCGCGACGCGCATACGATCACCACCTACGACTTCGACCAGACGCCCGACGGCACGCTCTACATCGCGATGGAGCTGCTCGAGGGAAAGAGCCTGCACCACATCTTCCACGAGGAAGCGCCGCTCGAGTGGAAGCGCGTGTTCAAGATCCTCACGGAGATGTGCAGCTCGCTCGCCGAGGCGCACTCGCAGGGCATCGTTCATCGCGATCTGAAGCCCGAGAATATTTATCTCGAGACGCGCCCGGGCAATCCCGAGTTCGTGAAGATCCTCGACTTCGGCATCGCGAAGGTGATGCGCGGAGATTCGATCGATCCGCAGAGCCCGCAGCTCACCGCAACGGGCCAGACGCTCGGCACGCTCGAGTACATGTCGCCCGAGCAGTTGATGGGCAAGCAGCTCGACGGTCGCAGCGACGTCTACGCGCTCGGCGTGGTCGCGTACGAGATGATCACCGGCAAGCTTCCGTTCCCCGACGCCAAGGGACCTGCGGGTCTCATCACGGCGCAGTTGAAAACTGTTCCGCCGCCGCCGTCGTCGGTGATTCCCAAGGCGAACCTCTCGCAGGCCGTGGATCGCGTGATCCTCAAGTGCCTCGAGAAGGACAAGAACAACCGCCACGCCGACGTCACCGCGCTCTCGTCTGCTTTGCAGGAAGTCGTCTCGGGCACGAGCCAGGTCGATATCCCGGTAGTTCCCGCCTCTCTGCCGTCGCAACCCCGCATCGGTGGCGCCGAGTTGCTCGAGACGCGTCGCGGTGACATGCCGATGATCGCGCCTCCGGCGATGCCGCAGGGGCAGGTGTCACACGGCGGATCGGGACCGATCAATCAGCACCAAGCGAGCTCGCCGTTCGGCGTGCAGAGCTCGCCAAACCTGTCTCCGTTCGCCGTGCAGAGCTCGCCGAACCTCTCGCCGTTCGCGGGACAGAGCTCGCCGAGCATCCAGCCGATGAACGCCGGCATGTCGAACGCCGGCATGTCGAACGCCGGCATGCAGCAGAACTACGGCCAGCCGTATCAGCAGCAGCAGCAGCCGATGATGAACAACGGACCGGGGCACGGCGCGCCGTATCCGCAGGCCTCGGTCTCGCAGATGCAAACGCACCGTCCCGTATCGAGCAAGAAGTGGATCTGGTGGGTCGTTGGTCTGCTCGCGCTCGGCGCGGCAGCGGGCGCGGTTCTCGCGCTCGTGATGCGGCACTAGCCGCAACGACGCTACGTCGGAGATTGGCCGCAACGGCGCAACGACGCGACGGCGGAAGTGTTGGCCGCAACGACGCAACGACGCGACGGGGGAGAAGGTTGGCCGCAACGACGCAACGACGCGACGGAGAATTAAACCTCGCCGGGCGAGCGGCGCGAGGCTGGCGCTAGGTTGATGTTTCCCGAGCACGAGCAAGTACGTGCGGGCGATCGATCCGATCGATGCGATCGGTCCGATTAATTCGCGGATCGATCCGATCGATCCGATCGAGTCCGGTCGATCCTCCCCGAAAATGATCCGTTGCGTCGTCGCGTCGTTGCGGCCAACACTACCGACGTTGCGTCGTCGCGTCGTTGCGGCCAATTTCTCTGACGTCGCGTCGTCGCGTCGTTGCGGCAAATGATGTCTGACGTTGCGTCGTCGCGTCGTTGCGGCCAATTTCTCTGACGTCGCGTCGTCGCGTCGTTGCGGCCAATGATGTCTGACGTTGCGCCGTCGCGTCGTTGCGGCCCATCTCCGACGTAGCGTCGTTGCGGCTAGCGAGCGATCAACGCGCGGGCGCGCTCTTCGGCTTTGCTGTCGTCGGGGCCGTTGTCGATCCAGCTCTGCGCAGAGAGGCGTGCGCGGGCGTTGTCGCCGCGCATGTTCGCGATCGTCCACTCGAGCTCGAGTGCCTCGGGCAGCGTCGGGACGCGAGCGCGAGCGCGGGCCACTGCTTCGTCGGCGTGCGCGACATCATCGGCCGCGAGGAACCCGCGTGCGATCCGCAGATCGGCGAGCGCGGCGCGCAGCGTCGTCGCGCGATCGAGCTCGACGTTCTCCTCGGCAGGAATGTCCGCGGCGGGTGCCGGACGATCGCCGTCGCCGCGCAGCTCGTGGCGCAGATCGAACGCACGCATGCGGCCCACTGCCGTCGGATCGGCGACCCACAGCTCGAGCGTTGCGGGATCGAGGATGATGGAGTGCACGCTGCGTCCGTCGTCGATCGAGCCGCGGTGACCAGGAGGGCGGGGCGTCTCGTCGACGGCGCGTCGGTCGCGCAGCACGGCTGCCACCGCACCGACGTCGGACAGCGGGTTCTTCACGAGCTTCGTCGCGCGATCGATGCGTGATTGCGTCGCGAGCATGCGACGCGCGCGATCGTTCTCCGGATCGCTCGCGAGCGCGTGCGTGGTGAACACGTCGCCAAACACCGACGACTTCGGCGCGCGCTCCGTGATCGCCTTGCTCGGTGTGCGCTCGATCTGCGCCCACGTGCCGGTGTTGCCATCGACGACCACGAAGATCGCCGCGCCGAGCGTCGGTGTTCCGTCGATCATCTTCACTGCCTCGTCGAGTGTCGATGCGCTCTCGAGGACGGTGCGCGCGAGCAGCGTCACCGGTCGCGCGCCCTTGCTCGATGGCGTATCCGCCGTGCGCGACGGGTTCACGAACACGGCGATACCGTGCGCATTCACGCCCGTCACGACACCGAGAGAGCCGGGCCACCCCACGCCGGCCCATGCGGTCTTGCCCTCGGGCTTTGCGATCGTCACGACGGGAATCGCCGACTCGCCGCCATCATCCATGCCCGCAAGTGCGAACTGACGTGCGATCCAGAGCCGGGCCGGGGCCTGCGATTGATGCGCGATGATCGTCAGGCTCTGCGCGAGGCTCTTTTGCTCGGCCTCGTCGGTTCGCGGGGAGGGCACTCCGGCGTCGAGCACGGCTTGGCCGCGGAGCGCATCTTCGAACGACACGGGCGTGCCGCTCGCCGCGGCGCCGCGCGTCATTCCCGCGACCATCTTGCGGTCCGCATCGACCAGGCCGTCGTCCACGAACCGCCAGCGCCAGGCAACGCGCATCTCGTGGGTGCGGTGCCCCAACATGCCGTCGTCGGTGACGGTCGACTCGATCGTCGGTGCCGCGGCGCGGATCACCGGGCCGATCCAAGGTGCGAGCAGCCGTCCGTGCGCAGCTCCCACCGTGTGCGCATCTCCGCCGACACGCAGCACGGGGATCCCGCCGAGCCATGTCAGCGAAGCATTTCCGTAGGTAAGGGCTGGAGCCGCGCCAGGAGCCGCCTGCACCGACGAGATCTGTCCCGAGACAGAACCACCTGGCACGTCGTAGGCGACGGTGCGGCGGAAGACGATGTACGCGACCACCAGGGCGACGCCCAACATCGCGACCGCGATCACGCCTGCGCGCCACGTTGGACGTGGCATGCCGGAGCGGCGACCGCCGATGACGAGGTCCGGCATTGCGGGGCTTGTACCCCGCAGTTCCCCCAACATGGAAGGACCGTTCCGCCGTCGAGAAGGAAGGTGTTCAAAATTTTTCCGCGTTGACCGATCTAGGGTGCGTTGCTAGCCTCGATCACAGGCCTCGCGATGTCCGGATTCATTCCATCGCCGACGGCGGCACTCGGTGCGGCAGCCTCCTCATCGCAGACGCTTTTGCTCGCGCTCGTCGCGCTGCTCGGCCTCGTGGTCATTGGCCTCGTCGCGATGGCGATCGTCATGCGTCGTCGCGCTCGCGTCGCTCCAGCGCTCGCACCGGATCCGCCGCGTCCCGCGGCGCTCACGCCCGCTCCCCCGATCACACCGCGCCCGCGCGCGCGTCCCGCGATGGCGCGCGGTGGTGGTGGCGCCGGTCTCGCAGTCGTCGCGTCGACCTCGAGTGCGATGGTCTGCCCGACGTGCCGCACCGAGTATCACGGCATGACGTACTGCACGCGCGACGCGCGTCGCCTCGTCGCGCCGGAAGAGATGCTCGCGAGCTCCAACGCAGCGATGATGAGCGGTCGCGGCATGGGGCGCAGCGCCGGCCTCGTGTGCATGGCATGTCGCCGCGCTTATGAACCGGGTCTACGCGCGTGCCCGCATGATGGCAACGAGCTCGTTCCCCACAGCGTTTACAACGCGACGCGCCCGCGCTCGCGCGCCAAGACGAGCGATCCGACAGGCGTGATCGCGCGCATCTGCCCGGTGTGCAGCAGCAAGTACGATCTGAACGCTCGCTTCTGCGGTCACGACGCGGGCGAGCTCGTCGTCATCAACTAACTAGTCGAGCTCGACGAGGACGTTCGTCGCTTCGCCGGTCGCCTTGTCGATCGTGATCTCGGTGTGCGCGCCGAGCCAGTCACCGATGAGGACATCGTTCGTCGTGCTGCCCGGATAGAGCTCGGGGACGATCGTCTCGCGGAACGCCTTGAGGCTCGCGACGTGCTGCGCGCGATACGCGATCACGAGATCGTCGTAGCTGCGACCGAACTCGGAGCGCAGGTAGTCCTGCTGCGCGAGATACGCGAGCAGAGCGTCCGCCGCGACCTGGCGCTCGGAGTCGACGTTGCCGGGGACAGCGGTGTGCGGCTCGACGAGATCGACCGGATGGGCGTACGCCGATGCGATCGCACCATCGACGAGCTTGGTGAACACGGAGTCGCGCGCCGGAGTACCGAGGTACCAGCGGCCCTGCTGCTGTTCGAGCGCGGCTTGGATCGTCTGCTCGAGCGAGCCTTGGAGCTGTTCGACGTGGTCTGCTCCGGCGAGAGCGGCGTAGTCAGCGCGCGCATCGGCGCTGCCCGTGCGTGTGTGCGCGGCGGTGTTCGCAGCCTGGAACGCGACGTCGTCGACGCGAACGCCGACCTGGCCCTGACACGCGAGCACGTCGAGCGCTTCGCCGCAGCTCGCGGTGTCGAGCGCGCTGTCGCCCAGGGCGCGCAAGCAGGTTGTCCTCGCGGTCGTGCACGTCGGTTGCGGCCACGTGTCGTACGCATCCGCGGTCGTCAGGCCAAAGCGCTTCACGGACAGACCGAGCGAGATGCGGCGCTGCACCGTCGTGCCGTTCGCGAGCGTCGCCGTGATGACGAGCGGCTCCTTGGAGAACAGCTGATCCTTCTGCAGATCGATCGTGACGTTCTGATCGCCGGTCGCTGCATACGTGCGCGCGCCGGAATTCGCGACGACGCCGACGTTCGGTACCGTCGTCTTTGCCTTCAGGCGCCAGACGGTCTCGCCGCTCACCACGACCGGCGTCAGCTCGGCCGTCACGTAGATCTTCGACGAGCCGCTGGAAGACAGCACGCGCGGTCGCAACTGCACGCGCGCTGTGAGGTTGTCGGGACGCGAGGACGAGTGCGTGAATTCGACGCCGACGAACTGGTTCGTGCCGCTGGTGAGCATCAGCGCGTAGTCATCGGACCACGTCACCTCGAACGTACGCGCCGTCTTCTGTT
Source organism: Kofleriaceae bacterium (assembly GCA_036499725.1). GTDB lineage: Bacteria > Myxococcota_A > Polyangia > Haliangiales > Haliangiaceae > JABFXX01. Next base: position 64,734 of record DASYDE010000056.1, read on the forward strand.
CGAAGTCGCCGAACGGATCGTCGGCGATGAACGCGTTGCCGTAGGTCAGGTTGCGGCTCGCGCGGCCGTGGAGGACGTACTGGGTACCGTTGGCGCCGGCGCGGCGCTCGATCTGCTGCGTGAGCCAGACCGTCGTGTCGCCCGCGCGCAGGCTCAATTCGCCCGCGCTGTCGGCCTTGCCGCCATCCCCATCCTCGGAGACTTCCACCTCGCCAGTGGTCGCCGCTTGATCCGCACACGCTCCGAGCAACAACGCCGCAATCAGATAGGTCCGCACACGCGCGCGTCGGTGCAAAGCCTGTGCGTGCAGCTCGTTACATGATCACGCGCGATTGCACGACGCACTGCGTGGCTACTCGCCTAGCCAGGCGAATGATCGCGCCGCGCCGACGCACGTCCCGAGACTAGATCGCTTCGACGAACTCGATGCGGCGGGGGACTTTGTACGGCGCGAGATTGCGGGCGCAGTGATCGATGATCTCTTCGGCGCCGCACTTCTGCTTGGTGACGACGCGCGCGACGACCATCGCGCCCGCCATCGGATCTGTGAGCACCAACGCCTGCGCCGCTTTGATCTTCGCGAACGACTCGAGGCAGCCCTCGACCTCGCCGAGCGCGACGCGCTTGCCGTCGACCTTCACGACATCATCTTCGCGACCCGTGAGTGCGAGGCGGCCGTTCTTGTCGAGCTTGCCGAGATCACCGGTGCGCAGGAAGCCCTGCTTGTCGATGGCTCCGATCGCGACCATCCCGGACGCGCGCGACGTGGGCGGCTTGTCCTCGTCGAACGGTCCGATCGACTTGGGCGAGAGCGTCTTGCTCTTCACCCAGATGAGGCCTTCGTTCGACTTGGCGGGCTTGCCGTCGGGCGCGGTGATCTTCACCTCCACGCCTTCGATCGTCTTGCCAACCGTCGTCGGATACTTGCCGGTGTCGTCGAGGCAGACGGTCGCTGCTTCCGTCGAGTGGTAACAGCTGAGGACCGACACGCCGTACTTCTCTTTGAAGTCGTCGGCGACGGCCTGATCGAGGCGCGAGCCAGCGGCGAGGAACCGCGGGCCCTTCACCTCGAGCTTCTTGGCCGTCGGGAGCTTCGAGAGCTCGGCGTACATCGACGGTGCACCGGGCAGCACGTCGATCTCGTGCTCGCGCAGCAGCTTGCCGATGCGCCGCGCGGAGATCTCCTCCTCGAGGAACATGGTGGAGCCGAGCTTGAGCGTCGGCAAGAAGCCGATGTCCCAGCCGTACGCGTGGAACAGCGGAACCGCGACGAGCACGCGCGTCTTCTCGTTCATCGACAGCGCGTTGATCACGTGATCGACGGCGGCGATGGTGTTCTTGTCGGTGCGGAGCACGCCCTTGGGATCACCGAGGGAATCGGCGGTGAACAGCACGGCGATCGGCTCGACACCGTGCTCCGGCGGCTCGCGCTTGTAGACGCTGCACGTGAGCAACGTGCCTTGCAGGCGGCGACGCACTTCGGCGGCGTCGGTCGCGGGGACGGTGTTCGGCAGCGCATCGCGCGGCGGCGGCGCGGTCGGACGAGCAACGCGCGAGCGGGGCAGCGTGCTCGGCGGAACCGGCGCGCTCGTACCGTTGGCGGAGATGCTGCCTTCGCTTCCACGAGGGCGAGTGACCAGTGCGCGCAGCGGCGCGGCGGCCAGGATGAGCTCGAGCTCGCGACCGCCGGTCGTGGGATCGATCGGGACGATCGCTGCGTCCAGCTTGGACAGGGCGAGCGCGAGGATCACGAAGTCGGGAACGTTGCCGAGCATCAGCCCAACCCACGCGCCCTCCTTGATCCCCATGCTCTTGAACTCCTGCGCGCGACGATCCACGCGATGGAGCAAGCCGCGCCACGACAAGTAATTGTCGCGGTACACCACAGCCTTGTTGTTCCCCTGGGCTTTCGCGGCCTTCTTCAGCCAGTCGTAGAGCAGGGTCATTGCCGGATAAACCTCGTTTGCCTCGAACCAATCCAGACTAGGTCCAGAGTCGAAGCGACGGCACTGTACCAGGGCGAAACATCACCCTCAACCCGTCGAACACGCTTGATTTAGCCTTCAATGCGCGGGAAACACGGCCCCGTGAGCGCCGCCCCCAAGCCCCGCCCCGATCCCGTCGCCCCGGATGGCCCGGACGGCGAGGAGTCTGTCGGCCCGGTCCAGCGCCTCTCTGTCGCTACCGCCGCGGTGAGTCCCCCTGCGATCCCCGCCGCGCCCGCTCCCGGGCCAGAGGCCCCCGCCGAGGGGGAGGCGTTTGCGCTCCTCGACGCCCTCCGCCGCCGGCTCGACGAGCACGGCGCTCAGGGCCGCCGGACCACCGCCCAGGTCTCGCAGCTCGCGGAGTCCGTTGCCTCCCTCGTCGGGGAGCAGCGCAGCCGCTCGCGCTGGATCAACATGAACTCGTTCGTCGCCTACGTGATCTTCACGATCATCGTGGGCGCGTCGTTCTTCGCGCTGTACCGCTCGCGGGCCTCCGAGCTGCTCGCCGCGCGCGACACGGCTCTCAAAGAGCGCGATCTCGCGACCAAGCGCGCCGACGCGGCCGACACCAAGCTCGCCGTACGCGAGAAGACCGACGCCGCGGCGTGGGACGTCTACAACCTCCTCGAGGCCGGCAAGCGCAAGGACGCGGTCGCCAAGCTCGACGCGATCCCCGACGGCACGCTGTCGCGCACCGAGCGCGCCGTTCTCGCCGCGCGCGCACACGAGACCGCGATCATGGAGGTCGAGGCCGCCCTCAAGACCGCGAACGCCAACTTCCGCGCCGGCCGCTACACCGAGATCATCGGCCCGCTCGAGGCTGGCCTCATCAACGAGCCCACCGGACCGCACGCGGCGGCGATGCACTACCTGCTCGGCGTCAGCTACGCGAAGAACAACGACCTCGACAAGGCGGTGCCCCACCTGCGCGCCGCGGTCGCGACCGACACCGAGCACGACGACACGGGCTTCCAGCTCGCGTCGGCGCTCGACCGCGCAGGCGAGTACGCCAAGGCGCGGGCCGAGTACGACCAGTTCGCCACCGCGCATCCGCAGCTCGGCCTCGCCGTCTACGCGATGCGCCGCTCGGCGACTCTCTCGCGCATGCCGGCCGTCGTCCTCCCGAAGGAAGTGACGGGCGCGCTCACGTCGCCTGGCGCACCACCCGTTGCCCCGCCCGCCGCGAAGATCGCCCCTGGTGCTGCTCCGACGGTTCCCGCGACCGCTGCGCCGACGACGATCGCGCCGGGTGCGAAGGCCGCGACGACTGCACCCGCAACGACTGCCCCGACGACGACCGCGCCGGCTGCGAAGGCCGTCGTTGCGAAGCCGGCCTGGGGCGCGAAGGCTCCCGCGAAGGCGTGGCCCGCTGCTGCGAAGCCCGCTGCCCTGACGACGGCCGTGCCCACCAACGCTGATACCGCGGCGCCCCAATCGTCGCTCTCGCCGTCGCCGCTCTCGGCATCGATCGCGAGCGACGAGCGCGTCGTTCCGTACGACCTCGTCGCGATCAACGACAAGGTGGGTCCCAAGAAGCCATCGCACGACGTCACGCGCGAGCAGCCCAAGAAGGCTCCAACCGAGCTGCAACCCGCACCGCGCGCTGACTCGCCCGCGCCGAGCGTTCCCGCGCCGCCCGTCGATCGCGATCCGCCGAGCGTGACGCCGCCGATCGAGCGCGAGCCGGCACCCGCACCAAACGCACCGAACAAGCCCGGCACCGTGCCGCCGCACGAGCGCTTCGACGTGTCGGCCGCCGACGTTCTCGCGTTCTAGTGAGCGCGCTCCGCCCGCCACCGTCGACGCGGTTTCTCGGCGAAGCCGCGCCCATCCCCCCGTCGGTCAAAGCGCGCATGGAGGGCGTGTCGTGGAAGGGCGACGACGCGCGATGTCCCCGCTGGGACGCGCTCGCGTATCTCCAGTTCGATCACGTCTCGTTCGACGGCACGGCGCGCGGCGAGATGGTCGTCGCCGCACCACTCGCATCGCGCGCGCTGCGCTTGTTCTCGCGCCTGTGGACGCTCGGCTTGCCGATCCGTCAGGCGCGCCTCGTCGATGATTTCGCGGCGAACGACGACGCATCCATGGCGGCCGATAACTCGTCCGCATTCAACTTTCGCCTCATCGCCGGCACGCAGATCCTGTCGCACCACGCGCTCGGTCGCGCGATCGATATCAACCCGCTCGAGAATCCGTGGCGCCGTGGCGAGCGCATCGATCCACCGGCCGGCGCCGCGTTCATCGATCGCACCGACATCCGCCCCGGCATGTTCGTTCGCCCGGGCCCTGTCGTAGCCGCGTTCGACGAGCTCGGCTGGGAGTGGGGCGGGGACTGGATGCACGCGTTCGACGGGCATCACATCGCGTGGACACGCCCTCTGTAGTTTCTACGCAACCGCGGGCGTGACCTGCCGATAGGCGGGGCATGAAGCAATTTCTCGCTGCTCTCGCGCTCACGCTTACCGTCGCTGGTCCGGCTCTCGCCGACGAGGTCCCCATGGATCCGCTGTATCGCGTCGACGAGACCGACGTTCTGAATGACCTCAAGGCACACGCCTGGAACTACGCCAACAAGGCGAAAGGCGAGTGGTCGTACGCGGAGAAGTGTTTCAACCTGATCAATCGCGCGCGTCAGTCCGGCATCAAGGGCAGCGCGGAGTTTCGTCACCGCGACCTCAAGGCGATTCCCGGTGCTCGGTACGACGAGGACCGCGACGAGTACGTAGCGACTCTCGATCAGGGCGAACAGCTCTGCGTCGCGATCGCGCGCGAGTGGGAAGGTCCGCTAGCCCTCGAGCGACTCAAAGACCTCGCCGCGCAGAATCAGGCGTTTGTCAGCGACGCCTCCACGAACTGGGTCGAGCCAGACACGGCCGCCACGCGCTGCGACGAGGAGGTGGAGAGAATGCAGGCGTCGCACGCCGACAAGCGTCTTTCGGCGAAGATCGGTGACCAAACGGTGTCGATCACGAATGCAAAGGAAACGGTCTGCCGTGCGTTTCGCGTCACCGTCGAGAAGAGGAAGGAGGCACAAGCGAGAGCGGATGCAGCCGCAGAGGCGCAAGCGGCGGCCGAGCAAGCAGTGCTCGATGCGGCCAAGAAAAAAGCTCATGACGAGCTTGTTGCAGAGCTCCGGAAGCTCGGAGCGACGGGGGACAAGCTCGAATACATGGTCGGCTGGGAGAAGGGCGATATGCGCGGACCGGGCGGTCGCTTCCTCACGTGGAAACAGCAGATCGCGGCGCCCGTGTTGTTCAGCTCGTGGACCTCGGGAGACGATGGCCTGATTCACGTCGACAAGTACGTCTTTCGCGGAGGGAAGCTCGTCAGCCAAACGACGATGACCAAGTCGAAGTACCTCATCGGTATCGACGACAGCCGCCTGTATCGCTGACCCACACCGCGGCGCGGGCGTTCAGCTGGTGTAAAATCGCCGCAATGCCTCAGGTCGTCGACCTACCGCCGATCGGATTGTCCGGCGGTCTCTCTGCACTGGTCCGGGTCTGCAAAGAGACGCCCACCAAGGGCGAGCCGTTTCGCGAGTTCCGCTCGCGCTTGCGCGGCGCGAAGCTGTGGGATCGCGAGAAGCCATCCGTCATCCTGCGCTTCCTCGGTGCGGGCGGAGCGACGGTCATGCCATCGCTGTTCATGCAGACGGTCGCTGCGGCGGCGGGGGATGAACCGATCGCCGAGGCGGTCGCCGATCGCCTGTGGCAGCTCAATCCGCTGCTCGGCAAGATGATCGTCGAGCTCGTTACACAGCGCACGTACCACAAGGACGAGATCTACAAGCAGCTCAACACCTCGGCGTACAAGGGCATCGTCCCGTCGCGGCCGGGGCTCGAGACCTGGATCCAGATCGCGGTCGTGACTGGCATCCTGAAGGTCGTCGGCGTGGCCGTCGCCGGCGGTGCGCGCGTCGATCGCTACTCACAGCTCTCGATGGCGATGGATGCGGACGAGTTCTTGGCCGAGGACAAGCCCGAGCCGGAGCCCGTAATTCCGAATGCGGCGGAGCAAGAGGACGCGGCGGCGGCACCAACGGCAGAGGCAGGGCCCGAGTCGTCGATCCCCGTCGCCGCGGCGGCACCCGCAGGTTCACCGCTGCCCGCAGCGCTGCGCCATCTGAATGCAGATGGGGTTCCCACGCCGCGCAATCGCGAGCGCGTGATTCCCACGTCGCGGTTCGCGCAGGGCTTCTCCGACGAGCTTCTCGACGAGACGAAGAGCCGCATCACGGCGTGGTGGACCGACGTCGGCAAGCAGTCGCTCGCGTATCAGCCGAGCGACTTCGGTCTCGATGCCGAGGCGTGGATGGAGGGCGCGGACGAGATCGTGTATCGCGTGGCTGTCGCGGCGGCGCTCGCGTTCCGCCTCGATCGCGATCGCGGTGGCGTCATCTCTGCGTTCGTCGCGCTCGATAAGGCGGGGATTCTCGGCGACCTCTATCAGGGCAACGTCCCCGAGACGTTCCCGGCGCAGATCGATGCGCGCGCGCTGATGCTCGCGTCACTCGCGGCTCGTCGTATTGCGGAGGTGCCGGAGCTCGCGAGTCAGCTCGAGGGCAGGGCGTCGGCGGCGGAAGCGTTCGCTGCGCTCGACAGCGCGCTCGGCCGCGGGCTGTTTCGCACCGAGCTGTTCTGGATCATGGACATGCTCGGTAAGCTCAACGTCATTCGCTACGACGATCTCGGTGACTACACGGTCACGCCGCATCGGATCGTGCGCGACACGCTATTTCGCCTGGGCTTCGTCGCGACACCGTACGCGAGTGACGCCCCTGCGCTGACGGCGGCGAGCAAGGCGGCGCGCAAGGCGGTGCCGAGGGGACCCGCGGACGAGGTGCTGACGATGTTCGCGCTCGCGGCGGGCTGCGCCTATGACTGCACGCATCGCAAGACCTGCGATTTCCCGTGCCGCGAACGCCTCGAATAGGCGTCGGCTTTCCGACGGAGACGTGGCTCGCAGGGAATGAGGCGAGACCGGTGGCGCGTGCTACGCTTTGTCCATGCTGGCTGCGCTCGTAGTTGGTGGACTGACCGCCTGGTACCTCGGTATGCGGGCGGGTGTGATCGCTGCGGTCGCGACGGCGGCGGCGCTGATCCTCGCGGCGTTCGTGCCGGGCGTGAACCTCGCGGTGTACGCGCTCGTGATCGCCTGGTCGGGGGCCCTGTACTTCCTGGGGCCCAAGATGGGGAAGTCCAAGGACGCCCCCGGAGCGAACGGGGCGGGGCTCGCGGGGCTGACGGTCATGGCCGGACAGGCGCGCGAGTGGTTCAAGAAGAAGATCGGCTCGTAAGTACCCGGTTTCGGGTTCGCCCACATTGCGTGGCGCGACGGATCCCGGTGAGCATGATGGTGTGCGGACACCGAGCAACTCCTCGTCCTCCAACCTGAAAACGGGATCGTTACGGAGTCTAAAGACTCCAGCCGGGGACTCCACCCCCAGGTCGTCCACCGGGGTGTGCAACACCATTCACAAGGTTAGCCCGGGACAGGTGGGGGCGAATCGCGGCACGGGCTTTGTACTAGTCGAGGACATCATGCGCAGCACCCTCCTGACCGCCTTCCTCGGCCTCTCGCTCATCGGTTGCGTCGCCACGATCGGTGACGGCAAGTCCGACTCGACTGGCATGCCTGCCGATGACGGCACTGGTGATGACGGTACCGGCGATGACGGCACCACGCCCCCCGACCCGGGCGCGCCCGCCGCTCTCAAAGTCACCACGGACAACGCCGCGGTGAACACCGAGCTCGGCACTGCCAGCATGCTCACGTTCAACGTGCAGCCGACCAACTTCACGGGCCCCGCCACCCTGACCGCGACCGTTGTCGACGGCACGGGCGCCGCGCTCACCGGCTGGACGGTCGCGCTGTCCACCACGTCGGTCAACATGACCGGCAACACGGCCATCCCGGTCGTCGCGACGCTGACGATTCCGTCGCAGAACGCCGGCTTCCTCGCCGCGAGCGTGAAGGTCGACGTGACGAGCTCCCTCGGTACGACGACGGCGACCTCGGCCATCACGGCGCTCAATCAGGTCTCGGTCGAAGTGAAGGAGAATGCCGCCAACGGCGACTGCGTGCTCCCCGGCCCGACGACGATCAACGTCAAGCTCGGCACCAAGATCCGCATCGTGAACAAGTTCACGACCGACAAGATCGTCATCCACTCGGACAACAGCACCATCATCCCGCACGAGGGCCAGGCCGGTTCGCCGACCAACGACACGGGCCCCGACATGGCGTACGAGTACACCCCGACCGTCGCTGGCAAGGTGACCTGGTACTGCCACGCTCCGGCGAGCGGCAACAACGCCAACAAGCCGAGCTTCACGCTCGTTCAGTAAGAATCACTCCCCCTGCGCGTGAGACGGCGGCTCCTGACGAGTCGCCGTTTTACGTTTGTGCGCCCAGCATGGGCATCCATCCGGAGGTGCAAGTCCTCCCGCGAGCGGGCCGCCGCGAGCGAAGCAGAGCGCAACTGCGGAAGGGCGACCGACCGTGGAGAGGAAGCGCCGAGCGAAGA
>DASYDE010000057.1:0-58359 GCA_036499725.1 Kofleriaceae bacterium
TACTTCTTGGGGAGCGCGTTTTCGACGGCGGCGATGACGGCCGGATCATCCGGCGTGGTCTTGGGCGAGAAGCGCGTGATCTGCGAGCCGTCGGCCGAGATGACGAACTTTTCGAAGTTCCAGCGGATATCGCCGGTGTGGCCCGACGCGTCGGCGATGGGCGTGAGCTCCTTGTAGATCGCGTGGCGGTTGTCGCCGTTCACGTCGATCTTCTCCATCATCGGGAACGTCACGCCGTACGTCGTCGAGCAGAACGACTGGATGTCCTCGGACGAGCCGGGCTCCTGGCCACCGAACTGGTTGCACGGGAAGCCGATGACCGTGAAGCCCTTCGCCTCGTACTTCTTCTGCAGCGCTTCGAGCGTGGAGTACTGCGGAGTGAGGCCGCACTTGGACGCGACGTTCACGAGCATGAGGGCCTTGCCCTTGTACTGGGCGAGCGTGGCGTCTTTACCGGCGAGCGTGTGAATCGGGTCGTTCCACATGGGAGTTTCCTTGGCGAGTGGGACCGGTGCCGGCGCGGTGCCGGGGGCCGGGAGGTTGGCTGGATCGGCGGCGGCGGCGGTCGGCCCCTCGACGACGTGGGGGGGCGGGGATGACGCCTTGGCCTCTGCGGGGGCGGGCGCGTCCTTCTTGCAGGCTGCGAGGAGCACGAGCAGGGCAAGGCGCTTCATGAGCGCGACCCTACAATAATGAGGGCGCCAGGCAAGGGGTTTGGTATACGACCCTCCCTTCGGAGCGAGCCGTACCCTATGCGCCACCTCTACGCAGACTTCATCGACAAAGTCGCCAAACCCATGCGCTACCTCGGTGGCGAGTACGGCTCGATCATCAAGGAAGGGCCCGAGGTCGTCGCGCGCGTCTGCCTCGCGTTCCCCGACGTCTACGACATCGGCATGTCTCATCTCGGGACGAAGATCATCTACTCGCTCCTGAACAAGGATCCTCGCATCGCGTGCGAGCGAGCGTTCGCGCCGTGGACGGACATGGAGGCGGAGCTGCGCGAGCGCAACCTGCCGCTCGTGTCACTCGAGACGCAGCGCGTGCTCGCCGACTTCGACGTCATCGGCATCTCGCTGCAGTACGAGCTGACGTTCACGAACGTCCTGACGCTGCTCGACCTGGGCCGCATTCCGCTGCGCAGCGTGGACCGTGCCGAGGACGCGACGCTCGTGCTCGTCGGTGGACCGACGGCATCGCATCCCGAGCCGATGGCCCCGTTCATCGACTGCGCGTTCATCGGTGAAGCCGAGGAGCTGTTGCCGCCGCTCGTGCTCGCGTGGGCCGCGATGCGCGCCGAGATCCGCGCGGGTAAGCGGACGCGTATCGACGCACTCGCCGAGCTCGCGTCGAAGTTTCCCGTCTACGTGCCCGCGCTGTATGCGACGGAAGTCGACGAGCACACGGGCATGACCGTCGTCGGTGCGCCGCTCGATCCGCGCGTGCCGGCTCGCATCGGTCGCGCGATGGTGCCGAACCTCGACGACTATCCGTTCCCGACGGATACGCCGGTGCCGTACGCGGAGGCCGTGTTCGAGCGCGCCAGCGTCGAGATCGCGCGCGGTTGCACCGAGGGCTGCCGGTTCTGCCAGGCGGGCATGATCTATCGCCCGGTGCGCGAGCGCTCGCCGGCCTCGATCGCGGACTCGCTGATCCGCGGCGCCGAGAAGGCGGGCTACGAGGAGACGGGTCTGACGTGCCTGTCGACGGCCGACTTCTCGAGCATCACGCCGCTCGTGAAGCAGCTGGCCGGCGAGCTCCGCAAGCGCGGTGTCTCGATGTCGGTCGCGTCGCTGCGTGCGTACGGTCTCAACGAGGATCTCCTCGACGAGCTCGCGCTCACGCGGATCAGCGGCCTCACGTTCGCGCCGGAAGCAGGCACGCAGCGCATGCGTGACGTGGTGAACAAGAACGTCACCGAAGCGCACATCGAGGAGTCCTCGCGCCGCGTGTTCTCGCGCGGCTGGCACCGCCTCAAGCTGTACTTCATGATCGGCCTGCCGACCGAGGAGGACGACGACGTCCGCGGCATCGTCAACACCGGCATCCGCATGCTTCGCATCGGCAACGGTCTCGCCGGCGGTCGCGCCGAAGTGACGGTGTCTGTCAGCTCGCACGTCCCCAAGCCGCACACGCCGCTGCAGTGGGCGCAGCAGGACTCCGAGCAGGAGATCCGCCGCAAGCAGTTCATCCTTCGCGACACGGCGCGCACGTACAAGAAGCTGCGCCTGAAGCACCACCACTCGGGCATTTCGTTCGTCGAGGGCATCCTCGCGCGCGGTGATCGCCGGATCGCCGACGTCGTCGAGTCGGTGTGGCGCTCGGGCGCGCGGTTCGATGGCTGGGACGAGGCGTTCGACCACGAGCTGTGGGACGCCGCACTCGCGAAGCACGGTGTCGACGTCGCGACCTACCTGGGCACACGCCCCGTGTTCGCGCGTCTGCCGTGGGATCACATCGACGTCGGTCTCGAGGACGGCTTCCTCCTCGCCGAGTACCGCAAGGCTCTCAAGAGTCGGTCGTCACCGCCGTGCGGCAAGGTCGCCGGCATGCTCATCCACCACACGAACCTGGAAGATGCGCAGCCGGATCAGCGCAAGCTCGTCTGCTATGACTGCGGCGTCGCGTGCGATCTGACGAAGATGCGCGAGGACCGGCTCGTCGCGCTCGACTCGCTCGGTGCAAAGGCGCGGCCGGGTCGCGCGTCGTTGCCGGTCGTCGTCGACACCGAGATGGTCGATGTCAGCGAGCGCGGCGGTGGATCGCCCGCGGAGCGGGCAGGGGCTGCACCTGAAGTCGAACACCAGAACCAGGCGCGCAAGTCGCGCGACCGCGAGACGGAGCGCTCCGAGCGCGTGCGTGTGGCCGGGCATCACGCCTCGGGCTTGCCATACACGACGTATCGCCTCACCTTCGCAAAGATCGGTCGCGCCGCGTTCCTCGGTCACCTCGATCTCGTACGTCTGCTCTCGCGTAGCTTGCGCCGCGCAGACCTCCCGCTCGCGATGACGCGCGGCTTCTCGCCCAAGCCGCGCATCGTGTTCGGGCCGGCGCTCGGCCTCGGTGTGCCGTCGCTGGGAGAAGTCCTCGACGTCGATCTGGAGCACGTCGTCCCCGGTGTTCCGTCCTGGGAAGCGCCGGAAGGCGCGCCGCGCGTCGAGCTCTCCGCCGACGAAGTGCGCGAGCGACTCGCATCCGTGTGTCCGCCGGGCATCGAGGTCGCGAGCTGCCGCACGATTTGCCTGACCGGCCATCCGCTGCTCAAGAACCAGCCCGGCGACGCCGGTCTCGGCAAGTGGATCGATGCGGTCGACATGCTGATCCGCCCCGCGGCCGATGGCATCACGCACGATGCGGCGCGACTCGAGCGCCTCGCGGCAGCGCTGATCGCAAAGCCCGAAGCGATTGTCACGCGTGGCGAAAAATCGATCGACGTGCGGCACTTCGTGCGCGAGGCGTCCGTCATCGCTGGTGAGGCGGCGCTGAAGCTGTGCGCTGCTCTCGACTGGCCGCCGGCGCCGGCGCTCGTCCGCGTCCGCGTGCGCACGAGCTCCGAGGGCTCGGCGAAGCCGTCGGAAGTGGCGAAGGTCCTCGGCGTATGGGGACCTGAAGACCCGCGCGCGGAGCACGCGCTTGTCGCACGCCTCGGCGTCGTGCCCATCGGCGCCCCCGATGCTCTGACCGCCACCCCGTTCGCGACTGCGACAGACTTCGCCTCCGCGTAGAGTCACGACGTCGACGTCTGGTGGCTTGCGTTGACGTCGCGTAGATCCGTTGTCGTTGACCCGAACGGCACACGTAAACTCCACCGTGGTCGATGACCTTGTCGTTCGTGCGCGTTCGCCTGGTGAGCGACGCGTGGGGGTGCAAACGGGAAGATCGGTGGCACGAGTCACCACGTCAACGTCGGCTGTCTGGGTGGTTGCAGGTCGCTTTCTCCACGTGATCAGCGCGTGAACTGAGCCCCGCGTCGTCGCGATTTCTGATCGACTCGGTTGGCAAACGTTGTCCAGAGTCGGCACGCGGACAGGACCTTCGCGTTCGTTGCCGTTGGTTGCAGCGATCACCACCGTGACGGTCGACGTCGAATGTCGTCTCGTGGGTTCGTGGCCCGTTTCGTCCGCAGACTCACCGCTCCGATAGCGCTCGCGAGCGCGCTCGGTATCGCGCCGGCGTGCGCACTCACCCTCGATGGCCCTCGGCCGGAGCGACTGATCTCGGAGCGTCCCGTCTGCGACACCAGCAAGGGGCTGGTCGGCGCCGATGGCGTGGTGGGCGGGCTCCTCGGAATCAGCGCGATCGGCGTCGCGGATTCGTCCACTGGCGCCGCGATCGTGATGGGCCTGGTGGCCACCGCGTTCGTCGCATCGGCGGTCCACGGCAACGGCGTCGTCGACGAATGCAACGATGCGAGCAGCGCGTGGAACCACGACTACGCGAGTGGTCGGCTGAACGTGCCCGACCAGCGCGTGGCGAATGGGGCGCTGCGCATGCGCCAACGTCCGCCTGTCGAGGGGCCGCCGGTCATGCGTCCGCCCGTAGTTCGCCAGCAGCCGCCGATCATGGTCGCGCCGCCGCCGGCCCCGGTGACTGTCGAGCCGCCGCCCGAGCCCGAGCAATCGTCTCCTCCTCCGCAGGTCGTGAAGCAGCCCGTTCAGGTGCCTGCAAAGGCGAAGGACACGGGTGAGTGGTCATCGTTCTGGGAGGAGACGCCATGAGGCCCGCATACGCGCTCGTCGCAGTCGCCGCACTCGCTGCGACGGCGCACGCCGATGACGCGATCGTGCATGGCTCGATCGTGAAGATCGAGCAGCAAGAGATCTACGTGACGCTCGGTTCGGCGCAAGGTGTCGACACGGGAGCAGCGCTGCGGATCAAGCGCACGATCCGCTTGAAGCATCCGGTCACACGCGCCGTCGTCGAGGATTGGATTCCGATCGGCGCCGCGACGGTCACGCAGGCCGGCGCCTCGCTGTCGCGCGCGGTCGTCGGCGAGATGGTCGGCGACGTCAAGGTCGGCGATGTCGTCGAGATCTACGTCAACCGTCCCGACGAGCCCGCGCCGACGGCGCCCACGCGGCCCGTGCCGCAAGCACCGCCGTCGGATCCGGCAACGATGGAGGTCCTCGGTCTGTTCGCGCAGCAGACGGGGCAATCGCTCGACGCGCGCATCGCGGGCTGGGAGCGCTACTTGTCGCAGCGCGCGAATTCGCCGTACGCGGAGGCGATTCGCACCGACGTACAAGTCATGCGCGATCTGCGCGAGCAGCTCCGCACGACGGCGGCCCCGTCGGGGACGGACGTGGTGACGACGGCGCACCACGAGGTTCGCTCGATCGCGCCGATCGGTCAGGACGTCCCTCTCGTGTTCGTTCTCGACGAACCGAGCGCCGTCGCGAGTGCGTACTTGCACTACCGCACGACGGGCGAGCGGACGTATCGCCGCGTGCTGTTGCAGCGCGAACATGACCAGTACCTGCGCGGCACGCTGCCAGCCGCGGTCGTCAAGGCGCCCGGCGTCGAGTACTTCGTCGAGGTCTCCACGCCCCGCGGCACATCTGGGCTCGCGGCGGGTGCGCCAGAGCGACCGCTCTCGATCACCGTTGCGCCGCCTTCGGTGCTGGACACGTTCGCGCCGCGTCGCGATCAATCGTCGGTGAAGCTGACGGGCGAGTACCTCGACTTCGCCACGTTCGACAAGCGCTCGGGCGATCACTCCGACCACATGTCCACGGCGAGCGTCGACTTCACGTATCGCCTCGGCGGCACCGTCGACGCGATCGGTGTCGGCTACGGCGTGTATGCCGGCGCGGGCGGAAGCAAGAACGCGACGTGGGATCCGGCGAACCCGATGCCGCAGACGGGCTTTCACTACGGCTACGCGAGCATCGAGCTCGGCACGAAAGCGGAGAACGTCGCGCTGTCGTTCGAGGGCGCGCTGCTCGCGGGTGTCGGCAAGGACGGTTTCGGGGTGGGCGGCTCGGGTCTGGTCCGCATCGGCGAGCGCGACCAAGCGAACCTCTCGTTCTTGCTGCGGACGATCGATCAGGTCGGCACGCTGAGCGAGATCCGGTTCGGTGATCAGCCGTGGAAGGACGTGCTGCTCGGCATCTCCGTCGGTGCAACGAACCAACCCAACGGCGATGACGTCGGCGCCAAGCTCGGCACCGACCTCGAGTGGATCGGCTTCGGGAACACTTCGATCATCCTGCGCGCCTCGTGGCAAGGACGCAGCTCTTTACACGGCGGCGTCGGCGGTGGCGCAGGCCTGGGGTTTTACTGGTGAGGTCGACGATGAACATCTACTCGTCGCTCGTTCTCGTGTGCGCGCTCGCGGGAGCTGCACAGGCAACGGCGATCACACACGTCCCGCCCGCGGAAGCGACCGCTGGCACTCCCCTCGAGCTCGTCGCGGAGGCGCCGCCCGCGACGCCGACGCTGCGGCTGTTCTACCGCACGCACACCGGTGGTGCGCCCGTCGCGTTCACCTCGCAGGAGCTCGTCCGCAAGGATGATGCGCACTGGGTCGCGATCGTGCCCGCGCAGGCCGTCGCCATGCCCGGCTTCGACTACTACATCGCGGCCGGTGACGAGCCCGTCTTCGCGAGTCCAGCGTGGCCGCACACGATGCCGGTCATCGAAGGCGAGGGCGATGCACGGCGCACCCGCGATTCGGCGCGTTCGAACCATCGTCGCTCGCGCGTCGGCGGCAACTTCGAGTACGTCGACTTCGGCTCGCGGAAGCTGCCGGGCGCGACGAACACGCTCACCGACCGCTACTACCGCGTCGATGCCGACTTTGCATATCGGCTGTGGGCGTATCCCGTCGACGAGCTACGCGTCGGCTACACCCGCTTGATCGGTGATGTGCCCAGTGGGCCCGACAACGGCTTTCGCGTGAGCGGTTGGTTCGAGCTGGGGCTCGCGCCGGTCGAGGGCGTGCACGTCGACGGCCGCGTGATGGTGCTCGCGAGCAGCAACTTCGAGGCAGGGTTTCGCGGCGAGGTCCGGCTCGGTGATCGCGACGCGAGCCACGTCGCCGCGGGTGTCGAATATCTCGCCGACGTCGGAGCGAACGGCTTCTTTCGCCTCGGGTGGGGAACGGTGCCGGGTGTTCCGATGTCCGCGACCGTCGAGGTCACGAACCTGCCAGCTCGAGAGAAGGACGTTGGCGTGCGGCTCTACTACGACATCGCGCACGCGATCGTTCCGGGCGTGCGCCTCGGCATCCGCGTCGGCTATGCGGCGCGCGACCAAGAACACTATGGCTTTACCAGCGGCGGCAACGTCGTCGTGGACTTCTAGGAGGGCGAGATGAAGAAGCTTTCGATCATCGTCGCCATTGCACTACTGCCTGCTGTCGCCGTTGCCGAGCCAACCGTGCTCGCGGTCGACGGTGAAAAGATCTACGTGGACCTGGGCGCCAAGGACGGCGTGGGGCAGGGCAGCGAGCTCCAGCTCGACCACGAGGTTGTCGTCAAGGATCCGCGCTCGGGGGCCACGCTGCGCGATCGCTTCGCGCTGGGCACACTCGTTGTCGAGAAGAGCGGCGACAAGATCAGCGTCGCACGCGCCGACGGAACGCTCGCGAAGCGCATCCTCGCGGGCGATCACGTGGTCCTGCTCTCGTCGCCGCGCCACTTCGTCGATCCGTGGCAGGTCGGCGTCGATCTCAGCACGCACACGCTTGCCGCTGCGGGGACTCCCGCCGCGGGTGCCTCCGCCGTCGCGATCGATCACGTCGCGCTCGCCGGAGATGCGTGGCGCGACACGCTCGGCAAGGCGCCCGAGCAGCGCATCGCGCGCTGGCAGAAGTTGCTCAAGGAGGATCCCAGGACGACCTACAGCATGGTGATCGCGAACGAGATTGCGAGTCTGCAAGTGCAGATCACCGCTCGTGACGAAGCGCTCGCTCGTGCGCGCAGCGTCGACGCGAACGACCGCAATCCGCGCATCCAACAGCTCGCCGACGAGCTGGCGAGAACGCAGCAGGAATCGAGCTCGCCGCTCGTCGCCGTTGCACCGCTCGTGCGCGCCCTGCCGGGCCATCCGCTCCAGATGGCGTTCCTCGTGCGCCGTCCCACGGAGATTGGCGAGGCATGGTTGTACACGCGCGCGCCGGGTGCGCCCGGCTTCACGCGTCAGCCGCTACGCCGTGACGGCGATACGTACTTGCGCGCGACCGTCGACGGGAGGCGCGTCGTCGCGGGACCGCTCGCCTGGTACGTCGAGGCGACAGATCCGACGCAAGAGAACGATACCGGCCCGGTGCTCGGCTCCCAGCAACAGCCCGAGCTCATCCAGATCGACGAGGACGTCACGGAGCCAGCGATCGAAGCGGGGCGCTCGCACATCGACGCGCACGTCGACTACGTGGACTTCGACGGCAAGCTCAACAAGGGCTTCGATCAGTACTACCAGGCCGAGATGGACTTTACGTACCGCTTCCTCGAGCCGGTGTACGCCGTGCGCCTCGGGTTCGGAACGCTGTCGGGCACCGGCGGTCCCAAGGACGTCATCGACGCGGATCAGACGCATCAGTGCCTCGACTCCAACGGTGACTACCGCTGCAAGCGCGTCAACTTCACGTACGTCTACACCGAGCTCGAGTTCCGTCTGAAGCCGACCATCGCGCTGATGATCCGTCCGCAGGCGGGTCTCCTCACGACGGACGACATGCCGACAGCAGACGCGGGTCGTTGCCGCAACGCGGTCGATACGGCGGGCTGCAAGTTCTCGACGGGACTCGGTGCGCGCGCTCGCGTTCGCTTCGGTGCCGAGAACTCGACGAACCTCGCGATCGGCGCGAGCTTCACCGATGGTGTCGGCACGCTGCTCGAGGCCGCGTATCACTGGCTGCCCAACCCGGTCGTGCCCGTGCAGCTGACCGTGCAGGTCACCGACATGCCGCTGCCCGAGGACTTCGGCGTGCGCCTCATCGGCGACGTCGGTTGGAAGAGCTTGTCGTGGTTCTACCCGTCGGTGCGCGTCTCCTACCAGGCGCGCGATATCGACCACTCCGGCTTCTCTGGCGGTATGGCCATGAACTTCGACTGGTGAGGATGACCATGCGCCACCTCTTGATTGCTCTCGTTATCGGATCTGCATCGATCGCCTCGGCGCAACCTCGCGTCGCGACCACCGAGCATGAACCTGCTCCGCATTCCCTCGTCATTCACACGCCACCGCTGTCGGCGCCCGTTGGTGCTCCGATCGAGCTCGCGGCGATGATCGATGCGCCGTTCGCAGAGACGCTCGGCGTCGCGTGGCGCCCCGTCGGTACGAACGCGTGGGCCGAGGTCCCGTTCGAGCGCTCGAGCGCCGGCGGTTGGTACGCGACGCTGCCGCCGGCGACGCCGCCGGGCGTGGAGTACTTCATCCACGGCAAGGACGCCGCCGGTCTGGAGGTCGAGCACTTCGCATCCGCACGCGAGCCGCAGATCGTGCGCGTCGACCCCGAGGAGATCGATCGCCTCGAAGAGCTAGATCTAAAGCGGCTCGGCTACACGCGCGATGCGTTCTCCGTCGATGTCGCAGGTCACGACTTCGGGAATCGCTACGGCTTCGACGATCGCTGGATCCGCACGGAGGCGGCGTACACGCATCGCTTCCTGCGCTGGATCCATCAGATCTCGTTCGGCTTCGGCACCATCGACGGGCGGACGCCGAACTACGAAGAGAATCCCTCCGCCGACACGACGAGCGTCCTGCGCCAGCTGCGCTACGGCTTTGGCGAGGTGCGGTTTCGGCCGTATCGCTCGTTGTTCGTCGACGCGCGCGCGTCGCTCGGTGTCTCCCAGGACGGCTTCACCGCCGGTGCGGGGGGACGCGTCTGGTTCGGGCGGCCGTGGCGAAGCAATGTCTCGGTGGGAGGCGAGTATCTCGGCGATCTCGGAGGGACAGCGACTGTCCGCCTGCAATGGGACACAGCCGCGCCGTTCCTGATGGGAGCATCGGTCGTGAAGACCAACTTGCCGGGTGTTGTCGTCGATCACGCGGGGCTCTACATCGCGTACGACATCGTGTACCGCATCGGCCGTCTGTCCCTCAAAGGACAGCTGTCCTACGGCGCCCGCGACGGCAGCTCGCACGTCGGCGGAGGACTGGGAACCGCGATCGATTTCTAACGGCGGTTGCGGTAAGAGAGCGGCATGGCGATCAGCCTGTCGGTCAACCTCAACAAGGTCGCGCTCCTCCGTAACTCGCGCGGCGCGAACAACCCGTCACCGGAAGTGGCGGGCGCAGCGTGCCTCGATGCGGGCGCGCAAGGCCTGACGCTGCACTGGCGCCACGACAATCGCCACACGCGCGTCGAGGACGTGCGCGCGCTCCGCGCCCTCTGCGACAAGCGCGGCGCCGAGTTCAACCTCGAGGGCGATGCGCGTGAAGAGCTCGTGGCGATCGCGCTCGAGCTGCGCGTCACGCAGTTCACGCTCGTCCCCGTCACACCGGGCGAAGTGACGAGTGACCACGGCTGGGACATGCCAAAGGAGCAGGGCGTCGTCGCGCCGATCATCGAGCGGATGAAGAAGGCGGGCGTGCGCACGGCGATGTTCATGGACTGCACGCCGGAGAACATGGCGGCAGCAGCAGCGACGGGCGTCGATCGCGTCGAGCTGTACACGGAGCCGTACGCAGCGTCGTGGGGCAAGCCTGTCTTCAACATCGAGATGGCGCGCGTGAAAGACACCGCACGCGCGGCGGTCGCCGCTGGCATGAAGGTCAATGCGGGCCACGATCTGGATCTGCGCAACCTTCCGCTGCTCGCTCGCACCGTTCCGGAGATCGCAGAGGCGTCGATCGGTCACGCGCTGCTCGCGGATGCGCTCTACCTGGGCCTCGCCGAGACCATCCATCGCTACCTGCGCGCGTGCCGCGGTGAGGTCGTCGATGTACCGCGCACTAAGTAGCCTGGTGTTGCTCGGCGCGTGCGGTGGCGGGCAGAAGCCTCCGCCCGCCGTCGCGAACTGCAATCGCATCGGCGCCGTCTCGATCGCCGAGCAAGCGGACGTCGATCGCGTGGCGGCCTGCACGTGGATGGGCTCGCTCACGGTCAGGACCGGCGCGCCGCTCGATCTGTCGCCGCTCAAGGTCGAGCGCATCACCGGCGACGTGAACATCGGTCCCACGCTCGCCGTCGAAGAGCTCCGCCTCGATCACCTGCGCGAAGTGGGCGGCGCGATCCGCGTGGAGAGCAACGCGCTCCTGCACGGCGTCTTTCTCCCGCAGCTGGAGCGCACGCGCGCGTTTACGATCGAAGCAGGCAGCTCGCTGGCGACCATCGCGGCCCCCAAGCTCACGACGGTCAACGACTCGATCACGATCGACGAGCTCGGCAGCGTGGAGATCCTCGACTTCAGCGCGGTCGAGACGATCGGCGGGGCTCTCACCATCACCCACAACCCCGAGCTCAAGCTCGTCCAGTTCGACGCGCTGAAGATCGTGAAATCTGTAGTGATCGAGGCGAACGCTAAGCTCCCCGTCGACCAGGTGGAGGCGCTGCGTGTGCGATCCCCCGCTGCAAACGACCGTTAGCAGAGTAGTTTCACCTACATAGAATAGCGGCGTCGCGATCAACTCGGACCTTGACCACATGGTCGCCACCCCGGATCCTTGAGGGGTGACCGGAGGCGAGGTCATACGTGGGGCGGCTTCTAACCAGTACGAGCTTTTGGCTCGTCTGGCTCAGGGAGGCATGGCCGAAATCTTCCTCGCTCGCGCGAATGGTCTCGCGGGGTTCGAGAGATACGTCGTCCTCAAGCGCATCCGTCCGGAGCGCGATGACGACCCGCGCTGGGTCACGATGTTCTTGGACGAAGCCCGTCTCGCCGCGCAACTGCAACATCCCAATGTCGCGCAGGTCTACGACTTGGGACAGATCGGCGACGCGTACTTCTACACGATGGAGTACGTGCACGGCGAGGACGTGCTCGACGTCCTGTCGCGCACCGTCGCGCTCGGCAAGAAAGTCCCGCTGTCCATCGCGCTCGCGATCGCAGCGGGCGCCGTGCAGGGACTCTCGTATGCACACGATCGCGTCGGCACCGACGGCAAGCCGCTCGGCGTCGTGCATCGCGACATCTCGCCCGCAAACTTGATGGTCAGCTACGACGGCACCGTCAAGCTGCTCGACTTCGGCGTCGCGAAGGCGCGCTCGCGCGAGACCAAGACCGAGGCCGGCGTCCTGATGGGCAAGGTCGCGTACCTCTCGCCCGAGCAGTGCAACACCAACAACATCGATCAGCGCAGCGACCTGTTCTCCCTCGGTGTCGTGCTCTACGAGATGGTCACGCACGTGCGGCCGTTCAAGCGGCAGAGCGACTACGAGACGCTGTCCGCGATCGTGCGCTTCGATCCGCCGCCACCGTCTGCCGTCGTGCCGGGCCTTGCACCGGAGGTCGACGAGCTGCTGATGAAGGCGCTCGCCAAGGATCCGAACAACCGCTACCAGAACGCGCACGAGATGCTCGAGGGCATCGAGAAGGCGGCCGATGCGGTGAAGGCGTCGCTCGCGCCGCGCGATCTGAAGCGGTTCATGCGCGACCTCTACGGCACCCCGCCGGAGCCGTGGCGCACGCTCGCGTCCGAGGAGAATCTCCCGTCGTTCTCCGGCGAGGTCGTCGGCCCGCTGCCCGCCGACGAGACGCGCATCCGTGCGTTCCCCGCCGATGCCTCCGCGATCGAAGTGCCGCTGCTGCCGGGCGCCGTGCGCGAGAAGGCGAAGGGGACGCCGGGCGCGACGCACGACGACCTCGACGACGCGCTGCTGACGCCGTGGGGGAAGTTCAAGCCCGTGCCCAAGGGCGAGGGCACGATGGATCTCGACGACGTCCTGCCGACGCCGATCCACTCCGAGCCGGTGCCGAAGATGACGCCGGTGCCGCAACTCGCGCGTCCGTCGGGCTCGCACCCCGTGCCGGCGAGCGGTCCGTACCCGCGGCCGAGTGCGAGTGTTCCGCCACCGAATCGAGTCAGTGGTGCGCACGCGCTGCCGACGCTGATCGATCCGGCGGCGCCGATCGTTCCGTTCGTTCCGCCGCTTCACTCGACGCCGAACCGCGGATCGTTCACGCCGAACGACCTCGGCACGATGGAGGTCATCACGCCCGCTGCGCAGATGGTCGCGCGCCCCTACGAAGCGACAGCCGGCATCCCGCAGAGCGCCGCGATGGCAGTCGCGACTCCCCGGCAGTCGACGAAGTGGCCCGTCGTGATCGTCACCGTGCTCGCGATCGTCGGCGTCGGTATCGGCGCGATGCTCGCGCTGGGCGGAGGCAATGCCAAGGAGGCGCCCGCGAAGACGGCGCCGCGTCCGACGGTCACGCCGATCGAAGAGCCGTCCGCCGCGAAGCCGTCGCCCGTTCCGACAAAGGTCGACAGCCCAAAGGTCGAGACGAAGACGGAGGCCCCGAAGGTCGAGACGCCGAAGGTCGAGACGAAGGCGGAGACGCCCAAGGTAGAGACCAAGGCGCTCGTCGCGCCCCCGGTCGTCCAAACCACGGCGCCCAAGACGATCTCGACAACGCCCAAGACGGTGACCACGTCGCCGCCGAAGACTGATACGAAGGTCACCCCGACTCCGCCCAAGCAGAGCGGGAAGAAGAAGCCGCTCTCCTCATGCGACGACCCTCTCGATTGCCAGCACTGACGCGCGCCCCCGTCGCCGCGACGGTCTCGCTCGCGCTCTTGCTCGCACCCGTGCGCCTCGCATTTGCCGATGACGCCTCCGACGCCAAGGACCTGTTCAACAAGGGCCGTGCGCTCTACAAGCAGGAGAAGTACCTCGATGCGTGCCCGCTGTTCGAGCAGAGCCTTCAGCTCGATGCGGCGCTCGGTACCGAGCTGAACCTCGCGCTGTGCTGGTCCAAGATCGGAAAGCTCAGCGACGCGGCGAAGCTGCTCGGCGTCATCAGCAGCAAGACCAATGGCGCCGCCGAGGCGCAGCGCCACAAGATCGCGCAGGATGCGCTCGCCGATATCGAAGGGCGCATGCCGAAGGTCCAGATCGAGCGCGGCAAGGTCGCGGCGGACGCGCCCGTGTTCATCGACGGCGTCGAGCAGTCGGATATCAGCGAGCCAATTCCGATCGATCCGGGCAAGCATGTCGTGAAGGCCCGGGGCGGCAAGGCGATCACGGTGCGCGCCGTCGAGGGGGAGACGGCCACGGTCACGCTTGCCGTCGCCGATGAGGACGGTGCAGGCAGCGGTAGCGACGAGAATCCGATCGATCAGCCGGGCGGCTCGTCGCACGCGAAGCTGCCGTACTACGTCGGTGGCGCGGGCGCGGGCGTGGTCGCGCTCAGCCTCATCACAGGCATCGTCACGCTCAAGAAGAAGTCGTCGGGCCTCGATATGTGCGATCAGGGTCAAGAGCCTGTGGAGTGCACCAAGGCGGGGCAGGACAAGCTCGACTCCGCGCGCACGTGGTCGCACGTGACGACGGCGCTGTTCGTCATCGGCGCGGCGGGCGTCGGCGCGGGCGTGTACCTGTATCTCAAGAAACCCAAGCCCGATCAGCCCGTCGTTACCGGCTGGGCGACGAGCTCGGGCGGCGGCCTCGTCGTGGAGCGAGCGTGGTGACCGCGCGCGCAGCGGTGCTGGCGACAGTGATGTTGCTGGGCGGCTGCGAGCTCATCGCGGACATCCCGACCTCGAGCGCATCCGCGCAGTCCGACGACGCCGGTGGGAACGGCGACGACGTCATCACGGGCGATGACGCTGGCGGTGGTGATGACGCGATGCCGATGCCCGAGTGCACCGTGAACCCGGATTGCACGACGGCCGCCAAGCCGACGTGCGGCGCCGATCACGTGTGCCGAGCGTGTCAGATCGATACGGACTGCGGCGTCAACGGTGTCTGCATGGTCGACGGGACGTGCGCGGCAGCGGCGCGGATCATGTACGTGTCACCGACGGGAACAGGCACGACGTGCAGCACCGCAGTGCCGTGCGCGCTCGATCAAGCCGTTGCGCAGATCGCGGCAAACCGCGATGTCATCAAGCTCGCTCCGCTGCTGTACGACCGGACGGCGACCCTCGCGATCGCGCCCGCCGTCCCCGTTGTCATCGCAGGCGAGGGCGCCACGATCCGCAACATGGTCGCCGCGATGTTCGGGTTCACGTGGACGACGACGGGCGACGTCACGTTCACGGGCATCACGTTCGATCACAACGCGAAGTTCGGCAGCGAGTGCATGGGCGGCAAGCTCACGCTCGCGCGCGTGACCATGAAGTCGTCACTCCTCGGGTTCTTCGCCGCGAACCCGTGCGATGTCACCGCCGAGCGCACGGTGTGGACGGGCAACTCGCTGTACTCGATCAGCATTCCCGATGGCACGTCGACGCTCCACGTCCGCAACTCGCTGTTCGCGAACAACGGGACTACCGACGGAACGATCGCGGAGATCATCCTTCAGGACGCCGCCCTGACCGGCGCGATCGAGAACACCACCATCGCGAACAACCTCAGCAACGGTCAGCCGTCGATCAGCTGCGCCGGCGCGTTCCCTATTCGCAACGTCATCTCGTTCGGCAACGCGATGCCCCCCACGGCAGCGTGCACGGTCTCGTACAGCGATGTCGAGGCGGGCTTTGCCGGCACGAACACCAACAACGTCACGCTGAATCCGCTGTTCGTGAGCGCGACGGACTATCACCTCCAGCCGACGTCGCCCGTGCGCGGCATTGGCGATCCAACGAACGTGCTGCCGCTCGATATCGACTTCCAGCCGCGGCCCCAGCCGGCCGGTTCCGCGCCTGACCTCGGGTACGACGAGGTTCCGTGAAGGTGCGCGTGATCCTCCTCGCGTTGTTCGCTGGTGCTGCGGGCTGCGAGCTCATCGCGAACATCCCGAGCTCCAACTCCAATCGTCCCGACGGATCGATGAGCGGCGACGATGCATCCGCGAGCGGGGACGATGCGGGCAGCGGCAGTGACGCCATGAACGAGTGCACGACAAACGTGGAGTGCACGACCGCCGCGAAGCCGACCTGCGACAACCACGTGTGCCGCGAGTGTCGGATCGACGCGGAGTGCGGCGCCAACGGCGTGTGTCTTCTCGACGGAACGTGCGCGGCGGAAGCGCGAATTCTTTACGTCGCGCCCACGGGATCCGGGGCGGTCTGTTCGGCGGCGGCGCCGTGCTCGCTCGATACGAGTGTCGCGTCGCTGTCGGCGACGAAGGACGTGATCAAGCTCGCGGCCGCCACGTATACGCTGACGACGTCGATCAAGATCAAGCCCGCCATTCCCGTCACGATGGCAGGCGAGGGCGCGACGCTCGTCGGTGGCGCCGACCCGCTGAACTTCATGGTCGAGTCGAACGGTCCGGGCACGACGATCACGGGCATCACGTTCGACGAGCAGACCTGGTATGCGGGGTACTGCGAGGGCGGCAAGGTCACGTACTCGCGCACGACGTGGCTGAACGGCGGGCTCGGCTTCTTCTCGACCGCGCAGTGCGACTTCACACTCGACTACTCCGTCGTGAAGACCCAGGCTGCGTACGCTGGCTACTTCTCCAACGGCGCGAGCATCGTGCACATTCGCAACTCGATGCTCGTCGACAACGGCACGGCGGGGAACGCGAATCCGGTGTTCACGATCAGCGGCACGGGCACGACCGGTGCGGTCGAGAACACGACCATCGCGGGGAACCACGGCAGCACCAACTCGCTCGTCTGCGTCGCGGGAATTACCGCGCGCAACGTGATCTCGTTCGGCAATGCGGCGCCGCCGACCAACGAGTGCGTCGTGAGCTACAGCGACATCGAGGCGGGCTACGGTGGCGCGAATGATCACAACGTGACGCTCGATCCGCAGTTTGTCAGCGCGACCGACTTCCATCTGCAAGCCGCGTCCCCCGTCCGCGGCATCGGCGATCCGGCGGCGGTGCTGCCCCTCGATGTTGATCTCCAGGTGCGTCCGCAGCCCGCGGGGACCGCGCCCGACCTCGGAGCCGACGAGGTTCCGTGACTCGCCTCTGGCTCGGCGCGCTGCTCGTCGTAGGAGGCTGCGAGCTGATCGCAGATATTCCCAACGCGACCGTCGGGACACGCGACGGCGGTAGCGACGCAGGACCCGACGCGAAGCCGGAGTGCCTCGTGCCTGACGAGTGCCCGACGGCGGAGAAACCGGCGTGCGATCCGCTGATCCACGTCTGCCGCGCGTGCGTCGATGACGGCGAATGCCCGAGCGACGTGTGCCTCCCTGACGGAACGTGCGCGGACTCCGCTCGCTTCGTCTACGCCGCGGCCGGCGGTATCGGTACAGCCTGCACGCTGATGACGCCGTGCGCGCTCGATACCGCCGTCGGAAAGCTCACGCCGACGACGGACATCGTGAAGATGGCGCCGGGCACGTACGTTCGCGGCGTCACGCTCTCGGTCGCGCAGTCGGGGTTCCTCGCCGGCGCAGGGTCGACGTTTCATGTCATCGCGGATGCGAGCCCGATCATCGGCATCTCCGTCACGGGCGGTGCGCACCTCGCGGTCCTTGGCCTCGCGCTCGCGCTCGACGCAAACGCCGACGGTGTGCACTGCATCGGAGGGATGCTCGAGCTCCATCGCGTTCATTCCACCGGAGGAGCGCAGGGCATCTACGCGGACGGCTGCGGCTTGACGATGCGGAGCACGCGCATCGAGAGCGCCCACTACTACGCGGCGTATGCGCATGCGGCGCCCGTCGACATTGCGAACACGTACATCGTGAACAACGACACGCAGCCGGGCTACACCCTGCCCGCGCTCGTGCTCGAGGACGTGCCGAGCGGCTCGATCGTTCACTCGACGTTCGCGGCCAACACGCCGGGTGGTGTCGCCGGTGCGATCGGCTGCACGAACAGCGCGAACGTTGCGATCCGGAACATCATCGCGGCGAACAACACCGCCCCTGGCATCGGAGCGGGGTGCACGGTGTCGAGCAGCGTCGTCGACACCGGCTATGTGGACGGCACGGCGAACATGCAGCTCGATCCGGGGTTCGTCGATCCGACCGCGCGCAACTACCACTTGAGCGCGACGTCGCCCGCGAAGGAAACGGGGGATCCGGCCGTCACGCTCGCCACCGACGCGGATGGCGAGCCGCGCCCGCAACCAGCGGCGACATCTCCCGACCCCGGCGCCGACGAAATTCCGTAGAGCTGAGGCAATTTGCACCGGCTGAACTGCCAGGTTACCGACGGGTAAACCCGAAGCTCATTCGTCGCTGGTGATCACTTCACGTTCCACACGGGAGGGGTATCCTACGCCACCTACGATGTCCGTCGACGTCCTCGAGCTTGCCTCGTCTCTCGCGTATCTCGATCAACTCAGCGACAGCTTCCTCGAGCAGCCAGCTGCCGTGGATTCCAGCTGGCACGGGCTGTTGAACGATCCGCACGGCGCCCCGCACGAGACGGGCGACGACTCGCCGGGTGATGAAGAGACGCCGGGCATCGACGGCAACACGAGCGCGCGCGGTTACACGAATGGAAACGGCGCGAATGGAACCGGCACGAACGGTAACGGCACGTACAGCAGGAACGGCAATGGCGCGGCTCTTCCTGCGGTTAGCCGCACGATCTCGGTCTCGACGGCGCCGCTCGCCGCGAACCCGTCCACCTGGCCGCTCGTGAATGCGTTCCGCAGCCGCGGTCACTTCATGGCGAAGCTCGATCCGTTGGGCCTGCTCGAGACCGCACCGGTTCCCGAGCTCGACCCGGCTGCCTGGGGATTCACGGCGCGCGACAAGGATCGCGTGATCCAACCGACAGGCGTGCACGGCCTCCCGCACGCAACTCTCGACGAGCTGACCGCCTATCTGACGCGCGTGTACGCCAGCTCCGTCGGCCTGGAGTTCATGCACATCCAGTCCGCCGCCCGTCGGTCGTGGCTCGCCGAGCGGATGGAAGCGCAGGTCGATCGCAAGCCCCCTCGCGAGCTGCGGCTTCACATGCTGCAACTCTTGATCAACAGCGAGCAGTTCGAGCGCTTCTGTCATACGCGCTACCCGGGCACCAAGCGCTTCTCGCTCGAGGGAGCGGAGTCGTTCATTCCCGCCGTCGACCTGACGCTGATGCACGGCGCGCGTCTCGGTGCGATCGAGGCCGTGCTAGGCATGGCGCACCGCGGTCGCCTCACGACGATCGAGCAGATCTGTAAGCGCCCCGCGCGCGAGATGTTCGGTCACTTCGAGGACGTCGAGCCCGAGAAGGTGATGGGCGGCGGCGATGTGAAGTACCACCTCGGCTTCTCGACGGACCGTGTCGATCCCGCAACGGGCACGCAGATGCACGTCTCGCTGTGCTTCAACCCGTCGCACCTCGAGGCGGTCGACCCCGTGATCGCCGGTCGCGTGCGCGCCAAGCAGACGCGTCACGGTGACGTGGAGCATCGCCGCGTGCTGGGCGTGATGATCCACGGCGACGCCGCGTTCGCAGGGCAGGGCCTCGTCGCGGAGACGCTCCAGCTGTCCAACCTGCCGGGCTACCGCACGGGCGGCAGCGTTCACCTCGTCGTGAACAACCAGGTCGGCTTCACCGCGTCGCCGGCGGAGCAGCGCTCCACGCCGTACTGCACCGACATCGCCAAGATGCTCGAGTGCCCGATCTGGCACGTCAACGGCGAGGACCTCGACGCCATGGCGAACGTCATCGAGATGGCGTGCGAGTACCGCGCGCAGTTCGCATCCGACGTCGTCATCGACATGTACTGTTTCCGCAAGTACGGGCACAACGAGAACGACGAGCCGTCGTTCACGCAGCCGCTGATGTACGACGTGATTCGCAAGAAGGCGTCGCCGGTCGAGGTGTACTCGAACTTCCTCGTCAGCCAGGGCGTGGTCACCGCGGACGAGGTCACGCAGATGACGCAGGCGCGCGTCGCGGAGCTCGAGACGGAGCTCAAGGTCGCGAAGGAGAGCAAGCAGCGGCCGATTCCTCCGTCGATGACGGCCATGTGGCACGGCTACCGCGGCGGACTCTCGGAAGAGCCGGTGCCGGCCGACACCAAGGTTCCGCGCG
This sequence comes from Kofleriaceae bacterium, assembly GCA_036499725.1. Taxonomy (GTDB): domain Bacteria; phylum Myxococcota_A; class Polyangia; order Haliangiales; family Haliangiaceae; genus JABFXX01. Next base: position 20,001 of record DASYDE010000057.1, read on the forward strand.
AAGTCATCGAGCACATCTCGAGCTCGATGGCGCAGATTCCCGATGGGTTCACGCCGCACCCCAAGATCGAACGCCTGCTCCAGCAGCGCGCCGAGATGGGCAAGGGCGAGCGCCCGATCGACTGGGGCATGGCCGAGCTCCTCGCGTACGGATCGTTGCTCTATCAGGGCGTCAACGTTCGCCTGACGGGGCAAGACTGCTCGCGCGGCACGTTCAGCCATCGCCACGCGATCATCACGGACATCAAGACGGGCCGCGAGCACCTCGTGCTCGGTCAGCTGCAACCCGATCAGGGGCAGTGCCGCATCTACGACAGCTTCCTGTCGGAGGCCGGCGTGCTCGGCTTCGAGTTCGGCTACTCGCTCGACTATCCCGATGCGCTCGTCATGTGGGAGGCGCAGTACGGCGACTTCGCGAATGGCGCACAGGTGATCATCGATCAGTTCATCACGTCGTCGGAGGACAAGTGGAAGCGCCTCTCCGGCCTCGTCATGCTCCTGCCGCACGGTTTTGAAGGGCAGGGCCCCGAGCACTCCAGCGCGCGCCTCGAGCGCTATCTGGAGGCATGCGCCGAGCAGAACATCCAGGTCGCGCAGCCGACGACACCGGCGCAGATGTTCCACCTGTTGCGGGAGCAACAGCTGCGCCCGATGCGCAAACCACTCATCGTGATGACGCCCAAGAGCCTGCTCCGTCTGCCCGCGGCGACCTCGTCGCTCGAGGAGCTGACGAACGGAAGGTTCCATCGCGTGCTCGGCGACGCCGAGGCCGATCCGACCAAGGTCACCCGCGTGCTCGTGTGTACGGGCAAGGTCTACTACGAGCTCGTCGAGGAGCGCGCAAAGCGCAACGATCACTCTGTCGCGATCGTTCGCCTCGAGAAGCTCTACCCGTGGTGGCCGCACCTCGTGGCCGAGCAGACCACCGGCAAGTACGCCGGCATGAAGGAATTGTTCTTCGTGCAGGACGAACCGTCCAACATGGGTGCTGGTTCCTACGTGACGCCGCGGTTGCAGGCACTGATCGGCGGCAAGCCGGTCAAGTACGAGCTGGTGTCTCGCGTCGAGTCCGCGAGCCCCGCCACGGGTTCACATAAGGCGCACGTCATGGAGCAGCAATTGCTCCTCAAGCAGGCCTTCGATCCTCGCTAGACCGGTGTAGATTCCGCGCATGGCGGATCTCGTAGTTCCACAGCTTGGCGAATCGATCAGCGAGGCGGTCGTGGCGCGATGGCTCAAAAATGTCGGCGACTCCGTCGCCGTCGATGAGGGAGTCGCCGAGCTCGAGACCGACAAGATCACTGTCACGCTTCCATCGCCCGCGGCAGGCGCCATCTCCGAGCAGCGCGCACAGGTCGGCGCGACCGTGAAGGTCGGCGAGGTCATCGGCGCTGTCGACACGAACGCGAAGGGCGCCGCTGCTCCCGCGAAGGCAGCCCCCGCGAAAGAGGCTCCGCAAGCTCCGGCTCCGCAGGCGCCCGCGCAGCCCGCAGCTCAGGTGGCCAAGGCCGCGGCCACCGTTCCGGTCTCGCCGCCCACCCAACCGACGGGACGCCAGCCTCTCGTTGCCGCGCAGACCAACGGCAACGGTCAGAGCCAGCTCGACAAGGACGCGCTCATGCGCCTCACTCCGTCGCAGCGCGCGCAGGCTCGCGAACAGGGCTCGCTGCCGCAACCGGCGCGCAGTGCGCAAGGCTCGGCCGCACCGTCGTCTGGCCCGTCTGACCAGGATCGTCTCGCGAAGGTCGATCCGCGCGACGAGATCGCGCCGATGTCGTCGCTCCGCAAGCGCGTCGCCGAGCGCCTCGTTCAAGCGCAGCACGAGACCGCATCGCTGACGACGTTCAACGAGGTCGACATGACGGCCGTCATGGATCTCCGTGCGAAGTACAAGGAGAGCTTCGAGAAGCAGCACGGCGTGAAGCTCGGCTTCATGTCGTTCTTCGCCAAGGCATGCATTGCGGCCGCGAAGCTGTTCCCGGGCATCAATGCCGAGATCATCGGCGGCAGCATCGTCTACAAGAAGCACTACGACTTCGGCATCGCGGTCTCGACGCCCAAGGGCCTCGTGGTCCCCGTGCTCCGCGACATCGACACGCTGTCGTTCGCCGGCATCGAGAAGGGCATCCTCGAGCTCGCGGAGAAAGCGCGCACCGGCAAGCTCGCTCTCGCCGACCTCTCCGGCGGCACGTTCTCGATCACCAACGGCGGCATCTACGGCTCGATGATGTCCACCCCGCTCCTGAACTACCCGCAGACCGGCATCCTGGGCATGCACAACATCGTCAAGCGCGCGATCGTGATCGCCGACGAGATCAAGATCCGCCCGATGATGTACGTCGCGCTCTCGTACGATCACCGCGTCGTCGACGGCAAAGAAGCGGTCTCGTTCCTCGTTGCGGTCAAGGAGCGTCTCGAGACGCCCGACCGCATGCTCATCGACGGTTAGCGCGGCGGGTCGCGCTGGCACGTGGCCTGCTCCATCACACAGCATGACGAGCACGTGGCTGGCCGTTCTTCCGCTGATTGCCGCATTCGTGCTCGGGTACGCTGGCGACAGCTCGCCTGACGACGTGGCGCGCGCAAAGACGCGATGAGCTTCGCGACAGTTCCTCGACGCGCCGTCGCGACCTTCGACAGGGGGGACAGTTCCGACAGGTCGCGCCGGTCAAGTGAGCTCGAGTTGGCCGCTGTCGCACCGGCACGAGGGCTGCTTTCTACCGAGGCATGCTGAAAATGCTCGCCGTTCTGCCCATCCTTGCCACGCTCGCCGTCGGCTGCACCGATGAGAGCTCGCCCGAACAGGTCGCCACCGACTTGAAGGCCGTCGCCGCGTCGCATGACTGTGATGCGCTGCTCGCGATGACAGCGCCCGATGTGCGAGCGGATGTCGAGTGCGACGACCACACGTGGAGCCTCGTCGACGACGTCGCGCCGATGGTCGACGACGCCCTCGAGGCGGGCGGAACGTTCACCATCGATCCGAACAATGCGGACCGCGCCGTGCTTCCGTTCGCGTGCCGCGGCGACGAGCTCACGCAGTGCCTCTTCGAAGTCGTTCGTGTGGATGGCACCTGGTACCTGTACGATCTCGGTTAGCATGAGGAAGCTCCTCGCATCGCTTGGCGTGTTCTTGCTTGTCGCGCTGTCCGCATGCGCGGACGAGGACGGCCCCACGGCGTTCGTTCACAAGCTGACCGAGGTCGGGCAGGCGCGGGATTGCGATGCGCTGCGCGCGATCACCGCCCCTGAGCTCCGCGACCAGATCGAATGCACCGAGCTCCAGTTCGACGAGATCAACGAGATCATGGAGAAGGTAAACTTCGAGCTCGATAACCAGGGCCGCTGGTTGAGCTCCAGCAACGGACCGCATCGCGAGTACATCGCGTATCAGTGCATCAACAGCGACACGGGCTTCTGTCACTTCGAGATCGTCGAGGAAGACGGCACCTGGTACCTCGACCCGTACTTCGTGCGCTAACGGTTACGGGACGGGACGGATCGCGACGGCGGCGCCGCTCAGCGGATCCGCGGGTGCTTTGACCTGTGCGCCGGCGATGTTCGCGGTCGCGGTGTACGCGGCGCCGACGAGGAATCCGCCGGGGACCGACGAGAGCGTGACGAGCTCTTCGCGACCGGGACCACTCGCGGGCCACGCGTGAACGACGTGCCCTGTTGCATCGAGCGCGGCGAGGAACGCGTCGTCGCCACCGTCGGCGCTGATCGTTTCGCCGCCGAGGCGCATCGAGCCGGAATAGAAACCTCCGACGACGACGCGCGTGCCGGCGGCCGTGATCGCGCGCAGGCCGTCGAAGTCCGCGCCACCGAGCAGCACCGAGGTGTGCGCGCTTCCGTCGTTGTTCCACCACGCGACGAGGCCATCCGCGGGCCCCGATGTCGTCGTCGCTCGACCGCTGACGGTGAGCTCGCCGCGAACGGTCGCCGCGACCGCGACGTGATGGTCCTGATCGATCGCGACGCCGGCGACTTCCTCGAGGCCGAGGCCGCCGAACGTCTGCGACCACTTGCGCACAGCGGTCCTCTCGTCGATCACGCCGACAAAGGCGTCGGGGTTCGGCGTCTTCTCGTCGAACGCCGGCAACGTCACTCCGCCGAATTCGGCGTCGTTCATGTAGACGCCCGCGATCGCGACATCGCCATCGCGCACCGCGACGCCTTGCACCGAGTCGGCGCCGGTTCCGCCCATGCGCCACAGCCACGCGACGGATCCGTCCGCGTTCAACGTCAGAACAAATCCGTCACTGCGTCCGCCGGACTCGACAACCCGGTCACCAACTCGCAACGTGGCGGAGAACGCACCGCCGATGATCGCGCCACCGTCGGGACGCGCCGCCATCGACGTAACGGTTATCCATTCGTTGCTCTCGAGAGCCACACGCCACCCGACGGTGCCGCCCGCTGGATCCAATCCCACGATCGCAGCACCCGGCTCTCCGCGAACCGACGCGCCGGCGACCGTTCCACTGCCGGCGATCGCCGCGATCACCAGCGAACCCGAAATTGATCCTTCGTGCGTTTGTGCCTTCGTGGCTCTCGCCGATTCGGGATCTTGCTGGCTCACGACCATCGGGCCGCCGCGGCCCTCGAGATCTTTCGTCCACGCGACGGTCGCTCCGCGGCGGGCGCTGAACGTCGTGGTGAAGGTCGCGGGCGGCGTGCCGTTCGTCCCGTCGACGATCCCGACCGCGTTCGCCTTTGCGAGCGACGTGAAGATCGTCGTTCCGTCACTCGCCGCACCGCGCAGCGCGTAGCCAGTCGCACCGACGTCGACGGTCTGCGAGCCCGCTGGCGCTTCCGCCGGATGCACGGGGGAAGGGCACGCCGAAAACGCGAACAGGGCGCCCAACGCGGACGCCCCGATCACCGTTCTGCTCATGCGGAAGGAGCTAGACCTTCTCGCCGCGAGCGCGCATCTGCTCGAGCACCGCCGGGAGACCCAGCTTGTCGATCAGGCGCATGCCGCGCGCAGAGACGCGCAGCGTGATCCAGCGCTTGGCATCTTCGAGCCAGAAGCGCTTGTTCATGAGGTTCACTTCAAACCGACGCTTGGTGTGGCGGTTCGAGTGAGAGACGTTGTGGCCGACGAGCGGCTTCTTCCCGGTGACTTGGCAAACGCGCGACATAGTCGTTCCTTAGATCTTCGACTCTTTGAATTCGACATGCTTGCGCACGACCGGGTCGTACTTCTTCAGTACGAGCTTGTCGGGGGTGCGCTTGCGGTTCTTCGACGTCGTGTAGAAGAAGCCGGTGTCGGCGGTCGACACGAGCCGAATGAGCTCGCGTCCTGATTTACCCTTTTTCGCCATAGCAGTAACTCCGGGGACGCAGCTTATGGCACGCGCTCGGCGGAGTTGGCAAGTGGTTCGAGCCTCATCGCCACGATGGTCATGTCATCGCCTTGGCCGTGGGCGAAGCCGTCGATGTCTCCGAGAATTGCCTTGATGACATCATTAGCAGTTCCAGACACTTGCTTCATGCGGTCCATGAGGCGGCGCGTACCGTACTCCTCGCCGGTCGAATTGCGTGCTTCGAGGATCCCGTCCGAAACCATCACCAACAGGTCGCCCGGGCGGAGCTGGACCCTCGCTTCGGCGGGGTGAATGTCCGGAGTGACCCCCACCGGCGGGGTGTGAGCGCGGTCGGCTTCGAGGGGAAACACGCGCTCGCCGCGTCGGATCAGAGGAACGCAGTGCCCGGCGTTCGTGAAGATGATGCTGCGGTGCTCGATGTCATAGATGCAGTAGACGAGCGTCGCGAACATGCCGTCGTCGCCGAGCGTCGACATCTCGCGGTTCACGCGTGCGAGGAGCTTGGACGGCGTGCGCTCGAGCGGAGCGCGCGTACGGAGCTCGGAGGTGAGGCGCGCCATGTAGAGCGCAGCGCTGATCGCCTTGCCCGAGACGTCACCGATCGCGACGCCGAGGTGCGACGGGTCGTGCCAGATGAAGTCATAGAAGTCGCCGCCGATCTGATACGCGGGCTCGTAGTGCACCGCGAAGTCGAGGCCGGTGATCGACGGAACGCTCGCCGGTAGCAGCGAGCGCTGGATCTGACGCGCGACGCGCAGGTCACGCTCGAGCCTCTCGCGCTGAGCGAGCTGCGCGGACATGTGCGCCGCGTGCATCGCGAGGCCGAGCTGCGTCGCGATCGACTGGAAGAGATCGACGTCCTCCTGCCGAAACCCGTCCGCGCGGCTCTCCACATAGATGACGCCGTACTGCGCACCGTGAAACCCGAGCGGGGCACCCATGCGTGTACCGATGGTGTCTCCCTCGCGCGTATCCCCGAGGAGGACGGCGCGGTGCTCGTCGACGACGTGCTGGATGATCGTGCCCGGGACGCGCAGCGGCTCGTCGCTCGACGCTGTTGGAGTGCGGTGGCGCTGAAGCTTCACCTCGAGCTCGCGCGTGCGCTCGTTCTCGACGAGCACGCCGACGTCCTCTGCCTGCGGAAACAGGACGAGCAGCGCTTCGACGATCATCTCCAGCAACGCGTCGGCGGAGTCCGCTTGCGCCGTGGCGTGGAGCACCTGCGTGAGCGCGTCGAGCTTGCGCTCGATGAGGCGGACGGCTCGCTGATCCGCGAGCGACGTCATCCCCGTCGAGATCCTCCGGTCCGCGCGGCTCGTGACGAGCGTGCCTCCGCCGGGGACGAGCGTGACGCGCATGCCGTCGCTACGGCGAGACTCGCGCGGAGCGGCCGTGACGATGCCGTCCTCCACGCGGATGCGGTTGTTCGCGATCGTGATCTCGTCCTGCGCGTGGATAGGAATCGTCTGCTGGATGCGGACTCCGTTGATGTACGTGCCGTTGTTGGAGCCGAGGTCCTCGAGGCACCACGCATCCCCGTTCGCGACGATGCGCGCGTGTTGGCGCGACACGCTCATGTCGGGAACAAAGATCTGGCAGTCGCTGCGACGGCCGATCACGTACTCGCCGGTATCCAGCGGGAAGCGGCGCCCGGCGATCGGGCCTGCCATGAAAACCAGGGAGGGCACCGCTGTACCTTAAGCACTCTCAAGGCCATGAGATTTCTAGTTGTTTTGCGTAGATAGGACGCGGGATCCGGGTGGGATCCGAGCGCTGCCGCACGGCGTGCTCCCGGTGCCTTGACCCAATGATCTTGAGGGGGTGTACTTCGCCGGTGCAGGCCCTCGGCAACTTCATTGGAGGCGCGTTCATCGCTCCATCGGGTAAGGCATTGGTCTCGCGGAATCCCGCCGCGGACGGTGCCGTCGTGTTCGAGACCGGATTCACGGTCAGCGCGGTCAACGACGCCGTCGCGGCCGCGGATGCTGCGCAGCCAACGTGGGCCGCTCTGACGTTCGACCAGCGCTGGGAACATCTGCAGCGGTTCAAGGCCGCGATCGCAGCAAAGGCGACCGAGCTCGCGGACGCGATCGTGATCGAGACCGGCAAGATCCGCGCGGAAGCCAAGGTCGAGATCACGACCCTGCTCAATCGCTTCGACATGGCGAAGGCCGCGCAGCAGAACGACATCAAGGCAGGGCAGGTCGAGGCCGGCGCGCATCTGCGCTACCAGGCGCTCGGCGTCGTCGGTGTCATCGGCCCGTTCAACTTCCCGCTCCATCTGTGCCACGCGCACGTGATTCCGGCGCTGCTCGCCGGCAACACGGTCGTGATGAAGCCGAGCGATATCTCGCCGCTGTGTGGTCAGCGCTATGCGGAGTGCGCGCTCGCCGCTGCGTTGCCGCCCGGCGTGCTGAACGTCGTCGTCGGCGACGGCACGGTCGGCGCCGCGATGGTGCAGTCCAAGATCCGCGGCCTATGCTTCACGGGCAGCTGGCCTGTCGGTCGTCGCATCCTCGAGAGCGCGCTCGATCGCCCGGAGATGCTCGTCGCGCTCGAGATGGGCGGCAAGAACTCGTGCGTCGTGCTCGACGACGCGGCGATGCGCCAGGCGATCCATGAAGTGACGGTGAGCGGTTGGCTCTCGGCCGGGCAGCGCTGCACCGGTGCCGAGCGCGTGCTCGTGCATCGCAAGATCGCGGACCGCTTCATCGCGGAGCTCGCAAAGGTGGCCAAGGGCCTGCCGTTCGGCAATCCCGAGGATCCGAATGTGTTCGCCGGCCCCGTCGCGACGCAGGGCTCGCTGACCAAGGTCGAAGGTGCGATCGAGGCAGCGCGCAAGGGCGGCGCAGAGCCGATCGTCCCCGGCGCGAAGCTCGCGGGTGGGTTCTACCGCACCGCATCGCTGCATCGTCTTCCCGACGGCGTGCACCACATCGCGGGGTACACCGACGTCGAGATCTTTGGACCGGACCTCTCCGTCGAAGTGTTCGATACCGACGAGGAAGCGATCGCCGTTCTCAATGGTGGCTCGTACGGCTTCGCGAACGCGATCTTCACGGGCTCGCGCACGCGGTTCGAGAAGTTCTATACGGAGACGCGCACCGGAATTCTCAACCTGAACCGCTCGACGAACCTCGCGAGCGGCAAGCTGCCGTTCGGCGGCGTCGGCAAGAGCGGCAACTATCGTCCCGCAGGTGCGTGGGCTCATCGCAACGTGCGCACGCCCGTCGCCGTTCTCGAGAACCCGGTCGGTACCGTCGCGGCGCAACCCGCGCTCATGGCGCTGTTGCCCGGCTACGATCTCGAGCGCCTCGAGCAGCAGCACATCGTGGAGGAGAACCTCGAGGCAGCGCGCACGCTTGTCGATAACCCGCGCCCGATGTCGATCCATCGCCCCGTCGGTGGTGTCCTGCCGCAGAGCGCGGACCTGCTCGCGCGTCTCTACGCCGGCGATCGCGTGCCCAAAGAGAAGAAGCCGCCGGTGTTCGATCACCTGCGCTCCGCCGGTCCGTGGTTCGTGTCGATCGACGACAACCCGATGGCCGTCCTCGACGGCATGAGTCAGACGGCGACGATCGTCGGTGGCTTCGCCGAGGATCCCGTCGTGCGCGCCTATACCGAGGGCGAGTTCGCCGACACGCTCATCTCGAACGAGGACACGTCCGTCGAAGAGACGTGGGCCGCTACCGAGTACGCGTCGACGTTGCGCCAGCTCGTCCCCGGCCTCCCGCACGTGACGTTCGTCGCGTCGGGCGCCGAGGCAAACGAGAAGGCGATGGCGCTGTGCAAGATCAACTGCGCTCGCAAGGACGCGACCAAGGTCCTCGCGTTCGAGGGCAGCTTCCACGGTCGTACGCTGTTGTCGCTGCACGCGACGCACTCGCCGGCCAAGCGCGCGCCGTTCGAGATCGCGGGCTATCAGACGCAGTTCGCGCCGTTCCCGGTGTGGAACACGCCGAGCGACGAGCCGACGGCGCCGAGCGGATTCTATGCCTCGGCAGCGAGCGGAGCGATCGACGAGCTGATCGAGCGATTTGGCGACGCCAAGGACGACGCGCTGCTCGCAGCCGAAGTCGCATCGTTGGCTGCCGTTCATCGGGCACTCGCGACCGGCGAGTACACGTGCGTGATCATCGAGCCGATGCAATCGGAGGGCGGCGATCGCTACGCGACCGAGCGGTTCTTCCGCGCGCTGCGCCTGCTCACGCGTCATCACCAGACGTTCCTCGTGTTCGACGAGGTGCAGGTGGGCTTTGGCCTCGGCGGTCCGTTCGCGTGGCACTCCAAGTTCCGCTTGCTCAACGGGCGCGGCCAGCCCGACTACCCGGATGCGGTCACGTTCGCGAAGCGCGCGCAGGTCGGCGTCGTGATGTCGCGGTTTGCAGATCCGGAACCGGCGAGCGCTCACAACGCGTCCCTCGTGCGCGGCCGCATCCACGCCGACATGGTGTCCACGGCGCACGACGCCGAGCGCCTCGAGAAGCTCGTCGAGCCGCGCCTCGCGCAACTCGCGCGCGCGTTCCCGCACCTCGTGAAGGATCCGCGCGCGACGGGCTACGCCTTCGCGTTCGATCTGCCGACGCCGGCGATCCTCGACTCGTTCATCGGTCAGCGCTTCTGGCGCGGCGCGATCGTGTTTGCGGCCGGCACCAAGACCGCGCGCTATCGGCTGAGCGACTCGTTCCTCGCGCGCGAGATCGACATGCTGTTCGAGCAGATCCGTCGCTCGCTGTCCTGGCTCGATGCGCACGAGGGCAAGAAGGCGCCGGAGTGGGAAGACCCCGCGACGCCGCCGCCCGTCACGCCGGCACCGCCGCAAGAGCTCGTCTATCGCGCCGTTCCGCACGACGAGGCGATGACGTTCCTGCCCGCGATCCTCGATATCGAATATCAGGTGTACGAGCCTGCGCGCCGCACGCCGCCCGCCGAGATCCGCGCTGCGATCGAGGACGCGGAAGGTCTGCTCATGGTCGGCGAGGCGCCGGGCCCCAACGGCGGCGCGAAGCAGCTCGTCGCATTCGCGATCGGTGCACCGCTCGAGCAGAGCAAGGACGTCGAGGGTTGCGACGACGATCCGATGCTCGGCAAGAACAACACGATGTACTCGGTCTCGATCACGGTCGCGCCGAGCTACCAGTCGAGCGGCATCGGCCGAAAGCTCAAGGAGCTCCAGCTCCGCGACGCGGCCGCGCGGATGAAGCCCGACGGTCAACCGCGCTATCGCTACGTCACAGGACGCAACCGCGTCGGTCGCACGGCGCAGATGACTCACCTGAACCGCGTGTTCGGCGCGCACGTCGTCAGCGTGCTCACGGGTCAGTACGAGGATCCCGAGGGACAGGCGATCTACTACCGCATCCCGCTCGGTCAGCTGCGCCCTGATCCGACGGTGCTCGCCGACGTTCTGCGCCGCCGGGCCGAAGCATCCGCGGATCGTCCCGATAACTCGGGTCCACTGCGCCTGCCGACGCACTCCGGCTCGATCAAGGTGCCGACGCCCGAGGACTACGACATCGAGTTCGATCTCTCGAGCGGCATCACCAAGCCGTTCGCGAACGCGCCGGCCTCGCTTGCCGCCGCCGAGGAGCGCGGCCTGTTGTACGGCCCGGCCGTGAACAAGCTGACGCTCATGAACTACGTGACGCCGGCGACGGTGCGCGCGTTCGAGTGGCTCGGTGCCTTGGTGCCGGAGTTGCCGCACATCTACCTGACGTCGTCGCGCGATGAGGTCGTCGACAAGGCGCTGCGCTTGATCCGCTGCACCAATAAACAGGCGCAGGTCGCGATCTCGTTGGACGGCGGTTACTACGGTCACACGTGCGCGTCGTGTCGCTCGCTCAGCGATCCGTCGACGCACGCGGGCGGTCCTGGTCACTTCACGTGGCCGCGCATTCCGCATCCGGCCGTCGCGGGCACCAAGGCGTCGATCGAAGCGCTGCGCGCGGCGGTTGCGGCGGCGGGCGGTGGCGACAAGACGCTCGGCTTCTACTACGAGCTCGTGCAAGAGCGCACCGGCTGGGTATTGCCGGCCGACTTCCTCGTCGAGCTGAGCGCGTTGCGCAAGGAGACGAAGCTGCCGCTGATCGCGGTGGAGCACACGACGAGCGGTTATCGCAGCGGTCGCGGACCGTTCCTGTCGACGGCGCCGAACGGCCTCGTGCCCGACGTGCTCGCGTGGTGGGGAGGTGCCCAGACTGGTTACCTGCATACGAGCGCGAAGTGGTTCATCCCGGGACCGCTCACGCTCGTCTCCACGTGGGACGGCGACGAGCTCTCGATGATCCGTCAGCATCACTTCCTGCGCGCGGCGCGGCATATCGATGTGACCGCGCAGGCGGCCGCGCTCGACAAGGCACTCGCGGGCGTCACGTCGGCAGGCACCGGCGCGTATCGCGTGATCGATGCAGGTGCGAAAGCAGCGCAGATCGCGGATGGGCTCGCTGCACGCGGCCTGCGCGTCCGCAGGTTCCCGAACGGCAAGCTCGGCATCTCGCCGGCGCTCGATCAGATCGGTGAAGCCGCGACTGCTCTCGGCGCTGCGCTCTCGGAGATCAAGTGAAGCGCCTCGCCCTGATCGCTCTCGTGCTGGGGGCGTGCGGCAGCAAGGATCCCGAGCACAAGCCGGGCGACATCGTGCTGACCGAGCCGCCGAAGGAGCTGACGACGGCGCTCATCGAGTACTGCCGCATCGGCACCTTGCCGCGCGAGCAACAGAAGGACGCACAGCGCAGCTGGGGCCTGCACTACGCCGAGACCAAGATGGTGATGGTGCCGTGGCAGCAAGCCGCGCGCGATCACAACCCCGCCGCGATCCGGATGATCTACAAGGCGGCCGATGACGCGGTGGGGAAGGGCAACTGCGCGATCGTCGACGTCTTCGACCAGTGGGAGCCACGCCCCGGCGGCGTCTCGCCAACTCAGTACCCACAGTACGAGGCGGGCGTTCCCGCAGCCACCGAGACACCGCAATGAGACATCTCGACCTTCCCGTCGGCAAGTCCGCGCGCGAGTGGGGCCAGATCCACGGCGAGAGCTTTCGCGGTGAGGTGAAGGCGATCGCGCAGATCCGCACGTATCTCTGCACCAAGGTCGGCGGCTTCAAGACCACCGAGCAAGTGATGATCGCGGCGCGCGCGCACCTTCCCGTGCTCGAGCGGTATGACCTGGCGCTGTACGCGGAGCTGCTCGGGATCGCCGAGGGCGCACAGGTCTCTCCAGAAGAGATCGTGATCGCGAACCACTACACGGATCTCCGCGACCTCGATCCGGATCCGACGAAGTGGCAACCCGCGCCGATGCAGGATGATGCTCTCGCGCACGGAACGAGCGCCGGTGCCGAGGGGCTGGGCGGCGATGGCTGCAGCGTGTTCTACGCCGCGACCCCGACCGGCCGCATCGTCGCGCAGACGTGGGACATGCACGCGACGGCCATTCCGTACGTGATGTCGCTGCACGTGCCGGCGACCGCGAGCTCACCAGCGGCGACGCTGCTCACCGTGACCGGGTGTCTCGGCATGGCGGGCATGAACACATCGCGCGTCGGGATCGCGATCAATAACCTGTTCTCGACGGACGCGACGCTCGGTGTCGTGTGGCCGGCGATGGTGCGCCGCGCGCTCCAAGAGGAGTCGGCCGCGGCGGCTCGCGACGTCATCGCGACGAGCCCGATCGGGTCCGGCCATCACTACTTCGTCGCGGACCGCAAAGAGGCGTACGCGATCGAAGCGAGCGGGACGCGGCGCAAGCAGGTGTTCGAAAACGGAGCGACGTATTCACACACGAACCACTCGTTCGATCCGGACGTCGCGGCGCGCAGCAAGGTGCCTGCGACGAGCACGACGTACGATCGCCTGAAGTGGCTCGAAGGTGATCTGGCGCGCGCGCCCGTGAAGGATCTCGACGATGCGTGGACGCGCCTCGGCAGCGAGGAAGGCTGGCCGCGCAGCGTGTGCACGAACATGGCGACGCCGGAGTCTCCGCACGGCGCGGCGACTTGTGGCGCGATCGCGATGAACCTGGACTCGGGTGAGCTGTATATCCAGCAGGGCTTCATCCACAATGTCGCTCCCGAGAAGTCAAAGCTGTGACTGCCCATGTCTGAATGGCCGTTCTTCTTCACCTGGACCGCGCAGAACACCGCCAAGCCGCTCGAGATCACGGGCGGGCAGGGCGCCCACTTCACGACGAGCGATGGCGCGAGCTGGCTCGACCTCGGCTCGTTGAGCTACCAGGTCAACGCCGGCCATGGCCGGCAGCGCATCGTCGACGCGATCGTGAAACAGGCGAACCAGCTGTGCATCAGCGCGCCGAACGCCGTGTACCCGGCGAAGGTCGAGCTCGCGCAGCGGCTGCTCGCGCTCGCAGGCCCCGGCTACACGAAAGTTTTCTTCACGCTCGGCGGCGCCGAAGCGAACGAGAACGCGATCAAGATCGCGCGACAGGTCACCGGTCGCTACAAGATGATCAGCCGCTACCGCAGCTATCATGGCGCGTCGATGGGCGCGCTCGCGCTCACGGGTGACTGGCGCCGCGCTCCGATGGAGCCACTCATCCCCGGTGTCACACACGTCCACGACTGCGACTGCGAGCGCTGCGCCAACGGCAACCGCAACGGCAATATCTGCGACCGAGGCTTTGGCCACGTGTTCGCGCAGACGATGGCGTCCGAAGGAGCCAAGACGACGGCCGCGGTCTTTCTCGAGCCCGTGCCGGGTGCGAACGGCGCGTGGGTGCCGCCGCCCGACTACTGGCCGGCAGTGCGCGCGGCATGTCACGCCGATGGCGCGCTGCTGGTCGCCGACGAGGTTCTCTGCGGCTTCGGGCGCACCGGCAAGGCGTTCGGCTTCCAACATTGGAACGTCGTGCCTGACATGATCACGGTCGCGAAGGGGCTCGCCTCGGGGTACGCGACGATCGGCGCGGTGATCGTGCACGAGCGCGTTGCGGCTCACTTCGATGCCAACGTGCTCGCGTGCGGACTCACGTACTACGCGCACCCGACGGCGTGTGCAGCCGCGCTCGAGACGCTGAAGCTCTACGAGGACGAAGCGAGCTTCGCCAACTCCGAGAAGCTCGGCCACGTGTTGCTCCGCGAGCTCGATGCCGTCGCTGCGCGCCTCGCCGTGAAGGCGCCCGTGCGCGGCCTGGGGCTGCTCGCCGCGATCGCACCGGAAGCCCCTCTCGAAACATGGTCCGTGCTCTCTAGCGAGCTGACGAAACGCAAACTGTCGCTACACGTCGAGGCGAAGCGCGGCACGGCGATCTTCGCGCCGCCCCTGTGCATCACGGAAGAAGAGCTCGTGACTGGCATCCGCGCGTTCGGTGATGCTGCGGTGATCGCGTTCGGAGGCAAGCAGTAGTGGGCAAGCACGATGACAAAGTGGTCGCGTCGATCGCCGACGCACTCGTGCCGCTGAAGGACGGGATGACGATCCTGTGCGGCGGTTTCGGCCTCTCCGGCAATCCCGAGGCTCTCATCAAGGGCGTCGTCGAACGCGGAGTGCGCGACCTGACGCTCGTGTCGAACAACGCGGGCAACCTGGGCAAGGGCCTCGCGACCTGGCTCCAGGCCGGCATCATCAAGAAGGTCATCTGCAGCTACATCGGCGGCAATGACGAGCTGCACAAGCGCATGGCGAGCGGTGAGGTGAAGGTCGAAGTCACGCCGCAAGGCACGCTCGCCGAGCGCATGCGTGCCGCGGGTGCCGGCATCCCCGCGTTCTACACGCCGACCGGTGTCGGCACCGTCGTCGAGGACGGCAAGGAAACGAAGGAGATCGACGGTCGCCGCTACATCCTCGAGCGCGCGCTTCCCGGCGATGTGGCCCTCGTCCGTGCCGCCAAGTCCGATCGCTTCGGCAACCTCCGGTTCTGGCGCACGGCCCGTAACTTCAATCCGGTGGCCGCGAGCGCCGCGAAGCTGTCGATCGTCGAGTGCGACTCGCTCGTGGAGAACGGCGCCATCGATCCCGACGACGTTCACCTGCCGGGCATCTTCGTTCATCGCATCGTTCATGTTCCCGAGCACGAGAACGCGTTCGAGTTCCGCACCACCAGAAAGCGTCCCTCATGAGCACCTGGTCCACCGAAGACATGGCGCGCCGCGCCGCCAAGGAGATTCCCGCGGGCGTGATCGTGAACCTCGGCATCGGTCTCCCGACGCAGGTCGCGGACTATCTCCCGCAGGGGCACGCGTGGCTGCACTCCGAGAACGGTCTCCTCGGCACCGGCCCGTTCCCGTACGAAGGCGACGAGGATCCCAACCTCATCAACGCCGGCAAGCAGACCGTCACCGCGCTTCCCGGTGCGTCCACGTTCGACAGTGCGTTCTCGTTCGCGATGATCCGCGGTGGGCATGTCGATCTCGCGATCATGGGCGGCATGCAAGTTTCCGCAGGTGGCGACCTCGCGAACTGGGCCGTCCCCGGCGGTAAGGTCATGGGCATCGGCGGCGCGATGGATCTCGCGTCGGGCTGTAAGCGCCTCATCGTGATGATGCAACACGTGACCAAGAAGCAGGAGCACAAGCTCGTGCAGCGCTGCGACTACCCGCTCACCGCGGCGGGCGTTGTTTCCCTCGTGATCACCGAGTACGGCGTGTTCGAGCCGACGGGGAGCGGCTTCAAGATCATCGAGCTCGCTCCGGGTGTGACCCGCGAGCAAGTTGCGCAACTCACGGGAGCCCCTGTCACATGAAGCTTCGCCTCACGAACTATCGTAAGCCCTACGAGCTCGGCGCGGCCAAGTTCACCGACGCGCAAAAGGCGCAGTTCCAGGCGCTGCTCGCTCGGAACATGGACACGCCCGAGGGCATGACAGTCGCGGAGGCGTTCGCGAGCGACGACGACGAGCTGTTCTTTCGCTATCTCGAGATGATCGACGTCATCGACACCGAGACGAACGAGGTCGTCGCGGACCTGTTCCTCTATCCGTTCGGCGACGGCGCCGTCGTTCATCACGGCACGCAGAAGATGATCGCGGAGATCGTCCAGCACTACCTGAACGCGCACGAGTCGACGGAGAAACCGTGGCTCGCAGCGTTCGATGCGGCGTGGCGCGAGGCATCGCCGACGCTCGGCTTGCTCGACCCGCGTCACTTCTCGATCAGCAAAAGAGACTACGAGACCGCGAACTAGGTCTGGATCAGGATCGCCTGATGGACCTGCCAGTTCTGGCGGTCCACGTACTGCGGTTCCTCCGCGCCGCCGAGCGCGAGCGCAGGCACGAAGCCGTAGCACTCGTCATCTGCGTAGTCGCCGAGCATGCCTCTCACCTCGTCGACGAGAGCTTTGCGCAGGAATAGCTGCTTCCACTCGTCGTCGTCGATCGCGGCGGCGAATTCTTCGGCCGTATGTGCCAGCACCTTCATCTGCTTGGTGTGGATGTCGAGGAGGGCGATGTCGTGCGCGACCTCGGCACCGGGCATGTCCATCGCTGCCGCGCGCTCGCGTAGGTCGCGAAAAATCACGAGCTCGCCGAACGCGGTGCGGCCGAGCGTCGTGCGGCCCGTCATGTTGCCCATCAGCCACGGCGACAGCTCTTCGTCGTGCGCGCCAGGCGTCGTGATCAGGAGCAGGCCGTCAGCGTAGCGGCCCGGCGGGAAGCGCTTCGCGAGCTCTGCGAGCGTCGGATGCGGCTTCGAGAAGTCGGGCCCGGCCTTCTTCGCTGCCGGCTTCACTTTCGCTGCCGGCTTCTTCGGGGCGGGCTTCTTCTTCGCCGCCGGTTGCTTCTTCGCGACGGCCTTGGTTGCGGCGGGCTTTGTCTTTGCCGCCGCCTTCTTTGCCGCCGCCTTCTTTGCCGCTGGCTTCTTCGCCGCCGGCTTCTTCGCCGCCGGCTTCTTCTTGGTCGCGGGCTTCTTCTTGGTCGTTAGCTTCTTGGGCTTCGCCATCAGCTTACGAGCGTAGTGCCGACGGCACCCGGTTCGCGAGCGCAACGGAGCAAATCGCCCGGGCCGAGCTTGCCGAGGATATGGATCGTGCCAACTCCGGATTCGAGGACCGCGAGCGCCTCCTCGATCTTGGGGACCATCCCGCCCCCGACGGTGCCGTCCGCGATCGCCGCGAGAGCCTGCGCCTTGGTGAGCTGCGGGATGCGCGAGGACGGATCCTTCACGTCGCGCAACACGCCCGGCGTCGACGTGACCAGGAACAGGCGATCGGCACCGAGCGCGGAGGCGAGCTGGTTGCCGACCATATCGGCGTTGATGTTGTAGACATGGCCTTCTCCGTCGGAGCCGAGGCAGGCGAGCACCGGGACGTAGTCGGCGGCCCACAGCGTCGCGAGGAGCGCGATGTTGAAGCCGGTGACGTCGCCGACGAGGCCCATGTCGACGACCTCGCCGCCCTCGACGTAGGCCTTGGGTGGCCGGCGGGTAGCGCGCACGACAGTGGCGGAAGCGCCATGAAGGCCGACCGCGCGAACGCCCGCGGCAACGAGAGCGGAGCACAGGTCCACGTTGAGCTTGCCGGCGACGACCATCTTCATCACGTCCAGGGTGGCGGCGTCGGTGACGCGGCGGCCGGCGACCTGGGCGACGGGGATGCCGAGCTGCTGGGAGAGGGCAGTGGCTTGCGGGCCGCCGCCGTGGACGAGCGCGACGCGAGCGCCGCCCGAGGCGAAAGCGGCAACGTCCCGGGCGAGCAGGGCGGCCTCGCCGGAGCCGATAACCTCCCCACCGATCTTGATGACGAACGTCTCGCTCATGTGTATCCCTCGGGGATGGCCGAGATTAGCGCGACTCTCGATGCGGCGGTTCAGCACGTGAGCACGGCCGAGCGATCGATGCTCGCGAATGCACATCGGTGGTGCCGCGTGAACAGCTTCACGAGCAACACGGAGGGCGTCGCGCGGGTCGGTGAGCTCCTGCAGCAGGACTTCGTGCTGCCCGAGCTGACCTGCGAGACGATCAAGGCCGACGGCTACGCGGACCACCTGGTCTGGCGCACGGAGGCGGCCAAGACCCAGCCGGCGATCCTGCTGATCGGTCACCACGACACGGTGTTCCCCGCCGGCCACTTCGAAAAGTGGGTCGAGGAGAACGGCCGCATTGTCGCGCCTGGCGTGCTCGACATGAAGGGCGGCCTCGCCGTCATTCGCGCTGCGCTCGGAGCGCTCTCCCACGCCGGCGTTCTCGCGCAGCTGCCGATCGTCGTGGTCAGCGTCTCGGATGAAGAGATTGGCTCGCCGAGCTCCACACCCCACCTCCAGGCGATCGCCAAGGGGGCTGCCTGCGCGCTCGTGTTCGAGTCCGGCCGCGCGCAGGACATGATCATCACGCGGCGCAAAGGCGTCGGCGCGATGAAGGTCATCGCCCACGGTAAAGCCGCGCACGCTGGCAACAACCACAAGGACGGCGTCAACGCCATCTGGGGCCTCGCCAAGTTCATCGATGCGGCGCAGGCGCTCACCGATTACAGCAAGGGTGTCACCGTGAACGTCGGGCAGATCAGCGGCGGCACGTCCAAGAACACCGTGCCAGAGCGGGCAGAGTGCCAGCTGGATCTGCGCTACGAGACGGTGGCCGACGCGGAAGCACTCGTCGTGGCGCTCGAGGCAGCGGCTGCGGAGGTCCGGATATCCGGACTGCGCCTCGAGACCATCGGCGGCGTGAACCGGTTACCCCTCGAGCGCACGGCCGCGTCGGCCAGCCTCCGCGACGAATACGCGGCGTGCGCGACGGCGGCAGGACTAGGCGCCGGTGAGGCCCCACTTATCGGTGGCGGCAGCGACGCGAACACGGTCGCGCCACTTGGCGTGCCAGCCATCGATGGGTTGGGGCCACGTGGGGCAGGTTTCCACACGACGACCGAGTACGTCGAGATCGGAAGCTTCGTGCCGAAATGCGAAGCGCTCGTCCGGTTTCTCGTCGGCCGTCTAGGTCGTTGATGAGCTAAACTGGACGACGAGGGAAGGCCGTTGGCGCTGCCAGACCACATCGTCAGTCAGTTCCGTACCGTCGCGCAGGAGCGGCTCGAACGGATCGAGCAGGCTTGGGCGCTGGTGATGGTTTCGCTCGACGACGAGGCGTCCAACACGCTGCAACGCGAAGTGCACACGCTCAAGGGCGAGTCGCGCATGCTCGGCTTCGACGACGTCAACACGGTCTGTCACAAGCTCGAAGATCTGCTCGAGGTCGCGCGCGGCCGCGGCTACGCCGTCGACGAGGACTTCGATCTCACCGTCAACATGGCGCTCCGCTTCATGACGATGCTCGTGCGCAAGAAGGTCGGCGCGCAGCTGGGCGGCATCGATCTGCCCGGGTTCATCCGCCAGATCGACTCCGTGCTCGCGGAGATGCGCACGACCGCCGAGCAGGGGATGGTCCGCACGCGCACCGGCAGCATCCAGCCGCTGACCAAGGGCCCGACTCCGACGCGCATCCCCAACGCCGTGCGCGAGCGACTCGCCGCCGTCGCCCTCGACGCGTTCATCGAGTACGCGGCCTCCTCTGGCCCGCGCCGTGATCGCCTGCGCCACTCGTGGCACTCGCTGCGCGAGATGCTCGGCCTCCAGCGCGCAGTCATCGGCAGTGCGCAGCTACTCAAGCTCAAGTCCAACGTCGTCGCGCTCGCGAAGGAGCTCGGTAAACAGGTCGACGTCACGTTCTCGCTCGCGTCCGCGGAAGTGACGGCCGAAGTGCTCGACGCGATCGACGTCGCCGCGCTCCACCTCGCGCGCAACGCGGTCGATCACGGCATCGAGACGCCCGCCGAGCGCATCGTCGCCGGCAAGCCACCGATGGGCAAGCTCGTCCTGCGCGGCGGCATCCAGAGCGGGCGCCTCGTCGTCGAGCTCGAGGACGATGGTCGCGGCCTCCAGTTCGATCGCGTGCGCTCGCGCGCCGTCGAGCTCGGCATGTCCAAGCGCATCGCCGACTCGCTCGACCAGGATCGCCTGCTCGAGCTGCTCTGCCAGCCTGGCTTCTCGACGCGCACGGAGACGACCGACATCTCGGGCCGCGGCGTTGGTCTCGACGCTGTGAAGTCGACGGCCCAGGAGCTCGGCGGCACGCTCTCCGCGGTCTCCACGCTCGGCCTCGGCACCACGTGGACCATCTCGATGCCGGTGCCACATCTCAACGTCGAGGCGCACAGCCTGCGCGCTCCGGGCGTGCCGTTCCCCGTGCTGATCGACAGCAGCTGGAAGCTCCTCGCTCCGTCAGCGACGCCGAACGATCCGTCGGTGAAGACCCTCGACGTCGCGGCGCAGCTCGGCTTGCCGCCCGGATCGTCGCGCGGTGAGCCCGTGACGTTCGAGCGGGCGGGGATCCGGATCGCAGTCTTGTGCGACCGCGCGCCGGTGCCCGCGCTCGCGCGGCACTTGATCGACACGCCCGACAAGTCGATCGGCGAGGTGGTGCTCTTGGACTCCGTCGAGGCGCTGCTGCTACGGCCTGACCGGGTCTAAGAGGCAGATAACCGCAAAGACGCGGAGACGCAAAGAAGAGCCTTTCAACCTCGCCGGGCGAGCGACGGGGTCCTGACTGAGTCCGAGATGATCGGATCGGACAAAGCGAATCGTCCCTCGCCCGGCGAGGCTAAGACGTCTTCTTTGCGTCTCCGCGTCTTCGCGGTTCTCTGCTTCTGCTCGTTCTACGCCGAGAAAATAGCGGCGACCCGCTCGAGCAAGTGATCCATCCCCCGCGCCTTCGACACGAAGCCATCGACGCCCGACGACTTCACGCGCTCCGCGAGGTCCGCATCGGGCAGCGTCGAGAACAGATAGATCGGCGTCTTCACACCGCGGTCGCGCAGCACCATCGCGACGTCATCGCCGTAGAGCTCCGGCATCTGCACGTCCATGAGGATCAGGTCGAAGTCGTCGAGCGACTTCTCCATCAGCTCGTTGAACGTCGCGCGCATCTCGCAGTCGTAGCCGGCTTGCTCGAGTGTGAAGTTCGCGGCGGCCTGAATGATCGGGCTGTCGTCGACCAGGAGGATTCGCTTGGCTTTCACCATAAAATCTCGTCGCAGAGTTGGTGGAGACGCGCGGGCAGCACATCGATGCCCGCGTTCTTGGAGACGTAAGCATCCGCGCGAACGTTCTTCGCGACCTCGGCGAGCTCCTCGTCGGGCGCGCTCGAGTAGATGACGATCGGGATGCTCGAGGTCGCGACCTGCTGGCGGACCCAGTTGCACAGCGCGTCGCCCTGCATCTCGGGCATGTAGAGGTCCGTGACGATCATGTGCGGTTGCCAGTCGATCAGTGCGTTCACGAACTGGCGCAACGAGCTGACGGTGCGCACCTCGAACCCCGCTGCGGTAAGTACGGCTTCCTCGGCGGCGAGGATGAGCTCGCTGTCGTCGATGACGAGCAGCTTGCGTTTCGCCGTCTCGGCTGGCGCGGCGCTCACGCTTCGACCACGGAGATGAGCTCGACGGAGAAGCAGCGCAGCGAGTGCAGGCTCCGCTTCTGCCAGTGCATCTTCGGATTGGACAGGAACGTGACCTTGTACTGGTCCTTGTCCGGCATCTCCTGGATCTCGGTGATCCAGCCCACGAAGCTCTTGAAGCAGGACGAGTTCATGAACTCGAGCTCGCGAAGGTCCACGGACGCCTCTTTGGTGCCGACGCGAACTGCTTCCGCGTGCGCCTTTGCGAGCAGCTGTTCCACGCTGTCGACCGCCGCGTAGTCCGCGTTGCCGCGCAGGGAGAGGAGGAGGTTGTCGCCGTCTCGGCGAGCATTCCCTGCGAAGTCGGGCGTGCTGATGTTCACTAGGTCGCTCACGGTTGACCTCCTGGCGCGGGCACCGTCGTTGTTGCGGTCAGCTCGACGATGTCGCCCTCGATCACGCGAAGCGCGATCGTCATCTCTCCCTCGGCGCAGATGCGCGCGAGCCCCAGGCCCGAGCCCTCTTTGGTCTTGGCCTTGGATGCGATCAGTTTCTGATAGAACGTGAAGGCGTCTGGCGCCTTGGCGATGCCGTCGAGGAGCTCGCGGATCGTGGCGAGGTGGACTTCATCGGTGCGGTTGCGCAACACGATGGAGACCGAGCGCGGGGCGTCGCCCGACGTGACTTCGATCCGGATCGTGGTGTCGCCGTCGATCGAGTACTTCACCGCGTTCTCGAGCAGCTCGTGCGTGGCGAGCGCGACGCGAGCGGTGCCGTCGGGGTCGCCGAGCGCCTTTTGATAGAACTCCGACACGAAGCGACGGACTGTCGAGACGAGCTGAACGTTCGGGCGGAAGTTCAACTCCACGTACGCGTTCGGACCAGTCGGTGTCGCCGTCCCCGTCATCGTTATCGATACTACTTCAGATACTTTGCGAAGAAATCGATCGAATGCCCGATCGTGAGTGCACGATTCTCGCGCTTCGCGGCACCGTGTCCCTCGTCGGGAAACAGGATCAGCTCGCTCGGAATTTTGCGCGTCTGCAGCTCGGTGTAAATCTGCACTGCCTCGCCCACGGGTACGCGCGGATCGTTCACGCCTTGAATCGAGAGCAGAGGTGCGCGGACGCGGTCGACGTAGGTGATCGGGGAGAGCTTGGCGAGCGTATCCTTGTCCTTCACTGGATCGCCGTACTCGCTGATGCGGAGCGCGCGGCGGTAGGGCGAGGTGTTCTGGAGGAACGTCGCGAGGTTCGAGATGCCCACCTGCTGAACGCCCGCGTCGTACGCGCCCGCGAACATGCTCATCGCGATCAGCGTCGAGTAGCCGCCGTAGCTGCCGCCCGTGACGCCGATCTTGGGCGAGACGCCACTCTTGGCCCACGCGGCACGGACGTACTTGGAGGCATCCTCGATGTCAGTGATCACGTTCAGGCGCTTCGGGCCGTCATCGGCGTGCTGCCACTCCTTGCCGTAGCCGACGGAGCCCCGCACGTTCGGCTCGACGTAGACGAAGCCCGCATCGACCCACATCTGCGCGGTGGCGGAGAATCCAGGCCGCGATTGACCCTCGGGACCACCGTGAAAGCTGACGACGACCGGGCAGGGCTCTGCGCACTGCGTCGGTCGACGCACGAACATCGGGATCTGCGTGCCGTCGCGCGCGGGATAGCTCTCGAGTGATGCCTTTGCGAACGTGGACGTGTCGATCTCCGGCACCGTCGCGACGCGCCACGTCGTCTGCTTCTTGGCCTGCCAGTCGAACATCACGGTAGTCGCGGGCTGCGTCGCGCTGTCGTACGTCAGCTCGGCGTAGCGTCCGTCGCGGGAGAGAGAGCCAAGCCAGATGTTCTCCGCGTCCTTGATCGCAGGCAGCGCCAGCTCGTGCTCGTTCTTGGCGTCCACGACCCGGAGGTGGAAGTACCCGCGGTCGTTGACCACGTAGTAGATGCGCTTGCGCTGTTCGTCGATCGCGAAGCTCGCGATGTCGTGCTGAAGATCCGCGGGGCTGATCGGGAAGAAGTCGGTACCCGACACGCGATAGAGCCGCGTGAATGGTGCCCGCGCGTTGGTGAGCGCGAGGATGTCGCCAGGTGCCGACCCGAAGCGCACGTCGTACTCGTTCTCTTCGGTTTGCCCCAGGATAGGTGTCAGTTTCTTGCTCGCGTAGTCGTAGGTGAAAACCTCCTGATGGGTCTCGCCGAGCGACTTCACCATCAGCCACTGCGTGCCGCGCTGGTCCGCGATGTTCCACAGGCCCTGCTCGGCGAACACGAGCGTCCGCTGCTTGGTCGCGAGGTCGTAGCGATAGATCGCGTACGAGTCTGGGGCGATGTCGTTCGCGCGGAAGTACACCGACCGCGAGTCGTCGCTCCAGTACTGGATCGTCGTCTGCACCTTCGACGTGTGCTGGATCTTCTCGACGGCGCCCGTCTTGGTGTCCATCACGTAGAGGCCTGGGTTCTCCTCGCCGCCGATGTCCCGGTTGAGCGCGAGCCATTTCTCGTCGGGGGAGAGCCCTGCGATCGCGGTGCGGTCCTCGCCGCCCGTCACTTGAACGGCGAGCTTCATCGGGCCGTCCTGGCGCCAGACTTGCGACGAGCCCGTCACGGCCGACGCGAAGTACATGCGGTCACCCTTCTTGGTGATCGTTCCCGTGCCCGCTCCGCGGATGTCGAGCATCGCCTGGATGTGTCGCGATACGTCATGCGGGAGCGGCGTCGCGGCGTACTTCGCGATCTGCTCGGGCGTGATGCTGTCGGCGCCGAGTCCACTGTAGGACGAGGCCTTCGCGACGATGGGTTCCTGCACGACAGGCGCGCGCACGTCCCACAGATCTGCATGAGCTACGCTCGCGACGAGCAGCGGCATCAGTAGCATCACCCGCATCTAGGCGACGGTAGCAGACACGGTGTACATCCGATCGCGTGAGGGTGTCACCGCAGCGCTTTCTGCTGGCATTCCTGCTCGTCGACTTGCTGTTCAAGCTGCTCGTCGGGCTGGGGTTCCTCGAGGCGATGGGGGCTCATTCCGCCGAGGCGCGCAGTGATCTCGAGCGGACGATCGTCGTCGTCGCGACACCCGCTGTGCTTCTCTGGTTCACGTCGCTGTGGTGGATGATGCGGCCGTTCTTGCGCTACGCCGCCGCGCAGGCCGCGAACGCGCTCACCGACGACATCGTGCGCTCCGCCGCCGAGGCGAGTGGCACCATCGCGTTGCGGATCGCTCTCTGCTGGACCGCGGAGTGGGTCACCCTGTTCTCGATCATTGTTGTTCTCGACGGCCAGGGCTTCAACGCTGCGAACCTCTCGTTCCTCGGCGCGATGGCGACCGGTCCGTTCCCGATCGGTTTTGGCCTGACCGTGTGGGCCACGTCCGCGATCCGTCGCGACATCGATCTCACGGCGAACCTGCGCGGGATTGCCTACGCACCGCGCCCGTCGACGCTCCGCACCCGCCTGCTGATGTACGGACTCACCCTCGCGTTCGCGCCGAGCTCGTACATGGCGGCCATGGGCGCATCCGCCACGATCCACGGCGCCTCGCTGCACTCGCTCGAGCTCTCCACCGCCATCGGCTACGGCGCGATCGTCGCGTTCGCGATCATCGTCGCGTTGCTCGTCGCGCAAACGCTGACGGCGCCCATCACGGCCATCTCCAATACCGTCGATCGGATCGCGCGCGAGCAGGCCGCGCCGCTGCGCCGGATCGCCCGCGACGCGAATGACGAGCTGGGCGTCCTTGTCGAGCGTACGAACGACATGCTCGCGCGGCTCGAGGCCGAAGCAAGTCGACGCGCGAAGGTCGAGATGGAGCTGTCCATCGCAAATCGAATCCAGACGTCGATCCTGCCGCGTAAGTGGAAGGTCGACGGTCTCGATATTGCCGCCTCCATGGTCACGGCTGCGAAGGTCGGAGGTGACTACTACGACATCCTGCCGCGCGAAAACGGTGGCTGGCTCGGCATCGGCGACGTCAGCGGTCACGGCCTGTCCGCTGGGTTGATCATGTTGATGCTGCAAAGCGTGACGGCGGCGATCGTGGACGCGTATCCGCAAGCGGCGGCGCGCGAGCAGGTGATCGCGATCAACCGCGTCCTCTCCGACAACATTCGCAAGCGGATGAAGGGCAACGACTTCGTCACGTTCACGCTGCTGCGTTACGAGACAGGCGGGAAGATCCAGTACGCCGGCGCGCACGAAGAGCTCGTCGTGTGGCGCGCGGCGACGGAGACGTGCGAGCGGATCGAAACGCCGGGCACGTGGCTCGGCGTGGCGTCCGACATCACGACGCCGACCGTCGAGAGCGAGCTGACGCTGTCGTCAGGCGACCTCTTGGTCCTCTACACCGACGGCGTCACCGAGGCGCGCGACGCGGCGAAGACCCAGTTCGGCATGGACCGCCTGTGCGCGGCGATCGACGCAAGTGCGAAGCGGCCCGTGGCTGAGATCGTTGGCGACATCGTGGCCACCGTGCACAAATGGTGTGCCTCGCAGGAAGACGACATCACCGTCGTCGTCGCGAGACAGGCGTAGGAACGTCGACGTCAGACGTTGCCTGTTGAACGTCGACCTCGGCGTTGCCAGGACGACGTCGACCGAAACGGCAAACGGAAACACCACCTTGGACGCTGACATCGACGGACGCAACGCGTTCTCCCTGCGGTCGATAGGTCTCGGATGCTCAGCTTCCAGAAGCTTCGTGTTTATCAGCGCTCGATCGCGTTCCTTGCCCTGACCGTTGAACTTCTGGAGACGCTTCCGAAGGGACATGCTGATCTGGCGGACCAGATTCTGCGCGCCGCTCAGTCGATCCCGAGAAACATCGCGGAGGGGGCGGGGCGCCGAACCTCGGTCGATCAGGCTCGCTTCTACGTGATGGCGCGCGGCTCCGCGATGGAGTGCGCCGCGACGCTCGACACGATGCGGATCATGAAACTGCTCGCGGGCGAACGCTACGACGCCGGGATCGATCACCTGGAAGCGGTCGTCGCGATGCTCACGAAGATGTGCTGAACGCGAACCAGGCGTCGACGTCGATGACGACGGTAGAGCTTACGTGTGCCGTTCGAGTCGACGTCGAGGAGCAAGTGGCAACGATGACGTCAACGCTGACTTGGTAACGTCCACGTTGGCTCGGATCTATCCTCAAACGAAAAGCCCCGCCGGCTGGTGACCGACGGGGGTAGGTTTTGACGGTGTGGGTACACCGTCGGAATGGCTGTTACATCTCGACGTGGCCGCGGTGCTCGCGCTCCAGGGCGCGCTTCAGCTTGTCGAGCGCCGAGTTCTGGATCTGACGGATGCGCTCGCGGGACAGGTGGTACTGGTCACCAATCTCGCGGAACGTCCGCTCCTCGTCGTCACCCAGGCCGAACCGCTTGGTCAGAACATCCGCTTCGATGGGCGACAGGTGATGCAGCAGACGCGTGACCTGGGTGGTCAGCGTCGCCGTCGTCATGTCGTCCTCGGGCGAGTGCTCCTCGGAGTCCGGATCAGCCATCGTGTCGCCGAACGAGCGATCGTCGTCATCGTGCACCGGCCGATCGAGAGACATCGGCTGGCCCATGATGTAGCGGTGCATCTGGTTCAGCTTTGCGAGCGGAACCTTTGCGGCCTTGGCCAACTCCTGCGGAGTGGGCGGACGACCGAGCTCACCGACGAGGCCCTGCTGCACCTTCGCGAGCTGCTGCTGCGCCTCGAGCATGTGCACCGGGATGCGGACCGCGCGCGCCTTGTCAGCGAGAGCGCGACCGATCGCGTGGCGGATCCACCAACACGCGTAGGTCGAGAATCGCAGACCGCGACGATAGTCGAAGCGCGACACCGCATGCATGAGGCCGAGGTTGCCCTCCTGGATCAGATCAGCGAGCGGCATTCCGCCGCGGTCGTAGCGGCGAGCCATGGTCACCACGAGGCGCAGATTCGCCCGCACGAACTCGTCGCGCAGAGACTGACCATCGCGATGCGCCTGGCGCACCTCGTCCATGTAGCTAGCTGCATCGCGCGACGCTCCGTCGACCCACCACGACTCCTGGCCGTTGATGGTCGCCTCACGCGCACGAGAGAGCTCGCGCATCACGGCATCGATGTGCACGCGATCGAGATCCAGCTTGCGGAGCTCGAGCGCTGCTTCCTTGGCACACGCACCGAGCTTCTTGCACAGCTTGGGATCCTTCTGCGCGCGCTTCGACTTCAGCATCTCGTCGAGAAGCTTCTGCAGCTTCGGGAACGCCACCGGCGTCTCGAGGTTGGGCTCGAGCACCGCGAGGAGAGGGCGCACGGCGTCCGCGCGAGAGAGCACGCGCTCCCACGTCATCGTCTCCGTGTCCTCGATACCCTGCGAGAGCTCGCGCTCGTCCTCGGGCGTCAGCAGGTCGTGCTGCGCCAGCTGACGGAAGTACGCGGCGAGGTGATCGTCGGAGTCGCCCGCGCGCTGAGCCTTGACGGCCTTGGCCGGTGCCTCGACGGCAGACGCGACAGCAACGATCTCCTTGTCGAGCGTCGGCTCGGCTTCGTCGGTCTTGGCGACCTGCGTCTTGGTCGCGCGCGCCCCATGTGCCGCAGCATTATGCGGACGCGCCTTGGCCTTGGTCGTCCGATGCGCGATGCGCGCCGGGCGGCGGATTGTGTGTGTAGTGGCCATGGCGGTTACTCCTGATCCTCGTAGTAGGACGTCGTTAGGAATCGAACCGTTGCACCGGTGTTCGTTCTTCCCGCAGGGAGTACGAACGACCGGCCATATCGGTAACCCGTGCACGATGCGCACCGCTTATGCCCGCGTCAGCTGGGCAGAAAGGTAGGTGCGATCGCTCCGAACGGTTTCAACCGCTTGGGAGGGCCGTTCGTTCCCGACGCCGGAAATAAACGGTCAGGCACTCTAGATCACAGCGTCGAATTGTCCAGGCAAAACTTGGGAGCGCGACGCCGCTGTCAGTTTTCGAGACAACTGTGCAGGGCGTCGACAGGCAAGTTACCGACGAGGATTTCGCCTACATCTGCCAACGTCGATTTCGCACATCGTCACGCGCGCTGTGGCGTGAGCGCTCTACGCCGACGGAAGTAAGGCAGCTGCCGTACGCTTTTCCGCGTCGAGGTAAGCGAGAAGTCGATCGAGCAATACTGCCTGATCGGGGTGGATGATCCGGCGCGCGCGCGTGATCTCGATGAACTCGACCTTGTCGACTTCCCACGATGCGCAGCGCGGAGCCGCACCATCGGGCGCCAGTGCCGCATAGCCGTGGACGCGCTTCTTACTCCGCGAGTAATCCACCCAACCCAGGTCGTGGAGCGGGCACACGATCTCGAGCCCGGTCTCTTCCAGCGTCTCGCGGCGCGCGGTCGCTTCGAGACCCTCGTCCGGATCGGGTGCGCCCTTGGGGATGCCCCACGGCGCGCGGCGGTTGTAGTTCCCGGCCGGGTGCACCAGCAGCACCTCGATCTCACCCGCTACGTAGCGGTAGAGGACGGTGCCCGACGAGAGCTTGGCGCGAGTGTCGGACATCCCGTGATCAACCTGCGCAGAATCCGAGATCAAAGCAAGCCTCGTCGCCGCGATTCGAGGAATCTCACAGGGTTGCTCGACACCCGAGCGCCTGTTTCCCACGCGCGACGACCCCGGGTGTAGCGTTGATCTCAAGGAGTCGCGGATGAGCCAAGAGCAGCGTCAACAGTGGTTCCAACGGATGATGGAGTCGGGCTTGGAGCACAACATGTTCGTGCCCGCCGACGTGCTGCAGCACGCCACCCCGGACGTCCTCGCGAGCAACCTGCCGCCCGAGCTGCTGAGCAAGGTGCTCGCGGCATCGCTCGCCGCGGGTTCGATGACGCCCGAGCGCGTGCTCGAGACAGTCACGCCCGAGGTGCTGGCGAAGCATCTGCCGCATGACGTGCTGTGGGCCTGCATCGCGGCCGCTGCTGCGCGCGCCGGGGTGAGCACCACGTGAACGTGAAGAACTTCCTCATCGACGCGCTGACCAGCGCGCTCGAGCTCGGGCTCGCGACGCCCGATGACGTGATGAAGCATGTCACGCCGGAGATCCTCGGCACGAGCCTGCCGCGCCCGCTGTGGTCGCGGTTGCTCATCGCATGCCTCGGAGCGCCCAAGGTCGACGCCCAGCTCGTCATCGAGACGGTCGGCGTTCAGAACCTGTGCGAGCACGTGCCCGCGCCGATCATCTTCACGATCGTCGCGAGCGTCGCTGTTCGCACGCTCGGTGGCATCGTTCCCGATCGCCCGGTCCGCACGTTCGACAGCGCCGCGGCCGCTGCACCGCTCCGCGCGACCACTCCGCTCAACCTGAGCGCACCGCCGCCGCCCGAAGCGCGGGCCGAGCGCTCGACGCCGCCGCCTCCGCCGGGCCCGTCGATTCCGACGCCGAGCACGACGCCAGATCCAGATGCTGATGACGCGTCGAAGCTTCCGCTGCGTGCGCGCACGCCGACGGGGCAGCGCTTCCGCCAGACCAACACCAACATCGGTCGCCTCGCATCGTCGACGCGTCGTCCGCAAGCGAGCGCTGGCGCCGCCGAGCCGTCGACGCCGCCCAAGCGCCGCGCGGAGACCGAGGTCGAAGAGGTCGTGGAGGAGGGCGCGAAGACGAGCGACGATTGGCGTTCGAGCCTCGCCGTCGAGGACGATCAGCTCGTTGACTGGTCCGCTTCGGAAGAGACGCAGACGTCCACCGAAGAACGTAAGCGCTGACGCTCACTCGCTGAACGGACTGTTCGCATTCCCGCGGGCGGGCAAAGGACTGTTGCTCCCGGCGTAGTTGTTCTTGCAACTACAGACGTAGTAACCCGTAGTCATGAGCACGAATCGACCGTCGCGCGCGCTGCTAGCGCCGATCGCGATCGTGCTCGCGTCGCTCATCGCGTCCCTCGTGCGCTGGTACCTCCAGGGCTCGTTCAACATCTATACGGCGCTGCACAAGCGCTTCTACGTTCGGGACCCGGACCTCGGCTGGCGCGTCAGCGTGCAGCATCCGATCTGGCTCGGACTCGAGATCTGCGCGGTGCTGCTCGGTCTCGCCATCGCGCTCGCCATCGGCGTCGTCATCATTCGCCGGCGCGAAGTGCGCATCGATGGCAGGGCGACGCTGTTGCGCGGTGCCTCGTGGCTCGTCGCGCTCGCGACGCTCGTCGTGCCGACGGCTGCGTTCATCTCGGGACCCGGCGCGCTGCACGGGCGCGACACGCTGCCACCGACGAACGCGGTGCAGTTCGAGGACGGGATCGAAGGCGCTCTCGATGCGCCGAGCGGCGCGTACACCGTCGTCGAGCATCCAGGTACGTCGGTCACGGCGCACCTCTCCGCCGGTGGCGAGGCGTTCGACGCGCGCTTCGGCGGCATCGCGGGGACCTGGACCGGCGATCCGCACGAGCTGAACGCAGCGATGCACGCGGACATCAGTGTGGCCACTGCATCTGTCGACACCGGAATCGGCGAGCGCAGCAAGCACGCGCGTGAAGGCTATCTCCACGCGGAGAAGTACCCGCGCATCAACGTCACCATCGACCGCGCGGCGGCGGTGCGTGCGAACGGCGCCAACGTGATCGCGTTCCGCGCGCCGGGAACCGTGTCGCTGCTCGGCAAGACGCACATCGTCGACGTCACCGGAACTGTCACCAAGCTCGATGCGGCCGCGCTCGCGCGCCAAGGCCTCACCGGCGATGTGCTGCTCGTGCAAGCGGACCTCGCGCTCTCCATCAAGACCACTGCTCTTGCACCCGATGCCGGCGACTTCGACGGTGATCGGTTGCCCATTCACGTGTCCCTCGTACTGCGGAGAAATTAGATGAAGTTGATCACGTCTGCGTTCCTGATCGCCGGGCTCGTCCTCGGCACCGCCTGCAAGAAGAAGGAAGAGCCTGCTCCCACGCCCGCCGCCGGCTCGGGCTCTGCCGTCGCCGACAAGGGCTCCGATACGGGCTCGGCAAAGGCCCCGGAGCCGACGCCAGCCCCCGCGCTGACCATCCCGGATCCCGATACATCCGCCGACAACATCACGGTCTACTCGCATCATCAAAAGCCCAAGCCGATCGACCCGGTGAAGCTCAAGTTCGAGACGTTCAAGGTCGTGAGCGCGGACTTCGATCCCAAGAAGATCGAGGGTGGCAAGGCGACGATCCAGATCGATCTGTCGAGCTTCAAGACGGACTCCGACAAGCGCGACGCGCACGTGAAGTCCGAGAGCTATCTCGACGTGGCGAAGTTCGCGACGGCGACGATCAAGGTCGACAACGTGAAGGTGAAGGCCGGCGACACGTACACGGCCGACGCGACCGTCGAAGCGCACGGCGCATCCAAGACGTACCCCGTGGAGTTCGACGTCATCGACAAGAAGGACGACTCGATCCGCATCAAGGGTGTCGAGAAGTTCTCGCGCCTCGACTTCAGCATCGGCACGGATCCCGCGGCGAACGCTGAAGAAGCGGTCGGTTCGGACCTGACGATCCAGGTCGTGCTGACGCTCAAGAAGACCTGAGCTCACCAGCGGGCCGCGAGCCCGACGAAGAACATCACGGTCGTGTCGGGCGCGTCGGCGACGGTGCGCTGGACGATCGGGCCGAAGCTGAACGCCCAGTCATGATTCGCGCGCGCCTCGACGAGCAGCGAGCCTTCGACGATGCGGTACGTGCTGGTCTCGTACGCCTTGCTCGAGCTCGTCAGCGCGACTGCGCCCGACGTGACAGCGGCAGTGGCCGCGTCCGATGCCTCGATGCTGTACATCCCGCCGTAACCGACCTGCGCGCGCAGCTTGATGTTCGCGAGCAGCGGCGCGGTGTACGCGAGATAGCCAACGGCACTCGCCTTGAACATCGGCAGGTCCGGCAGGTCCTCGACGCCGCGCCCGAACAGCGTGCCGGCGGCGCCGAGCGAGAAGCCGCCGAGTGACAGAGCGTCGACCTGCGCGCGCAGGCCGAACGTATTGTCGACGGCGGTGGTGAGCACGCCGAGCGTGATGTAGCGCTCGCTCCCGGTGTCGTGCGGGTCGACGGTCGGCGTGTCCTCGATGAATTGCGGGATGCCGGCACCGGCCGCATCCGCACGAGCGTCGACGGAACCGCACAGGACAAGAGCGAGCACGAAATAGCGCATGCGGGTGAGAGGTCGAAACCGTCACCCGCATTGCGTCGTGAAATGATCAGCCACGAATGAACGCGCGGCCCGTCGGTAGCATCCGTGCTCGAGAAGCTGCGCTGCTTACGGCTTCGCCTTCTCCTTGTCGGCCTGCGCCTTGTGCTCGGCCTTTGCCTTTTTTGCATCGGCAGCGTGGTTCGCCTTCTCCTTGTCGGCCTGCGCCTTGTTGTCGGCCTTCTCGGACGGCGTGTCGTTCACGTTCTTGGCCTTCTCCTTGACGGTGGAGCCGGTGTCCTTGGTGTCCTTCTTCACGTCGGTCGCGGTGTCCTTGGCATCCTTCTTCGTATCCGGATCGGCCGAAGCCGTGGCGAAGAGAGCACCGATGACAAATGCAGATCCAATGAGCTTACGCATGGCGGCGCAGTGGTGCAGGAGCCAGTCCACCTTCCACATGCTGCAATCTCGGGCGGTTCGACGGTGTCCGTGCCGTGCGCGGGTGCGACGGTCGGGCAGGGTGCCCCGTCCGTGTTATCGACTTCTATGCGGAACTTCTTCCTCGTGCCGTTGATGACGGGCGTCGCGATCGCGGGGACGATCTGGGGCGCGAAGATGTCTTATCGAGCGCTGCTGAATCGCGCACCGACGCAGTTATCGTGCGCGGACTTCCTCGCGAACCGCGATGGGCCGGACTGGGTGAGCCTCGAGCAGTGCGAGCCGGCGGACGAAGGGATCGGGACGGAGTCGGAGGAGCTCGACGAGCTCGGCGAATCGGGCGCGCACAAGCGGCGCACCACCGCCGTCTACATCCCGCTGCGCGCGAAAGGGACCAATGGGGGAAAGACGAAAGCGGTCCTGCTCGCCGAGCGCCAGCCGTTCCTGAGCGTCGCGAACGCGGAAGCGCCCGAAGCCGAGCTCGTCGCGTTCGAGGCCGAGATGAAGCGTCCCCTGGTCGGCCTCGTCGAGCGCCGCCTCGATCGGAGCGAGACCAATCGCGACATGATTCGCGGCCTCGGTCTTCACCTCGCGGATGACTTCGTGGTGGTCGATCTCGATGCGACCCCACGACCGCTGTGGTTCGCGTTCGGCGTGCTCGCCGCTGGCCTCGCTGGCGCGTCGTGGCTCGTGCGGTGGTGGAGACGGCGCGAACCGCCGAAGACGATCCCCCGCGCCGTGCTGCGGTCCGGATAGAGAAAAGCCCGGACGCGCATGGCGACCGGGCTTTCGTGGGCGTTGAGGGGATTGAACCCCCGACTTATTCCGTGTGAAGGACCTTGCAGCCGCGTGGTTCCAGCAACTTCGCTGCTTTGACCGCTCACTGGCGGGCATCCGCGAGCACAGTCGGGGTCATGTTGGGGTCATGTCGAGGCATCAGGCCGCCCGCTTCCGAGCCGTTGCAATGTCGATCACCGCCGCCAGTCCCGCGCGGACCTCGCTGTCAGCGACCGACGAGTAGTGGTGTTGCATCGTCTCGGTCGCGTGGCCGCTGATCGCTCGAGTGACGATGTTCGAGACCTTGGCAGCGCGAGCGAGATCCTGGTAGGTCCGGCGCATCGCCCGGGGCGTGATTTCGTAGCCGAGCGACATTGCGGTCCCGACATCGGCGAACGCCTTGTCGAGGCAGCTGGCGGCGCGGTACCCGCCTCCTCGCGTACGTCCGTTAGGCTCCGCCGGGAACAGGAGGTCACTCGCAGCCATCGCTTTAGCGAGCTCTGGCGAGCGTTTCGCGCGCTTCACGTTTTCCGACTCGAGGCGCGCTCTGTGCCAGCGGAGCACGCTCACCTGTTCGGGATCGAGCGCGATGACCTGGTCCTTGCCGGTTTTCGTTTGCTCCATCACTTTGGCCCCGTGCGTATGCGAGCGGCGGACGAGTAGCTTTCCATCGTCCCACTTCACGTCGGCGAGGTCACCGGTCGCGCGTAGTGGACGCAGCGAGCTCGGCCGCAGCCCCGTGGTGATTCCGAGAAACACGAACGCGTAGTGCTGCGGATACTTCACGCGCATCAGCTCGAGGAACCGCGGCACGTCCTCGGGCCTCACGCTGTTCGGGGTCTCGTAGCCGTACGTTCGGTGACTGCGGCCGTTCACGTTGTCGATATCTGCGGCGACATCGCGAATGTTGAACTCGCGCGACGCCTCGGCGGTGATCTGGCGAAGTACTGCGAGGATCGTGTTGGCCGTCGCCGGCTTGTACCTGCCGCCCTCGATCTCGCGGTTGCGATTGCCCTTCGCCTTTTCGCGCGGCGTGAGCAGCTCGGTTTTCCAGCGCTCGATGTCCTCGCGCGTGAGCTTGTCGACGTAGACGTATCCAAATGCCGGGATGAGGTGAACGCGCAGCGCCCAATCCCATTTCTCGGGGCTAGACGCCGATTCGATGTCGCCGTTCGCGATCTTTCGCTCGAGGACAGTCGCCGCCCAGAGGGCGAAGTGCGGCATTGACGCCGTTCGCTCGCTAGCCGCGCCGTCGCGGATCGCTTGCATCTCCGTCTCCAGCGTTGCAGCCGCGAGGCGGGCCGACTTGCAGTCGGGGAGGGCGCGGTTGACTCCTCGGCGCTGCCCTGACTTCGGATCTCGGGTACGCGCGCGGATGCGGAAACCGCCGTCACGACGGCGCCACACACCAGGGAGCGTTGGCTCTGCGGTCGGAGCTATCCAGTCGCCCCAGCGTTGGACCCACGCCGTCACCTTTCGCGTTGGTGGTGGCGACTCGACTGCGCGTTCGTCCTCGTCGGTGCTGCTGACCTTGGCCTCGTAGGATGCTGCTTTTGTCATTTCGATTTCCTCGACCGCGCCTTGCGCCACGCGGCGCGCTCGCTGCTTTTGCCGTGATAGACGCTCATTCGCCCTTGGCTTCCTGCGCAAGTCGCGACGGAAGTCGCTCACGGATCCGTTTGAGCTTCCCGTCGTTACGCACGCGGTAAACCGCGAGCACACCTCTGGCGTTCCGGAGGACGAGATAGGACCGCTTGTTGTGAACCTCGACCCCCGAGGTGCTGGCGGCGGGCTGACTGGGGATGTCTTCACTCTTGAAGAGTGCAACCACACCCCGCTTGTACAGCTCGGTCTCGAGATCGGTGCCAGCGATGCGGTTGGACGCGATGAGGCGCTCGGTTGCCGTCATTTCGGACTTTGCCTTCCTAGGGAGTTTCGTCGTCGGCATGTCTGTCCGGCGAACATATCCTGTTGAGGTTGTTTGCGCACCGCATATCTTTCGCGGGCGATTAGGGTTTGACCCTCGACCTCGGCGGAACGGACGAAATCTCCGTCGCCGCTCAGTCTGCTTAGGTGCGGCCGCGAGTACCGTCGGCGCACGCCGATTTGCGCATGTCGCTAGCCGTCGAGCTCATGGGGGCCCGTCGAATCCCTCGGGGACCGCGTCCAACGTCGTCGCGCCGACCGTTCGCGTCACTCCCTTGCCAGCCTTCGGCTTTGCCTTGCGCTCAATCTGCCGGACCCGCTCCCGCGTAATGTTCAGGAGTCGACCGGTTTGATCGAGCGTCAGTCCGTCGGGATTTCTGTCGACGATATCTAGGACACACGATCCGACTCGCGCACCTCGGTCGAGGACCTCATCGGCGGCGAGCTCGAGCTCGTCGTCGCGTGCGTCTGCGGTGAGGCGTCGCCCGTCGGCGAGCACGACCACCGTCCCCAACTTGTAGAGCCCCATGTGATGCCGGCAAGAGACCCACGGACACGGACGAACACCGCCGATGCAATCGCCGCGCGTCCTCGGCCGGGTCGGCGTGTCGAGCTCGTCGCCGTCGGCTAGGACCGGGAGGCGCTTCACTTGCCCGCCCTCGGCTCGTAACGGCCGCGCTTGCCGCGTTCGACGAGCCCGGCGAGCGCGAGGCGCGCGAGGGCCCTATGAGTCGTCGATGCCGATCGGTTCACGTACGCCGCGAGCTCGACGATCGTCGCCGGCCGCTTGAGATGCCTCGTGAGGATCACGAAGCATTCCCCGA
Source organism: Kofleriaceae bacterium (assembly GCA_036499725.1). Lineage (GTDB taxonomy): Bacteria > Myxococcota_A > Polyangia > Haliangiales > Haliangiaceae > JABFXX01. Next base: position 56,704 of record DASYDE010000057.1, read on the forward strand.
ACCACCGATCGGTCGCGCTGAGCGCGGATACGGGAACGATCGGCGCGGTCACGGCGAGCTCGTCTCCCCGCCCTCGCCGCCGAATTCCTCGCCGCTCGGCGCCGCCGCGATTGTCTCGCTTGGTTCGAGGCGCCGCGGCCGGGCCGGGTTGTCCGACTTGCGCGCAGCGGCCGCGGCTTTACGACGCGCGGCGAGTTCGGCCGCCTTGCGCTCGTGTAGCGCTTGGAGTCTCGCGCGCTCCGCGTGGAGTCTCGCGCGCTCCGCGTCGAGCTCGGCGACGCGCTTGTGGAGCTCCTCCTCGGACGGACGTCCCACGCCGGTGCGCATCGCGCTGAGAGCCGCATCGCCCTCGATGATCGCCCACGTCGCCTCATCCACCTCGACGGCGATAGGGACCCGAGTAAAAACGTGACCACCGCGGGAACGGTGCTCAATCCCTGCGGCCACGACCGCGACCATTCCGATCACACGTTCCGCGACGTCGGCCGGGGGCGTTGCGGCCGCGGCGAGGTCGATCCGATCGACGAGCTCCGTGATTGCCTCGTCGAGTTCCCACCGGTGCGTCGGCGCGCCGCGCATGTGGCGGCGCACGTGGTCCGCCGCAACGCGAGCCACCATCGGCACCGAGTCGTCGGTCGCCACCAACGCCAGAGCGACGTCGACCCGCGCGAGCGCGCGAGACACGTCCGCCTGCCACGTCCGATCGGCATTGGCCTCGCGCGCTCCGAACGCGCGGAGTTCCTCGTCGCATCGACCGACGATCGCTTTGAGCTTGTGCTCGTCGTCGCCTGCATACCGGGCGTCGGTGAGTTCCGCGGCGAGTTGGTCGCGGCGCTGCGTTCGATACGCGTAGTTGGGCACCGGGCGCGGCGGCAACGCGATTCCCGCTCGCTCCACTAATCGGAGTAGCCGCTGATCGACGGACTCATTGCCGGCGAGTCGCAGCGGCTCGAACCCACCGAGCTCGAATCGAGGTTGGTCGATCGGCTCGGATGGAGCGCGCAGGATCTGGCGCTCGACGAGGAGCGCGATCCGTTGGAGGTCGAGCTCGCCGAGGGGCCGTCCGCAAGCGAACCGCAGTCCATCGAGGCACATGCGCGAGAAACCGCGGGCGTTCTCGAGGAGCTCGTCGATCGCGCGTTTGAATGACGCTTGTAGCTCGATAGGCGAACGGGACCCCGTCGGACGACCGATGAGCGACATCATCCCGGCGATCCTCGGATCCGTCGCAGCGGGTTCCGCTCGCACGGCGGCAACGCGAGCCTTCCCGACTGCGATCCCGCGCTCGAGTGCGTCGAGTTGCTTGGTCACCCAGTCGAGCTCGACGGGTTCGGCCGCTATGGCGCGCGCGAACTCGTCCACCTGGATCCGAACGTGTGCCTCGAGGCCGTGCATCGCGATCGAATCGCGCGCTTCGACAACACGCTTGGCCAGCGCGTAGAACTCCCCAGCCCGCGCCGGTTCCCTTGCCGCCTGGCCAGCAAGGCGCTGATCCAGACCGCTCAGAACGTCGGTCATCGCGAACCTCCGGTTACACGCGCGACGTGCGCCTCGAGCTCCCCCGGTGCGATGTCGAGCTGTTCGGCCGTCGACGCGAGAACGCTCGCCGGGAGAGCGCCGCTCGTCGTCTTGGGGTTCGGGTCGGTTTCGTTGAAC
>DASYDE010000058.1:0-91806 GCA_036499725.1 Kofleriaceae bacterium
GTTCATCAGCCCGACGTCTTCGCTCGGCGCTTCCTCTCCACGGTCGGTCGCCCTTCCGCAGTTGCGCTCTGCTTCGCTCGCGGCGGCCCGCTCGCGGGAGGACTTGCACCTCCGGATGGATGCCCATGCTGGGCGCACAAACGGGAAAAGCCGGCCCCGCAAAGGACCGGCTTTTCTCGTGACTGGCTGAGGGACCAATCGTCGTTCTTCGTGCGCTGAGGGGGACTCGAACCCCCACGGTGTTACCCACTAGCACCTCAAGCTAGCGCGTCTACCAATTCCGCCATCGGCGCATTCAGTTTTGAAAAAACGGATGCCATGGGTAGCGCCCTCGCTCGGCCCTGTCAAGCGTCGCGACTGCCGACCAGCCCGCCGATTGGCGGATCGGATCGCGAGGTCGCCGTGCATAGTACGCGGGCGTGTACTCGCGGCGTCACCCTAGCCCCTCGCCGCCGCTCTCGCGCGCGAGCCTCGTCCTCGGGCTCTACGGTGCGATGGCCTTGGTTGGCCTGCTGATTTCGGCGGGCCGGGGAACTCCCGATGTCCTCGGGGCAACGGTGCAGCCGCGCTGGTGGCTGGCGATCGGGATCCCGGTGGGGGCGGTCGCGGGGCTGGCCGTCGTCGTGCTGACGCAGGCGGCGACCAAGCGCTTCGAGTGGGCGCGGATGCTTCACAACAGCTTCAAGAACCTGCTCGGTCCGCTGACGGGCAGCGAGATCGTCATTCTCGCGCTCGCGAGCTCGGTGGGCGAAGAGGTGATGTTCCGCGGTGCGCTCATGCCGTGGCTCGGCATCTGGATCCAGGCCGGCGTGTTCGCGCTGCTGCATGTCGGGCCGGGGAAGCGGTTCGTGCCGTGGACCGCGATGGCGCTCGCGATGGGCCTCGTCTTCGGGTTGCTCGCGCAGGTGACGCACAACCTGGGCGCTCCGATCGCCGCCCACTTCATGATCAATTTTCTCAACTTGAAGTTCATCGTGGCGCCGATGCGCTCGGTGCGCGCCAGGCTCTAGAAGCACTTCATGAAGTGAGGCACCGCCGAGAAGTTGCTCCGATGAACAGCGGACGCACATCCTCGGGAATGCTCCGCACTTGGGCTGTCGTGACTGCGTTGGCGTTGGGGATGTCGGCGGGTTCTGCGCGCGCAGATGAAACGTCGGCGACAGACAAGCTACGCATCCTGTACTCGACGCGCTTCACGTTCAGCGACGAGGGGCTTCCGCTCGTCACGGTCGAGATCATGGGTGCTCAGCGCGAGGCCAAGCTGCGCGCGAAGGGCGGCATCACGGTGCGCCCGGATGGTGTGGGCGGAGCAGCCGTCGAAGCCGACGGTGGTGATGCGTGGACGATCACTGCCGAGAACACGAAGCCGGCGTTGATCACCGAGTGGACCGTCGTCGAGACGCTCTCGCCTGATGACACGTCGGGAATCGCGCAGGCCGTCACGCGGTGGAAGGATCGCGGCTTCGATCCGCGCTCGTTCGAGATCGGTACGGTGTTCGGCGTCGACGGTGAAGTCATCGATACTCGCGAGACGCGCATCGCGATCGACCCGCAGCCGCAAGGCAAAGGCACCGCGCGCGCCGCAGAGCTCGGCAAGCGCTTCGGCATCCCGACGCAGATCCATCAAGAGCTCGTGCGCCGCCCGAGCGGAACGATCGTCGCCAAGAGTGGGAGCACGGTGATCAAGAACCCGAGCGTCTTGTGGTTTGGTCCCAAGAAGGCGACCGAGACGCTCACCGTCGTCGATGTGCCGACGGGAACCGGCGGCTCGCAGATGGAGACGGGCAAGGAGAACCGCAGCTACTGGGGCTCGGTGTACGTCACGCTCGATCACGACGGTGCGCTCGAGGTCGTGAACGCGGTCTCCGAGGAGAAGCTGCTCGCGGGTATCGTGCCGGCGGAGATGTATCCGGACTCGCCGACGGCCGCGCTCGAAGCGCAGGCGATCGCCGCGCGTACCGAGCTGCTGCAGAAGATCGGCCGTCGCAGCCTGACGGATCCGTTCTTGTTGTGCTCGACGCAGCAGTGCCAGGTCTACGCGGGCGCGGGCCACGAGGATCCGCGCACGACCAAGGCGATCGAGAAGACGCGCGGCCTGGTGCTGCTGCGCGACGGTGGCGGCATGGTCGACGTGCGCTACAGCGCGTCGTGCGGTGGTCACACCGAGGACAACGATGCGATCTGGGGCGGTGAAGCGGATCCGTCGCTGCGCGGGCGCGAGGACACGGGCAAGGCCGCGGTGTCCAAGATCACCGACGACAACGTCGCCGCATTTCTCGCCGATGATCACGACGCGTGGTGCTCCAAGGCCAAGCAGGGACAGAAGAGCTTCCGCTGGACCGAGAAGCTACGCGCCGATGATCTCTCCGCGCGCCTCGCCGTCGACTACCCGCAGATCGGTCGCGTGAAGGGGCTCGTGCCCAAGCAGCGCGGCGTCTCGGGTCGCATCGGTGTCATCACCGTGCAGGGTGACAAGGGCAGCGTCGACATCACCGGCGACCTCAAGATCCGTCGCTCCCTCGGCGGCTTGAAGTCGACGCTCTTCACCGTCGAGAAGAGCGGCGATTCGTTCGTGCTCACCGGCGCGGGCTTCGGCCATGGCGTCGGCATGTGCCAGATGGGCGCGATCGGCATGGCCGGCGCGGGCAAGACCAACAAAGAGATCCTGTCGCACTACTACCGCGGCACGCACCTGCACCGCCTCTACTAGAAGCGGCCGATCAACGACTCGGCGGTGCGTCGACTGTCGGCGGCGGCGCCTTGAACGAGCTGCTCGTGAATACGAGCCACCCCGCGCCCGCGATGACCAGCACGACGAGCACTCCGACGAACCACGGCCATCGCCCGCTCGTTTCACTCTCGAGCTCGATGCGCGGAGGCTCCACGGCGCGATGGTAGCGCGACGCGTGCGCCACGGCCCGCTCCCGACCGTGGATCTAGCTTCCTAGACGGGTCTACGATTAGTGCTAGAATCATGCTGTGGCGCGCGGTTACCTTCGAATCGGCAGAGCGCTCCGCCACCGGAACTTCCAGCTCTACTTCGTCGGGCAAGGCACGTCGCTCGTCGGCACGTGGCTGACCAAGTTCGCAACCGCCTATATGGCGTATCGCCTCACGGGCTCGACGCTGATGCTCGGGCTCGTCGCGTTCGCGAGTAACGCGCCGTCCTCGATTCTCGCGCCCTTCGCCGGCGTGATCGTCGACCGCTCCAGCCGCCAGCGCGTGATCCTGATAACGCAGATCGCGGCCGGCTTGCAGTCCGCGGCGCTCGCCGTGTTCGCGCTGACCGGCATCATGAACGTGTGGCACCTCATGTGGCTCGGTGCCGTGCAAGGCGTGATCAATGCGTTCGACATGCCGGCGCGGCAATCGTTCGTCCGCGAGCTCATCGAAGACAAGGGTGATCTATCCAACGCGATCGCATTGAACTCGTCGCTCGTGAACGTCGCGAAGATGGGGGGCCCCGCGATCGCCGCTGCGCTCGTCGCCCTCGTCGGTGAAGGCTGGTGCTTCACGATCGATGCGCTCAGCTACCTCGCCGTCATCGGCTCGCTCCTGGCGATCAAGGTGACGAACCCGATCCCGCCGAACAAGCGCGCGGATGTGAAGGAGCAGCTGATGGCGGGGCTGCGCTACGTGCAGGCGGACCCCGTGATCAAGAGCGTGCTCTTGTTGCTGACAGTGACGTCGCTGCTCGGCGGCGCGTATCTCCAGATGCTGCCCGCCGTGGCGGCGGAAGAAGTCGGCCACAGCCCGTCGACGCTCGGTATCCTGATGGCCTCGGGCGGTCTCGGCGCGCTGACGGGCGCGCTCTATCTCGCGAGCCGTGAGGACACCAAGGGACTCGCGACACTGATCATGCGCGTGACCGCCTCGCTCGGCGTGGGGCTCGTGCTTCTCCTCGTCGCGAGCACCACGTGGACGGCGGTGCCCGTGCTGTTCATCGTCGGCTTCTCGCTCATGATCCAGATGGCGGCGACCAACACGATCATCCAGACCATGGTCGAGCCGACGATGCTCGGTCGGGTGATCGCGCTGTATCTGATGGTGTGGACCGGCGGCATGCCGCTCGGCGCGTTCCTCCAGGGACTGATCGCAGAGCGCTTCGGTGCCGTGCACACGCTCGCAGCGGGCGGTGCGCTCGTGCTCGTCGCTGCGGTCGTATTCCGCGCCAAGCTGCCCGCGATCAGGGCGGCGCGGCGGGCGTGGCGAGAACGAACCAGTGAAACACCCGATATGGCCGCGGCGACGTGATCTCCACGCGCGACGTCGCTCCGGCCGCGGGGAGCGTCAGCGCGACTTCGACGAACTGTCCCGTCGGCGCAGGCAGCGCGAGCGTTCCGACGTCATGACCATCGACGCTCACGCGCAGCACCGTCGCATCCACGCGCTCGTTGCCCGTGACCTGACTCGGTCCACCGCTGCGCACCACGAGCTGCGCCGCCTGCCCTGCGGTGCGGGCGATCACGAACGTCTCGTGGCCTCCTCGAATGGTGCGGCCACCGTCGAGAATCATTCGCGCATCGCGACCGACGAGCGACCAGCGCGCCGATAGATCCGCCCACGACCGCACCCCGAGCGCTCCGCTCCACGCATGCGCATCCTCGCTCGCGAGATCAGCGACGTCCACGCGATCGACGAGATCGCCGCGCGCGTCGATCGGGCGCTCCCCCGTCCCGACGTGATCCCACGCGATCGGTGCGAGCGTCATCTGTTCGTCACCCGCCACGCGCTCGGGCGCGAACTTGTACGGCAAGAACCCATCGATGATCGTCGGCCCGAAGAAGTCATCCGTGCCGAGCCACGAGCGGTAGTACGCGAGATGCGTCGGTCGCTGCTCCGCGGGGAGCGACTCGAGCCACTCGAAGCGCGCGCCGGGGCCGTTGTTCGCGATGCGCGCCATCCCTTCCGTGGCGAGGCCGAGCATGTCGACGACGCGCGCATCCGACAAGTACGCGAGCGCGCCCGCGTCGTGAACGAGCAGCACCGCGTCAGGGAGATGTTCGCCGACGTAGCGCCCGAGCTTGACGACCTGCGCGTTCGTATCGGCGACACCCTGTGCGTACGTCAATGCGTGCACCCGGTGGCGCGGCCCGGCGATGCGAGCGACCGCGGCGACGCACACGACGGCGAGCCCGATGCTCGCCCACGTCGATCGCGGCCACCGCGCGACAGGCGCGATCGCGACGCCGATCGGCAACGCGACGAGCGGCAGCGCCGGCATCAGATAGCGATAGTGGTGCAGCGTCCACAGTCCCGTCGCCGCGAGCGTCGCTCCCGCAAAGATGAGCGGCGCACCGACGATCACACCGACGACGCCGAAGCGCTGTTCGCGGCGGGCCCACGCGGCGATCCGCGCGACGCCGACGAGATAGAGCAACGCGCACACGCGCGGCTGGGGCAGCGGACTGGCCGCATCCCACCAGATGCCTCGGAGGCACGCGCCCGTGTTCTTCACCAGATCGCTCCACCACGCGCTCCATGCAAAGCCCGGCTGATGCCACTGCGCTTTGGCGATCGCCGATGCGGGCATCCAGTGCCCCGTCATCACGCGGTTCAGTGCGAACCATGCGAACGGCGCGATCAGCGGCAGCAACCATCTCCACTGGCGCCGCGTGATCGCGGACGCGAGACACACGACGAGCACGAGCACTGCCGCTTCCGGTCGCGCGAGGCCCGTCAGCGCGAGCACCGCGATCGCGCGCCGCGTGGGCCGCTCGAGCGGATCGATGGCGAGCACACCAACTGTCGCGATCAGCAGCACAGCGGTCAGCGCGACATCCATCCCCGACAGCGCGGTCCACGCGAACGCGGGAACGCCGAGAACGATCGCGACAGCGACGATGGATGAACACGCTCCACCGCCGATCTTTTTTGCGAGCACGCTGACGCCGATCACGACTGCTGCAAAAAGCGACAGGCATGCGAGGAACGCGCCCCACACGCCGAGCCACCGCAGCGGCGCGAGAGCGATGGGCCACAGCGCACTCGTTCCCGCCGACGAGAAACCGCGTGTGTATACGAACGGATGGCGAGCGAGCTGCAGGTAGATGTAGCTGTCGTCGAGCGGCAGCCCCATCTCTCCCGCCGCATGGCGCGCGGTCGCCGCGTACGCCCACCCGATCACCACGGCAGCGATCGCGGCCGCGATCGTCACACCATGTGCGCGAGACAGCGACCGAGACGTCATACGGAGGAAAAGTACATCAACCGCCTACATATCCAAACGTGTCGGTCGAAACGGGCGCCATGCACAAGATCATTGCTCTCTCCGCCCTCCTCTTCGTTGGCGCCTGCGTTGCCGATGAGACGGACTCCCCCAACCTCAGCTCGACCGATCAGCACGTGACCGCGACCAACCGCATCTCGTTCAACCGCATCTCGTTCAACCGCATCTCGTTCAACCGCATCTCGTTCAACGGCCTCCAGAACGTCACCTCGGGCGACGGCTCGCTGCTCGATTCGGACGAAGGCCGCACGCTCCTCGCGTATACCGTTGGTTGCGCGCTGCCGAGCGGTCAAGACCTCGCGCTCGCGGCCGCGGACGGCGTGACCTATCACTTCGCGGGATCGCTTGGCCTCGCGCCCAACTGGTACTCGTCGCCGATGACGGACAGCGAGAAGCACTGGGTCTCGAGCTGCCTCCTGTCGCGCTGCAACGCGTACGGCATCTCGGTGCAGTTCTCGATGCGCGGTGCCAACTCGGCGCTCACCGTCGACACGGACGAGTCCGCTGCGTTCGGCCTCCGCGAGGCGGCGTTCTGGGGCGATCTGTTCGACGGCACCGCCGAGGCGCACGCGTGCGCGGGTCCGCTCAAGCTCGCGAGCTCGCAGCTGTCGACGATGCCGCTCCGCGACTGCTCGGTGTCTGACCCGACCGACCCCGCGCACACCAAGTGCGGCATGGACTACGCCGGCGCATGCGCTGACGTCTGCACCGACGCGAACGGCATCTACACCGGTTGCGGCGGCTCGGACGCGGTCGTCACCACGTACCTCGCGAACTAACGCTTCTCGAGGTGCTCGACGAGCCCGTTGTAGGCCGTCGTGACACGCATCGAGAGCTCCGTCGCCGCCTTCTGCTTCGAAGGATTACCCGCGTGCATATCGGGGTGGTACTTGCGCATCAGCTGGCGGTACGACGATTTGATCTTCGCCATATCAGCGCCCTCTTCGAGGTCGAGCACGCGGTACCACTCCGCGAGCTTGGCTGCGTTGCTGCCTGGCCGCGGTGGCCGGCTCGAGCCCGTGCTCGACGAGCTCGAGCTAGTCGACGAATAGCTGGGCATCGGCCCGCCCTTCGCCGCTTGCTCTTTCATCCGCCGGAATTGCTCGTCGGAGGCGGCCTTCTGCCTCGCTTCACGCTCGTCGCGTTCCTTGTGCACGCGCGCCGAACGCTCGCGAGCGGCCTTCTCGCGCGCGGTTCGCGATGCGGGATCTGATGTAGCGAGCTTGGCGAGTGCGGTATCGCCCGGCACGCGTCCAGACTTCTCGCGGGCCGCCTTGCGCGCGGTCAGCTCTGCTTGGAGCGCGGCAGTCTCGACATGGCTCAGCGGCTCGTCATCGACGATCACGAGCGACGTGAGGCGCGACAAGCCCGACTGGGCCTGCTCCAGGATGCGCTTCGTGATGCTCACGTCGAGAACGTAGCACTCAATCGTGGTGATAGAGGATCGCCGCGCCCGTGCCGACGGTCCACGTATGCGGACCCGCACCGGTCACGCTACGCAGGCTCGCCGTCAGACCGGTCGGCGTCGTGACCGACCACGACGTGCCGTTCCAAAAGCCGATGTCGTTCTGCGAGACGCCGAACACGCGGTCCGTCGCCGTGCCGTACATCTGCGCGAACGAGATCAGGTTCGTGTTCGCGGTCGTCCACGCTGTTCCGTTCCAGTGCGCGCAGCCCGCGCCGCAGGCCCAGACGTCATTCGCGGCCATCGCTTCGATGGAATAGACGTTCGCTCCCACGCCACTCGGCGCCGTTGCGGCCGGCGACGATCCCGTCCATCCCGCCGCGTAGTGGAGAACGCCCGTGTTGTCGCCACCGCTCCATACGTCGGTGCTCGACGAACCGTCGAGATCGTTCGGTGTCGCGGAGAGATTGCCCGTCGACCACGTCGTGCCGTTCCAGTGCTGCATCTGCGCCGTGCACGAGACCCACACATCCGTCGTACTGGAGCCCCAGATCGCGGTGTTGGTCGTGCTCGCGACGACGCCGGCCGACGCGGACCACGAGGTGCCGTTCCAGTGCAGAACGGTGCCGCCAGCGCCCACCGCCCACGCATCCGTCGCGCTCGCCGCCCACACGCCGTTGAGATCCTTCGTCGTACCGCTCGTCATCGACGTCCACGCTGCGTCGGTGCGCAGCAGAATCACGCCACCCTTGCCGACGGCAAACACGTGGTTCGCATCCGCCGCATAGACGCCGCGGAGCTCGGCCGTCACACCAGCGGGAGCTGCTTCGGTGCACCAGGTGCCAGCTGCGCAGTTCGAGATCACGACCTCGCCCGCGTCACTGCCAGGCCCCGCATCACTGCCGTCACCGGCATCGATCCCGGGGCCGCCTCCATCATCCCCAGCGTCCTGCCCCTGCACATCGTCACCCCCGACAACATCGTCGCCGGGCTGACCAGAGCTGGAGCCGCCGCACGCAGCGACGAGGAGAAGGGTACCGAGGAGCGAGCGCATGGCGATAAACGATACGTCGGAAGCTAGGGCCGCAGGAACGTCGTGATGACTTCGCTCGTCGTGCTCGCGTCGTCGTCGTCGCCACCGTTCTGGTGGTTGCAGTTCTTGAGAGAGTTGCCGTTCTGGTCGTCACCGTGGCTGCGATGTCCATTGCCCCAGCCGTGCCAGTGGCTCCAGCCCCAGTGATGTCCGTGGCCGCCATGGCCATGTTCATCATCGTCACCGTTGTTACCGAACTTCGAGGTCTGCGCGCAGTCGACGTAGAAGCCGTCATCCGCGTCCTGCGAGCGGCACGCGTACTTGTTCGCCGGCGGCGCGAAGTCCGCGCAGTCGCCCGCGTAGAACATGCCGCAGAGCGTCTTGCCGGGGTTCGCCGGATCCGGCTCCGTACAATCGCGATCGGCAAGCGCGCCGCTCGTCGGCTCACCGGCTGCCTGTCCGCGGCCACGGCACGCGTACGCCTGAATGTCGCCCGTGGTGGTGGTGAACACGTCGCCGAAGAACGCGCCCTCCTCGAGAGAGTACGTCGCCTTCTCGGTCGCGTCGGCCGTCAGCTCGTCGTGCGGACCGCGCATCGAGATCTGAACAGAGACGTCGTTGTTGTTCACGCGCGCGAGGAGACACGCGGTCACCCAGCGCCGCTCGCTCGGGTTCAGCCCACGGTCCTGCCACGCCGGGGCAAGTCCGACTTCACCGAAGAACGTGAAGTCTTCGTTCGTGTTCGGATTGTGCGCGGTCAGGGTCACGCCCGACGGAATCGCGCAGCTAACGATGAACGAGAACAGCTCGCGATCCTCGGGTGTGTCGAGGAGCGGAGAGGCCGCATCGAAGTTGATGATCCGGTTGAACGAGATCCGATTGAACGAGATCCGGTTGAACGAGATCCGGTTGAACGAGATCCGGTTGAACGAGATCCGGTTATCGACAACCACCGAGTGCGAGCTCGACGAGAGATTCTCCTCGTCGGTCGTGCACGCTGCAGCAGCGGAGATCAGCAGGAACGACGCGGCAGCAAGCTGATTCAAACGCATGAGCCTCCAGCGGCGACCCTGTTCGCCACTCGATCCATATTGCTGACGATTCGCGAGAGTTCAATGTGACTTACGAGCGCCGCTGTAGGTGCGGTGGCAGCGTCATCACACCGTTTCCAACTCGCCCACACGTCGACGCCATAGCGGATCTGCTCCTGCCATCGCCACCGCTTCCTCCCTCATCTCCGTCGGTAACTGCCCATGGCGTGAGGCGAGGTGCCACAGCTCCAGACGCAGTTGTGCGTAAAGCGCCCCGGTGTCGGCGAGTGCTGTCTTCCATACATAAGCGTCGCCATTATTTGCCAGCGCTGACAGCACGTTCAGCGTCTGAGCGTGTGCGGCGTCGTTCTCGCCAAGCGACTCCTCGGCCGAGAACGTCGCGAGGATCTCGCGTAACGCAGCAATGTCGCCGCGCGCGGCGAGCACGCGTGCGACGAGAACGCGATCGAGCCCCGTCGGCTCGCCCGATTGCTGCTGCAGCGACAGACTTCGACGCGCGAGCGCGAGCGCTTCGTCCAGCTCGCCCGTCCATAACAGCTGCTCGGCAAGATTATGCGTCGCGCCGCGCTCGTAGAACGCTTGCCCGCTCTCGCGTGCGAGACGAGACGCGTTGCGTAGATCCTCGGCTGTTCGCTCGACGGCACCGCGTGCGGACCACAACCACGCACGATTGCCGTACGCAGCGGTGAGATGAAACGTATCCGCGCGGCGCGAGCAGGATGCGATCAGCTCGTCGAATACACGTTCCGCTTCGTCGAGCTCGCCGATGTCGCAGAGCGTGCAGCCTAGCAACAGCGCTGCGATCGTCTCGGGTTCCTCGAGCTGCTCGACACGGGCCGAGGCCAAGGCTGCACGCAAGAGCGGCGCCGCTTCCGCCATCCGCTGGTCGCGATAGACCGCGCGTGCCTCCGCGACCTGCAGGCGGACGCCCAGCTCGACGTAGGGAACATCGAGTGTCGAGAACAGCTCGCGCGCCTCCTTTGTCGCGTCCAGCATTCGCCCGAAGTCCTGTCGGAAGTCGAACACGATCGCGCTCTCGAGCAGCGCGTCGACGTGGAGCGCGGTGGCCCCGATGGCCGACGCGATCGCGACGGTCTCGTCGAGAGAGGCAAGTGCATCATCGGGGCGTTGCAAGCGCATCAACGCGCGCGCTCGACCGATCAGAGCGTGAGCACGCGTGGCGTCGGCCTCGGGAAGATGGCGCACCGCCCCACTCCACGCGTCCGCGGCCTCGATGGGCTTGTGCTCGCGCTCCGCTCGCTCGCCGAGCTGGGTGAACGCCGACGCGGCGACAGCCGATGCACCGACGGCCTCCGCGTGGCGGGCGACGCGGGCGGGATCCGCATCCACCGGCAACATGGCAAGCGCGCCGGCGTGAATCGCGATGCGCTGGACCTCGTCCGTCGTCGCGTAGAGACCTTCTTCGACGAGCGGCTGACGGAACGTCGCTCCCTGCGGGGTGGCAACGAGAATGTGCGCAGCGATGAGCTCGCGAATACCGACCTCCGGATCCACGAGCACCGTGGCGCCGCCGGTCTCTTCGACGGTGGCGATGACCGTCGCGAGCTCCTTCGTATCGACTGGTGCGCCCAGGATCGCGCACATGCGGGCGAGGCCCACCAGCTCGGGCGGGAGGTTCGCTGTCGCGCGCGACGCGGTCCATGGTCCAAGCGCGATCGGCTCCAGCGTCTCGAGCGCACTGGTGTCGAGGAAGTGCTCCGTCGATCCGGGGCGCAGGCGAATCGCACCGCGCTCGTGGATCTCGCGCGCGAGCATCGTCAGGTGCAGCGGATTTCGGTGCGCGAGCCCGACGAGCTGACGCACCGCGCGCAGCGGCGGGTACTCGGCAGGCGCTAACAACCGCGTCGCGAGCTCGACAGCCGCGTCCTCGTCGAGCGGACCGAGAATGTCTTTGCGGTGACGCTCGGCGCGCGTGCCGAGCTTGGGGCGCCGCGCGTCGAGCCGCGGATCGGCGATCCCGAGGATCCACAGCGGCAACGGCTCTCCACCGAGCGTCGCGTACTCGAGCGCCTCGAGTAGATCGTGATCCGCGTAGTGCAGATCGTCCACGATCACGGCGAGAGCCTTCTTGCGCGCTTGGTCGCGGAGAGCGTCACCGACCTCGCGCACGCCTTTGACCCCGCCGATCAATTCATCCAACGCGCCGCGGGTGCGGGCCATGCCGGGGGCGGGAAGTGCAGCGACGACAACGTGCGCGCCGAGCTCGCCGATCCGACTCGCGAGCTCCGCGCCAAACACTGTCTTGCCTGTCCCCGGATCGCCATAGAGCAGGTCGAACGCGGGTCCCATTGGCGTCCACGCGCCGGAGTTGCTGCGCTCGAGAGCGGAGGGACCACCACGTAGCGCGGCGGCAGCATCGGCTGCGAGATCGACGAGTAACGCATCGCGCCCGATAAGCTCGTCCTGCTCTGGCCCCGCGGCGAGCGTGCGATACGCCGCGCCGAGCGACGACGGACGCGTCGGGACCTGAACGACGGCCGCGAACGCGCGCGTGAGGAGCGTGCCCGTGAACGGCTCGCTCGGCAGCCAGCTGTCGATGTTCTCGACGGACTCACCCTTGAGCGTCGGTATCGCTCCGCTCGGGTCGACGAGCAGAGCATCGAGGTGGCAGGCGACGCGGGCCCCCGCAGCGGTCAGGTCGGTCGCGAGCTCGAGCGCTGTCGACGCCGGATCCTCGAACGAGCTGCCGAGCAACGCACCGAGGATGCGCCGGCCGCGCTGCGAGAGCACGAGCACCTTGCGCGCGGAGAACTGGCCGAGCAGCGCGCGATCGACCTTGGGGAGCTCGGCCCAGACGAGCACGACGGGCTGTTTCGCCTCCGTGACCTGCGAGAGCTGCGGAACGCTGCGCATGAGCGACGGTGTGTCGCGCGTGGCCTGGAGACGCGCGCGGAGATCCGCCGCGCTGGTCGGACGCTTGGAGCGCTCCTTCGCGAGGCAGTCCGCGACGACAACCTCGAGCACCAACGGCACGGCGGCGAGCTCGCTCATGCGCGGTGGACGCAGTGCCGCGTGTGCTCGCTCGAGCGCGGCCATATCACCGACGAACGGCGGGCGCGCCGCACACAGCTCGAACAGGATGCAGCCGACCGCGTAGACGTCGGACCGCGCGTCGACGGAGGACGAATCGATCGCCTGCTCGGGCGGCATGTACTCGAGTGAGCCGATCTGCATGCCGGTGCGTGTCGGATCGTCAGGATCCGTCGGGAGCTTTCGCGCGATGCCGAGGTCCAGAATGACGATGGAGCCATCCGCGCGACGCACGAGGTTGTCGGGCTTGAGGTCGCGATGCGCGAAGCCGGCTGTGTGGACCGCGGTCAGCGATTCGAGCAGCGCGAGCGTGATCGTCACCGCGCGATCGGCGCGCACGGCCCCGTTCAGCGTCGCATTGCCGAGGTTCTCACCCTCCACCTTCTCCATCTCGATCCACGCGCGTCCACCCGTGACGCCGTGGCGGAAGAACGCGGGGACCGCGCCGCTCGCGACCTTGTTGATCGCCGCGAGCGCCTCTGCCTCGCGCGCGATGCGGGCCCGGGCTAGCTCGTGATCCGCGTGCGCGACCTTGAGGACGCGGCCGTTGCCGACATCCCACACCGACGCGAAGCCGCCGCGCCCGAGGTCCGTGACGACGTCGGTGCGCCAGTCCGGAAACTCGCTCGGATCCGGGGTGACGGAGTCGAACGATGCAGGCTCGCCTCCGTGGTCGGGACACGCGTTGCCCGCCGCCAGCCGGCGATGACACTGCGTACAACGCGCCACGGTCGAATCTTACAACAGCGCGTCCGCGACCCAGACACCCACGGGCAGTGGATAGGGCGCCCAGCTCTCCACGTCGAGCGCATCGCCGTCGACGGCGCGCCCCGCGAACAAGGCTTTACTGAGCCCGATCGCGATCCGGGCCTGATCGAACGGCGTGACTTGCTCGCGCAATGCGCCGACGTTCACACCACCGCGCTTCGCGACAGCGAGAAGGCTGTCGGGGGCGGCGACGGCGATCGTCATCCCTGCCCCGACGGCGATCGCCGCGAGCTCGACGAGCTTCCTGCCCTCGGCGTAGAGGACGACGACCTCGATCTCGCTCGTGTCACCGGGATGGATCACGCCCCGCAGCGCTTCGAGCATGGCCGCCGTCGTCGGATAGCGATCCTTGGGATCGGGGGCGAGAGATTTACCGATCGGCTCGTCGATCGCCGGATCGATATCGACCTTGCTCGACGGTCGCGGGCGCGCACCATGGATCTGCAGATAGCTCTGCACGACGCCCGGCGCGCCACCGAATGCAGGCACGCCGGTCAGCATATGGAACGCGAGCAAGCCGAGCGCGTAGACATCCGTACGGGCATCCACCTTCTGACCGCGCATCTGCTCCGGAGCCATCGCCGCAGGTGTGCCCAGCATCGCGCGCGACGACGTGAGACCGGGCCCATCCTCGTCGATCAGCTTCACGAGGCCAAAGTCGAGCAGCACCGGGCGCGTGCCCTCCGGTGTAGACGCCAGGATCACGTTCGACGCCTTCACGTCGCGGTGCACCAGGCCCGTCGCATGCGCGACTCCGAGCGCGTCGCACAGAGGCGCGAACATCTCGAGCATTTCTGCGGGCGGGAGCGCGCCGCGCTCCTGGAGGACATCGCGCAAGCTCGGCCCCTCCAAGTACTCGAGGACGAGGTACGGGCGGCCGTCATCCAGCGTGCCATTTCCCAGCGCGCGGACGACGTTCGGGTGCTGGAGGCGAGCGATCGCTTCTAGCTCGCGCTGGAACCGCGTCAGCGCGTCGACAGAACGCACGAGCTCCAAGTGCAAGACTTTGATCGCGACGCGCATGCTGTCGCTCTCGCGCAGCGCGTGCCACACCTGCCCGAACCCGCCCTCACCGATCAGACGATCCAGCGTGTATCCGGGAACCAGAGGTGCGGAGCTCACGACGGATCGATGATACTCTTTCATACGGGTGGTCGAAAACGTCATCGAAGCCATGATCGACGCGCTCGTCGTCGTGGATGTCGAGGGCCGCATCACGCTGTCGAACTCGGCGATGCAGCGCCTCACCGGATACTCCGGCGACGAGTTGCGCACGACACCCATCACGAAACTATTGATCGATGACTCGTCCGGTCTGCGGACCGTCGTCCGTCGCCGCATCGAGGAGGGCGATGTCCTCCGCCGCGAGGAGTCGTGGTTGATCGCGAAGACCGGCGAGCGCATCCCCGTCTCCGTCACTGGCTCGCCCGTGCTGGATGCAACGGCCGCGCTTCAGGGCATCGTGCTCGTCGCGCGAGACATGCGCGAGTACCGCCGCCTGCTCGCCGAAAAAGAAGACGAGATCGTCGCGCGTAAGGCCGCCGAGGAAGCGCTGAAGAAGGTCAACACGTCGATCGAAGAGCAGCTCGACTCGACGCGCGAGCAGCTCCTCCTCGCCGAGCGGCGCTCCACCCTCGGTACACTCGCGGGCGGCGTTGGCCACGAGCTTCGCAACATCGCGCAGATCCAGATCGCGGCCATCGACGAGCTCCAGCTCGGGCTCGCGGCAGGTATCGACGTCACGTCGATCGCGCGCAACATCATCGAGGACCTCGAGCGGGTCGGCGAGCACATCACGACGCACGGCAATCGCCTCATGCAGCTCGCACGGCCAGGTCCCGACCATGCGGCACCGACAGACCTGGCAAAGATCGTCCGGGACGTTGTTGCCATGTTGAAGGGTGCAGGAAAGCTGCGCCGCCAGGAGATGGTGCTCGAGCTGTCCGACGGCATCTCGGTCACGGTCAACCGCGTACGCATCGAACAGATCCTCGTGAACCTCATCATCAACGCGGTCGACGCGATCGGTGAGGTCAACGGCAAGATCACGGTTCGCGTCGCGCAGACCGACGACGGCAAGCGCGTGCGCTGCGACGTGATCGACACGGGCAGTGGCATCCCTCCCGATCAGCTCGAATCGATTTTCCAGCCGTTCTTCACGACGAAGTCGTTCGACAAGGGCACCGGCCTCGGCCTCCCGGTCGCGCGAGAGATCGTCTCGTCGTACGGCGGCACGCTCGCAGTGGATTCGACGGTCGGTGTCGGTACGACGTTTACGTTCGATCTGCCGCGCTGACTACGAGCCGAAGGGAATCAGCTCCCAGGAATCAGCTCCCAGGGATTAGCTCGATAATGCCGTCGCCGGTCTTCTTGCCCCGCAGCACGCGGTAGTCCGCGCCCCACTGCTCGACGAGCATCGTGTCGTCGCCGGGCGCCGAATACAGCCACCAGCGACAGCGCTCGACGTGACCGGCAGGGCGATCCTTCTTCAGGTCACCGAGCGGACCGACATCGCCCTGGAACTGACACGTTGCGGCACCGCGCTTGTCGAGCACGTAGCGCACGTCGCCGATCACGAGCGCTTCGGGCGGATACCCGGAGATCGTCTGCGACTCGTCCTGGGTGAGCAACCGCAGCGCGCCCGAGCCCATGCGCTCGAGGCCGATGACGAGCCACTGAACCTCTTTGCCGTCGACGATCCGGCCCGCCGTCCAGCGGTGACCGTCCTCGTCGTAGTTGATCATGCCCTCGCACAGGTAGTCCTTGCTGGCCATGGTGAGGACGTCATCGACCCGCAGGTCGCGCACCGTCCGCTCGAGCTTGTCAGCGCCCGACGGGAGGGCCTTGGTGTTGGATTTGCCGCCGCCGAGCGACTTCTTACGGTCGCCAACCGCGATGCCGACGGCGGAAACACCACCGACCACGGTGAGCACGACCAGGAGAATCCAGAGCACGAGCGAACTATCCACGGGTGCGTCGCGAATCGCAACGTGTGGTGGTAAGACCGTCGCCGTTCGATGCCAGTCATGAACATCATCGAGGCGGTGCGCAGCGCGCTGCAGACGCAGATGCGGGTGGACAACCGCGTCGTGGTGCTGGGCGAGGACATCGGCAAGTTCGGCGGCGTGTTTCGCGCGACGTCCGGCTTGTTCGAGGAGTTCGGCGCGGACCGCGTGATCGACACGCCGCTCGCCGAGGCCGGTATCATCGGCACCGCGATCGGCATGGCGCTCTACGGCCTGCGCCCGGTCCCCGAGATCCAGTTCGGCGACTTCATCTTCCCCGCGTTCGATCAGATCGTGAGCGAGCTGGCGAAGTTCCGGTATCGCTCCGGCGGTCAGTTCAACTGCCCCGTCGTGATCCGCACGCCCGTCGGGGGCGGCATCCGCGGCGGTCATTACCACTCGCAGTCGCCCGAGGCGCTGTTCATTCACACGCCTGGCATCAAGGTCGTCGCGCCGAGCAATCCGTACGACGCGAAGGGCCTGTTGCTCGGGGCGTTGCGCCAGAACGATCCGGTCCTGTTCATGGAGCCGAAGCGCATCTATCGCGCGTCGCGCGGCGAGGTCCCCGAGGGGGACTACGAGATTCCGCTCGGCGAGGCGAAGGTCACGCACGAGGGGACGCAGGTCACCGTGCTCGCGTGGAGCGGCATGGTCGTGATCGCCGAGGAAGCGGCCCAGAAGGCGGCCGAGAGCGGCATCTCCGTCGAGGTCGTCGACCTCCGTACGCTGATGCCGTTCGACATCGAAGGAATTCTTCGCTCCGTGAAGAAGACCGGCCGCTGCGTCGTGCTCCACGAGGCACCGCGCACGTGCGGCTTCGGCGCCGAGCTGATCGCGTCCATCCAGGAGCGCGCGATCGAGCACCTCGAGGCGCCGATCCTGCGCGTCACCGGTTTGGACACCCCGTTTCCGTACAGTCTCGAGCACGAGTACATGCCCAACGCAGATCGCGTGCTGTCCGCGATCCGCAAAACGCTGGAGTGGTAGCCAATGGCGTTCGATTTCTACATGCCTGACATCGGCGAGGGCGTCGTCGAAGGTGAGATCGTTAACTGGAAGGTCAAGGAGGGCGACACCGTCACTCTCGACCAGGTGCTCGTCGAGGTCATGACCGACAAGGCCACGGTGGAATTGCCGTCGCCGCGTGCGGGCACGATCGTGAAGATCAACTTCAAGGACGGCGACATCGCGCCCGTCGGCAAGGTCCTCGTCGTCATCGACGACGGCGGCACGACCACGAACGCGCGACCGAGCCATCACGCGCCGACGACTCCGCCGCCGATGTCGCACGCACCTGCTCCGCAGCAGCGCGCAGCACCGCCCGCGACATCCGCAACGGCGCATGCACCGACGCAGCCGATCCAGGTTGTCGATGTCAGCGCATCGCGCGAGCGCACGCTCGCGACCCCCGCGACGCGTCGCCTCGCTCGTCAGCTCGGCGTGGAGATCGGTCGCGTCCCCGCAACGGGCAAGCACGGTCGCGTCACCACGGATGACGTGAAGCGCTTTGACGAGAACGGCTCCGCGCAGGGTGCAGCGCTCGTGCGGCAGCCGCAGCAGCTGTTCGGTCGCGGCGGCGGCGTCTCTGGAGTCGACGAGGAGCGGATCCCGCTCCGCGGTATGCGCAAGCGGATCGCCGACGCGATGTCCCGCTCGGTGAACACGGCAGCCCATTTCACGTACGTCGAAGAGATCGACATGACGGAGCTGGTCGCGGTGCGCGATCGGGCCAAGGCGCGCGCGGCGGATCGCGGTGTGAAGCTGAACTACCTGCCCTTCATCATGAAGGCGGTCGTCGCGGGCCTGAAGAAATGGCCGATGCTCAACGCGTCACTCGACGAGGAGCGCCAAGAGATCGTCCGCAAGCGCTACTACCATATCGGTGTCGCGGCCCAGGGACCCAACGGCCTCGTGGTGTCTAACGTGCGCGACGCTGACATGCGCTCGATCTTCGACTTGTCGAGGGAGATCGATCGCCTCGGCGAAGCCGTGCGCAACAACACCGCCACGCGCGACGAGCTCACCGGCACGACGTTCACCATCAGCTCGCTCGGTAAGCTGGGTGGCGTTCTCGCGACGCCGATCATCAACTTCCCCGAAGTAGCGATCCTCGGCGTGCACAAGATCGAAGAAAAGCCGGCCGTGCGGAACGGACAGATTGTCATTCGCCACCTGATGAACCTCTCGATCAGCGTCGATCACCGCCTGGCAGATGGCTGGGACGCGGCGATGTTCCTGCAGGACGTCAAGACGCTGCTTGAAGACCCCACGACCATGTTCATGGAGATGATCTGAGATAGGCTGGAGTCGTGCGGCAACACGAGCGCAACACGACAATTGGGGAGGCGTACGTCGAGCCGCCTCCGGGGGATAGCTGGTTCTTGATCGTGTCTACGGGCGAGGACACCTCGCGCGTGGTGCCGTTCCCCGAGGGGACGGAGCTGGTGTTCGGCCGAGAGGACGACTGCCAGATCCACATCGAGCACGACGCCGTCTCTCGTCGGCACGCCATCCTGCGCCGCAGAGGTGACGACGTCACCATCGAGGATCTCAGCAGCCGCAACGGCACGCTCGTCAACGGGCAGACCGTCACCGGCACCAAGCGCATCGCGATCGGCGATGTCATCCAGGTCGGCCCCGGCAGCGCGATCGTCGCATCGTCGTCGGCGGTCCGCGCCTCGCGCACCATCCACACGTCGACCGAGCTCGAGGACCGCTTTGCGGCCGAGGTCGACCGCGCCGCCCGCTACCACCGCCCGTTGGGCCTCGTGATGCTTCGCATCGAGGGACCGACCGAAGCGATGACGGATCACGTCGAGGGCTTTGCCGCGAACCTGCGCCGCATGGATCTGCTCGCGGAGTACGGCTCCGACGAGCTCGCGATCGTGCTCCCGGAGACCGATCGCGACGCGACACGCGCTGTCTCCAACCGCGCCAAGGTCGTCCCGGAAGGCCTCCAGGCATCGGCCGGCTTCGCGACGTATCCCGAGGACGGCAGCTCGTTCGGCGAGCTGATCAGCGTCGCTCGTGATCGCCTGCGTGGCATCGATCGCGCGACACGCCCGGGCCAGGAAGGCGCCCAGCCGATCATCGTCGATCCGATGATGAAGCAGGTGATGGTGCTCGCGGGGCGCGTTGCCGCGTCGCCCATCCCCGTGCTCGTCCGTGGCGAGACCGGCGTCGGCAAAGAGATCGTCGCGGAGTTCATCCACCGCTCGTCGCCGCGCAAGCGCAGCCAGTTCATCCGCTTCAACTGCGCGTCGCTGTCGGAGCAGATCGTCGAGAGCGAGCTGTTCGGTCACGACAAGGGCGCGTTCGACGGCGCCACGCAGGCCAAGCCGGGCTTCTTCGAGGTCGCCCAGGGCGGCACGCTGTTCCTCGACGAGATCGGCGAGCTCCCGCTCAACACGCAGGCCAAGCTCCTGCGCGCGATCGAGACCAAGCGCATCTCTCGGCTCGGTGCCTCGCAGGAGACGCCCGTCGACGTGCGCCTCATCTGCGCCACGCCGCGAGACCTCGCGATCGAAGTGCGCCGCGGCCGCTTCCGCGAGGATCTCTACTTCCGCATCAGCAGCTTCGTGATCCCGGTCCCACCGCTCCGCGATCGCAAGGCAGAGATCGGTCCGCTCGCCGCGCACTTCGCGTCCGAGCTCGCGCCGCACGGCACGGCACCGACGGTGACGCCCGAAGCGCTGCGCGTCCTCGAGGCCCACGATTGGCCGGGCAACGTGCGCGAGCTTCGCAACGCCATCGAGCGCGCACTCGTGCTCTCTGGCGGTGCGCCCATCGAGCCGCACCACCTCCCCGAGCGCCTGCTCGAGCGGATCGCGATCAGCTCGACGGAAGCTCCCGCCATCGACGTGCGCCAGCGCGTGGCCGATGTCGAGCGCACCAGCGTTCTCGATGCGCTCGACTCCACCAAGGGCAACCAGACCAAGGCCGCCAAGAAGCTCGGCATCTCACGCTTCGCGCTGATCCGGTTGATGGAGAAGCACGACCTCAAGAAGAAGCCGTGAGCCGTCCGTAAGGACGTCTTCAAGTTACGCAACGCGCCCGTAAACGAGCGCAACACAATTGCCCCATGTGGCAGCGACGATGCCGGGATGCGCACCATCCTGTTTGCTTTGCTCGCCACCGCGTCCGTTGCCGCGTGTCACAAGAACTCCGGCACCTCGACCGCTCCCATGACGGCTAACGTCACCGCAACAGTCGACGAACCCGAGGAGGCTCCGGTCGTCAAGGAAGAGCCCAAGTCGCTCGATATCCAGAAGGACGTCATCCGCCTCAAGCCCGGCATGAAGATCCTGTTCGAGACCGATAGCGACAAGATCGTCGCC
The DNA here is from genome assembly GCA_036499725.1 of Kofleriaceae bacterium. Taxonomy (GTDB): domain Bacteria; phylum Myxococcota_A; class Polyangia; order Haliangiales; family Haliangiaceae; genus JABFXX01. The sequence continues at coordinate 20,881 of DASYDE010000058.1, forward strand.
GAGTCGAACACGATCCTCGACGAGGTCGCCGACGTCATGACGCAGAACCAGAAGCTGCGCATCCGCGTCGAGGGCCACACCGACAACACCGGCAAGGAAGATCACAACAAGGAGCTCTCCGAGAAGCGCGCCACCGCCGTGCGCGCCTATCTCGTCTCAAAGGGCGTCGCCGAAGATCGCCTCGAGTCGACCGGCTGCGGCCAGGGCACGCCCGTCGCCGACAACGCGACGGATGACGGCAAGCAGCAGAACCGCCGCGTCGAGTTCGTGATCATGCGCCACAAGCACCCGCGCGAGGCTTGCCAGCTCTACAAGCCCGGCGAGCACCACGGCCACCACCACGACGAGACCGCGACCGGTGGCGGTCAGACTCCGCCCGCGTCGGCTCCTTGAGCCGAAGTCTCGTCGACGCTGTCCTCGCCGCAACTCCCTGGCCGCCACACGTGGGAAGCGCGCGAAGCGCTCGTTCAGGACTGCCCCGCCGAGTAACTGTCCTCCTCGCTAACGACGACGTTCTGGTCAGCAAGAAGTCGTGCTCCACTCGCCACTGAACATGGCCGAAGTGGCTCTCGAATTTCTTTGGGTTCCTCCTCAGGTCGGCGGACGTGCTGGCCTCCCGTGGGTCGGATGGCAGGCCCAGATCCGCTGGCAAGCTCACGTCGCCGAGTCCCTTCAGCTTGCTAGAGGGGTTGAATGCATCGGTCTGACGTTTGACGAGGTCACGCGGACGGGCTCTGGCGTCTTTAGCCTCGTCTCCGAGCCTCCGAAGGAATGGCTCGGAGTGGGTGAACGCATCGAGCTGCTAGAAGGTGATCACGTGGTGGCTGTCGGGCGGATTGTTCCTCAGGTGTTTACCGGTCGAGATGCAAGCAAGAGCTTCATCGAGTCCATTCCCGACCCTGTCGCGCGCCTGCTGACTGAGGTCGCGCTCTCTCGCGCGGTCACCGCGTGGATGACGAGTGTGGCGGAGGGAGAAATCCAGTATCCGATCGACTACTTGACGTTCGTGAAGGGAATTGCTCCCTTCTTTCAGGAGCGAGCCTTGCTCGAGGGAATTCTCGCGGGAAAATACAAATCGATGGACGACCTCTGGCCGGACTTCTTCTGACGTTGTTGCGATGAGCGTTTCGGAAGCACGTGCAGCGGATCGCGCCTGTCAGTGGGAATCCGCTGGTGCCCTCTACGACGAAGCGATCGCCGCGGGTGATCGGTCGCTCGAGACACTTCTCGATGCGGCCGTCCTATACTGGCAGTCAACCGACGGCGGATTGCCAGCCGCCCGATTTTTTAGCCGAGAGTTTTGGGGACGTGCCGGGTCGCGACCGCGCGAGTTGCTCGCGGAGGCAGCGAGCACGTATCCAAGCAGCACGCTCGCTCGCTTCTGGATGCGATACATCGCGAACATCGACTTCGGTGAGCGATTCGGAGTCGAAGACGCTCGTCGTCTCCTCGAGGAGGATCCTGGCGAGCTCGTGCCCGTATTGCGGATCGTAATGACGCCTGGGCATGACCACGAGCTACCGAACGAAACGAGTGAGCTGTTCAAGCGCAGCCACGCAGCAGGAACGGCGCGCGGGCGCTACGTCGCTAGCGTCCTCTCGAACATCTTGGCGAAGAACGGTGAGTGGGCAACGCTGACGACGAAGGTTCCGTTGCCGGCCGGCAACACCGAAGACTTTGACGAGCGAAGGGGCTGGACCTCGGTCCGCTTCGCCCCAACCGAGTTCGCGCCAGCATTCGAGCGCGCTCTGGTTTCGTCTTCGAGACCCGTGTGGAAGGGCCCGTGGATCACGCTCTACTTCTGGGCGGTGGACGATCCGGGGCCCGTCGAGGCCGGTCGGAAGTTCGAGCTGCTGCGAGACAACGTCGTCGTTGGACACGGCTTCGTGCACTGACCAGAGCGGAGCACTACCGCCTGCGCGAAGCGCCGGGGATCCTGTATGGTCCCGGGGCTATGGCCGCCCCGCAGTCCTCGTCCGCACGCACTGGCGCGTTCGCTTACTTCGACGGTTCTCCCGAGGACAAAGCGCGCGGTCTGTTCCAGCTACTTCGCGAGGACGGAACGGCGATCGACGAGACGACGCTTGCGGGTCTCGACAAGCACCTCGCGCGGAAACTGTTCGAAGGCATGATTCGCATCCGCGTGACCGACGCGCGCATGATGGCGTTGCAGCGCCAAGGACGCATCGGCTTCTACGGCGAGGCGATGGGCCAAGAGGCCGCCGTCGTCGGTTCCGCCGCCGCCAGCAAGCCCGACGATTGGATCGTGCCGGCGCTGCGCGAAGCGGGCGTGGGCATCTTCCGCGGCATGACGCTGGATAGCTACATCGCGCAGATCTTCGGCAACTCCGAGGATCCGACCAAGGGTCGCCAGATGCCGTGTCATCCGTGCGATCGCGAGCGCCACTACGTCGTGATGTCGTCATGCGTCTCGACGCAGATTCCGCACGCGGTCGGCATCGCGATGGCGATGAAGATCAAAGGCGACAAGGGCGTGTGCACGTTCGGCTTCATGGGCGATGGAGGCACGAGCGAGGGCGACTTCCACGTCGCGCTCAACTTCGCCGGCGTGCAGAAGTGCCCGGTCGTGCTGATCTGCCAGAACAACCAGTGGGCGATCTCGACGCCCGGTAGCGTGCAGACGGCCGGCGAGACGATCGCGATCAAGGGACTCGGCTACGGCGTCGAGTCGATCCGCGTCGACGGCAACGATGTCCTCGCCGTGTACTACGCGGTCAGCCACGCGGCCGAGCGCGCTCGCAACGGTGGCGGCCCCACGTTCGTCGAGCTGCTCACGTATCGCGTGAGCGCGCACTCGTCATCGGATGATCCATCTCGCTACCGCGACGAGGCGATCACCGAGATGTGGCGCGGGCAGCGCGATCCGATCCGCCGCTTCGAGGCGTTTCTGCTGAAGCGCGGTTGGGTGACCGAAGGCGAGCGAGACGCGCTCGCGCAGAAGCTGGAAGCAGACGTGCGCGAGGCGATCGCGCGCCAGGAAGCGGTCGCGTCCCCCGCGCTCTCCACGTTGGTCGACGATGTGTTCGAGCAACCCACGTGGTTGCTCCAGGAGCAGCTCGCCGAGGTCGCGGCCGGGGCGCGTCCGAAGAATCCGCACCACCATGGGGCGGAGACGAAGTTTCAGGGCACCGCCCACAAATAGGCCCACACGCGCGCACACGTGATCGTGTGCCAAACGCGGCGTCGATACCCCGCCCCTCACTAAGCGATCACCCCACAGCGCCCCTAGCGGCCCGACAAAACCCACGAGGGTGGCCGATTCACCCGTCGTGACCCCACAGTGGCGGCGTCGTATCCCCTTTGCAGCGTTCGCTGCATGGGTGGCGTGCATCGCGCTCGGCGTGGGGACGATGCACGCGCACGCGACGAAGGCGGGCGAGCAAGCTCCGGTCCCCGCGCGCTGGCCGGCTGCATCGAACCTGCCGCACGCGGGCGTGACGATCGCGATGTTCGTGCACCCCGAGTGTCCGTGCACGCGCGCAAGCCTCGCCTCTCTCGCGACCGCGGTTGGCGATCATACGAACGCAACGATCACGATCGTCGCGTCGAACAGGCTGAGCGGGTCGACAGCGCATCTCGCGAGCAGCGTTGCCGGCGCGCGCGTCATGCTCGATGTCGACGGCACGGAAGCCGCGCGGTTTGGCGCGAAGACGTCGGGTCAGGTCGTCGCGTACGACGCTGACGGTCACCTCGTATTTGCCGGCGGCATCACGGCCGCGCGCGGTCACATCGGTCCCAACGTGGGCGCGTCGAGCATCGCGAGCATCATCGCCGGCACGGAGCCGATCACGTCGGCGCGCGACGTGTTTGGTTGTTCGCTGCGCGAGGCGCATCCGACGGGCGTAGATCAGCAGGCTCGCCAATGAGCGGCCAGACGCTGTCGCAACCCAAGCTCGTGCGCTCACCGACGCAGAGCGTGCCGATCAAGCTCCCCCGCGACGGCTCCAAGCCCCAGCGCGTGATCACGCACCGCTACCAGACGCCGCACGTCCCGACGAACAACGACACCCAGACGTCGGTCGGAGACACCCGTCGCGAGCAGATTCTCGCCGACATGGCGCTGCGCTTGCGCCGCAGCACCGACCGCATGTTCCTGTGGCTACTGCTCGGCCAGTGGCTGTTCGCGGTCGTCCTCGCGATGATCATCACGCCGTTCGACTACACGGCGACCGGCCGCCACCTGCACTTCCATGTCTGGATCGCGTTCGGTTTTGGCGCCGTGATCAACGTCTTCCCGACGATCTTGATCCTCACGCGCCCGGGCTGGTGGCTGACCCGCCACGCCAACGCGGTGTCGCAGATGTTGTGGTCAGGCGTCCTGATCGCGATCACCGGTGGTCGCGTCGAGACCCACTTCCACATCTTCGCGTCGCTCGGCGTGCTCGCGCTGTATCGCGACTGGAAGGTCCTCCCGACCGCGACGGGTGTCGTCGTCGTCGACCACCTCCTGCGTGGCGTGCTGTGGCCCGATTCTGTCTACGGCGTTGGAAACCCGGAGTGGTGGGTGTTCTTCGAACACGTCGCGTGGATCCTCGTGATGGATGTGGTGCTCATCGTCGCGGTCATTCGCGGTTCGAGCGAGATGAAGCGCGCCGCCGGTCGCGAAGCACGCCTCGAACGCATCAACGCGACCATCGAAGCAACCATCGGGCAGCGCACGACCGAGCTCAAGGAGAGCACGTCGCGTTACCGCGATCTCGTCGAGAACACGGCCGCCGTGGCGTTCGAGTACGACGTCGCTCGCGAGGCGATCGTCTACATCGCACCGCAGGCCGCTCGCCTGTTCGACTGTGGTGTCGAGCAGCTCGCAAATCAGCGCTTCCTCGAGAGCATGATCCACCCCGACGATCGCGTCTCGCTGTTCGGCGAGCTCATTGCCCGCGGCGCGAAAGAGCGCCCGTGGTCGGACCCGCTCGACTTCCGCATCGTCACGCTCGCGCAGCGCATCGTGCACGTCCGCGTATTCCTCAGCGTCACCAGCGATCAACGCGTGCGTGCGATCGCTCTGGACGTGACGCGCCAACGCCAGCTCGAGACCGATCTCCAGCACGCGCAGAAGCTCGAGTCGGTCGGTCGCCTCGCGGCAGGCGTCGCGCACGAGATCAACACGCCGATCCAGTTCATCGGTGACTCCGTCGTGTTCATGGCGAGCGCGATCACGGACGTCGTCGACGTGCTCGAAAAGCAAGGCGAGGTCGTCAAGCGAGCCCTCGCGCTGAACCCCGACGACGCGCTGGCAAATGCGGCCGTCGCGGCGGCCAACGCAGCCGACCTGGAGTACATCGTCGCCGAGGCCCCCAAGGCAGGCGAGCGCGCACGGGACGGCGTCGATCGGGTGTCCACGATCGTTCGCTCGATGAAGGTATTCGCTCATCCCGATAGCGCAGAGATGGAGCCTGTCGATCTGAACCACGCGTTGACGACCACGCTCACCATCGCGCGCAACGAGTACCGCTACATCGCGGACCTGGACGTGAACCTCGGCGAGTTGCCGCCGGTCACGTGCTTCGTCGGCGAAGTGAACCAGGCGATCCTCAACATCATCGTCAACGCATCACACGCGATCGCCGACGCGCATCAGGTCTCTGGCAACCGCGGCAAGATCACGGTCACCACGACCGCCGGCGATGACTGGGCCGAGATCTCGATCCGCGACACGGGCGGCGGCATCCCCGACCACGTACGCGACCGCGTCTTCGATCCGTTCTTCACGACGAAGGACGTCGGGAAGGGAACGGGCCAGGGTCTCTCGATCGCACGCTCGATCATCGTCGATCGCCACCACGGCTCGCTCCGCTTCGAAACGGAGAGAGGCAACGGCACCACGTTCTTCCTGCGCCTCCCCCTCGACGCGAGCGCGCGCGCACGCATGCAGCAAGAGGCAGCGTGAAGAGGATCCTCTTTGTCGACGACGACCCCACCTTGCTGGCAGGTCTCCAGAACGTGCTCCACAAGGACCGGCGCCGCTGGGAGATGACGTTCGCGCTCGGTGGAGCTGAAGCGATCGACAAGCTCGCTGCATCCAACTTCGACTGCGTCGTGACGGACCTGCGCATGCCCATCGTGGATGGCGCGGCGGTCCTCGACGTGGTGCGGAGCAAACACCCGGAGACTCGGTGCGTCGTCCTCAGCGGATCCGATAGCGAGTCCGTCGCGGGAGCCGTCGACGGCATCCTCGTCAAGCCGTGCAGCGCCGCGACCTTGCGGATGACGCTCGACAAGCTGTTGCGCTAGCCGCTCGACCGGCTGCGCGCACCCCGAGGACGTGGTACGAGGACCACATGCCCGAGCTACGTTTCGATGCCGTCGTCATCGGTGCTGGTCCCGGTGGTTATCCCGCCGCGATCCGCCTGGGTCAGCTGAAGGTCAAGACCGCCGTCATCGAGAAGGAATACTTCGGCGGCGTGTGCCTCAACGTCGGGTGCATCCCGTCCAAGGCCGTCATCCACGCCGCAAAGATGTACGAGAAGATGGGCCATGCCGATGACATCGGCATCAACATCGCGAGCAAGCCCACGCTCGACATGAAGAAGCTGCAGACGTGGAAGAGCGGCGTCGTGAACAAGCTCACGAGCGGCGTCCGCACGTTGCTCAAGGGCAACGGCGTCGAGATGTTCGAGGGCGCGGCCAAGCTGGAGAAGAGCGGCCCCGATGGTCACCGCATCACGGTCAAAGGGAAGAACGGTGATCAGACGATCATCGCCAAGAACATCGTGCTCGCGACGGGCTCGCGTCCGATCGAGATCCCGGGCTTCCAGATCAACAACGCGACTCGCCTGATCGACTCGACCGGTGCGCTCGCGCTCGACGAGGTGCCGCAGCGCATGGTCGTCATCGGCGGCGGCTACATCGGCCTCGAGCTCGGCATGGTCTACGCCAAGTTCGGCACCAAGGTCACCGTCGTCGAGGCACTGCCGCGCCTCCTCGGCACGATGGACAAGGACTGCGTCGCCGTCGTCGAGCGCAAGCTCAAGAAGATGGGCGTCGAGGTCATGTACGACACCAAGGCCAAGTCGTGGGAGGACAAGGGCGACCGCGCCGTCCTCACCGTCGAGCTCAAGGACGGCAAGACGGCCACCATCGACACGGACAAGATCCTCATGTCGATCGGCCGCCGCCCCAACAGCGAGAACCTCGGTCTCGACCTGGCCGGTGTCGCGCTCGACAAGCGCGGCTACGTGATCGCCGATGACCACCTGCGTACCAACGTCGGCGGCATCTACGCTATCGGGGATCTCATCGGCGGCATGATGCTCGCGCACAAGGCCACCAAGGAGGGCGAGGTCGTCGCCGAGATCATCGCGGGTCACAAGGCCGCGTTCGATGTCCGCACCATCCCTGCCGTCGTGTTCACCGATCCGGAGATCGCGTCGACCGGCATGACCGAGGAAGAGTGCAAGGCGAAGGGCCACACCGAGCTCAAGATCGGCAAGTTCCCGTTTGCCGCGCTCGGCCGCGCGCTCTCTGTCAACGACACCGACGGCTTCGTGAAGGTCATCGCCGACGGCAAGACCGGCGAAGTGCTCGGCGTTCACATCGCGGGCAACGGCGGCAGCGACATGATCGCGGAAGCCACCCTCGCGATCGAGATGGGCGCTGTCGTCGATGATCTCCGCCTGACGATCCACGCGCACCCGACGATGTCGGAAGCTGTGATGGAAGCCGCCGCCGCCGCCATGGGCGAAGCGGTGCACATCATCAATCGCTAGTAAGCTCGACCGCAGTGCGTGCGGTCTCGCTAGTGCTCCTCGCCGGATGCGGTCGCGTCGGGTTCGATGCGCGCGACGGCGGCCTGGTCGTCGACACCCTCGATGGACCCGCGGCCACGAACTGCTTCGATCGCTGGCGCGGTGGCGTACCTCCGCTGACGATGCCGCAGCTGATCGTCGACGACGGCGCGAGCGAGCACGATCCGATGCTGTCGCCCGACGGCCTGCGCCTGTACTACACGACGGATCGCGACGGTCCGTACCGCACGTATTACACGGAGCGACCGAGCCTCGCCGGAAACTTCTTCGAGCGCGGATTGGCCACGGATCTTCCCGACGTCCCGCGCGCCAACTTCGTGTTCCTCGACGACGAGACGATCTACTCGACGGATCTAGCCGCGACGGACAACTACGACATCACGCTGTACGCCCGGACCGGCACGACGAGCCCGTTCACCGCGTTCTCCGATCCCGGCATCAGCGTTCTCAACAGCGCGGCGAGCGACCTCGACGTGTACGTCTCGCCTGACACGCTCTCCCTCTACTTCGCGCGTTACGTCGGCACCAACGACTTCGACATCTACCGCTCGAGCCGCCCCACCTCGTCCGTCGCGTGGGCCACGCCCTCGCCCATCCCCGCTCTCGCTGCAACCGGCGTGGCGGAGCTCGATCCATACGTCACCCCCGACGGACTTACGATGCTCTACTCAGCGCTGTCGCCGGCACCGCAGCGCGAGTACGTCACGACGCGCGCGTCCACGAGCGACGAGTTTGCACCCGGCACGCCCATCGACCTCGGCGGCAACACGAGCAGCAACCACGACGGCGTGCTCTCGCCGAACGGCTGCGAGCTCTACTTCTCGTCGACTCGCATCGACGGCAGCGACTCGGTCTTCTTCGCGACCGTCCTGCCCAAACCTTAGTTGGCCATCGGCGACGCCAGCAGGCGCGAGCTGTTGCGATTCGAGGTGACCTTCGCGTCCACGGGGAGCGGCGCGAGGCCCGGCTTGTCCTTGAAGATGACGGTGCCGGGGTTCGTCGTATCGATGGACCATTGGAAGCCGTCGATCACGGCGGCAGAGTCGTACGCGTGATCCGACGTGTCCCAGACGGCGATACGCAGCTTGATGATCTCGCCCGGCGTCACGTTACCAGCGGTGACAAGCCACCCCGTCGCGCCGCCAACCGTACTGGCGCTCAACGTATCGCCGCAGCCGTAGTCTGGATCATCCATGCCAGTGCCGGCGAGCTGGTCGACACCGACGCAGCTGGTGATCGTGCCGCTCGAGAGGCCGCCGCACAGATCGCCGTTCTTGCACTGGGTGAACAGGCCCTGGCCCGCGAGGTTCACGCCGACCGGCACGTGGCCGCCGCTCATCGGGGTGTAGAACGCGAGGTTCTTGTCGGTCGGGTTCGCGGGCGTGCCCGTGTACGTGGAGTCGAGCAGCACGACGAAGAAGTCGTTGAACGCGCTGCAGACGAACTCGGGGAACTCGGCGCTGTAGAAGTTGGTCGAGAGGCGGAACGACTTGGCGTTGGTGGGGACGCGAATCTCTAGCGTCAGCATCTCGGGGTCGTTGGCGACAGAGCCGAGTGGATCGGGGCAACCAGGAGCGTTAGGAACCTTGCCGTTGTTCGCGGCGAGCCAATCGGCCGGGAACGCCGCGGTGTTCGTTGCGGTGTGCGTGTACGAGACCCAATCGTGGAAACTGGGCATCGTGTCGTTCTTCGCGGACGCGCCACCCGACGACAAGATCGCGAGGTTCACGCCGCCCTGCGGAGAGAGATTGCTGCCGAACTTCGGACGGACCGAGTGGCCTTCGGGGTCGGGCGTGTTCATGCCGTCGGTGAGCGTGAGCGCGGCGGTGATGACGCCCCACTTCTTGTCGGCCATCGTCGCGACCTGGCAGATGTCGATCGCCTTCGCGTAGTCCATCGCGTTCTGCGTGTTGGACGCGATGCCCTGGTCGCAGAGGAGTGGCGTGTCGTCGATGACGCCATTGCAGTCGTCGTCGAAGCCGTTGCCGGCGACGTCGAACGAGCCGAGGCCGATCTGCGCCGGGTTCGGGCACTCGGTCGAGTCACAGCAGTCGCCGTCCCACGTGGTCAGGCCGTCGCCGTCCGCGTCCTCGTTCTCGTCGACCTTGCCGTTACAGTTGTTGTCCTTACCGTCGTGGCTGTGGTCACCGTTCTCGCCCGTCGGAACCACTTCGCCGTTACACGGAGACCAGCGGCCCGTGTCGTCGCAGTCGCGAATACCGCCCTTGCACTCGCCGACGTCTCGCGTCGGGGGCTGCCCGTCGTAGCACTGCTCGGACTCGCCGGGCCGGCACTCGCCGACGAGGCAGCGGCCTTCCTGACACGTGAACCCGTCCGTGCAGACGTTGCCGCAGCGACCGCAGTTCGACGAGTCATTGTCGAAGTCGGGGTTGTCGATGCCCGGGCAGCTCTGCCCTCCACTCGACGGACCACAAGCGGACGCGAAGGCGGCAAACGTCACCGCGTAAAAGGCTAGGTTGCGCACGGACATGGGGCGGCACTGTTGCCCTCATGTCACGTGGATCGCAAGCAGAAATCACCGACCGCTACTGACCGGAACTGCACACGAAAGGCAACTCCGGGCTGGGTCCGGACGCTCACGGTTGTCTGCCGGCAAGTGCCACGAGGTCCGCGGCGATCGGCGAAGGAATGGCGCGTGTTACGGCCCACAGTTCGGACCGCATCTGCAGCCACGGAACCTCACGGCAGACCACTTCGTGCTGGGGACCGGGGCGCTGACTCGCGGGCAATAGCGCGACGCCCGCGCCTGCATCGACGAGCGCGATCGCACTGGCGAAGTCTGCGACCTCGACGGCCACCTTGGGCACGAAGCCCGCCGACACGCAGGCGACGATCCACCGATCGCGGATGGCATCGCCGGCGCGGATCGCGATCCATGGAGCGACACCGAGCGCATCGGGGGTGAGTGGTCCGCGCGCGAGGCGAGAGCCCTTGGCCACCGCGAGTCGGTATGGCTGCTCGAGCACACGCGTCGGTAACAGGCCGCGGACACTTGCACTGCGATGCACGAACGCGACGTCGAGCTGGCCCGCGTGCACGGCCGCGAGTTGCGTCTCCGTTCCCTGATGCCGCAGCTCGAGTTGCAGATCGGGATGACGCTTCCGTAGTGCACGCAGCCCCTGCGGCAGGACACCTGTCGCGAGCGCCGTCGTCACAAAGCCGACCGAGATCCGTGTGTCCTCGACGGTGGCACTGCGCGCACCTCGCTCGAACGCTTCCGCACGCCCCAGGAGATCACGCGCACTCGCGAGCACGCGCCGCCCTGCCGGCGTCAGCTTGATCTGTCGATTCGCCCGCTCGAACAGCTGCACGCCGAGGTCGTCCTCGAGCTGCCGGATCTGACGGCTGAGAGGCGATTGCGAGATGTGCAGGCGCTGCGCGGCGCGACCGACGTGTTCCGTCTCGGCGACAGCGACGAAGTAGCGAAGGAGGCGCAGCTCGAGCATCGAGACCTTGAAGGTCTCGATAGTGCGCAAACGTTGTCTTGGACGCAATGTGCAATTTGCGCGACCGTGCCGGCATGTGGCTAGGCACACGTGCAGCGGCAGCGGCAGCCATCGTCATCTCGCTCCTGATCGCACTACCGTCGTTCAAGCTCGGCTTCGTCACGGACGACCAGGGCTTCCGTGCGCGGCTCCATCTGACGAGTCAGCCCGCGTGGGACAGCTTCGCGTTTCAAAGCGGCGATCCGGCCGAGAACACGCAGTTGATCCGCACGGGACGACTGCCGTGGTGGTCTGCGCCGGATCTAAAGATCCACTTCGCCCGCCCGCTCACCGGCGAGCTGTTCGCCCTCGACGACAGCGTGTTCGGGGACGCGGCGTTCGGCTATCACGCGCATTCACTGCTGTGGTTCGTGCTGCTACTCGTCGGCGTGGCCGCGTTCTATCGCCGGTTGCTTCCGTTACCCGCCGCGACGCTCGCCCTGCTCTGCTTTGGCCTCGCCGGTGCGCACGCGCAGGGCTACGCGTGGATCTCCGCACGTCATGTTCTCGTCGGTGCCGCCGGTGTCGCGTGGGCGCTCGCGCTCTACATCCGCACTGACTCGCGGTGGCGGTGGCTCGCTCTTGCCCCGTTACTCGTCGGCTTGCTCGGCAGCGAAGCCGCGCTCGGTGGCGTGCCGTTGCTGTGCGCGCTCGCGTGGACGCGCGGTCATCGCCGCGACCTCGTCGGTCTCGTCGCGATCGGCGTCGCGTATGTCGCCGTCTACGCTGCGCTCGGCTTGGGCACCCATGCCAGCGGCGGCTATCACGATCCGCTTCACGAACCCGTCGCGTTCCTCGCTGTCGCGGTCGCGCGTATTCCTCTCCTCCTCGGTGATGGCGTCGCCGGAGTCCCCGTCGCGCTCGGACTCACGGTCGTCGCGCTGATGGCCATCGCGCTGTTCGGCGTCGCGTGGTGGCTCGCGGTGCGCGGGACCGAGACGTTTGGCCTGCTCGTGATCGCGGGCCTCGTCGCGCTACTCCCCGGCGTCGCTGGCTTCCCGACGGGCCGCGTACTGATCGTCCCCGATCTCGCGTTCTGCGCCGTGCTCGGCGTGATCATCGCGCGCGCGAGGACGTCACGCGTCACGCTCGCGTTCGCCGTGCTGTTCGCTCTGCTCCGCTTCGCGTGGGCACCGCTCTACTCGCTCGGCGAGATGAAGGAGCTCGGCCGCCGCGGACACCGCACCGATCGCATCGCGCGTGAAGCGCTCGACCTGGTCCCCGCCGGTAGTCGCGCCGTTCTCGTCGCCGCGTCGGATCCGTTCGTGTTCCTCTACCCGCGCGCCGTCGCCGCCGAGCTCTCGCCGCACAGCATCACGTGCTGGTCCGTTCTCTCCGCCGCGCCCGCATCCCATCTCCTCACGCGCACCGGGGAGCACGCGTTCACGCTCGAACCACGCGCGCCTCTGCTGAGTGGCTTCGACATGCTGTTCCGTGCTCCGACGCGCCCGTTCGCCGTCGGTGACACGGTCGATCAATGCGGCGGCACGATTCGCGTGGACTCTGTCGACAGCAGCGGCCGCCCGACGAAGCTCGCGATCAGCTACCAGCGCGCGCTCGACGATCCGCGGCTCGCGTTCCTCGTCTACAGGGACGGCCACCTGGCGAGGTTTGCGTTCCCCGCCATCGGCGCGTCGGTCGAGCTCACTGCCGGAAGATAACGGTGCCGGGCTGCACGGGGTCGGCTTCCCACTGGAATCCATCGACGATCGCGATGGAGTCGAGCACGTGGTCGCTCGTGTCCCAGATCGCGATGCGCAACGTCATGATCTCGCCGGGGACCACGTTGCCCTGCGTCTCGAGCCAGCCGGTGCCGCCACCCTCGAGCGAGTTGGTGTCGCACGAGAACGGAAGCGGCGAATCGAGGCCCGTGCCCGCGAGCTGATCGACACCCGTGCAGGTGCTGATGGTGCCCGTCATGCCAGCCGCGCAGCCCGTCGTACCGTTCACGCACTGCGTGAACAGGCCCGTGTTACCGGACGCGAGGTTCACGCCGACCGGGTACTTCTGGCCGTTGTTCGAATAGAACGCGAGGTTCTTGTCGGTCGGGTTCGCGGGCGTACCGGTGTATCCGGAGTCCAACAGGATCACGAAGAAGTCGTTGTACTGAGAGCACGTGTACTCCGGGTACTCCGAGCTGAAGAAGTTCGTCTTCAACTTGAACGCCTTCGCATTCGTCGGCACGCGCACCTGAACCGTGAGCATCACGGGATCGAACGCGTTGTTTCCCGACGGGCCCGGGCAGTTCGGCGCGTTCGGTAGCTTGTTGTTGTTGGCCGCGAGGAAGTCAGCGGGGAACCCGGACTGCTTGTTGTTTCCGTTCTGCGACGGCGTGTTCTGGAAGTCTTGGTAGTTCGGGTTGGTGTCGTTCTTACCGGCGGCCGAGCCCGTCGAGAACAGCGCCATGTTCACGCCGCCCTGCGGATGGACGCCCGTGCCGAAGTGATCGCGGATCGCCTGCGCGTTGTTGGACGGCGTGCCCGAGCCATCGGCGAGCGTGAGCTTTGCGCTGATCACGCCCCACTTCTTCTCCGTCATCGTCGCGGTCTGACAGATGTCCATCGCCTTTGCGTAGTCCATCGCGTTGAGCGAGCCCGATGACAGGCCCTGATCGCAGAGCAGCTGCGTGTCGTCGACGACGCCGTTGCAGTCGTTGTCGACGTTGTCACCCGCGACATCGAACGCCCCCGGGTTGACGAGCGCGGGGGCCGAGCACTCCGTGGAGTCGCAGCAGTCGCCGTCGCACGTGGTCACGCCGTCGCCGTCCATGTCGACGTTCTCGTCGATCATGCCGTTGCAGTTGTTATCGACGCCGTCACCGCACAGCTCCTGGTGCGGCACGACCTCGCCGTTGCACGGACCGAAGTGACCGGTCGCGTCGCACGTGTGCGTGCCCGGTTTGCACGCGGCGACACCCTGCGTACCGGGCTGCCCGTCGTAGCAGGACTCGGTCTTGCCGGGATTGCATTCACCGTCCGAGCCGCCGTCGCCGCGCGACACGCCCGAGGGACCACACGCCGCCACTGCCAGAACAAGCGCGAGGAGGATCCGCATGGCGCGGACGATATGCCCGTTTCAGCCCGTGCGGACAGAGAAGTCACGTACGGAAACAATCTGCTTCGTTTCGAGGTCCGCGAGGAAGCTGCGGCCCGAGCCGATGCGACCGTCGAACGCGAGCAGGTACCAGACGTCGAGGGTCCAGCGCGTGTGATCCGATTCGCACGGCGGCGTCCACGAGACCGCCTCCAGGTCGCCGAGGTACGTCGGGCGCGACGGCGAGGAAGACACGAGTTTTTGGTACTCGTCGCATTGCTGCACGAGCTGAACGGCAGAGGCTCCGTCGCGCTGTGCCACGGTGCGTCGCCAGGCGCTGGTCAGACGGCATTTACCGATCTGGCCGCTCGGGGATAGCTCCACCTCGTACGCCTCGTCGGCGGCGAGGCCGTCGAAGTCGGGGACGTCGAACTCCGGGTACTTGTCGCGCTCCGCGATCTGCTCGAGCCGGTCGTCGAACGCCTCGTAGCCCGCTTCGAGCGTGTCCTCGCCGTAGTAGCCGTAGATGCGAAGGATGAGGTTCGCGGATGGCAGGCGGTGGTCCCAATCGACGATCGAGATGGCGCCGGCGTAGTCGTGGCGGAAGCGCGAGAGTGGCGGGAGAGCAGCGGCGACACGCGTGGCCGCACCTTCCTCGCTCAACAGCCCCTGATACGCGACGCGCGGATGGAGCCGGATCTCTTCGGCGACGAACGGGCGCAGATCAGAAGACACCGAAACGTCAGTGTACAGAGATCAGCCGTGGACCGCATGCTCCAGCGCGTCGATCAACGCACCGATGCGGTCTCCATCCAGCTTCAGCCGCGCGGGGTTGACGACCAGCCGAGAAGAGACCTGCGCGACGGTATCGACCTCGACGAGGCCGTTCTGCCGGAGGGTCTCGCCCGTCTGCGTGATGTCCACGATGCGGTCGCACAGGCCCGTCAGCGGACCGAGCTCGATGGCCCCGGAGAGCTTGATGACCTCGGCCGTGATGCCCTTTTTCTGCAGGTAGGTCCGCGTCGTCCGCGGGTACTTCGTCGCGATTCGCAGGTGGGAGAGCGTTCGTTCGTCGACAGGCGCGTCCTGGCGCTCCGCGACGATCATCCGGCAGCGCCCGATGCCCAGGTCGATCGGCTCGTAGAGCTCGCGGGCCTCCTCGGCGAGCACGTCGCTGCCGGCCACGCCGAGATCGGCCGCGCCATAGGCCACGTACGTCGCGACGTCGGAGTTGCGCAGGACGAGCACGCGCAGCGGCCCGCACTCGAGCACGAGCTTCCGGGTGTCACCGAGGCAGGGCGACAGGTCGTAGCCGGCGCGGGAGAACACCGCGGCCGTCTCTTCCATGATGCGGCCCTTGGGCAGCGCGAGAATGAGAGGTCTCATTGTTTGGCGCGTTTGATCTTCGCACCAACGGCCTTCAGCTTCTTCTCGATCTGCTCGTAACCGCGATCGAGGTGATAGACGCGCAGGACCTCGGTCTTGCCCGCGGCGACCATGCCAGCGAGGATCAAGCTCGCCGAGGCGCGCAGATCCGTCGCCATCACCGACGCGCCGGTCAGCTTGGCGCCGCCGCGGACGACGGCCGTACGACCGTCGATGACGATATCCGCACCCATGCGGCCGAGCTCGGGCACGTGCATGTAGCGGTTCTCGAAGATCATCTCTTTGATGATCGACTGACCCTTCGCCATCGTCGCGAGGACCATGAACTGCGCCTGCATGTCCGTCGGGAAGCCGGGGTGCGGCTGCGTGACGATGTCGACCGGCTTGATCTCGCCGCTGCTGCGGACCCGAAGCCCGCCGGCCTCGGCGGAGACGTGGACGCCGCACGCGCGCAGCTTGCCGATCACCGCGTCGAGGTGCTCGGGGACGGCGCCCTCGAGCAACACGTCACCCTTGGTCATCGCGGCGGCGACGGCAAACGTCCCGGCCTCGATGCGATCCGGCATGATCGAGTGCTCGATCGGCGAGAGGTCGTCGACGCCCTCGATGGTGATGAGCGTCGAGCCGCCACCTTTGATCTTCGCGCCCATCTTGTTGAGGACGGTGCACAGCTCCTCGACCTCGGGCTCGCGGGCCGCGTTCTCGATCACGGTGCGGCCCTTCGCGAGCGAGGCGGCCATGATCAGGTTCTCGCAGCCGGTCACGGTCGGCATATCGAGCACGATCGTCGCGCCGCGCAGGCGCTTCGCCTCGACATCCACGTAGCCGTGGTCGAGCGTGACCTTGGCGCCGAGCGCCTGGAGGCCCTTCAAGTGCTGATCGATCGGACGCGCACCGATCGCGCAACCGCCCGGCAGCGAGACGCGGGCCCTGCCGTAGCGGGCGACGAGCGGCCCCAGGACGAGCACGCTGGCGCGCATCGTCTTGACGAGGTCGTACGGCGCCTCGAGCTTGGGCTTCTTCTTGCCGGTCGGTGGCGCGATGGTCAGCGTGGTCTTGCCCGTCGCTTCGACGTCCCAGCCGAGCATGCGGAGCAGCTTGCCCATCGTCTTGACGTCCGCGAGCTGCGGCACGTTCTTCCAGGTGGACGGACCGCTTGGCAAGAGTGCCGCGGCGAGCAGCGGCAGGGCTGCGTTCTTGGCACCACTGATCGGAATACGACCGACCAGACGGCTGCCACCTTCGACGACGATCTTGTCCATAACGGCTCTTTGGGACGTATCACGCCCGCTTCGCCGGAGAAACGTTTCGGCAGTCGCAGATATTGCCGACAGATCTACCGTCAGGCGGCGAGCGTTGCCGGAAGCGCCACGACGAACGTGGTTCCGACACCGGGGCGGGTATCGAAGGAGATGTGGCCGCCGTGGCGCTCCGCCGTCGCGTGGACGAACGGAAGGCCCTGGCCCGTGCCCTCGCCGCGCGGCTTGGTCGTGAAGAACGGCTCGAAGATGTGCGACCGGTGCTCCTCGGAGATGCCGGTGCCGTCGTCGGCCACCGAGATCGAGACGCTGTCCCCGTCGATGCGCGTGACGACGGTGATGTGGCCGAGCGCCTTGCCCTGGTGCTTCGCGCGGATCGCGTGCGCCGCGTTGATCAAGAGGTTCATCACCGCGCGGCCCAGCTCGTCGGCCTGCGCGAGGATATGCGGCACGGCCCCCAACTGGAGCACGAGCTCGGCGTCGTACTTGTATTCGGAGCGTGCGAGCTCGGCGGCCATGCGGACGAGCTGGTTGACGTCGACCTCCTCGAAGCGCCCCGCGCTGGGATGCGAGAACTCTCGGACCGAGCGGACGATCGTGGTGACCCGCTTGACACCGTGTGTCGCCTCCTCGACGGCCGCGCGAAGCTCGTCGAACGGTACCGGCGCGGTGGGATCGTCGATGACCTCGGTGAGCACCTCGCTGAGGAAGTCGAGGTTCGAGAGGATGTACTGAGCGGGCGTGCTGATCTCGTGGGCGATGCCCGCGGCGAGGCGGCCGAGGTCCTCGAACTTCTGGTAGTTCGCGAGCTCCGTGTGCAACCGTCGCGTTACCTCCTGCTGAACGCGCGCCTCGAGCTGGGCGAGCTGTTCGGCAAGCTCGCGACCGCGGCGCACCTTCTCGGTGAGGCACGCCGCGAGTTGACGGACCTCGATCGGATCGAACGGCTTGCGCAGGATGACGAGCTGATCACGACGCGGCAGCTTCGCGAGGATCTCTTTCCACGAGTAGACGGCGTGCGCGGTACACAACACGATCTCGAGGTCGGGCTGCAAACGCCACAGCGCGAGCGCGGTCTCGACGCCGTCCATGCCTGGCGGCATATGCACGTCGACAAACGCGACGGAGAGCGGATAGCCGTCGGCGATTGCCTTCTGGCAGATCGCGAGTCCGTCCTTGCCCTGGCGGGCGTAGGCGACGCCGTACGTCGGAATCTCCGGATGAACGGTCGCGTCTGGAACGTCACCGCCGAGCGCGGCTTCCAGATCGGCGAGGGAGATCGATGTCTCGCTCTGTTGTCGCTCGAGCAACGTGGCGAAGCTCTCGAGGATGGATTCCTGATCGTCGACGACAAGTATTCGGGGCTGATTCATCATGCGTGCACCTCTTCGATCGGGAGCTCCAAGACGAACGTCGCTCCCCTGCCTTCACCTTCGCTACTGCAAGACAACGATCCGCCGATCTCTCGCGCGGCGAGCGCGCTCGAATGCAATCCGTAGCCGTGGCCATGCGGCTTGGAGGTGACGCCCGCACTGAAGATGCGCGCGGCGAGCGCCGGGGCGATGCCGACACCGCTGTCGACGACACGGATCCGCAGACGATTGTC
The DNA here is from genome assembly GCA_036499725.1 of Kofleriaceae bacterium. Classification (GTDB taxonomy): domain Bacteria; phylum Myxococcota_A; class Polyangia; order Haliangiales; family Haliangiaceae; genus JABFXX01. The sequence continues at coordinate 39,440 of DASYDE010000058.1, forward strand.
GGCGCGGGCGGCGAGCAAGGCGATGCGATGAGTGCTCGTGCCCTCGAGAACCGCGTCGCGGGCGTTGCTCACGAGGTTGACGACGATCTGCAGCAAGCGGTGACGATCGAGGTTCACGGGCGCGTCGAGATCCGCCGCGACATCGATGTCGATCGCGATGTCGCCCCGCCGCTGCGGTGGGCAGCCCATCTCGACGGCCTCTGCGAGCACGTCGGCGACGCGCGTTGGCTCGGCCGCGCTGCGCAAGCGCGCGTAGGCGTTCTGCATGGCGACGACGCGCTTGATGTGATCGATGTGACCGCGCAGCGTGACCAGATCGTCCTGCACTTGCCTCTGACTCTTTGCGAACGCGTCGCCGACAATTGCGACGAACTTGACCGCGGCATCGAGGCGCTTCGCATCGAACGTCCCGGTCGTCTGCGCGGACAGCAGCTCGTGGAGCCGCCCGATCTTCGCGACGGGAAGCTCCTCGACGCGCTCGCGCAAGAGCTCGACGGTGACGTTGACCGACGTGAGTACGTTGCCGACGTTGTGCAGCACGCCTGTCGCGACCTCGGCCATGCCTGCTTGGCGCGACGCGCGGACGAGCTCGGTCTGACTTGCCTCGTGGATGCGCTCGATCATCGCGCGGAGCGAGCGGGCCATTTCTTCGATCTCGATGGTGCTGGAGACATCGGGGAGCTCGGTGATCTCGCCGCGCGCGATGCGCTCCGCGGTCCTCGTGATCGAGCGGATCGGACGCACGAGGAACCTCGCGAGCACCATCGTCGCGAGCACTCCGATCGCGAGAACGATCGCGACGACAAGCATGACGGTATGGCGCGTCGCCGTGTTCTCCGCGACGAGCTTCACGCGTGAGAAGCCGACGTGCAGTGTGCCGCCCGTCGCGGCGATGGGAATCGTGACGACCAACAGATCGTGGCTCACCTCGAACGCGAGCACGCGGCCCCATGCCTGCCCGCTGGGAACGGCATCGGGCTTCCACACGGCGAGCAGCGCACCGTCGGCGCGGCGCGCGAGACCAAACCGCGCATCGCTCGTCGTCGAGAGCCACTTGAGGATCGACGCGGCGTTGTCAGGATCATCGAACTCGACAGCCGGCCCGAGCGCCGTTGCCATCACATTCGTCACCGCCGCTGCGCGCTCGTTGAAGTCCTCGACGTTTGCCCGCGCCTCGCGCGATGGAAAGTACGCGAGCACGAACGCGCCCATTCCGGCGAGAAGCACGCTGAACACGATCGCCATCCGAACGCCGAGCGAGCTGGGGCGCATCTTCACTTGCGACCTCCCTCGTCGACCAGCTGCGCGAGCTGCAGCAGGCCGGCTCCGAACCGCACATCCTCGGCGCGCGATGCCTCGATATTGACGACGATCTGATCGCGCTCGCGGCCCGCGACGATCGCCACGGCGAGACCGTGCACCGCATCATCTTCGCTCAGCGAGATCGACAGGATGTGGTGCGCGCGTGTCTGCTGCCGCAATCCCAGGAAGCGCTCGCCGAGAGCGTCGACGACGATCACCGCGCTCGGCCCCGCGGCGAGCTGCTTCTCGATGATCTTGTCGCTGGTCGCGTCGAACGACATGGTCTTCACCGGGCGCCCACCGACCTTGACCTTGGGCATGAGCGCGAAGCCGGCTTCCCACTGGGCACGCAGCGCACGACCTTCGGGCGTCGGGCTGGAGACGAACGCGATCGTGACGGCTTGGCCGGGCGTCCGATCCGCGAGTTGCTTGTCGTACGAGAGCACGCGAAGCGCGATGAGCAGATGGCGACCAGCGGCCTTCGCCTCGTCGGACGAAGGGTCCGCAAACGTCGCACGCGCGCAGAACGTCACCACGACGACAACGAGCGCGGCGATGCGGGCGACGGCGCTCATTCGCCGAGCCCCACACCGAGGCGAATCCAGACGATCCGCGGGTCGTGCGGAATGCTCGTCTGGCGGAACTCCTCGCTCGCCGGGTCGCCACCGTGCTCGTCGAAGACGTTGTTGATGCCGACGGAGAGGTCCAACGAGTCCGCGACGTGGTGGACGGTCAGGATGAAGTTCGTCGTGAACAGCGGATCGAGCAGCGTGCCGTTCCAGGACTGGCGCTCGGCGACGTACAGGCTCTGCACGCCGACCTCGGCGCGACCTTGGGCGACCGGCACCATGAGCAGGAGGCTCGCGAGCGACTCCGGTGAGTTCGAGACCTTGTCGCCGTTGTTGTCGCGCGTATGCGTCCTCGAGTAGCTCGAGCGCCAGCGCAGCGAGTCCCAACGTCCCTCGACCTCGGCTTCGAGGCCGTAGGAGTGAAGGCCGCCCTGATTCGTATAGGTGCCGTCACCATCGTCGGTGCTCGTCAGCGCGAGGATGTCGTCGACGTCCTGGTCGAACCCCACGGCGAGGAACCGCACGTGCTCGCCGATGTAGTGCTCGAGCGAGATCTCGCTGGTGTGGCTCTTCTCCGGTTGCAAGCTCGCCCCCGAGCCCTCGCTCGCGGCGGAGTAGAACCGCTCGTACATTGTTGGCGCGCGCGTGCCGCGACTGAGAGTGGCGCGGAGCCGCCCCACGCGGCCGGCGTCCGCGAGCAAGCCGACCTGCGGGTCCACCGCGAGGCCAAACGAGTCCACGTGGTAGTCGCCGCGCACCGACGCAAACCCGACAAAGCGCCCGAACGCGCGCCCCGCCACATGGCCGAATATCGACAGAACGCGCGCGGGATCCGTCCGATCCAGATACCGGTCGCGCGAGTCGGGATAGACGTCCGTGGCGTACTGGTGCCCTCGCGCATCGGAGGCTTCTGCGCCGAGCGAGGCTTCGACGTCGGTCAAGTGCTCGCCGACATCGCCGATGCGGTAGCGACCATGCACTTCACCGTCGAAGACGCGGCTGACACCGTGGTCGTCGTTGTAGTGATCGGGGTTCGGGTAGAAGCCCTTGTAGTTGTAGTAGGTCGCGGCGGCGCGCGCGATCACGTCGAGGTGCGTGGTCGACTTGCTGTACTGCGCGTCGGCCCACAGGCGGTTGTCGACCGTGCGCGTCGTGTCACCGACGTTCGTGTAGAAGGAACCGGTCGGTACGCTCTTGAGCGACGACGACGCCATCGCGTGAACGGTCACGTTGCTCTTGCTCACCGACAGGTACGCGCCCGTCGCTTCCTGGCGATCGCTGGCATGGGTGACGCCATTGCACACCGTCTCGCGATGCAGCTGGTCGAAGCACGGACCTTCGGAGGCCTCGGCGAGGCCCGGGTAATAGATCGCGGACATGCCAGGGTCGAACTGGTACTGGCCCGCGACGAACACATCGACGCCCTGCTTGACCGTACCGTAGCTCGCCTGGATGTCCTCGCCGCGCCACTCGTTGGTCGGTCGGTCCGCCGGATCGTGAAACGACTCTGCGCTCGCGCGCGTCGTCGACGTCACGTGGACGCCGGGGCGGGTCGCTCCGGTCGCCGTCGTGATCTGCAGCGCGCCGAGGAGAGCGTTTTCGCCGTGGGCGAGGAACGCGCCACCGCGGACGACGTCCAGGCGCTCGATCGCGATCATCGGCAATCCGAGGTCGGGTCCGACACCGGCGGCGCCGTAGATTGGCTCGTTGATCGAGTGGTCGGCGATCGTGACCCCGTACCGCGTTCCGTAGTCGCCAGGGACGCCAATCCCGCGCGAGCCCACGTACGAGTAGTTCCGGTCGCTGTTGACGTAGAACCCGCGCATGCCGCGCATCGCGTCGCCGACGGTCCGGTAGTTGAAGCGCTCGATCTCGTCGTGACCGATCGACGACACGAGCGTCGGCGACTCGGTGGGCTTGGTCGCGAAGCCCGACGCCGCGGTCACCGGCTGGTCGAGGAGATCCTCGAGCGAGAGCTGCTCGACATCCTCGACCTCGCCGAGCTCGATGCCGTCGGTGGGGTCGGTATCTTGGGCATGGGCGGCGGGTGCCAGCACCAGCACTCCCATCAACGCCATCGCCCATGACCGCATCACACGAGGTGAATCGACCACCTGACCTGACGTGTTAGGCCTCAGCGAGGATCAGATGTAGTCAGGAGACCGACACGGACAGATCTCCGTCGACAACCTGGACGCGAACCGTTCCCGAGGTCATCTCGCCAGCCGCGCCAAACGCTCCAAACGCCGCGTCCTCGAGCTGGCGCGTGAGCGTCGACGCCAATCCGCGAGCCCCCGTCTCACGACGCAGCGCATCCGCCACGATGTGGTCGAGCACCGCCTCGTCGATCAGGAGCTCGAACCCCTCGAGCTTGAACTCCTTCGTCATTCGCCCGATCACGTCGGCGCGCAGGATGTCGACGAGCGTCCCCTTGTCGAGCGCGCGGAACGGCACGACGCGCGTGAACCGCGCGACCAGCTCGGGCAGAAAGCCATACGACTGGAAGTTCGCGATGTTCTCGACCTGGTCCGCCGTGAAGTCGACCGCGATTGCGTCGCTGTCGTACGCGGAGCCTTGATCGCGGCCAAAACCGATCTGGTCGCGCATCGCCCGGCGGTGGGCAATCTGCTGAAAGCCACTGAACGCGCCCGCAGCGATGAACGCGATGTCCGCCGTCGACATCACGACGTGGTCCGCGTACGAGCTGTGGGTCAGATCGAGAGGCACCACGACCTCGGACGACTCCAGCATCTTCAACAGCTCGCGCTGGACGCCCATACCGGTGACGTCCTTCGTCGTGCCGGCGCCGGCGAAGATCGCGTTGTTCTGACCGCTCGCGATCTTGTCGAACTCGTCGAGGCAAACGATGCCGATCGACGCGAGCATCGGATTCTCGTCGGCCGCGTGCAGCAAGCGCGTGAGGATCGTCGACGGATCCTGCCCCACGTAACCGGTCTCGCTATACGTGGTGATGTCGACGAGCGCCGTCGGTAGCTTCAGGATCTTTCCAAACAGCGTCTCGACCAGGAACGTCTTGCCGGAGCCCGTCGGCCCGACGCACAAGAAGTTCGACTTCCGCGGGAGCTCCGTGCGGTCGATACCATCCACGTAGATGCGCTTGATCCGCCGCACGTGCCGATAGGCCATCAGGCACAGCGCCCGCCGCGCTGCGTCTTGCCCGCGGTACCCGGCGTCGTGCAGCGACTGAAACATGGCCTGCGGTGAGGGGCACGGCAGCTCGCGGACGAACTTGATGAAGTGCTCGAGGCCCTGCTTCCGGACCTTGCGATTAGGCTCCATCGTCGACGACGATCATAGCTGGGGCGGTAGCGTTTGACCAACGTCATCCGACTAGGGCCTAATCGGCTGACGGTGTCCACACAGTCCCTCGTGCCCGCGTTTCTGGACGCCGCTCCTCCCGCGGCGCGCGCGGTACTCGAGGCGATACCCGATCTGGAGCGCAAGCTGTGGGCGCTCGTCGCCGAAGGTCGCGCCGCCTGGCCGTCCCTCGCGCTCGACGGTAACGACGTCGTCGCGTTCATCGCGCGCCAGATCACCGACGCCCCCGAGGAAGCGCTCGAAGGTCTGCGCCCCGCCGACCTCTACCTCGCGTGTGCATGCGCGAAGCAAATCCCCGGCGCCATCAACACGTTCGATCGCGACTACATCAAAGAGGTCGACATCGCCCTCGCGCGCATGCGCATCACGGGCTCGCGCCTCGCCGACGTCAAACAGCTCGTCCGTCAGCGCCTCTTCGTCGGTGGAGGCACGGCCGGCGCGCCCACCTCCCCCGGCAAGATCTCCGAGTACGCCGGCCGCGGTGACCTGCGCCGCTGGGTCCGCTCCGTCGCCGTCCGCACGTGCCTCAACGACCTCCGCAAGGGCAAGCGCGAGATCCTCGTCGACGACGATCAGATGATCGCCCAGCACGCGGTCTCCACCGACGATCCCGAAGTCGAGTACATGAAGCGCACGTACTCCGCCGAGTTCAAGCAAGCGTTCTCCGACGCCCTCGGTCAGCTCGGTCCGCGCGAACAAACGCTCCTCCGCTACCACCACGTCGACGGGCTCAACATCGACGAGATCGGCGCCATCTACCGCGTCCATCGCGTCACGGCGTTTCGCTGGCTCGAAAAAGCGAAGGAGCTGCTCGTCCGCGCAACGCTGGAGACGCTGCGCACGCGCCTCAAGCTCCCGTCCGCCGAGCTCGACAGCGTGCTCCGCATGATCCGCAGCCAGATCCACCTCTCGCTCATTCGCCACCTCGGTGGCCCGAGCGACAAGGTCTCCGACGATGCGCTCGAGCTCGACCCGAGCGAAATCGAAGAAGTCAGCGAGTAACGGATGCCAAGGGAAGGCCGATGGGGGGAGATATCGATCGCGGCGCTCGTCATCGCCGTCGTCGCGATGCTGATCGTGCCGTTGCCGCGGCCCGTCCTGGACGTTCTGCTCGCGCTCAACATCGGCATCGCCGTCGCGCTCCTGATGGCCGCCGTCTTCACGCCGCGCCCGCTCTCGTTCGCATCCTTCCCGACGCTCCTGGTCGTCACGACGCTGTTCCGCGTCGGCCTGGAAGTCTCGGCCACGCGCTTGATCCTGCGCGACGCCGACGCGGGTGAGGTCGTCCGCGCGTTTGGCTCCTCCGTCGTAGGCAGCTCGCTCGTCGTCGGCCTCGTCGTCTTCGCCGTCATCACCATCGTCCAGCTCGTCGTCGTCGCGCGCGGCGCCGAACGCGTCGCCGAGGTCAGCGCCCGCTTCGCGCTCGACGCGATGCCCGGCAAGCAGATGGCCATCGACGCCGATGTCCGCGCCGGCACGCTCGACGCCGCAGGCGCACGTGATCGTCGCGCCGCGCTCGAATCCGAATCGCAGCTCTACGGCGCGATGGACGGCGCGATGCGCTTCGTCAAAGGCGACGCCATCGCCGCCATCGTCATCGTCCTCATCAACCTCATCGGCGGGCTCGTCATCGGCGTCGGTCAACGCGGCCTCTCCGCGCGCGACGCCGTGCAGACCTACTCGCTGCTCTCCATCGGCGGCGGCCTCGTCGCGCAAATCCCCTCGCTGCTGGTCGCGGTCGCCTCCGGCCTGCTCGTCACGCGCGTCGCGGCCTCCGGTGATCGCGCGCTCGGCGCCGACCTCCCGCAACAGCTCGGCGGTCAGCCGCGCGTGCTCGCCGCGACAGCGGTGCTGCTGATCGCGCTCGGCCTCGTGCCCGGCCTTCCGCTCGTTCCGTTCGCGGTGCTCGGCCTTGCCGCCGCCGCGCTCGCCGTCCTCGCGTTCCGCGCAGCGCCGACCGTTGTCGTCTCCGCCGACGAAGTGGGTGCCGCTTCGGTGCGCGGTCCACGTCTCGCGCTGCGCTTCGCGTCGCTTCCCACCGGCGCTGCAGATGCACCGAGCTCCCCACTCGCCGCCCTGCATTCGCAGCTCGCCGCCATTCGTTCGTCGCTGTCCTCCTCGACCGGCATCGCCATCCCGCCGTTCGCGCTCGCCAAGGACACCTCACTCGCAAAGGGCGAAGTCGTGCTGCTGCTCGACGCCACGCCCGTCGCGTGGTTCGCCGCAGCGGAGCTCGACGCGAAGCTGCCCGCGTCTCTCGCGACACTGCTGCCCGATCTCGTCGGCATCGATCGCGTCGCCTCTCTCGTCGAGAGCGCCGCCGCCACCTCGCCCGTGCTCGTCCGCGAGCTCGTGCCACGCGTGGTGTCCTTGCCCGTCCTCGCCGAAGTCGTCCGCGGCCTCGTGCGCGAGAACGTTCCCGTCACAGACCTCGCCGCGATCCTCGAAGCCATCTCCATCGCGCCGCTGCCGACCGGCGGCTTCACCGTCAAGGACGCGTCCGCCCTCGTCGAGACGCTGCGCGGCTCGCTGCGCCGGCAAATCAGCGCGCGCTGGGCACCGCGTGGTCAGCTCGCCGTCTACACCGTCGACGGCATGATCGAGGACGCACTGCGCTCCGCCGTCGACCGGCGCGACGGCATGCCGGTGCTCGCGCTCGAGCCCGCGATCGCGCAGGACATCGTCGCGGCCGTGAAGAGCGCCGTCGGCAAGGACGCATCGCCGGTGATCCTCGCGAGCGGTGACGTGCGCCGCCACCTGCGCTCGCTCCTCGAGCCCGAGATGCCCGCCGTCGCTGTTCTCGCCGCCCACGAGCTCGCGCCCGGCACATCGATCCGCACCGCCGGCCGCATCGCCGTCTGATCGACGAAGCTCCTCCCGTCGGCTCGCTAGTCTGACGTGAGACTCGCGTTCGCGTGACGCCCCGCTGCAGCCAGTCTCGTGTGCTTCAGGCTAGCCTACGAACAGTGGCCGACGGTTCCACCAAAGTCGTCTACGCGGCGCTCGCCGGAAATGCGCTCGTCGCTGCGTCCAAGTTTGTCGCGGCCGCGCTCTCGGGCTCCTCTGCGATGTGGACGGAAGCGGTGCACTCGTCGGCCGACTGTGTGAATCAGATCCTGCTTCTCATCGGGAACGCGCGCAGTCGAGCGCCTGCCGATCGCAGCCATCCGTTCGGGTACGGCGCCGAGATCTACTTCTGGACGTCGATCGTCGCCGTGGTGGTGCTCGTCGCCGGCGGCGTCGCGTCGGCGTACCGCGGCATCCAACAGCTGCGCCACCTCGAACCGCTGCGCGCGCCCTGGATCAGCGTCGGCGTTCTCTGTATTGCGGCGGTCTTCGAGGGCGCATCGTTCATCGTCGGCCTTCGCGAGTACAAGCGCGTCGTTGCAAAGCATCCCTGGCCGGGCCACGAGGTCGGCCTGTGGACGTTCATCAAGATGTCGAAGGACCCCAATCTCTACGAGAGCCTGCTCGAGGATGCCGCTGCGCTGATCGGAATCGTGATCGCCGCGGCGGGAGTGATCGCGAGCGCCTGGGGCGGCCTGTTGTGGGCCGATGGTGCTGCATCGATCCTCATCGGGGTACTGCTCGCGCTCGTCTCGTGGACCATCGCGTCTGCCACTCGCCGTCTGATCGCGGGCGAGCCGGTCGCCATTCCTCTTCAGCGCGAGCTCGATCGCACGCTGCAGACAACCAAGCACATCGCGGCCTACTCTGATCTACGGACACTGCAGCTCGGTCCGCGCACGATCCTCGTCACGATGACCGTGAAGCCTCTCGCCGATCGCTCGACGGCCGAGTTGAGCTCCGATCTCGATCTGCTCGTGGCAGAGATCAAGGTCCTCGATCCGCGCTTCGAGCACGTCTACTTCCGCATCGATGCCGTTCCATCGACGCCGTCAGACATCGCGTAGCTCCGTCGACCCACGGCGGAACGAGTCCGTCGGGATTCCCGAACCGGCACGACGATCGTCTCACCCATCGCCCACTCTCGCTCGCGCGCGTCGTAGCCAGCGCGCGCAGCCGCTCGATTGCCTCCTCGCGCTGCATCACTTCACGCAGCGCTGCGCGTACGCGTCAACGCCAATGATCGCCGCTGCGAGATCGGCGTACGTCTCGACAGGGTGATGGGCGATCGCCCCATCGAGTAAGCCCCAAGCCCCTGCGTCGAGTGGGTACAGGTACAGCACGCGAGCATAGGTTGTGATGCCATCCGCGACGTGTGGCTCACCGAGTGGCACGAGGATGGATTCGCCGAGCGACCAGTCGCGCGCCTTCGCGTGGTAGCCCTTCGCGCACAACTGCTCGATGGCCTCTGCGCGCTGCATCTACTTCTTCAAGCAGCGCTTCGCGTCGTGCGCCCCGGGGACCTTCGCGTCGACGAGCTTCGTGATCCGCGCGATGCCCGCCTCGCCGATCGCAGCGATGATCGGCGCCGACGGATCAACGCTCGTGTCCGCGCAGAGAGCTGCAGCGGCAGCGAGCGCGACGTCCGCGTTCGGATCACTCGCGACGAGTGCGGCAACAACCGCGCGTGCAGTCGCCGGCACCGGAACCGGCAGCGCGGTGATCACGGCCGCACGAAACGCGGGATCCGGATCCTTCAGCGCATCGCCGAGCGCGACGCCAATGCCTCCATCGCTCTGCAGGATCGGCGCAGCGGACAGCGCGGCAGAGACCTCGAGCGCAGCGGCGCGCACCTCGATCCACCGCGACGGATCCATCGCGATCACGGCGAACCGGTCGCGCCAGCCGACGACGTCATCGGCGGCGAGATCGTCAGCGGGCGTTGTTTGCGTGAACCAGCGTGCGATGCGGACGGCGGCCAGCGCGGCGGGGATGGCGGTGCGGCGGTCGGGGCCGGCGGCGAGGTCGGCGAGCGGTGCGAGCAGCTCGGCGCGATCCTCGACGTACGGCGCGGCGGTGATGCCGGCGAGGACGGCGGTGCGGTCGGCGTGCTTGCGGAGGAGCTTGTCGACGACGGCCGGGCCGGCGAGCTCGCCTTGGCGCTGGGTCTCGTCCAGGTCGCCGCGCTCGAAGGCGGAGCGCATGGAGGTGGCGTGGTCGGGTGCTGCGAGGACGACGGATCTGAGTGCGACGCTCGTCACGACGGCTGCGAGCCATCCGATCCCGTTTGCGCGCTGCATCACTTATGTATGTTGGGGCCGCGACGGACTTTTTTCGGGGTCGGAGCACGAAAAAGTTGACGGGGTGATAGGGCGTTCAGTACGGTGCGTAGGTTCAGTATCCCCAAGGCAGGTATTATGGCGGACGCACTCACGCAGCGGCAGCGCGAAATCCTCGATTTCATTTCAGCTTCCATCACTGAGCGCGGTTTTCCGCCGACGTTGAGGGAGATCGGTGAGCACTTCCAGATCCGCAGCACCAACGGGGTGAACGACCATCTCAAGGCGCTGGAGAAGAAGGGCCACCTGCGTCGCGAGGACCTCAAGAGCCGCGCGATGCGTCCGGTGCATCCGGATGGGGGCGAGATCGTTCCGCTTCGCCGCGGGGCAGCCCACGGGACCGGCAACGTCCAGATCCTCCAGTCGGACGACGACATGGCCGAGATCCCGATCCTGGGTCGGGTCGCCGCGGGTCAGCCCATCTTGGCGGTCGAGAACGCGACCGACACGGTGCGCGTTGATCGCGTGCTCATCGGCGGCCATAAGGAGGTCTTTGGCCTGCGCATCGTCGGCGAGTCGATGATCGAGGACGGGATCTTCGACGGTGACTACGTGTTCGTGAAGAAGACGCCCACCGCGAGCAAGGGCGAGATCGTGGTTGCGATGATCGAGGGCGAGGCGACGGTGAAGCGCTATTTCCCCGAGGGCGACACCATCCGGTTCCAGCCGGCGAACCAGAACATGGCGCCGATCATCGTCCGCCGTAGCGACTTCAAGAGCGTCGACATCATCGGGATTGTCGTCGGCATCTACCGCAAGCTCTGAGCTGACGGAAACTGACTGAGACGCGGCGTCGAGGCGGCGCTGCGACTCGCGATAAACGCCCGATTTCGGTGCGTTTCCGACGCTGACTTGGGCAAACCGAGCGCCGTTTCGTGTGTCACACTCGATGAGAGCAGTGGCACCGCAACGCACGTACCGGAGACGTTGGGTGATGCTGCCCGCGATCCTGGCATCGATTTCGGTGCAGACAGGCGCAGTTGCGGCGTACGTGATCGCGAAGCCGGAGCCCCTGCCCGCGCTGACCATCAAGCTGACGGGCGATGGGGCAGGCACCGTGCTCGTGACCAGGGTTGGCGAGGCGACGCCGATCCTCCGGTGCGCGAGCCGCGACGACGGCGGCGAAGTGAAGTGCCGGCTGCCGCTCGAGAAGGGCACGCAGGTTCGGCTGACGACGGTGCTCGATACGGACGCGACGTTCGGCGGGTACCAGCAGCTGCCGATGCGGACGCCGAAGGAGCTGGTGCCGTATCTGGGAGATCCGCTCGCGCGCTGTCTCGACATGGATCCCGACAAGCTCGCGCACGGCGAGGTCGGCGACGTCATGGACTGCGCGCTGACGGTCACGACGGACACGGATGTGGGGGCGGAGCTGGGCCTGCAGCCCAAAGAGGTCGAGGTCGCGCTGCAGGACGACACGCCGCTCGACAAGGTGCTGACCAAGCCGACGCCGCAGCCGCCCAAGCCGATCGATGCAGAGAAGCTCGAGGAGAAGGCGCTCGAGGTCGCGATCGCGAAGCCGCCTCCCGAGATCATCAAGCCACCGCCGCCGATTCCGCCACCGCCGCCCGAGCAGACGCCGCCGCCGCCCAAGCCGCCGCAGCCGCAGATGAACCAGGTGATGGTCGAGGTGAAGGACGACAAGCACGTCGTCGACAAAGCACCCGAAGACGCCGACAAGCTGAGCGACAAGAATCGCGACGTCGCGGAAGAGACAAAGGCGAAGGATACGAACCTCGAGAAGGAAGAAGAGGGCAAGCAGGTCGCGAGCGTCGAGAACGACTCCAAGTCGACGGAGATCGGTGGACCCGACGAGAAGATTCGTCAGCTCGAGGCGACGGAAGCGACGACGCCGAAGCGCATGGAGGAGACCGATCACTCTGGCGACAAGGAGACGGCGAAGGGCGTGATCCAGGGTGAAGGTGGCGACAACGGCGATGAGGGCACGGGCCCGAAAGAGCCGGGCGTGCTGTCGATGCGCGACATCGGTGGTCGCGGTTCGGTGCAGGACCAAGGTCACGACGGAAAGAAGGCGGGCCGCCACGGCACCGTCGGTGTGAACACGCCGCTCGCGTTCGAAGACTACGAGCGCATCATGGGCAAGGAGAAGTCCGACAAGGAGCGCGAGGTCTCGGCGCGCAAGATGTCGGCGCACAAGGGGCGGTGGGAGCGGAAGCTCGAAGCGATCAAGAGCTCGCTCGAGAACTTCGTGCCCGACGTGCGCACCGGCAATCAGACCGCGTTGAAGACGCGCGCCGCACCGTTCGCCGTGTACGTCGCGCGCATGCATCGCCGCATTCACGAGCTGTGGGGCTTTGGCTATCTCGAGTCGCTCGACGACAAGAGCGCGACCGATCCGCTGAACAACATGGACCTGTGGGTCAACCTCGAGATCTCGGTGAACGAGGACGGCAGCGTTCACAAGGTCACGATCGCGAAGACGTCGGGGCAGACGGAGTTCGACGTGGCGGCGGTGGACACCGTGTTGTCCTCGGGGCCGTACGAACCAACACCCGAAGCGATCCGCAGCTCCAATGGTCGCGTGTATCTGCGCTGGGGCTTCTATCGCAACTGGCGTCAGTGCGGCACGTTCAACGTCGAGCCGTACATCCTGACGGATCTGCCGAAGGACGCGGACGACAACACGCTCGATGACGGCGAGATGGTTCGCAACACGGCGAAGCTGCCGGGCAAGAAGAAGCCGGGCAACGAGAAGACCGTCACCCCCGATGACGGCAAGGCGAAAGAGAAAGTCAGCCCGTCGACGTCAGTGACCGACAAGGAAGCGACGTTCGCGGCGAACCTCTGGATCGCGGCGTACTCCACGGCGTCGATCGACAAGCTCGTGAAGCTCTCGACGGTACCGTTCTACGCGAACGGCGCGGTCGCGGCGCAAACGACAGGCGACCTGACGGACATGTATTCGGGTCTCGTGGTCGAGTCCGGTCCGATGAAGGACTGGAAGCTCCTCACCTCGAGCGAGTACACCAAAGGTGGCTCGTCGCTTCCGGAAGGAAACGTCGTCGTACAAGTCCGCACGACGAAGGCATCGTTTGCCCTCGTGCTGACGAAGACGAAATCGGGCGACTACCGCGCGACGCAGATGGCGCGCTGATCGTCTGGAATGATCAGCGGAGCCTGCGCGTAGTTACGCGCTTGGCGAAGCGGTCTCGAGGACCTTGAGCACCTTCGCAGCAAACAGGCCCTTGGGCCCCGTCGCTTCGTCGTACTCGACGGTCTGTCCTTGCACCAGTGTGCGGAACCCCTCGCCGGTGATGGACGAGTAGTGAACAAACACGTCCTTCGCATCCGGCGTACGGCTAATGAAGCCGTAACCCTTGGCATCGTTGAACCACTTGACGGTACCGAGCGCCATACATCCTCCTCGACGTCACAAAAACCACACGAACGTGGCCAGCAACGTTTATTCACGTTTGGTGGGGTCGCCCTCAACACCAAATATGGAGAAAGCGTTTTCGGTGTGTAAACGTTCAGGGATACGGAAACGTCGAGAACTACAGCGGTAACGACGGGTGCAATCGAGACGACATTTTCTGCTGGCAGTGATGTTTTTCGAGACGATGCAGCCTGCATGTCGGGGCGAATCGCCTCGGGCAACACAGGGATCGGCCGAAAGCTCGGGCTCGGGCTCGTCGACGATCGTCGTCGATCGCGAGTTACCACACGCACTTCCGCACGAAGGCGCGATCGCGCTGATCGCGCTCACGGATCATGGAACGGCTGCGGTCACCGTGGATGGATCGGGCGGAGCTCGGCTGTGGCCTGCGCTTGATGGAACGCGAGAGCCGCTCTACCTCGGCGATGTGAATGCCCCCGCGGCGATCGCTCTCGCGGAGACACGCGAAGGATTTGCGCTCGCGATCGTCGATGAGGCCGGGGGCGCGCAATTTTTGCAGCTCGATCATGACGGCGCGCGAGTCGGAACGACATCGCTGCCACCGGAGCCCGGTATCAAGGAGATCTACGCGCGACGCGACGGCTTCGTGGTGCGTACGCGAGACGAGCGCATCGCGTGGTTGGACGCGTATGGCACGCAGCGCGGCTCGATCGCACCGCCACCCGGAGAGCAGATGCTGCAGCTCGTCATCCGCCGCGATCACGCGCTCGTCGCGTTCGCGGATGAAACGGAGACTGCATCAGCGGTGCGGTGGCTGACGTTCGACAACGGTCTCGCCCTCGGGCCGGCGATCACGCTCGCGAATCACCTGCGCGCACCGCTCTCGCTTGCTCCCAGCGCGCACCGTGTCGCTGGAGGCAGCTTCCTGACGGGCGGAATGGAGGTGATCGATCTCGACACGAACACCGTCCGCCACACCGAGATCGCTGCGGGAGTGCACGCGTCGGGATTCACGAGCAATGGAACCGCGATCGGGTTCGGAGACGTGGTCGCCGAGTGGTCTCAAGACGACAGCGAGAAGGGGAACAGGACGACTCAGCCACCTGGGTTGCAAACAGACACTCCGCGCGTCGTCGCGGATGGAGTTGCGCTGAGCTCGTACGCTGGCTCACTCGTCGTGATCGCCCCCACGCAGACGCGCTACCTCGGCTACAGGCAGCTCGGTGCAGGCCAGATCCAACCGGTCGGCTCGGGATTCGTTCAGCAGAACGGTTCGGACATCCTGTGGTTCGATCGCATGCTGACGCAGACGGTGAAGTCACCGCTCACCGACTTCGCACTCGACGACACACATTCGCTGCGCGCGATGCCGAACGGCACGTTCTTCATGGATCTCGCGAACCACACGCAGATCAAGCTCGACGAAGCCATCCCGCCGGTCCAACAGGCGAGCTACGAGAGCTCCACGGGAACGCTGACCGTAAAAGAACACTCGATGGTCCAGCGATGGCGGATCGATACCGCGAAGATGACTTCCTTTCACGGTGAACAACTCGTGACCGGTGACCTCCCAAAGATGTTCGCGCTCGATCCAGCGACGTCAGGCTACATGGTGCTCGGCGTCGACTATGACGGCACACCGGTGCTCGTCTGGTGGCCGGAGCCGGGGAAGAACCACACGATCAATGCTCGGCAGAAGCTTCCGCTCGACGAGCTTCCGTTCGCCGTGGATCCCGCTGGCAGCGCGTACACGACGACGGAGATCGTCGACGTCGACCATCCGTTGCGCATCACGAGATACTCCCCCACCGGCAACGTCACCAAGGTTCCCGTGCCGCCTGACGCACTCGTCGCGGCGCTCTCGCCCGACGGCAAGGACCTCGCGTTTCAGTTATCCGACGGTAAGCTGATCATGACGAACCTCTTGGCCGTCGAGAAATGGAGAAGTCCGACGCGTGGAACGAGCTCGGTGGGATTCTCGCGCGACGGTCGGACCGTGTTCTCGTACGGCATCAACGGCGTCTCGTCATTCGATCGACAGACCGGCAAGCTACTCGCGACAGCGTGCGCGTGGGACTTCGGATTTTCGGAGACGCCGATCGACGGTCAAGTGCTCGTCTCGACAGAGACCTGCGCGGGAGCGCCGTGAGGTGCGCGTGGCTGCTGCTACTCGCCGCGTGCGGCGCAGCTCCCGAGGCGAAGCGTCCCGCTGCGACGGCAACCAAGCCCGTGGCGCACGTCGCGCCGTCGATCGCCGTGCCTCCGCCTGCCCCGATCTCGCGACCTGACTCCGAGATCGAGACGATCGCGGTGACGCTCGACGGGACCGCAGCCGTGACGATCGGACAAGGCGGAGATTCCCGCTTGTGGCCGGCGCTCGACGGAACACTCGAGCCACGCATGCTCGATCTACCGGCGAGCACCACGATCGCGGTGGCATCCGATCCGCGAGGAGTCGCGATCGCCGCGATCGACAGCGCGGGCGGGCTCGTGCTCCGCGTCGTCGATCGAACGGGATCCGTGCTGTCGCACGGTACGCTCGGACCAGACGTCGCGTTCACGGACGTGATCACCACACCGCGCGGGTTTCTCGTGACACGCGCCGATCAGACTCTCGCGTTCGTCTCGCCCGATGGGACCATCGGCGCGACCCTCGCTACCGAGAGTAGTCAACGCATCGCCGCCATCGCGGCCTCGACGACCGATGTCGCACTCGTCCAGCTCGATACCGACACGGGACGCGGCCTGCGCTGGCTACAGCTCGCACCGTCGCTCGCGTGGGGCGAGTGGGTCCCGACGAGTATTCCTCCCGAGGGCGTGATCGCGCTCTCACCATCGGCGGCGCAGATCGGAATGCTCGTGGGTCCCGACAGCGCTCGCGCCACCGTGATCATGGACGCGAAGACCGGCGCCGTGACGATGGCGGTGGAAGATCAGCGGGCAGACGAAGACGACCTCGTTCTTCCGACGGAGGCCGACGTGTATCTCGGCTACGCCGAGGCGCCCCATACGCAGCAGCTGACCATCAAGAACCGGCCCGAGAAGCGGACGCGCAAGCCAGAGCCAACGCGCCGTCAGGTTCGTCGTGTGGTCGCCGCACGCGGGCGAGCGTTCACGGGACAAGGGTTCTCCGTGATGAGCGACGGTGCAGACGGCCGCACGTTCCTTGGCTACGACATGACCGAATTCGACGAGCTCGTCAGTGCACAGAATCGCGCGATGGTCCGCACACGCTTCAACATGGTCGAGGTCGGCCCTGACCTGCACGAGACGGCGCATCTCTCGTACGACAACCTAGTCTCCGTCGAGTACGCGGGCGGTACGCGCTGGCTCATCGAGATCAACGATCAGGTGCACACGGCGACGAGTATTCGTCTTGTCGACACCGCGTCCGCTCTGGACAAGACCGTGTGGAAGACCGTCGGCAACGGCGGTCACATGTTGTTCGAGCCCGCATCGCACTTGTTCTCGGTCAGCGGGGCGCGTGGAGTCCTCGGCCGGGTCGACGCGGACGGTGAATTTCAGAGCCTCGCGGAGCTGAAGACGCGCGGCGGCGAGATCCTCTTCGTGCCCCTCGACAAGTCACGCGCGAACGGTGTCTCGGCCATCGCGATCACGCAGGATGCTGGGCATCGCATCCGCTGGGTCACCGATCCTTCCGATCTGACCACGGGTGTGACGGTGCAATTGATGGATGGAGATCCACTCGCCTACGACGAGACCGGGAACGTCTACGTCCTCATGCGCTCCCAAGGAAACAACAACCTCGCCACCTACAAGGACGGCACGCTGCGCGCGCAGACTGTCGACGACAAGCTCGGTCCGCAGCTGTACGTACGCGGCGATGGCCAGCGGATCGCTCGCACCACGTTCGCCGACTTCTCGGTCACCGACGCGGCCAGTCACGTGCTGTGGACGGTGCAGCACGGCGGCTTTGCCCGGATCGCATGGCTCGAGGATGGGTCCCTGCTCGCCGGATCGAACGCGGGCATCGCTCACTACAACGGGGAGACCGGCGAGCGTCTCGCGCTCCGCTGTGGACTCTCGTTCGGCCTGCATCACGAGCTGCCGACGCGGATCTCGAGCGTCCCCGCGTTGTGCTCGGCGCCCTAGCGGAGCGAGCGCGCTTCGCCGACGCCGACGATCCACATACGCGCAGGATCGAGGCCGCTCTTGGCCCACCACTCGCGCAGACGCAGAGGCGGCTCGCCGACGGCTTCGTCGGTCAGCCGGAACGTCCCCCAGTGCATCGCGAGCAGATTCTTCGCGCGCAGTGCGACGAACCCGCGGGCAGCCTCGTCGGGATCGATGTGCTGTGGCTCCATGAACCAGCGCGGCGCGTAGGCGCCGATCGGCAACATCGCCCAGTCGATCGTGACTCCTTTCGTGGCGAGGCGGTCACCGATCTCCGCGAAGTGCTCGCCCCACGCCGTATCGCCCGAGTGATACGCGACGCCTTCTGGCCCCTGCACGACGAAGCCGCCCCATAGCGTGTCGTTGCGATTCCACGGCATGCGCATCGACCAGTGCCGCGCCGGAACGAGCGTGATCTCGAGCTCGCCAATCGTGTGGGACTGCCACCAATCGAGCTCGATGACGTTTGGATGACCGATGCGCTCTCCATTGCCGAGCGGCACGATGTACGTCGCCGAGTCGGGGAGCTTGGCGAGCGACGGCATGTCCATGTGGTCGCGATGATCGTGCGTCACGAGAACGATGTCGGGCGTCGGTAGTTGGTCGAGAGACACGCCCGGAGGAACCAAGCGTCGCGAGACACCGCTGAGCGATTGGGAGAACACGGGGTCGGTGACGACGAGCTTTCCACCGAGACGGAACGCCCACGTCGCGTGACCGATCCACACGGCGACGGGATCACCCGAGGCGAGCGCCGCTGCACCACCGTCGACGATCGTCGGACGGACGGCATCGATCTCGTCCCAGTCAGCGCGGCGCAGCTCCTTCTTGCCGAACTTCCACTTGAAGATATCGCCGGGCCCGCGCGCCGGCTTGCTCGCCCTGTCTTCGAAGCGTCCGCTCATAGTCCGAGGGCAGCGGCCATCGCGGCGTAGGCGGTCCGACGAAACTCCGCGACGAGACCCGCTTCCGACAGCTCGGCGATCGTGTCGCCTTCGCCATCAGGAACGAACAAGCGATCCCAGCCGAGCAACAGCGGGCCCGCGGGTTGATCTGCGATCACGCCGAGCTGCGTGGCGGTGAACAGCTCGATGTCCGACTCGGGCGTGCGGCGCAACGCGATGACGAGCTCCATCTTCACGGGCTTCTCGCGCCACCACTTGCAGAACCGATTGGGGTTCTCGCTATCGAGCTCGAGGCGTAACGACTTGCCGTCGAGCGTCGTGAGGTCGACCGCTTCGGCGAAGCAGCCACCTTCTGTCACGTAGTGCGCGGCCACCTTGTCGCGCGCGCGCTGCCCCGGCTCCGGTGCAGCCGACGTGAAGCCGGCTTGCAGCGCTTCGACCTTTACTTCGAGCGCGGGCGCGATCTGCGCGAGCTCGGCCGCGCGGAAGTTGTTCCCGTCGATGAAGATCAACACCGACGGACCCTACAGCGCGGCGCCGACGGCGGCTACTCGACGACCACGCGATCGCTCGCGGACCGACCGAACGTCTCCGGCATGTACATCTCCTCGGCCTTGGTGGGCGGGACCACGAACGTGCCCGGCGTGGTCGCCCGCGCCATGTAGTCGTAGTGATGGACACCCGAGTACAGGTACTGCGTGAACGCCTCCGTGCGCTCGTCGCGCAGGTTCTGGTGCTCGTACCAGGGACCGTACCACCAGTCATTGCGCGCGTTCGTGTCACCGGGTTTGGCGTCGGGCGGCGTCGGTTGCTGCACGCCGAGCGCGGGGTTGATCGCCTCGAGTCCGGCGGGCATCGGGTCGACGAGCGCGACGTGATAGCGAACGTTCTCGTTCACCATCGCGAGCTGGATGCGCACGCGCGCACCCGACTTGATGTGCCAGATGCCCTGCGCATCGCGCGTGACGTCCTTGGGATCGTCGACACCCTCGTACGAGCGCGTCACGACAAAGCCGTAGTCCGCCGCATCGAGCTTGAGCGACGCGGGCGCGTAGGTCATTCCGATGCGGTAGTAGAGCCTGCCCGCACCATCCTTCTGGATCGTCAGCGCCTGCTTGTCGTGCGTCTCGACATCCTTCATCGCGATGTCGATCTGCGCCGTCTCCGTCGTGCGGCCCTTGAACGCGTGGTCGCCTGCGTAGTCGTTGCCGAGCCACACGCGCGCGACGAAGTTGGGCGTCGTCTTCTCGTACGTCTGGAAGTAGAGGTCCAGCGCGAGCAGCGCGAACGTGTTCTCTTGCGTGTTGAGCCAGCGACCCGCCTTGCGGTGACCGAGGAGCCCCGTCACGACCTTGGGGATGAGGTCACTCGTCGGCGCTTCCTGGATCAGCGACTCGAGCATCACGGCATCGACGCGGCGATCACTCGACAGGATCAAGTACGCACCGTCGCCGTAGCCCGTCGTGAAGTTGGCCGCGCCCGCCGTCTCGCTGACGTGGTTGGTCACGAACGTCATGATCTGCTCGCGCTCGCTCTTCGCGTTCGCGTTGCCGGCCATCGTGCCGAGGAGCCAGCCCTGCGCCTCGATATCGATCTTCGTGCCACCGGCGTGAGCGAACAGGTCCTTCGCCTTCTGGATGTCGAGATCACCGAGCTGTTTGCGCGTGTAGAGCGCGTACGCACTGATCGCGGTGCGGATCTGGATGTCGTACCAGGCCGGGTAGTGCTGCTCGATCACGCGCAAGTATTCCTTTGCGTGCGTGATCGTCTCCTCGGGCACCGCATAGCCCTTCGCCTTTGCGTGACCGAGCGCGTTCGCCACGTACACGGACAAGTACGGCTCCGACGGGTGAAGGTTGTCCCAGTACGCGAAGCCACCGTCGCCGTTCTGCATCTTCCCGATCCGGTCGATGTCTTGCGCGACACTCGCTGCGAGCGCATCCGCAGACGGCAGGTCCGTGGAGTGGAACGCCGCGAGCACGTCGCGCAACGCCGCGATGGAGAGGATGCGCGAGCTGCGCTGCTCTGCGCACTCGTAGGGGTAGCGCACCAGGTACAGGAACGCGTCCGTGAGGGCCTGGAGGTTCGTCGACGCGGTCGACACTTCGAGACCACCGAACTCCGTCACGACCTTGTCCGGAAGCGCGACCGGCTGCGCGATGGTGCCTTCGTCGATCACACCGTAGGTCGCGAAGGCCTCCGTCGTCGCTGGCGTCCACACGGGCAGCGCGACCTCGGCCGCATCGCTCGCGGTGCCTGCGGCGCCAACGAACTGGAAGCGCGCCGTGCCGGCCATCTGTGCTGCAGCGGGGAAGCGCACTTCGACGCGGTCGTTCGCAGGCACGGTGACCTCGCGGCCAGCACCGGCCGTGAGAGATGCATTGGTGACGCGCACCGCGACCTTCACGGTCATCGGCGCATCGGTTTGGTTCTGCACCACGACGGGCAGCTCGAAGACGTCGCCGAAGTTGAGGAACCTCGGCGGGCTCGGGCGCACCATCAGCGGCAGACGCGCCGTCAGCGTGTTCTCGCCTTTGCCGAACTGCTTGCCGCCCGCGACCGCGATCGCGACGATGCGATAGCGCGTGAGGTTGTCGGGCAGCTTCACGTCGACGGTCGCTTTGCCCGTCGCGTCCGTCTTCACCGACGGAGAGAACGCTGCGAGCGGGTTGAAGTTGGTGCGGATCGCGATCGCCTTGGTGGCATCGGGCGCCGGCTTCTTGATCGTTTGGTCGATAACACCATCCTCATCGATCTCCTTCTCGTCCAACTTGTCGCCCTTCGTGACGACCTTCGGCTTCCGCGGCAGCGCGAGCTTCATTGGCTCCGCTGCCGTGACGGCGGGCATCTCCGCGTTCTCGTTGCGTTGCCACCCCATCGAGCCCGAGCCCATCGCCCCGCCCTCGCCGCCCGTCGCGTCGCCGGGAGCACCGTTCAACGATGCGCGCTCCGGCTTTGCGAGCTTCACGTACGCGCGCGAGTACTGATCGCGCGTGCCAGCAGAGCGTTGCGGATAGAACGAGTTGATCGGATCCGGGAACGAGTAGCCAGCGAGGGAGAGCACCGACTCGTCGACGACCATCACGACCGCTTCTGCATCGGGGACAGGCGCGCCGGTCGCATCCTTCACCTCGATCGAGACCTTGGTGGACTCGCCGGGCGAGAGCTTTGCTGCCGCTGGCGTCGCAGTGACCGCGAGGGTGCGCTGCTTCGGCGGGATGGGCAGGTTGATCACGCCCGACGCGTACGCGGGCCGCTTGGGCAGCGTCGCATCCGGCTCGTTCTTGTCGTTCAAACGCGCGGCGGCGCCGACCAGATCGACCTGCACGTAGATGTTCGGTACGAGCATGTCCGTGATCGGCACGTTGATCACCGTCGACGGTCCGGTCAGCGTGAT
Organism: Kofleriaceae bacterium; assembly: GCA_036499725.1. Lineage (GTDB taxonomy): Bacteria > Myxococcota_A > Polyangia > Haliangiales > Haliangiaceae > JABFXX01. The sequence goes on from DASYDE010000058.1 coordinate 61,630, forward strand.
GCGCTCGGTCTTGACGATGCCGCTGCGGCGCCACGTGACGACGCCCTCCGCCGGATAGAAGGGCGCGAGCACGAGCAGCTCCGCGATGTTGCCGGCCGCGTATTCCTTCTTGTCGGGAATGATCTGCACGCGCTCCATGGCGACCTCGCGCGATCCGTGCGTCTCGCCACCCTCGACCCAGTAGTCGATCGTCGACACGTTCTTGCGCCCTTGCGCATCGATGATCGTTGCCGTCACCTTGTACTCGCCACCCACCTGCGTGCCGAACTTGCACTGCGACGGCGCCTCCGCCGCGACAGCCGTGCACGTCTGCGGGTCGAGCTCGACATTGATGTAGCGACCCTTCTCCCACTTCGAGTCGAGACGAACGGTGCGCACGTCGATCTTCGCGCCCGTCGCGATCTTGCCGTCGATGTCCACGCCGACAAGCTCGAGCTCGTACGGCGTGCCTTTCGCGACAAACGGACGCTTCGCCTTGAGGCCCACGTAGTCCGCAGCAGGATGAACGAGCAGCGACGCGGTCGCGTTCCACGCCTGGCGATTGACGTCCATCACGGACGTGTATGTCGTCACGGACATGGGGACCGACGGCTTCGCGCCGAGGAAGTCCATGTGGAGCGTATGTGCGCCAGTCGCGTCGGTCTTGCCGGCGAGCGACCACGAGTTGGCCGGCGGGCCGTCGCTCGGGCGATAGCCTTCGAAGTCACCCTCGTACATCTCCTCGCGACCACCCCACCACGGCGTCCACGTACCGAACGAATAGTCGTCGCGGTTGGGCGGCGTGAACGTCGTCGGCGTTGCACTCACGCTCCACGTTGCATCTGCGCCGGCGAGCGGACCACCGGAGTAGTACTTGGCGGAAACGGTGACGTCGCCACCGCCGCCGATCACGAACGGTCCCGGGCCCGCCTGCGCGCTGACCTCGAACTCGGGGCGGCGGAACTCTTCGACCTGGATCTGATGATAGTAATCACCGCCCGGTGCGACGAAGCGGATCTGCGCGTAGCCGAGGTTCGGGGTCGACGGCAACGTGAACTTCGTGTCGAAACCGCCGAGCGCGTTCACCTTCGAGCTTCCCGTCGCGATCTGATTTCCTTGCGAGTCGGAGACCGTGTAGGAGACCTGCTTGATGTCATCGCCGATGAGACCGACGTCGCCGTTCTTGCCGAAATCGACCTTTCGCAGCCAGCCCTTCATCGAGACTTCTTCGCCCGGCTTGTAGAGATGGCGATCGTCGACGACGTACCAGGTCACGGGCGACGGCTCTGCGTGCTTCACCCACGAGCCGACGTCTTGCCACCAGCCGTTCTCCTCGGCGACGAACGCCGTGTCGTTGCCCTTCTTCACGACCAAATAGTTCGCGCCATGCCCGATCGACGGCGGTAGCGGCAGCGTCGCGAGACCGCTCGCATCCACGGTGGCCGCGGACGTATTCGCAGGGAACATGGTGACCGAGACATCCTTCGCCGGCGCGCCGGTCGCCAGGTCGCTCGCGAACGCGACGAGCTGCTCGTTGTCGATGTGCGCTTGAAGACCGAGCTTGGTCGCCTGCACCCAGGCCTCCATGCGCGGCGGGTCGTACTTCTCGTGCCACGGCGACGGCTCGACGATCGCGATCACGTGCCCCACACCGTTCGTCAGCGCGGGCGCGAGATCGATGTGTGTCTCGACGAGCTTGTTCGGTCCTGGCGTCGTATTGATCATCGCGTCGACGACCTTCTTGCCAGGCGGGCCCGGGTGCTTGCCGTCGCGATCCATGACGTGCGCGCCCCACGCATCGTAGTCAGCGGGCGTCACCTGATAGAGGCGCACCTTGAGCTGGTCGTAGTTCGTGGAGAAGAAGTCGAGCGTCGGCTTCTTCGCGAGCGGATCGAGCACGACCATACCGTTTGGACCGTAGAACGTCGGAATCGCATCTCCGACGGTCCACGTCAGGTCGGCCGACGAGCCGAGCGTCTGGCCAAACGCATCGCGCAGGTTCGCGGGCAGCGTGATCTTGTACGTCGTGCGCGCGTCGGTGCCGGCCTCGATGCTCATCCACTCGCCGTTCACGACGGGGGACAGGCCGTCGGGCTTGGGCGACACGGTGATCGACGCGGGATCGAATGCGTCGACGTCGATCGGATTGTTGAAGTGCACCGAGTACGGCATGCCGGGCGGGCACCTGTTGTCGTAGCCGCACCGCGACTCGACGATCTTCAGCGGCGGGTACGTGGAGAAGCCAAACGACTGCGGCTCCTTCGTGACATTCGGCCCTTCCGCGGAGGGTGCCCCCTTGTCGACCGTCACCGTGATCTGCGCATCGGCGGGCATCAGCGCCGTCGGGCGGAACGCGATCCAGCGACTGTCCTGCTCGCCCTTGGCCGCGTCGACGAACGCGGAGATGGTCTTGTCGGCCTTGATCTCCTTGTCGTCCAGCATGGTGAGCTGGATCGGCTTACCGTCGGCGAACCCGCCTCCACTGGTCGCGTGCAGCTTTTGGAACATCGCGACGCGATCGATCTTCTGATCGAACATCACGAACATGTGCACGTCGCGACGCTGCGATCCGAAGCTCGGATAGCTCTGCACGATCGATGGCGTCGGCGTCTCGAACGAGAACTTCGTCGCGGCGGCCATCGCCTGCCCCGTCGCGCTCTTGGTCCCCGCAGGAACTTCGACCGTGTACGTCGTCGCCATCGGGAACCGTACGTCCGGATCGAACAACAGCGTGCGCGTGCCGAGCCAGCGCCACTTGCCCTTGGCCGTCGGGGACAGCGTCGCGGGAACGGTCTTGGCCGCGTCCTCCTGCGAGGTCACCGCGACCATCGCCTGACTGAACGTGATCGAGAGCTCCGGTGCGATCGCGACCTGCCCGTCGGGCATGTGGCGCAAGACGGTCAGCGCCTTGTTCGCGTCGGTCGGTGATGGTGGAAGCAGCGACGACGGAGGCGCGGGGAACGTCGATGTAACTGTCGTTCCCGTCCTCGGAGGCGGCTGTGAATTCGCCCGCAGCGCAAATGACTTCTGGTCCCCGGCCTCGCTCGCGATCTGCTTGGTGCGTGCGAGCAGTGCGCTCACGTCTGCGGCAGAGAGATCCTTCGCGGGCGCGAGCTTCGCGCGATCGAACGCGGGTGCGCCTTGCTTGCCCTCGGAGACACGCATCTCGAGGCCGTCGGGCGCGTTGCTGCCCTTGTCGCTCAGCTCGAGCGCACTACCCTGCGCGGAGCCGCCGCCCCCACCGCCGGTATCCGTCTTGCTGCCGCACGCAGCGAGCAGCACTCCACCGACGAGAACGAGGCGCTTCATTCGACCACCACCCGATCGCTCGCCGAGCGACCAAACGTCTCCGGCATGTACATCTCCTCCGCCTTGGCCGGCGGCACGACGAAGTTTCCGGGTGTCGTCGCGCGGGCGACGTAGCTGTACTCGTGCACGCCTTCCCACAGCATCGACGCGAACGCCTCCGTGCGCTCGTCGCGCATGTTCTGGTGCTCGTACCAAGGGCCGTACCACCACCAGTACGCGCCGCGGCTCTTCTGCTCGTTCGGGTCGAGCGGAATCGGCCCCGTCACGGCGAGCGCTGGGTTCATCGCCTCGAGACCGGCCGGCATCGGATCGACGAGCGCCACGTGATAGCGGCGGTTCTCGTTCACCATCGACAGCTTCACGCGCACACGCGCGCCGGCCTTGATGTGCCACACGCCCTGAGCGTCGCGCGTCACGTCCTCTGCCTTGTCGGCACCTTCGTAGAGGCGCGACACGACGAAGCCGTAGTCCGCCGCGTCGAGCTTGAGCGACGCAGGCGCGTAGGTCATGCCGATGCGGTAGTAGAGGCGACCCGCGCCGTCCTTCTGGATCGTGAGCGACTGCTTGTCGTGCGTCGCGACATCCTTCATCGGGATGTTGATCGAGAAGTAGTCCGTCGAGCGGCCCTTGAACGAGTGGTCCCCGGCGTAGTCGTTGCCGAGCCAGACCTTTGCGACGAAGTCCGGCGTGATCTTCTCGAACGTGTTGAAGTACTGGTCCAGCGCGAGCAGCGCGAACGTATTCTCCTGCGTGTTGAGCCAGCGGCCCGCCTTGCGGTGTGCGAGGAGACCGGTGACGACCTTCGGGATCAGATCGTTCTTGGGCTGCTCCATGATCAGCGCTTCGAGCATCACGCCGTCGACGCGGCGATCGCTCGAGAGGATCAGATACGCGCCATCGCCGTAGCCCGTCGTGAAGTTCGCCGCGCCCGCCGTCTCGCTGACGTGGTTCGTCGCAAAACGCACGATCTCTTCGCGCTCCGTCTTCACCGTCTCGTTTCCGGCGAACATCTCGAGGAGCCAGCCGTACGTCTCCATCGTGGCCGTCCCCTTGGTGCCGTTGAATTCCTTGTAGAGCTTCTGGCCCTTCTTGATATCGAGGTCAGCGATCAGCTTGCGCGTCTGCAGTGCATACGCGCTGATCGCCCAGCGAACCTCTGGCGGGTAGAACCACGGGTAGTACTGCTCGATGTTCGTGAGATATGGCTTCGCGCGATCGATCATCGCTTGCGGCACCGCGAAGCCCTTCGCTTTTGCGTGCGCGAGCGCGTTCACGACGTACACCGACAGATACGGCACCGACGGATAACCGCGATCCCAGAACGCGAACCCGCCGTCCCAGTTCTGCATCTGCGAGAGGTGCTCGATGTCGGCCTTCACGCTCGCCTCGAGCGCGGCCGGCGTCGGCATGTCCTTCACCTTGAACGCGGAGAGCACGTCCTTGAGCGCCGCGATCGACATGATGCGCGAGCTGCGCTGCTCGGAGCACTCGAACGGGTAGTGAACGAGGTAGAGGAACGCGTCGGTGAGCGCCTGCAAGTTCGTCGACGCTGTCGTGACCTCGATGCCACCGAACTGCTTCACGACCTGCCCCGGTAGAGCGACGGGCTGGGCGGTCGCGCCCTTGTCGATCGTGCCGTACGTCGCGAACGCCTCGGTCGTCGCTGGTGTCCACACGGGCAACGCGACCTCGGCCGCATCCGCGTACGAACCACTCGTCGCGCTGATCTGGAACCGCGCCGTGCCCGCGAGCTCGGCGGCGGCAGGGAACTGCACCTCGACGCGCTCGTTCGGCGGCACGGACACTTCACGGCCCGCACCGTCGGTGATCGCCGCGTTCGTCGCGCGCACCGCGAGCTTCACCTTCATCGGCACGTCCGTCTGGTTCTGCACCGTGATGGGCAAGCGGAACGTGTCGCCGAAGTTGAGGAACCGCGGCGGGCTCGGACGCACCATGAGCGGCAACCGCGCTGTCAGCGCGCTCTCGCCTTTACCGAACTGCTTGTCGCCCGCCATCGTCACCGCGACGATGCGGTAGCGCGTCAGGTTGTCGGGCAGCTTCACCTCGACGGTCGCCTTGCCGTTCGCGTCGGTCTTCACCGTCGGCGAGAACGCAGCGAGCGGATTGAAGTTGCTGCGCACGGCAATCGGCGTATTCGGCTGGTTCGGGACGGGGTTGTTCACCGGCGTCGTCGTCGACGCCGCCACCATCACCGGGGCCTCCGGCGTCTTCGCGTTGTCGTCCTTCGCCATCCCTGAAGAAGGCGCGGGCGGAGGAGGAGGCGGAGGTCCATCAGCGACCGACTTGTCCGCCTCTTCCATCGGTGCACCTTCGGCGGCGAACGCACGATTCCGCATCGATCCCGCCGCCTGCGCCTGCTGGGCGAGTGCGTTGAGGTCGGGCTTGGACAGCTTCACGTACGAGCGCAGATACGCGTCGCGCGTGTCGGTCCCGCGCTGCTGGTACATCACGTCGATCGGATCCGGGAACTGATAGCCCGTGAGCGCCAGGATCGCTTCGTCGACGACGATGACCGCCGTCTCGGAGTCCGCGACCGGCTTGCCCATCGCATCCGTCACCGTCACCGCGAGCTTCGCGCTCTCGCCGGGTGCGAACTTCTTGGCGTTGGGCGCGACCGTCACTTTCAACGTGCGCTGCTTCGGCGGCACCGGCAGGTTGATCGATCCCACGGCATACGCGGGACGCTTCGGCAGGTTCGGAGCCGGATCGCCGTTGTCGTCGGTGCGAGCGGCAGCGCCGACGAGGTCGACCTGCACGAACATGTTCGGCACGAGCGCGTCGGTGATCGGCACCTTCAGCGTCGTCGTCGCTTCCTTCATCGTGATGCGCTCGGTCTTGACGATGCCGCTGCGGCGCCAGCTCACGATCGCTTCTGCGGGGAAGAACGGCGCCATCACGAGCAGCTCGGCGGTATCGCCCTGCGCGTACTCCTTCTTGTCGGGGATGATGTTGACGCGCTCCTGCTGCACTTCACGCGCGGGCGGCTGATCACCACCGGACACCCAGTACGTGATGTCGGTCTGGTTCGGACGGCCCTTCGCGTCGACGATCGTCGCGGTCAGCTGATACGTGCCGCCCTGCGGCGTCGCGAACGAGCACGGCGATGGCGCATCACCGGCCGTCACGCTGCACGTCTGCGCGTCGAGCTCTTGGCGCTGGTACTTGCCCTTCTTGTACTCGTACTCGACGCGCACCGACTTCACTTCGATGGGCGTGCCCTTCGCGATCTTGCCGTCGAGGTCGACGCCGATCACATCGATGTCGAAGCGCTGGCCCTTCTCGACGAACGAGCGCTTGGTCTTCACGCCGACGTACAGCTCCGACGGGTGAACGATCATCGGCGCCGACGCGGACCACGTCTGCCGATTCACGTCCGTCACGGACGCATTCGCCACAACGGCCATCGGGCGCGACGGCTTCACGCTCAGGAAGTCGACGTGCAGCGTGTGCGAGCCCGTCGCATCGGTCTTCGCCGTGTGGCTCCAGCTCGTCACGGCGCGCGAGGCACGACTGCTGCTGTCGTCGAACACGTCGCTGTAGCCCCACCACGGCTCCCACGTGCCGAACGTGTAATCGTCGCGATTGGGCGGCGTGTAGTTCGTCGGGTTCGCGTTCAGGTACCAGTTCACCTCGGCGCCGCCGAGCGGTCCACCGGCGTAGTACTTCGCGTCGACGGTGACATCTCCGCCGGAGCCGATCATCATCGGGCCTTCGCTCGTCTTGGCGCTGACCTCGAACTCCGGTCGACGGAACTCCTCGATCTGGAACTGGTGGTAGTAGTCGCCGCTCATGCGGCCCTCTGCCTTGATGCGGATGCTCGCGTAGCCGAGGTTCGGCGTCTTGGGCAGCGTGAACTTCGTATCGAAGCCGCCGACGATCGACACGGGCGCCTTGCCCGACCCGATCTTGTTGTTGCGGCTGTCGAACACCTCGTACGAGATACCGGTCACGGAGCCCTTGAGGCCACCGACGTCACCGCCGATGCCCGGATCGAGCGCGCGCATCCAGCCCTTGAGCGTGACGTCCTCGCCCGGCTTGTACATCTTGCGGTCGTCGATGACGTACCAGGCGATCTGCGACGGGCGCGCCTGCTTCATCCACGAGCCACCCTCGCTCCAGTAACCGCTGTCGTCGGTCACGAACGCGACGTCGTTGCCCTTCTTCGCGACGAGGAAGTTCTTCTTGTTGATGCTCTTGTCGGACAGCTGCAGCGTCGCGGTGCCCTTCTCGTCCGTCGCACCGCTGATGCCCCACGGCGCGAGCTCGAGCTTCACGTCCGACGCGGGCGCACCGGTTGCGAGGTCGCTCGCGTACGCGACGAGCTTGCCGCTATCGACGTACGCGTCGACGGCGAGCTTGGTCGCCTGCACCCAGCTGATCATGCGCGGCGGTTCCCAATCGAACTTCCACGGATACGGCTCGACGATCGCGACCGCGTGACCGAGCCTGTCCTCGCCGATCGCGGGGATCAGATCGATCGACGTCTCGCTCAGCTCGTTCGCGCCGCCGTTCGTCTTGATCTTCTTGTCGTAGATCAGCTTGCCCGGCATGTGCGGCGGCTTGTCGTGGTTCCACATGTTGCGCATGTAGAGCGCGAACGCGTCGTAGTCCTTGGGCTCGACGGAGTAGAGCTTCACAGAGAGCTGCGGATAGTTCGTCGAGAAGAAGTCGAGCGTCGGATTCTTCGCCGCCGGATCCAACACCGTCATGCCCTGCGGACCAAAGAACGTCGGCTGCGCATCACCGACGATCCAGTCGCGCGTCTCGTCCTTGCCGAGCGTCTGACCAAACGAGTCCGTGATGCTCGCGTGCGCCGTGACCTTGTACGTCGTGCGCGCCTTGGTGAGGCCGTTGAACACGATGCTCTCGCCCGCCTGCTGGAGCCGGAGCCCCTGCACGCCCGGCGCGACCGTCATCTGCGCGTCATCCCACTTGTCCTCGTCGAGCGGATTGTTGAACTGCACGACGAACGTCATGCCCGGCGAACACTCGCCGCCCCATCCGCACTCGCTGCGCACGATCGCGAGCGGTGGATACGTGTGGAAGCTGAGCGTCTGCGCGTTCTTCGTGGTGTTCGGGCCCTCCGCGCTATGCGTGCCCTGCTTGATCGTGACGCTGATCTGCGTGTCCTTCGCGAACTCCTTCGTCGCGCGGAACGCGAGCCAGCGACCGTCCTGCTCGCCCTTGATCGCGCCCTGCACCATCGCGTCGAGCTTCTTGTCCTTCGCGATCTCGTCCTTCGACATCAGCTTCACGGGGACGACGTCGTTGCCGGCCTTGACCTCGATGTTGTCGAGCACGGCCATCTGATCGATCTTCTGATCGAACATCACGAACATCGGAACGTCCAGGCGCTGCGGCGTGTACGGATCCGGATAGCTCGACACGACCGTCGGCGCGGGCGTCTCGAACGTGAACGCGACGCCGTCCTTCATCACGCCGCCCGTCGCGCTCTTCGTGCCCTTCGCGATGGCGACCTTGTACGTCGTCGCCTGCGGGAACCGAACCTCCGGGTCGAACAGCACCGTGCGCGTACCGATCCAGCGCCACTTGCCCTTCGGCGTCGGGGTGAGCGTCACCGGTACCGTCGCAGCCGCATCCGTCTGCGACGTGATCGCGATCATCGGCTGATTGAACGTGACCGTGAGCTCGGGCGCGATCGGCACCTCGCCCTCGGGCATGTACCGCAGCACCTTGAGGTCGCCCTTCGCTTCGTTCGCGACGGGCGGCAGCAGCGTCGACGGCGGCGCAGGGAACATCGCTTTCACGACATTTCCCGTCCGCGGCGCGGGCTGCGAATTCGGCCGCAGCGCGAAGTCCTGCTTGTCCGCAGCGTCGTCCTTGATCGCGGGTGAGCGCGCCAGCAACGTCTGCGCCTCCGCATCGGAGATCTTTGTCGCGGGCGCCAGCGTCGCGCGATCGATCGCGGCGGGTCCCGCTTTTCCGTCGCTCAGGCTGAGCGTCAGCCCGGGCGGAATGTCCTTCTGCTGGACCAGCACCTGATCCGACATCGGCGTGGGCTGAGCCGGTGGCTTTGTCGTGCCTCCCTTGCCGCCGCACGACCCCGAAACAAACGTCAACAACGTCGCGAACGCGATCCCACGCGAGAACAAAGATCGCTGCGCAAAACCACGCGAGCTCATCGAACGCTTAGCCACAGTGCCTCCCAGAAAGCGAACACGTCGTCGGTACCAACGCACCACGTCAGCGTTCGCGCTTCCACCGCCGACGGTACCCGACGCCTTGCCCAACTGCCCGAGATCGCTGCGCGAAAACGCCGTCACTCAGGTCCGAAGCAGACATCCCCCAGGCAACCAGGCCTGCACGCCCATTCACTATCCAGCGCGGTGCACTCGGGATCCGACGTACACGCGCGCGTGCACACGCGAGTCACCTCCAGGCACATCGCGCCGTCCATCACGGTCACCGACCCGCAGATCAGACCATCGCTGCAATCATCCACGGTCGTGCACGTGTCGCCGAGCGAGCTACCGCCGCACGCTCCGAGCACCACCAACACGGGCGCCAGCGCTCGCACCGAATGACGGTACCACCGCGCTTGACCGTCGACCGCGTTCGCGATTTTGTTCTCGGATGTCCGAGGAGTCCGTTCCCCGCGCCGAGGTTGTTGGCTCGACGAGCGCAGGCGCCAGCGCTGCACCGGGCCACGTCATCCCGTACATCTCGGCCGACACCAAGCTGCCCGAGCTCACCATCGGCGTGCTCCTCCTCGGCTCCCTGCTCTCCGTCGTCCTCGCAGGCGCAAACGCCTATCTCGGCATGTTCGCGGGCATGACCGTCAGCGCGTCCGTCCCCGCCGCCGTCCTCTCGATGGCGATCTTCAAGCTCCTGCGCACGGGCAACATTCTCCAGAACAACGGCGTCCAAACCGCCGCCGCATCCGGTGAAGGCCTCGCCGCCGGCGTCATCTTCACGCTCCCCGCGCTCGTCCTCCTCAAGACGTGGTCGTCGTTCTCGTATCTCGAGACCACGCTCATCGCCGGCTTCGGCGGACTCCTCGGCGTTCTGTTCACCATCCCGCTGCGCCGCGCACTCATCATCGATCAACCGCTCCAGTTCCCCGAAGGCGTCGCGACCGCGGAAGTCCTCAAGGTCGGCGCGGAAGGCGGCGGTGGCGTCGGCGTCCTCGCACTCACCGGCGTCGTCGGCGGCATCATCAAGCTCGGCGCGACAGGCCTCAAGCTGTGGGCGGAGATTGTCGAGGCGGGCAAGCTCCTCGGCCCCAAGAAGGTCCCCGCGTACGTCGGCATCAACGCCTCGCCCGCGCTCCTCTCCGTCGGCTACATCGTCGGCTTCAACGTCGCGATCGTCATCTTCGCGGGCGCCGCGCTCAACCGCTGGGTCGCCATCCCGCTGTTCGCGCAATTCGGCGACGCCGCGCACATCGTCACCGAAAAGCTCGGCAAGGCCGGCGAGCACCTCTCCCTCGCGCAGGTCATGGACGGTGCCTCCGCCGTCGACGTCGCCGGTGCAACGCACAAGTACGTCACGCGCTTCCTCGGCGTCGGCGGCATGCTCGTCGGCGGCGTCTACTCGCTCTTCAAGCTCCGCAAGTCGCTCCTCGGCGGCATCTCCGCCGGCCTCGCGGCCTACCGCGCGCGCAAGTCAGGCGGGGCCGCGCAGTCGCGCCTCGAGCACGACATGCCGATGAACATCATCCTGATCCTCATCGCGGCGTCCGTCATCCCGCTGTTCTTCCTGTTCCTCCACTTCACCAACTCCGTCGGCATCTCCGCCGTGATGGCCGTCGTCGTCATCGTCGCGGGCTTCCTGTTCTCCGCCGTCGCCTCGTACATGGCCGGCCTCGTCGGCTCGTCCAACAACCCGGTGTCGGGCATCACCATCTCCACCATCCTCGTCTCCGCGCTCCTGCTCGTCGGCATGGGCATGAAGTCTCCCGCCGGCCCCATCGCTGCCATCCTCATCGGCGGTGTCGTCTGCTGCGCAGCGGCGATCGGCGGCGACAACCTCCAAGATCTCAAGTGCGGCCAGCTCGTCGGCTCCACACCCTGGAAGCAGCAGGTCATGCAGATCGTCGGCGTTCTCGTCGCGGCCGTCTGCATGGCGCCGATCCTGAACGTCCTCAACCGCGCGTATCACATCGGCAGCCCCAAGCTCGCCGCGCCCCAAGCGAACCTCATGGGCACCGTCGCCTACGGCGTCTTCGACGGCGGTCTCCCCTGGAACATCATCGGCATCGGCGCCGGCATCGCCGCGGTCATCATCATCATCGACTCCACGCTCGACGCGAAGAAGAGCAAGTTCCGCATCCCCGTGATGGCGTTCGCGGTCGGCGTCTACCTGCCGTTCGACCTCAACGCGCCGATCCTCCTCGGCGGCATCATCGCGCACCTCGTGCAGCGCTACCTCGACCGCTCCAACGCCTCGCACCAGCGCCGCGAAGAAGTCGAGCGCATGGGCCTGCTCGCCGCCGCCGGCTTCATCACCGGCGAAGCACTGATGGGCATCGGCCTGGCCATCCCCGTCGCTGCGAAGGGCGACGAGAACGCCATCGCGCTGTTCAACGGCGACCACGCCGGCTTCCGCACGCCGTCGATCTTCTTCGTCGCCGTCGCGCTGTTCATGCTGTACCGCCTCGCCCTTCGCCCGAGTGCCCCCAAGCGCTCCTAGGTCCGAGCTATCATCGACTCGTGCCGGCGTACCTCGCTACACGAAGGATCTGGATGTTTGGTTGGAGTGCAGCACCGACAACGCGGCGCGCGTATCGCATCGTCCTTCTTACAGGCCTCGAGAAATGAGTACGCGCTCGATCGCATCCGTTGTCCGCATCTCTCGCCTTGGCGAAATCGACGAGACGGCAGAGCGACGCGCATATTGGGCTATCCAACCCGGCGACGTGAAGGTCCGCGAGGTCGAGACACTTCGTCGAATGTGGATCGAGGTCACCGGGGATCCGGATAGACTGATCGAGCGAGTGATTCACATACGTCGCGTCGGAGAGCCAGCTGTCACTCGACCAGCGCCGAACGTTCCGAAATAGCGCCTGGGCGACGTACTGCTCGGCGCATAAGTCGAGTGTGTTGGCGGCGGCGGGGGCGCTGCTCGTCAGTGGCTGCACGAAGGATCGACCGCATCCGTGCGTGGATTCGCAGGTACCCACACCTGGTAGGTCCGGCCGACACGGCTTGATCAGCGTGTTCGAGCGACCGGCTCACTCGCTGCATCCGCACGTCGCACGCAAGCTCGCAAAGCGCGCGGCCGGCTGACGCAAAACGCGACACGAACGGAGTGACGCACTCCTCTCTGCCCTCACGAAACGTTCGCGTATGCTCGCCGCATGAAGTCGAGTGTGTTGGCGGCGGCGGTGGCGCTGCTCGTCGGTGGTTGCACGAAGAACAACCCGGATTTCTGCTGTCTGACACCGGATGATTGCTCGGCGCAGGGCACGTCGGATCCCGAACGTCCTTGTGAAGAAGGACTCGCTTGCATTGATCACACATGTGTCGCACCGACGTGCGCTGCAAATGGGTGCAGTGCAGCCGCGCCGGTGTGCGAAGTGACGACTGACACGTGTACAGGCTGCTCGGGCCCTAGCGACTGCATGCGGTTCGACGACACGCCTGTGTGTGACGCTGATGGAGGCGGAGCGTGCGTCGAATGCGTGTCTACTGAAGACTGCGCGACAGACACGCCCGTTTGCGACGCACACGAGTGCCGCCGGTGCGTCGACGACGACGAGTGTCCATCGGGCGCGTGCTCGTCTGACGGATCGTGCGTGGTTGAAGCAAACGCGGTCTATCTCGCGACGAACGGCACCGACGTGGCCCCCTGTGATCGGGCGCGTCCTTGCATCGACTTCCTCTTCGGTCTGCAGCAACTCAATGGCCAGCGAACACACCTGATCTTCGCGCCAGGAAGCTACACGTCGGTACGCAACTCGGTAACGCAGGCCCCGTCTCCCAGTGTCGAGATTCACGGCCACGGCGCAACCATGACCGCTGGAAACAGCGATGCAGCTTCCCTTCGGGTAACAGTCCCGACGAAGATTAGAAACCTTACGCTCATCAATGCCGATTCGACGGGCTACGGTCTGAACTTGCAGGCCGCGACCGAGCTAGCCAACGTTACGGTGAAAGCTCCGAATGCAATCGGCGCCTTCGCTCCGCTTGTCGCGTCAAATATCGAAGCGCAAGCGACGTCGACAGGCCTGAACACGTCTAGCACCGTCACGATCGACCGCGCGGTGATCCACGGTGGAACGCATGGCATCACGGCGTCTAGCGGCACGCTCGATATTACGAATGCGCTCATCTACAACACCACGGGCTCTGGAGTGCAGATCACAGGAGCCAATGGCCAGATCAAGTTCAGCACAATTGCCCGAACCGGGCTGAACACATCCGAGAGCGAGGTGTTCGGTGTCGAATGCGGCGGACAGGTGACGCTCGTCTCTTCGATCGTCTACACGTTCTTCTCAAACCCAGAGGTTCGCCCGCCGACGACTTCGTGCATGTTCGCGGGCGGAACGATCGTTGGACCCAAGGCGCAGATTGGCGCCACTAACGTCGACCCATCGTTCGTCAACGAGTCGGGGTTCAACTTCCACATCAACGGGAACAGCCCGGCACGCGACGCAGTCGACACTGGCCCGGCACTCGACTTCGAAGGCGACCCACGGCCGAGAGGAGCTCGCTTCGACATCGGCGCAGACGAAGCTCCGTAGGCGTTGCACAACTTGCGCAGAGATCACGTGGCTACCGCGATTTCCGCCTGAGATTGCTCACGAATTGCCCCCGGCCTGGGGGAGGTCGAGGCCCCAGGGTCAGTTGTCTCCAGCGAGCAAGATCCTGGATCTACGAGGCGTGTGTTCTCTGCACACACGGCCCATCCCTTGCTGTTGTCACGAGACATGAGCCGCCTGTCCATCGCCTTCGTCGCCCTACTCGCTACTGGATGCGGAGCCAAAACATTTGGCAGCATTTGCGGCGCTGCTGACTCCCCGGCGACCTGCGGTCAAACATGTGACTCCTCTCCCGGTGCCCCCAACACCTGCGGCACTGGTCTCTACTGCAGCGAGGACGGCGCCTGCGATGCACAGTGCAGCGCGACGTCTGCATGCCCGACTGGCTATGCGTGTACAGCAGACGGCCGCTGCACGGATGATGGTAGCGGCTCGGGTGACCCGCCCGGCCCCGATGCGTCATGTCCGGCTGTGAACTTCACGCCGATGCCGACCACGCCGTCGGTTCTGCTCGTCCTCGACGGCAGCGGCTCGATGGACATGTCGTTTGGCAACAACATGTCTCGCTATGAGGCGATGCAGAGTGGCCTGACGGGGACGACGGGTGTGGTGACGGGACTGCAGACGAAGGCCTACTTCGGCGCGGCTCTTTACCAGTGCCAGGGCGGAAACAACGTCCTCGTCAACCCCGTTCCGCGCGCGCTTAACAATGCGCCGACGATCAACACCTATCTCAACCAGAACGGCCCCGCTGGCGGAACCCCCACGGACCTGGCCATCAACCAAGCAGTGCAGACCTTCACGACGGCTGCTCCGCCCGCGGGTTCGCCGCCGGTGATCGTTCTCGCAACGGATGGTGAGCCGAACGATTGCAACAACGGCAGCAACAATACGAAGAGCCAGACCGTCGCTGCTGCTGCTGCTTCATACGCGGCGGGAATCCCGGTCTACGTTCTCGCGATCGCCGCAAACAGCCAGCACTTCCAAGACGTCGCGAATGCGGGACAAGGGCATCAAACCGGACAGCCCAACGTGCCGTACTACCCGGTCACCAACGCAGCACAGCTCCAGAGCGCATTCCAGACGATCATCAACGGCGTCATCTCATGCGACCTGACGCTGACGTCGAATATCGATGCGACACAGGCAAGCCAGGGCGTCGTGACGGTGAACGGTATGAACCTCACCTACGGTACGGACTGGACGCTCGTGAACGGCAACACGATCCACGTCCAGGGGCAGGCCTGCACGATGCTCAAGGCGAGCGCGAACCCCACGGTCGGCGCGCAGTTCCCCTGCGGCGCAGTCATCTTCTAGTCGACGAACCGCAGCACCTACGATTGGCGCCGGTGTGGGCGCCATTTTCGTTTTCGGCGACGACGTATGACATGCAACACCGTGCTGAAGAACCCGGCTGCGCGTGCTCGCGATCAACACGACGCGCACGTGGGCGCTGGTTTCGTTTCGGGTCAGGTGCGCGGCGTGAGCGGGCGCGACATGCGCAGGGCGCGCTGGCCGCGGTCGTAGGTGGCGGAGCCGTCGACGATGCGGAACCCCGAGCGCACGTACATGCGCTGGGCTCCGGCGTTGGTCTCCGACACGGTGAGACGGAGCTGGTCGATTCGGGATGCGGGAGCGACGCGCTCGGCGACTTCGATGACGTGCTCGAGCAGGCGCGAGCCCACGCCGCGGCGCTGCTGGCTCGGGAGAACGGCGAGCGCGAGAAGGTCGGCGATGACCTGCTGGTTCGCGAGCTGGGCCCCGCCCGTCAGGTCCTCCATGTAGAAGCCGAGCATCGCGAAGCCGCGGCCCTTGCCTGCGACGTCGTGGTCGATCCAGGCGAGGACGCCGGGCTGGTCGAGCCACGAGGGCAGGATGCGCGTGTAGTCGCCGAGGTCGGCGTAGGCTTCCGCACCAGTCGCGACGATCCACGGATGGTCGTTGACGTCGGCCCGGCGAATCATCGTTCAGCCGAGCTTAGCAACACACAGCCAGTCGTGCGCCAATCGCACGACGTGGGACCCCGCTCAGGCGCCGGCGCCGGAGGCGTCGCTATCGGTGCGGGCGCGCGTCGAGGACGGCTGCGCCGCGACGGCGGGCTTGCGGCCCTGTGCCATCGAGGTCATCGGGGTGGCCTGGGAAGCGCTGGCGCCGGCAAGCGACCGGAGCGTGTAGCGGCCCGGGGACGTGCGGGCAAAGAGCGAGGTCTCGCCTTTGCGCTTCAGGTCCATGGACAGGTCGCGTGCGACGACGGTGTCGGGTGTCTTCGACTTACTGGGGAGGCGGACGCCAGCGCGTTCCACGATCTCGCGGACCGACATCGGGACGGCGGTCTCGCGAAGAATCTCCTCAACCACAGCAAGCGTACTCATGACCGTCGTTCCTCCCTCGTCGAAAATGTCTCGGCCGTCGAGACGAGGGCCATCCTAGCGCCGGTGGTTCCCCGTACCAGTCTTGACATCAGTTTTTTTTCGAACGACCGCGTGAGAAGCGATGGAGTGTTTCCGAGGTTGAATTTTTCCCCTGGTGTGTTTCGTCTACCTGCTCACCAAAGAGGGGATGAAACATGACGCCAGGGATTACTGAAATCATCACGCTATTGCTCGGTATGGCCGGGTTTGGTGTGCAAGCCGATCCGAACCCGCCCACCGCCGATGCCTCGCTGCAGTACGCGATTCCGGACGCGGACGTGGTCGTGCACTTCGACGCAGCGATGGTAGTGCCGAACAACTACAAGGTGCTGACCGCGCTGCCGACCAACGCGGCGGTGAAGGCTTCGCCCGACGCGGCAAAGATGGTCCACGAGCTGATCGGCCAGATCGAGGGCGCTCGCGGTATGGCGAAGATGGCGACCGGCATCGATCCGGTGACGGACGTGCAGGACGCGACGTTCTTCATCCGCGTTCGCGACAAGGAAGAGCCGACGTTCCTCGCCGAGGTGCACGGCAAGTTCAGCCAGGCGAACGTCACCGCGATCGCGGGCACGATGGGCGGCACGCCCACGCAGGTCGGTTCGGCGTCGATGGTCTCCAAGGGTCCCAAGGATCCGGCGATCGGCGTGACCAAGGACGGCGTCATGCTGGTCGGCAACACCGACCTCGTGAAGGCACGCCTCGCGGATAGCTGGAAGGCGCCGGCGCGTGCGTCGGGCTCCGCGATCGCGAACGCGTACGAAGTGCTCGGCGGGCATCCCGTCTACGCCGTGGTTGGCGCGCTCTCGCCGTCGGCGAAGAAGCACGTGCTCTCCGCGATGGACATGGGTCCCAAGAAGAACTTCATCACCGACATGGTGAATCGCGGCAAGTCGATGTCGTTCGCGGTCTACGCGGATGGCATCGGGTGGACGTGGGTCGACACGACCAAGGTCGGCCTCGACGACATGGAGCTCATGTCGCAAGGCACGCTCGACATGATGAAGGCGGCGCATATCTTCCCGCGCGGTATGGCGAAGGTGCTGCTCGGTGCCCTCGACTCGTACAAGGGCACCGACAAGGAGATCGATGCGGTCATCGCGCACAAGGCCGACGTGATGAAGCTCGTCACGACGTACACGGGCGACGGGAACTTCCAGCAGTCGGTGGTCAAGGACCCCAAGACGATGAAGCTGACAGTCCGCGCGACCGGCAAGTCGCTGAGTGAGGTCGTTCCGGCCGGCATCATCTTGCCGGGTATGGCCGCCGCGTTGCTGTTCCGCGCAGGACCGGTCGCGAAGTCGGAAACAATGATCGCCGAGCCCGCGCAGCCTCCGGCGCTTACCCCGCGGAAGACGCCTCCGCCGCCCAAGAAGAAGTAACGGCTCTATCTAGGCTGCGGTGCTGCGCCGACGTTGGTCTCGGTGCGCCGCAGGTGCGTGACGAGCTCGCGGATGGACGTCAGGTCTTCGAAGCCGACCGGCTCGGGCTCCATGATGAGCTCGGCATCCAGGCTGACCTCGATGATCATCTCGTCGTCGATCGGAGAGCCGTCATCGCGCTCGCTGCGACGCTCGCCCACGCGGCGCTCGTAGCGGAACACGCGCGAGTCGGCCTTGCCGAAGCGGCGGTCGTTGTTGCGGCGCTCGCGGGAAACCGCTGCGCGAAGCTCGGCGATGGTCGCCGGCATGGGGTTCATGGCGAGGAGCTGACCCGAGCAGTTGAAGCACATCGGCTTCCAACTCCCGAAGAGCTCGACGGCGCGCAGCACCTTGCGGCGCTTCTCGGTGCACGTGACGCACTTGGCGTTCGCACCGACGGGGCGGGCATCGACCCAGCGCGAGTAACAGCCCCAGCAGCGGCCGCGCCGCAGCTCGGAGACCTTGGCACTGCAGACCTCGCACGAGTAAAGTCGGTCGGTCACACATCGGTGGTACGGCGCTGGCGGAAGGCGGGCAATTTTTCGGCTAGCCAAGCTATAAAAGACGCGATGCCGTCGACCCGTGCACTCATTCGCGCCCCGTGGTCGGCGTCGAAGGTGTCGATGGGACTGCGGTGTCCGCAGCTGTTCCACTTCAAGTACATCCGAAAGCTCAAGGAGCCCGAGGTGATGCCGGAGACGCGGATCGGCAAGGCGATCCACAAGGCGCTCGAGCTCACGCTGATGGGAACGCCACTTACTGAAGCAAACGCGGGCGTCAAGAAGGACCTGCAGAGCGACACGGAGCAGGCGCGCTACGACAACCTCGCGAGCGGGATTCCTGCGTTCTCGGCGCGGCTGGCGCAGTTCCGCAAGCGCAAGCGCGTGGCCCGGCAACTCGTGGAGTACTCGCTCGCGATCCGCGAGGACCTGAGCACGACGCAGTTCTACTCGGGCGACGCCTACTACCGCGGCGTGTTGGACCTTGGATATCTGTTCGAGGACGACTCGATCGCGCTGCTGGATCACAAGACGGGCGCGCGCATCCCGGGCAGCTCGATCGCGGATCAGCTCGAGGGCTACGCGGTGCTCGCGGCGTCGGCGTTTCGCCACGCAAAGCGGTTCTGGTTGGGCGTGCACTGGATGGCGGAGAACGCGGTCGAGTGGGCCGCTCCGATCAAGCCCGAAGAGGTCCGTGATCGTCTGATGCCTGATCTGCTCGACAACATCGAGGCAGCCGCGCTCGCCGTGGACGACGGGCCGCGCCCGAATCCAGGCTCTTACTGCGACAGATGCTCCTATCGGTCGCTCTGCCCCGCTAGTCGCGAGATTCGGTACGAACCTGTCGAATACTACGAGGATGACGACTGACGCGCGCCTCGCCCTCGTCGAACGCCAGCGGCGTTACGCGTGGGACCTCGCTCGTGATCAGCAGACACGCACGGCCGCGAAGCTCGTCGCCGGCAAGACGCACGACTTGCTCAATTTGATCCAGATCGTGCAGCTCGCCGCGCCGGAGCTGAACGAGCGCGCGACGGATGATCTATCCAAGGAGCTCACCGCCGACATCGCGCACGCCGCGAGTGACGCGCACGTGCAGCTCGGTCAGATGATGGCCGTCGCGCGTCCCGACGTGAAGCCCGTGCGCGGCCCCGCCGTCGGTGGTGTGCTCGCGCGTGTGGCCGGTTCGCTCGACGCGACGTTCTCGTTCGGCATCGATTGGGGTCTCGACGCAGACGCGGCGACGTCGCTCGATGCCGAGGCGCTCGAGCACCTGATGATCGCCCTCGTGCTGGATGCAGGCGACACGTGGATCGAGCTCACCGTTCGCGAACGCGCGATCGCCGGGGCACCGTGGATCGAGATCGTGCGCGGACTCGCGACGGACATCACTGGCGATCGCTTCGACCTGAAGCTCGTCGAGGTCATCGCATCGCGCGCGGGCGGCGAGCTCTCGTCGAGCGAGCGCCGTGGCGGCGGCAGCGAGCTCGTCGTCGCACTCCCGGTGCTCTAACAGCACCAGGTATCCAATCCCTGGCGTCTACTTGCGCCAGCGCAGGACGCGGGACGGCCACGGCGGCATGCCGTCGGTGCGTAGCTTCGATGCATCGCGCGCGACGACCTTCGCCATGTTCGCGAGGCGATCGACGAGCTCCTTGGGAGCGGCGCACTCGGCGATCGAGACGCTCCCGTCGTCGCCGAGCGTCGCGATCGTCTCGTACTCGCTCGCGGGCAGATAGATCACGGCCCGATACGTCGCGCGCGCGCCGTCGTCGGTAGCGCGCTCGAGCAAGTAGCGAGCGCCCTCGGTCGGGTGCAGGTCGCGGTTCACTCGCCGAGGTCCGCAGCGAAGCGAGACGACACGTTGGCCGCGTTGCCCCACTGCGACTTCTTCCACTCGACGGCCCACTGCCGGAGCATCCACATCGGATCGAGGAGGAGACGCTCGCCGATGTGCGCGGAGTCGTAGATGTCCTTCTGCTCGTCCTTGTCCTTGGAGAAGTCGTAGACCTTCGGCTGGCCCGCGCCGTAGAGCGCGACCTTCCAGTGACCGATGCGGCCGCCGTGGCCCGACTCGTAGCGCGAGCCGAACGACATCTGCGGGTACACGACCTGGCCGTTCGCGAGCGGGATGAGCGACGTGCCCTGCCACTCCGGGTCGACCGCGACGCCGAGCGCGTCGGCGATCGTCGGGACGATGTCGATGCCCTCGGTGCCGATGTCGAACTTGCCGGTCGGGAACATCGGCGGGTAGTGGATGACGAGCGGCACGTGCTGCAGCGTCTCGCGGATGGAGCCGCCGTGACCGAAGCGGCCCTCTTCCCAGTGCTCGTCGCCGTGATCGGCGGTGAGGATGATCATCGTCTGATCGGTGATGCCCCACTTGTCGAGCTGCGCGAGGAGCTGGCCGACGAGGTCGTCCTGGTAC
Organism: Kofleriaceae bacterium; assembly: GCA_036499725.1. GTDB lineage: Bacteria > Myxococcota_A > Polyangia > Haliangiales > Haliangiaceae > JABFXX01. The sequence goes on from DASYDE010000058.1 coordinate 82,422, forward strand.
GAGACGTTGGAATCGTAGATCGCGCGGACGTGATCCTTGTCCTTGTCGGATAGGCCCTTGGGCACGCCGGTGCCATCGTCGCCGTACTGCTTGTACTTGCCGGTGTAACCGCCGTCGTACTTGCTGATCCACGGATCCTTCGGGCGCAGCGTGACGTGCGTGTCGATCATGCCGAGGTAGAGGAACCACGGCGAGTCGTGCTTCGGCGTGAGGAGATCCATGCCGCTCTTGAAGACGTCAGCGCCCTTGAGACCGCCGGGGGTCTCGATGTGGTTCTCGAACTTGTCCCACGAGTGGCCGAAGCCGCGCTTCGGGCGGATGTAGCCGTTCGCCGAAACACCGATGGTGTACTTGCCGCCCTTCTTGGCGACCTCGGCGATGGTGACAAACTTCTCGGGGAGGATGTCCTTCATGTCCTTCGCCTTGTGCTTGGCGAGGTACATGGACGTCCACATCGACGCGTGCGAGACCTGCGACTCGTTGCCCTGCACGAAGTTGTGCTCGAACAGCGAGCTGTTCTCCGAGAGCTTGTCGAAGTTGGGCGTCTCGGCGCGCGCCTTGGGGTTGAACGCCTTGACGTGATCCGCGCGGAGCGAATCCATCACGACGAACACGACGAACTTGGGCGGCGGGCCCTTCTTCACTTCGGGGGCGGTGCCCGGGACGACGAGGTTTGCGGTCGTCAGCTGCGCCATCGCGCAACCGGTGGTCTCGAGATCGAGGCGCACGGCCTTGCCCGCCAGCGAGCTGAGGTCGACGGCCGAGCCAGTGCCGTTGAGCTTGCCGTCGAGCGTCGCGCCATCCTCGGCGGTCGCGAGCACGTTGACCGTGCAGTTACCGTCGGCGATGTCGGCGGTGAGCTTGGTCTTGTCGGGCGGCGCGATGAACCAGCTCATGCTGCCGCCCTGCGGGATCGTCAGCGCCTTCTTGCCCTGATCGTAGAAGCCGACCGCGCCGTCGTCGGCGAGCGCGGTGGCGCCACCGACCTGCATCCACGCGAGCGCGAGGTCGCTCTGCTTGGCGAAGAACGCGACCTGGTTCTCGCCTTCCTTGAGCTGACCAGCGGGAACGGTGAGCTCCACGGTCTGCCAGCCGGTCACGAGCTGCGAGTTGACGTCCTTGTTCTCGTTGATGCGCAGGCCGAGCGTGCCGGCGTACGGCGAGAACAGGCGCGCGCGGATCGTCGCGGTCTGCGCTTCCTTGGCCGTGAGCGGAACGAACAGGCTGCCGGTCTTACCGCCGAGCTTGGCGACCTTCACGTCGCCCTGCGTCTGGCGGAGCGTCCACGCCTTCTTGTTGTCGCCGCCGAGCTGGCTGCCAAAGCGCATGTACTTGGCCATGCCGGCCGACGCGCCGTTGACGAGCAAGCCACCGCCGCGCGTGAGGTGCGCGGAGAGACGGTTGTCGATCAGCGAGTAGACAACGCGCTCGGCGCCGCGTGACGCTGCTTTCGCGGGCGGAGCCGCCGGCTTGCTGTCGACCGCCGCGACCTGCTTGTCGGGCGCCTTGTCGGTCGCTTGTCCGGAGGCCTTGTCGCCACCACCGCCACCGCCGCCGCCGCCGCCCGGCTCGGCAACCTTGCTCTCCGGGGTCTTTGCCTGCTCCTTCGCCTTGCCGCATCCGGCCAGCGCGAGGGAGCCCATCAAAAGTGCCAGGGCGGTCGTGCGAGAGAGCATCGACCGTCGGTATTCCACTCCGAAGGGAAGGTCAAGATCTGAGCGCTGCCGACGGAGACGAACTACGCGAGCAGGCGCTCATCCAGCCAGGCGATCACGGGTTCGAGGGGGAGATCGTCGTGGACCGGAATGATGAGTTCCGGGTCCGCGTCGTACTTCTCGAGAGCCTGGGAGTACGCCTCGGCGTGCTCCAGCAGCGGCATCAGGGCGATGGCGCGGAGACCACTAAAGATCTTTCGCACGTCGGTCACCGCGGGGAGCGGCAGCACCGTGTACCCACCGTCGACGATCATGGTCCGCCACGGCTCTTCGTTCACGTAGACGGTGCCCTCCGAGCGACGGCCCAGGCGCAGGAGGTAGGCCTCGAGCATCTCGGCGTACCCGCGCGGGCCCGTCTTGATCTGCAGGCCGGCGCCCTCGGGGGCGACGTGCATCACCTCGCAGAGCAGGGTCAGCGTGCCGTGACCGGGGAGCTCGATCGTGAGCGAGACCTCCTCACCCTTCTCGACCGCGGCCCCCGCGAGGAACAGGCCGCCCGCGGATAGGTTGACGGCGTACTGCTCGACGAAGTCCTGCGCGCGGTCGTAGGTGACCTTGAGGTGGACGCGCTTGCGAGGGAACTTGCGCTGTTGATCCATTACTTGCGACCTCGGCCACGAGCGAGGGCATGCTCGACGAGCGGGCGAAGCTCGTCGCCGAGCTCTTCAGCGTAGATGAGACGGATCGCCGACATTGGTTGGCCGAGCGGCATGTCCTCGAGGAGGCGAGAGAGCGTGACGGCGCCGTAGCGCGGGTGGTCGACGACATGAAGCTCTTCGTCGTCGGCAGCGAGGTAGCCGACCTGGCGCGCGGTATCGAGGTGGATATACGACGACGCGTGCGCGCCGAAGCGCTTTTGCGCGACCTCGAGCGCCTGTGGCCACACGTGCTCGGCCGCTGCCTTGTCGTCACCGAGATCGAACGTCTTGAACAGGCGGCGATTCACGAGGCGCGACGCGAGGTCGTGGAGGATCGGGTCTTTTGCGGCCGTACCGTCGAGGCCGGCCCATCCGTCGAGAGCGGTGAACAGCGACACGTCGTGCAACCGCAGATACTGCGAGACGGGGACGATCGTCCCGCGCGCGAGCTCACCCGCGATCGGAAGACCGGGCGGCTCCGCACCTTGTCGCGTGAGCTGCGCGAAGCGCTCGAGCGTCTTGATGAACATCCACTCCGCCGAGCGCACGGTCTTGTGGTGATAGACCTGCGCGTACATATACGAGCGCGCGAACAGGTATTGCTCGACGGCGTACATGCCGCGACGATAGTCGACGACGAGGTCATGCGGATCGTCGCTGCCGGTGTGAACGTTTGCGATCTGGATCGCGTGCACGATCCACGCGAGGTCGTACGTCGCGTAGCCGGCGCCGCTGTAGTGACCGTCGCGCAGCAAGTAGTCGAGGCGATCGACGTCGAGCTGCGAGCTAACGAGCTTGCGCGCGAACCGCGGCTTGAACGCAGACTTCTTGTCGAACAGTGCGCTCAGCTGCGACGGGAGATCCACGTCGAGCTCCTGCAGCGCCGCGCGCAGCTCCGTATCCTCGGCGACGATGCGCGCGCCCCAGTTCTCGTGGTTGTTGCCCGGGAACACGTGCTCCCACGCGTGCGAGAACGGACCGTGACCGACGTCGTGCAGCAGCGCCGCGACGCGCACGAGGCGCGACAGCTCGGGGTCCAGCTCCAGGCGACGTGTCACGCGCTGCGCGATGTGGAACGCACCGAGCGCGTGACCAAAGCGCGAGTGCTCCGCGCCCGGATACACGAGCCATGCGAAGCCCATCTGCTTGATGCGGCGGAGGCGCTGCATCACCGCCGTATCGAGGAGATCCGCGATGGGGCGGTCCTCGCCCTTGAACTCGATCAGACCGTGCACGGGGTCGCGGAAGACCCGATCTTTCACGGCGGCTGGCACGCGCCGACTCTACCCGATTCCGGCGACGAGACCCGCGTCCACTACGAGTTACAGTGCATGCATGAGCGAGACTCGCGACGTAGCGATCGAACGGCTCGACGGCGATCAGCGCCGCGATGCGCGTGACATCGTCGTCGTAGAAGCGCCGCTCCAGCTCCGCGCGCGCGGGACGCCCGTCGCGACGATCATGCGCACGCCGGGCAACGACCTCGAGCTCGTGCGCGGCCTATTGCACGCCGAAGGCATTCGCGCGGCCGCCGCGCAGGTCGACGAAGACGCCGTGGACATCGACACCGACGGCTCCGCGTTCGTCGGGCGCGGCGTGCTCTCGAGTGCCGCATGCGGCGTGTGCGGTCGCGCGGCCATCGCGGATCTCGAGCTGCGTGCGCGCGAAGTCTCGTCGGATCTCAAGGCGACGCCGTCAGCGCTCGCCGCCCTGCCCGCTCTGTTGCGCGCGACCCAGGCCGCGTTCGATCAGACGGGTGGTCTCCACGCGGCCGGCTTGTTCTCGGTCGGGCGCGAACCAGCCCTGCTCGCGGCGCGCGAGGACGTCGGCCGCCACAACGCCGTCGACAAGGTGATTGGTTGGGCGCTCGACGCGGGCGTGGCCGGATCTGCCTGCGCCCTCATGCTCTCGGGCCGCGCCGGCTACGAGCTGGTCCAGAAGGCGATCATGTTCCAAGTCCCCATCGTCGTGAGCGTTTCCGCGCCGTCCTCCCTCGCCATCGAGCTGGCAGAACGGTTCAACGTGGCGCTGGTGGGCTTTGTCCGCGGCGACCGCGCCAATATCTACGCGCACGGATGGAGGATTTCGGGAGGCTGAAAGGATGCGACGCCCGCCCCGGTCACTGCGTCCGTACCAGCATGAGCTTCGACGACGTCGCCAAACGCATGCAGCAGCGCTCCGGTTCCTCGGTCGATCCCTATCCGCTGATGACGCCGCCAACGCCGCGCGTCGATCGCGGGCAGGCCGAGGTGGAAGCGCAGTTCGCGAGGTCGTCGCAACCCATCCCGTCCGCCGTCGTCGTTCCCCGCGGCGCAACGTCCGCCCCGACGCCGCCGCGCAACCAGCCCGCGCTCGCGCCGGCTCACCAGGAGTACGACTCCGGTGAAGTGATGATGCGCCTCGCGCGCGACGAGAAGCGCCGCTCCGCGAAGTCCGACATGGTCGTCGGTGCGCTCATGTGCACGGTCGGCATCGTCATCACGGCCGTCACGTTCTCGTCCGCCTCGGATGGCGGCGGTACCTACGTCATCGCGTGGGGGCCTGCGATCTTCGGTGCGATTCGCTTCTTCCGCGGTCTGTCTCGCCTGGCATGATCGCGGGATGAGCGTTCCCGGCGAAGCACCGCAGCTCGAGCCCCGCGCGTGCGCGCAGTGCCGCAAGCAGTTCACCGTCCCCGCGACGAGCACGGCGACGCAATGCGCGGACTGCCAGCTCGGTGCCGCGCAGCAATTCGCCGGTCCCGCGAACTACGCGAACCAAGCCGACAAACAGAATCGCGGTCGCGCAAAGATGCAGCTATTCGGCGGTCTCGCGCTCATGGTCGTCGGCGTCGCGATCACGGCGGGCACCTACTCGCACGCCCAAGCCGAGGGCGGCAGCTACTACGTCTCTGTCGGTCCGATCGTCGCCGGTCTCGTCATGACCATCCGCGGCTTGATCAACATGGGCTGAGCGCGACTGTAGGCCTGTCTACTCCGTCCGGATCGATCGCCATGCAGCGCGATTCCATCCCCGCCCTCGAACCCACCGGTATCTCGCCCTTGTGGCTGATGGGCGTCGGGATCCTGCTCGTCTTCAGCGGCGTGATCATCGTCGCGCTCAGGATGGGCCCGACACTGGAGCCCGCGGACTACGGCTGGGGCCCGCACATCGCTGTCGTGGGCATCGTCGCGATCCTGCGCGGCATGTTCCGCACCCGCTGACGGCTCAAGCCTCGTGACCTCGCCTAGCCAATCGTGATTCCCCCCGTCGGGAAAAGCATGCTATGCCAACCGTACGGGATGTGGCGCAATTGGTAGCGCGCGGCGTTTGGGACGCTGAGGTTGCAAGTTCGATTCTTGTCATCCCGACCAAGTTCAAATCAGGCAAACGCGTCGCCTACCCGTCCGACGAGCTCGAAACCCGGCGGCTTGCACGCTCTTCCCAGTGATGGGTGAGGTGGCAGTTCGCGCAGAGCACCTCACACTTCGCTGCCTCGGCGAGGATTCGTTCTCGTTTCCACCGGCGCGTTAGCGCGAGACCGAGGTCGATCTCCTTTTGGTTGGGGTCTCGGTGATGAAACTGCAGGCACTCCGGCGTTCTCTCGCCGCACCGCTCGCATTGGAGCGTTGCCTTGAATGCCCACCACCAGGTGCGTAGCTCGTCGTGCCGACGCTTCTGCCACTCGATCTTCTTCTCGCGATTGTCCCGGTACCAGCGCCTCCACGCTTCGTTGAAGCGTTCTGGATTGCGCTGTGCCCAGCTCGGCGTCTTCATACGCGGACCTCGCCGAGTTTCCGTGCGTAGCTCACGTGGTGCCGGATATGGCAATTCGCGCACAGCACCTTGCACTTCTCTAGCTCACGAAGAATGCGCGCGCGCCCCCACCCTCGACGAATCGCGTCCGACAGTCCGAGTTCCTTCGTCGTCGGATCTTCGTGATGAAACTGAAGACACGCGGGATGCGATTCGCCACACCGAGTGCAAACGAACCGGTCCTTGAGCTCCGCGAACCACACCCTGTTCGTGTGGAGACGAGCCTGTTTGACCGCCGTCTGTCGCGTGCGTTCCTCGTCGTCGAGCAGATGCTTGCGTCGGTGGTAGCTGTCTCGAGCCAACGCGCGACGCTTCGCTGGATCCTTCGTCGGCATGAGATCGATCCTGCGCTTCGGGTCTGACACCAATGGCCCGACCAGAGCTCGCAACGCGTGCGACGAACCCCTCCCGACCTCCGTCCGGACCCATGATGCTGATCGCGGTCATTTGCTGCCTCCTCGTCGTCGGATTGCTGATGATGCGCGGCAACGAGCTGTTCCTGATCTCCGTGCGCAACGGCAAGGTGCTCGTCGTTCGGGGCCGCGTCCCGGTTTCCCTGCTCCAGGACTTCCGCGAGATCGTGAACCGACCGACCGTGAAGCGCGGCACCATCAAGGCGCGCAAGACCGAGTACGGCACGCAGATCTTCGTCAGCGGCGACATCGACGAGGGCCGCGAGCAGCGGATGCGCAACACGTTCCAGTTCTACCCGGCGTCCAAGCTGCGCTCGGCTCCGATCGACAAGGAGCGCACGATGGGCCAGCTCACCGGCATCGTGTGGCTCGCGTGGATCCTCGACCGCTCGAACCACGGCTGACCGAAAACAAAACCGGCCCGCCTCTGTGATGAGGACGAGCCGTTCGATCGAGCGAGAAGCGAGTTACTTCTTGGCTGGCGCTTCTGCCGGAGCCTCGGCGGGTGCTTCGGCCGGAGGCGCGGACGGCGTCTTGCCGCCGGCCCACGAGAAGTAGTTGCGCATCATCGTCGTCTCGAGGTTCAGGTCACCGAGAGCAGACTTGCCCTCGCCTTCCTTGATCGCCTCGTCGAGCTTGGCTTCACAGTTGTTGCACGGGAGCTTCGCGATCTTGGGGAGCGCGAGGAGGACCGACTGGCGGATGAGACGCGAGTCGGACTTGGCGGCGTCGAGCAGCGTATCGGTGAGGTCGGCAGCCTTTGCGCCCTGCTTGCCGATCTCGAGCATCGCGCGCTCGATGTTCGCCTCGACGAGGCCCTTCTTCTCGGCGTCGGTCCAGTCCTTGATGTCCTTGATGTACTTCGCCGCGTTCTTCGCAGCTTCGTCCGGCGTCTCCTTGAGCGTCGCCGCGTAGCACTTCAGATCAGACTGGCAGCGGATCGCGACCTCGATGCGGCCGATGTGCGTCTGGAACATGCGAGCGAAACGCTTGTAGTCGTTCGCCATGGCATCCAGCGCCTTGTAAGCGGCCGTGCCTTCCTTGTGCTTCTTCTTCGCTTCCTTGAGCGACTCTTCCTGCGTCTTGATCTCGGCGTCGGCAGCCTTGAGCGCCGCGAGGTCGGCCTTGGCCTGGTCGTCGGAGACCTTGCCCTTGCGGGTGCTCATGTCGGCGGCGAGCTTGGTCTTGGCCGCGCGCGCGTCCTCGACCTTCTTCTTCTCGCCCTCGAACACCTTGTCGGCGGCGTCGGAGTCCGCCTTCGGCTTGCCGTCGGCTTCCTTGCGCTTGTCGGCAGACGCCTTGAAGTACTTGTCGGCGAGCGAGTCGAGCGAATCCATCGACGACGCGTCCTTGGCGAGGCGCGCGTAGGCAGTCGCCGCTTCCTGGCGGAGCGTGTCGTTCGCGTGGTTGTCGGACGCGATCTTCGCGAGGTCGGAGGCACCCTCGGTGTCGCGAACGAGGAACGGATACGCGCTGACCGCGAGGACCTTCACGTTGAGGTCGGCGTCGTCGCCGCCACCTGCCTCGGCGTCGTCAGCTGCTGCGCCGGGCTTGCCCTTCTTGGGGGCCGGAGCGCCAGCGGCTGCGCTGATCCACATCGACTTGACCTTGGCGGCCGCGTCGGGCGAACCGATCTTGCGGAGCGAGTCGAAGATCGCGTTGTACTGCGTGTTCGGGCTCGCCTGCTCGTCGGTGAAGTAGACGGGTAGCGGCGGGCGGTTGAGCGCCGCGAGGAGGTCGGGCGTCGACTTCGGATCGTAGAAGTCGCCGAGCACGACGGCCGGATAGAAGTCCTTGGCGGACACCTTCTGGCACTGGTCGGCGGGCGCATCGCCCTTGTCGCCGCAGTAGACGTCCAGCTTCTTGTCCTTGAAGAGCTGGTTCACTTCCTGGTGCTCGCCGCGGAGGATCCTGCGCAGCTCGTCCTCGGCGGCAGGGCCGGTGGCGACGAGCGAGCGACGGATCTGCGTGAACAGCTCGGGCGTGCGGTACATCGAGAGCACGAGCGTCTTGGCGGCGCCCGCGGTGCGGAGCTCGCCGAGCGCGTTGATGGCAGCGCCCGTCATCGCGAGGAAGACTTCGTACTTCTCGCCGAGGAGCTTGCCCTCTTCCTTGTTCTTCGCCGTCTTGGGGTGCGCGGGCGGATCGCGATCGATAATCTTCTGCAGGGCCGCGGCGGCCTTGGGCTTATCGTTCGTGAACTTGCCCATCGCGCGGACCGCGCCGATCTGGGCGGCGATCAGCTTCTTGGTGAGCGGCTTGTTCGAGATGTCGATGAGCGCATCGAGACCGTCGGTGACGCCGGCCTCGCCGAGCGCGTCGGCAGCCTTGCTCGCCGAGTCGACCGAGCGAGGGTTCGCTTCGTCGACGGTGGTGAGCGCTTCTTTGAGATATGGCATCGCCACATCCCAGCTCGCTTTGCGACCCGTCTTCTCGAAGTCGGTGACGAACTTCGCCTTCGCTTCTTCAGCGGTGAGCGGGCGCGCCAGCGAGATGATCACCTGGAGGAGACGAACCGGCTTACCGGTGTTCTTCCACGCTTCACCGAGAGCAGGAATCGCCCTGGGATCACCAAGCTGTTCGAGCTCGGTCGTCGCGCGCTCGGCCGTCTGCTGACTGCCGAGTTGCTTCGTCCAGGTCGTGTAGCTGTAAGGGTTGTCGGGACAACCGGCGAGGCTCGAGACCCCCGCCAGCAACACGAAAGCCAACGGGAGGCGATTCATGAGCTTCGCTTTCTTTTCCAGTTCAGAGCCTCGAAGAACGAGAGTTACTTGTTCTTGACGGCGAACAGGAGGTTATCAAAACCCGCGAGCTTCGCGGTGTT
>DASYDE010000059.1:0-12521 GCA_036499725.1 Kofleriaceae bacterium
CTGCCGGCGAGCCTGTCCCCGGCACGAACGAGCAGCGCATGATGGAGAGCGACCTCCTCGCGCGTGTTTACGACCGCTTTTGGCGCCCGACGTTCGTGCGGCTGCTCGCCGGCAAGGGGGCGGCATCTGCGGTCGGCGGCCTCTCGGGCGAGCTGTTCATCCACAAGCACGGCCTCTCCATCGATGACCGCCCCGGTCCGTGGCTCGACCTCTCGTGCGGTCCCGGTGCTTTCGCCCGTGCGCTCGCAGCGGCAGCTCCCGGCGCCCTCGTCGTGGGTCTCGACATCTCGCGCGCGATGCTCGAGGTCGCGGCGCAACGCACGGGTGGTTACACGAACGTCGTCCTCGTCCGCGGTGACGCACACGCGATGCCATTCGTCGACGGCTCGTTCGGCGGCGTGAACAACGCGGGCGCGCTCCACGCGTACGACGACCCGGAGCTCGTGTTCCGCGAGATCCGCCGCGTCCTGCGGCCCGGTGGCCACTACGTCGGGTCCACGTTTGCGGAAGCACCGACGCTGCTCGGCCGCCTCGCCGCGCGCGCTGCGGGCATCCGCCGCTTCGAGCCGAGCGAGCTCCGCGCGTGGCTCCAGCGCATCGGCTTCGCTGATTACGAGGACGTACGCCTCGGTGGCGCGCTCGTGTTCCGCGTCAGGCGCCCGTAATTAGACCGAAACCCTGCGTGATACGTTGCAGGGATGATGAGAGCTCTCCTGCTCGCTCTGGCCCTCGCGGGCTGCACCAAAGCCGCTCCGCCGGCCCCCGCGCCCGTCCAGCCTGCCGTTGCCCGGCCGCCCGCGCCTGCCCCGCCCCCCGCAAAGGCGGCGACGGTCACACTGACGGCCATCACGCTCGCCGATGACTGCGGCGGGACGCCTCCCATGGGTCTCCCTGAAGCGTCGAATGCTCCGGCTCCCAAGGGCAAGCGCGACGCCGCGTACGACAACACCGCAGCGAACGCGAAGATGAAGATGAAGCGCCGCTGCGAGCAGACGTCGATGCAGCTCGCGATCGCCGCCGCCGACGCCGCGACCATCAAGGTGAAGTCGGTCGAGCTATTCGACGAGTCCGGCAAGTCGCTCGGAGCGTTGACGCCGAGCAAGCCGACGAAGTGGTCCGAGACGAGCTCCACGTACGAAGCGTGGGACGAAGCGATCGCGAAGGACTCGACGAGCAACGTGAGCTACGTGCTCTCGCGCCCCGACTGGACGCACATCGGTGATCGCTACAACAAGACGTTCACGGTCAAGACGGTCATCACCGTCGGTGCCGTCGACGCACCCGCAGAAAAGTCGATCACGCTCAGCGCGCCCGCGAGCCTCCCGCCCGGAGTGAAGACCTGATGCGCGCGGTCCTGATCGCGCTCCTGCTCGTCGGCTGCACCAAAGCGACGCCGACCGAGGCGCCGACGACCGGATCCGATAAAGCGGGGTACGCGCCGCCACCGCCGAAGCCCAACGTCGCCGCGAAGATCACGCTGAGCGCGGTGAGCTTTGGCGATGACTGCGGTGGCACCGCGCCGACGAATGCGCCAGCGCATGTCGCTCCCGCGGGCGCTGTCGCCCCACCCGCGACAATGGCCGCGCCGTCCGAGCGCCCCGGCGCGGTCGCCACGCAGCAGCCGCAGGACCGTCGCTGCGAGCAAACCTCGATGCAGCTCGTCGTCACCGCGACGAGTGACAGCGTCGTCGAGGTGAAGTCGATCACGGTGGTCGACGACACCGGCAAGGACCTCGGCACGCTCACGCCGAGCAAGCCCACTCGCTGGTCGACCACGAGCTCGACGTACGAAGCGTGGGACCAGAAGGTCGCCGCGGGCCAGACGGCGCAGGTCAGCTACGTGCTCTCGCAGCCGGAGTTTATCAATCGCTGGCAGTACGCGAACAAGACGTACACCGTGAAGGTCGTCGCGGCCGTCGGTGGCGTCGAACAAGCGCTGCAGAGCACGGTGCTCATCGTCGCAGCGCCGCCGCCCGTCCCGACGTGATCCGGTTCGCGCTCATCGCTGTCTTTGCGATCGCGTGCCGCGATGCGAAGCCGGCACCGCCTGCTGCGCCCGCGCCGTGGAGCGACGCGTGGCTCCTCGCGCAGGGCACGACATTCCTCACGGACACGACCGCGCGTCGCGCCGCACTCGAATCATCGCTGACGAATCCGTCGAACATGTATTCGCGGATCCGTCTCGCCGCCTACGGACTCGGCACGGGCGGGTGGGATCAGTTGCCCGTGTGGAACCCGCGCTCCGTCCCCGTCGACGCCGAGAGTGCGCAGATCCTCGCGCGAGGTGAGATGCCCGTCCTGCCCGGCGATCGCCCACCGCTATGGAACGGCGTCACGCCGACGACGATGCCGGAGTGGGTCGCGCTCGGCCGCCGCGTGTTCTTCGAGTACCCGATGCGCGCCGAGGTCTTCATGGAATGGGGCCTCACGCAGCGCGAGCTGATCGACGACGTCGGCGTCGAGCGCACCGCGGCAGGCGATATCCCGGGGCTCGTCGTGTTCAAGAATATCGACGGCGACACGCGCGTCGGAATCACGTGCGCCATCTGCCACTCGACGGTGAAGAACGGCGAGGTCGTCGTGGGCCAAGCGCGCCGCACGTTCAACTACGGCAAGCTCCGCGTCACGTACGACCGCGTGCACGGCACGCTCGCGAGTGAGAAAGAAGGCCGTCGTCTCGAGAGCTGGGGCGCCGGCCGCGCTGATGTCACCGAGGACGACGACGAGGATCCGGTCGCGATTCCGGATCTGTGGGGCGAGCGCTCGCAGCGCTTTCTCACGCAGGTGGGCGCGATCCGGCACGACAGTCCGCTCGCGCTCGCGATCCGTCAGGAAACGCAGCTCACCGACTCCAATCACGCGCTCGTTCGTCCGCCGCGCGAGCTGGCGTGGGCGCTCGCGATGTTCGTCTACTCGCTGCAGCCACCAGCGCACACCGCACCGGCCTCACCGAGAGGAGCAGCGTTGTTCGCCGAGCACTGCGCTCACTGTCACGCGAACGCGGTGTACGGCGGCACCACGATCGCGGCCGCGACCATCGGCACCGACCCTGCCCTCGCGACGGGTCGCGGCCGTGGCACCGGCAAGTATCGCGTGCCGACATTGCTCGGCGTGGCGGCCGGCGCGCCCTACCTCCACGACGGCTCGGTGCGCTCGCTCGACGAGCTGCTCTCCCCCACCCGAACCATACGCGGCCACCGCGCCGGCACGAATCTCGACGCAGACGATCGCGCCGCGCTCATCGCGCACCTCCAAACGCTGTAGCGTACGCGCGTGTCTCTCTGGGCTCGCTACGTACTGCCGACGCTGGTCGAGAAGGCCTGCCGCAGCCACGCGATCCTCGCGGAGCGAAAGCGCTGGGTCCCGCGCGCGAGCGGCGCGGTCCTCGAGGTCGGCGTCGGATCGGGGCTCAACATCCCGTTCTTCGATGCGGCGCGCGCGACGTCCGTTGTCGGCCTCGACATCTCGCCGGAGCTGCTCGCCCGTGCGCGTGTCCGTGCCGCGGCGGCCACGGTGCGGGTCGATCTGGTCGAGGGCGATGCGGAGCGCATGCCGTTCGATCGCGCGCGCTTCGATACCGTGGTGCTGACCTACACGCTATGCAGCGTTCCGACGCCGGCGCGCACGCTCGCCGAGATCCATCGCGTGCTGCGCCCGGGCGGCGAGCTGATCTTCGTAGAGCACGGTCGCTCCCCCGATCCGCGCGCGCAGCGTCTGCAGCGCTGGATCACGCCCGCCTGGCGCCGCGTCGGTGGTAACTGCCACCTCGATCGCGACATCGCAGGAGAGCTAACGAACGCGGGCTTTCCGTGCGACGAGATGCACGCCGCGGACAACGCCGATCACCCGAGCTGGCTCTCGTACAAGTTCCAGGGCATCGCGCGCCGGCCATAGCGGCCAATGCATCTGTTTCCCGCGGCATCCGTCCGATGGGATATGAATCCTCGGATGAACCAGACGTCGTCGCGGAGCGAAGGCCGACGCCAGGGCCTCAAGACGCTCGGGCTCGGCTTGCTCTCGTCGGCCATCGCGTTCGGAATCGTGCGCGCGCAATGGGTCGCCGGGTCCACGCGCCTGGTCGTACCGACGGCGACGGTTCTCGGTGCGGTGTGCGTCGCGATCGGCCTGTTCCAGATCATCACCGGGCGCGACCGTTCGCGCGGACTCGGGATCGTCGGCATCGTGTTCGCCGCACTGTTCGGCTTTGTCGGCACGTTCGCCGGCTTCATGTTCGCGATGCCGCGTGCGCACCCTGTCGAGGTCGCACCGACCGAGGACGAGATGGCGAGGAAGATGGCGAACGACATCTCGACGGAGATCCGGAGCTCCATCACGACGCCGGCACCGACTCACCAGTGAGTCGCCGGCCTCGCGCTCAGTGGATCGCCGCGAGCATCGGCGCGATCACGTAGCGGTTGCCGATGTTGCGCGTGATCGCCGGATCGGCAGCCTCGATCGCTTTGATCGCCGCTTCATCCGCGGCCTTCATCACGGCCATGCCGTAGGGGCCCTCGGCATCTCTGACCGGCCCCGCGACGATGACCTTCCCCTGGGCGATGAGGCTGCGCAGGTAGAGCGAGTGCTCGCGCATGACGGCGAGCTCCGAGGCGCTCATCGAGCTCATGAAGTCCGGACGCTCGTTGACGAGGCGGATCATGAAGTACTTGTCTGTCTGCGGAGATGCGTAACCATCCAGCCACCCGAGAACTTGCACCCAGCCATTCGCGTGATCGCTGCAGGCCTTCGCGCTCGCAAAGGCCGTGTGGCGAACAGTGACGCGCGTGCCGCCGTCGATCGTCTCGAGCAGCCAGGCGACCGTCGTCGCCTCCCCCGGTTCCCACGACGGCTTCCACGTGTGGACGTACTTCGTGGGCGGCTCGTACGCGATCACCTCACCCGCCACATGGAACGCGTGGCCGTCGGCGCCGACACCTTCGCTCTTCCACGCGCCGCCGGGACGCAGGTCGGCCGTGAACTTCTTGGTCTGGTAGAGCTCGGGGGAGCCCCACCACTTGGACATCTCGTCCGACGTGATCGCCGCGAACACGCGCTCGATCGGCTTCGCGATCTCCACGCGCGCCAGCACCATGTTTGCTTCTGGGTCGACGACGGCGCTCGCGCCGCCCTTTCCGATACTCATGTGTCCTCCAGGTAACGCTTCAGGTTGGTCAAGCTTCCCAGCCAGAACGCGCGGTAGCCCTCGAGCCAGCCCGCCGCTCGCTGCAGCGGTGCCGGATCTAGCGCGTAGAACCGCTCGCGCCCGCGCTTGGTTTCGTGCACGAGCCGAGACGCTCGCAGGACCCGCAGGTGCTTCGAGATCGCGGGACGCGACTGCTCGAAGTCCGCCGCTAGATCATTGACGGGCGCGGGGCCTGCCCGCAGCCTGTCGAGAATCGCGCGGCGCGTGGGATCCGCGATCGCTCGAAAGACATCGTGCGCCTCGGATGTTCTCGCCATTGATAGGTATCCATACGGTTACCCTTTAGCGCGCGACTCGTCAAGCCCCGTCCGTCGCGCCCGTTAGAACGCGCCGGAGAACAGCGGGACCGCGTAGCCCGGCTGCGTCGACAACGTCCGCGACAACGGTTGCACGCTGAGTGCGCCCATCGCCCAGTGCCCATCGGAGCTGCGACCGACGAGCGCCACTGGCGCATCTGCGCGCTCGGACGGCAGCTTGTCGAGCCCCTCGTCCATACCGTGCGTCAGGCGCAACGCGATGTACGCACCGGCGACGAGGCCGCCCGACGAGAGCAGACCCGTCACGCGCTCGTCTGCCGTCGACGAGTTGTCCCGGATGAGCGCATACAGCAGGAACGGTGCTGCGCCACCGATCGCGGCACCACCAGCGATGCGCGCGACGCGACGAGGCGTGGTGTTGGACAGCGGACCCGCGACATAGCCAACGGCGTAACCGATGCCTGCGCCCAGGAGCGCGTTGACCGAGTACGCCTCGCCTTGCGCCGGCTGCATCAGCATGCCGATCGTGAGACCGCCGACCGTGCCGATCCCCGCGAGCGTATCGGTGAGCGCCACGTCGCCGACGGTGAAGCGTTGTTGCGACGCGATGCCGGCACCTGCGAGCGCGCCCACGCCTTCGCCGATCGCCGCGCCGAGGAGGATGTCGCGGCCGCGCGTGCTCTTGGTGTCGACGGCGTCAGCCATGAATGCGCCGATCACCCCGCCCCACACGCTCGTGCTGCCGACGGTGCGCATCTGCGCCTCGTCCCAGCCGATCTTGTCGAACACGTACGGCGCCGCGATCGCACCGATCACACCCGCACCGACGCCCGCGATGGACGCGGCTCCAGCGCCCGAGGATGCATCAGGAGCCGCTTCCGCGCCGATCATCGCGCCGATGGTCCCCAGGAACAGCGCACCGTGGAGGCGCTCCTCGTAGTCGCGCGTGGAGTGCGGTTCCGTCTCGGTCGGTGGAGGTGGAACCGGTGCGGGCGGCAGAACCGGCGGCGGCTCGACGGGTTTGGGAACGGTGGTCTCACCGGGGAGCTGTGCATCAGGAATCGCGAGCTGCTTGCTCGCCGCGCGGACGATCACGCGCGCCGCCGCGCCGGCCGCACCGTCGGAGCGGGTCTGCAGTGCTTCGAGCGCGAGCTGGCGCGCCTCGTAATACATCTGCTGGTCGAGCAGCTCCTGCGCACGCGCGACGAGCGAGACGGCGACCTGTTCGTCGACAGTGGCGCTCGCAGGGGCGCCGTACGGATCGGACGGCTGCGCGGATGCAGTGGCGGCGAGCAGTCCGATCACAGCAACCGATGCAGCACCGCAGCAGCGCATGACTAGGTTGTACCGCGAGGCGTCGGGCCCGTCTCGGTTCGAATCGGGCCGGAGACGCCGCGCGCCGCATCTTTCCAGGTCTTGCGATAGAAGAACATGAAGAGCACCTGGATGGCCGAGAGCAGCGGCACCGCGAGCAGCGCGCCGACGAGGCCGAAGGTGTGCTCGCCGAGGAACAGCGCGAAGATGACGAGCACGGGGTGAATCTTCGCGGCCGCGCCGATGATCTTGGGGTTGAGGACGTTCGCCTCGATGAAGTGGATGCCGAGGATCCACAGGCCAATGGCGAGACCGCGGACGATATCGACGCCTTCGTTGCCGCTGACGAGAGCGACGAGCACGATCGGTAGCGAGGAGAGGATCGATCCAAAGATCGGGATCAGCGTCAGCATCGCCGCGACCATCGCGAGGATGAGGCTGTACTTCACGCTGAAGACGAGGAGGCCGATATACGTGAGGACGCCGTTGATGAGACAGATCACGAGCTGGCCGCGGATGACACCGCTCAGGCCGCGGTCGATGCCGGCGATGATCACGTCGTAGTCATCGCGCGTGTTCGCCGGGAACAGGCTGCGAAGAAAGCCGTGGACCTGCTCCATGTCGATCAGGATGAACGCGCCGATCATCAGCGTGAAGAAGAACAGGAAGATGCCGCGAATGAAGCCCGCGACGAGCGTCTGCCCGAAGCGCACGACGTCCTGGACCTTGCTGCGCAGACCCTCGATCGCCTTGCTCATGTACGACCGGAGCTTGTCCTCCATGTTCGCGGGCTCGGGCGCGGTGTCGTTCGTCTTGAGCGAGAAGCTGCCCTCGGGGCCCGGCTTGATATCGATGCCGTTCGGCGCGATCTGCAGCGCGTAGCTGCCGTCGGGCAGCGGCGTCATCTTGAATGCGGTGCCGGGCGGCAGCGGAACGTCGGAGACGACGTCGTTCGGCTTGGTGTCCGCGACGTCCTGCGCTGGCTTGAAGCGCTTCTCCAGCCAGTGCGCGAGGTCGGGGAGATAGTGCTTGTCAGCCTTCTCGATCAGCTGCGGCGCTTCTTTGCCGAGGCGAGCGATATCACTGGAGAGGCGCGGCACCAGCAGGAACAGGAAGCCGACGACGCCGGCGATGAAGACGATGTAGCAAATAATGATCGCGAGGCCGCGCGGCATGCGGCGCGTGCCGTCCTTGCGCTCGGACATCCAGCGCACGACGGGCGACAGGATGTACGCGATGAGGAACGCGAACACGAACGGCAGCAACACGTTGCGGCCGAGGAACGCGACGAACAGGATGAACAGCGGGAAGGCCCACCGCGAGAAGAAGCGGTAGATCGGGTGCTCGACCAGCATCGTCGTGGTGGACTTGGTGCGCGCGACGGGGCCGCTCGCGGCCGAGGGCGTTTGATCGGCGCGCGGTACGCCGCCAGACGGCGGTTCTCCGGGCGGATCAGCCGGCGACATCGCCGCGGGTATACCACGCAGGGTGTGGCGCGAGGCGCCCAGGTCCGCGTGACTGACAAACACGCTGTTGCCCGTACGCCTCGCTCATCGCGCTCCATTCACAAACCGCGACCCGTCCCGAGCGGCTCGCGCGTTGCACTACGGCGGCGCATGAGATGGCTCGTGGCGATCCTCGTTCTATTCACCGCGTGCGCCCGAGGGGAGGACGCCGTGATCGTCAGCCTGCACCGAACGGCGTCGTACCGGTTCTTCTATCAACCGGCTGTCGGAGATCCGATCAGCGATGAGCAGTCGATCACGCAGGACCCCGATAAGGTCGTCGAGTGTTGTTTCCACGTGAATCGCTTCTCGGACAACACGATGAACTTCTTCGCAGGCAACTTCGTGCCGAGCTTCCCGGTCGCAGGCGACTGCCCCGCCGTCGCGAGCACGCAGATCCGGGTCTTGGTGCCTGGCCCAGGCGCGCTCGACGTCACCCCGGAGAGCTCCGCGATGAACATCGTCTACGACCAACCCGATCCAGAGCACTGCATCCAGTCGGCGAATTCGTCGAACGTCCCGCCGTCGACGCGCGGCATCACGCTCGGGGGACAAGTGAAGCTCGACGACCTCGCGTGCCTGACGGACGATGCCGGCATCGCGTGCGGCTTGGAGGCGCACGGCACCTTCGCGTTCGAGGGCACCATCGACAAGACGCTCGTGTTCCAGCTCAGCGGCGAATTCACCGCCGATGACACCGTCGCGACGTTCTAGGCGCGGTCGCGATCGAGCTTGTGGCTGAACCAGCCGCCGACACGACCGAGCAGCGATCGGCGCTCCCCACCCTTCGCGAGCTCTTCTTCCGAGAGACCCGCGTCGAGGGACGGCGTCGGCAGCGCATCATCGGCGGCAGCACCGAGCAGTGCGTCGGAGCGCGGGATGCGCGCAGCCGTGCGACGCTCGCGCGGCGGCAGCGGCGGTGGTTCCACGCCCGTCTCCATGCGCATCGACGCCCAGCGACGGCACTGCGAGCACCGCCACGAGAACGCGTCGGGGCGATAACCGCAGTTCGCGCACTGCCAGCGACCGCGTAGCGTCCACGCGAGCTGGCCGCGATCTGCGACGAGCGCCGCGAGCGCGCCCTTGATCGCGTCAGTATCTCCGTTCGCGAGCGCGAGCCGCGCAGAGGCAACGCGTGCGGCGAGCGCCTGCGGGAAGCGGCTCTCCAGGTCGGCGGAGACCGCTGCTTGCCGGTCGCCGTCGGTCGTCGGCAGGAGCTGCGCGCGGATGAGCGCGAGCTCCAGGCGCGAGCCCGACTGCGCCTCGATATCGTCGAGCAACGAGATCACGCGATCAGCGACGGATGCACTGGGCTTGTCGGCCGGCACGAGCGCATGGCCCGGCAGGGCGATGGCGTCGGCACCGGCGGGCAACGCGTGCTGCGCGCCAGTGGGCAGAACGAGCGACCCGTCATCGGCGGGCGTCGCATCGGGGTCCGGCGTATCGGCGAGGTCATCTTTGAGCTTCTTCGTCGGTCCCGAGCCGTTCGCGACGCTCTGCTCGGCCGCGATGAGGCCGGGCAAGAGGTACGGCGCGAGTGCCGGGTCCGCCGCGA
Organism: Kofleriaceae bacterium; assembly: GCA_036499725.1. Classification (GTDB taxonomy): domain Bacteria; phylum Myxococcota_A; class Polyangia; order Haliangiales; family Haliangiaceae; genus JABFXX01. Next base: position 9,832 of record DASYDE010000059.1, read on the forward strand.
GCGCGATCTTCAACCGCTCGACAGCGCCCGCGTGATTGCCATTGACCGCTGCGAGCTCCGCCGCCGCCGCGTGGAAGTGAGCGGTCTCGGCGAGCTTGCCGGCCGCCTTCAGTAACTGCTTCGCGCTATCCGCATCGCCGCGACCGAGCGCTGATTGTGCGGCGGCCACGAGCAAGTGGTGCTCGCGCTCGCTCGTGTCCTCGTTCTTCTTCTTGCCGAGGCGCTGCCACAGACCAGCCGCCTCGTTGAAGCGGCCCTGCTCTTCGTACAGTGCAGCGAGCGCGCGCAGAGCGGCCTCGTGCGCCGGCTCCTCGAGCAGCACTTCCTCCAACGCCTTGGTCGCGCGGCGCGGCATCCCGGCGGCGCGGAAGTCCAGACCGAGCTCGAACATCGCGCGCGTGCGTAGCTTGCGTTTGTCGCGCTCGCGGACGGCCAGCGCCTGGTGCACGCGGATCGCCCGCTCGTGCTCGCCCTTGCTGCGGAACATCGCACCGAGCGCGAAGTACGGCTCGACGTCATCGACGTTCTCTTCGACGACCCCGCGGAGCTCGTCGACGACCGTGTCGTGATCGCGCGCGATGAGATGCGAGAGAGCACGCATGTACGCCTTGGCGTGGCGCGCCGTGCGGCGGAGCTGCCGATCGTCGGGGACGTAGTAGCGACCGATGAGCACGCCCGCGGCGAGGGCAGCGAGACCGACGAGAATGAGAACGACGGCGGCGCCCATCTACGCTCCCAGCTCCTCGTCGTCGTGCGCGATCTTCTCCATCACGCGCGCTGCTTCGGCGCTCGGCATCTCTGGCAGATCCTCGAGCGGCGCGGGCTCGGTGAACGGGAGGTTGCGCAGCTTCGCGAGCTCCTTCTCGAGCCGGTGGATCAGCGACTCGTACTGGCGACGGCGCCAGACGTAGTACATGGACCACAGCACGATTCCTGCGAGGCACACCGCGCTCGCGAGCCAGCCCGCGATGAGCGCCGGGAGCCACACGTCGTGCGGTCGGTCGCCGAACAGGCCCGTCAGCCACGGCGGAATCTCGATCGGGATCCAGCCGGAGTTCGCGACGAGGAATAATCCCGCGCAGACGCCGAGCCCGATCATCGAGAGGATGACCGTCGCGATGGCGATGAAGCGGAGCCAGCGCAGCACGTCACCAGACTAACATCACCGGGTTGGCCGATTCGACCGATGCGCGAAATCTGCATGTCGCGCGAACACGGCTTCACGCTGCTCGCGTCATCATCCCCGCATGGATAGCTGTCCCGTCGAAATCTTCACGACGACCGGCCTCCAGGCCCCCGTCGAGTGTCCCGTCGTCATCTACGCCAAGTCTGACTTTGGCTCGGGTGCAGGCCTGACGCTGATGCGGACGAGCGCCGGCACGACGACGCCGATCGCGACGGCGTTCGACGTTGCTGTCCTGGTGAACGGGCTGTGCGGCGTCATCGCCATCGCTGCTCGTGGGCGTGCTCGCGATGTTGATGGTCCGAAAAACAAAAACGGCCACCCCGAAGGATGACCGCGTGAGCTAACGCGAACCGCTTACTGCGCGTTCGGCTTGAGCTTGTCGAGCTTGCCCTTGAACTTGTCGCCAAGCGTCGCGCCACCGGCGTTCGGCGAGGCGAAGCCCTGCGCATCCGCCATGTCCTGGCGGCGCGAAGCGCCCTTGATCGACAGGCCGATCTTGCGCTCTCCGCCGTCGGCGTGAAGCACCTGGACCTTGACCTCCTGACCCGGGGTCAGAACGGTGCGGGGATCCTCGACGTGCTCTTCGCTGATCTCGGAGACGTGGACCAGACCCTCGACGCCCTTCTCGAGCTCGACGAAGGCGCCGAAGTCGAGGACCTTGAGGACCTTGCCGTCGACGACCTTACCCTGCGGGTAGTCGTGCGGGATGCGATCCCACGGATCGGGAACGAGCTGCTTGATGCCGAGCGAGATCTTCGGCTTGTCGCCGTCGCCCGTATCGATGTTGAGGAGCACAGCCTCGACCTCGTCGCCCTTCTGATAGAGCTCCGACGGGTGCTTGACGCGCTGGGTCCAGCTCATGTCGCTGATGTGAACCAGGCCGTCGATGCCTTCCTCGATCTCGACGAAGATACCGAAGTCCGCGATGTTGCGGACGTGGCCCTTCACGACAGTACCCGGCGGGTACTTCTCGGTCAGCTGCTCGTACGGGTTCGGCTCGAGCTGCTTCATGCCGAGCGAGATGCGGTTCTGCTTCACGTCGACGTCGAGAACAACCGCCTCGACCATGTCGCCCACGGCGACCATCTTGGACGGGTGCTTCACGCGGCGCGTCCACGACATCTCGGAGATGTGGACGAGACCTTCGATGCCCTCTTGGAGCTCGATGAAGGCGCCGTAGTCCTTGAGCGAGACGACCTTGCCGCGGACAACGGTGCCCGGGACAAACTTCTCGGAAGCAGAGCTCCACGGATCTTCCGTGATCTGCTTGAGGCCGAGCGAGACGCGCTCGGTGTCGGCGTTGAACTTCAACACCTTCACGCGAACGTGATCGCCGACCTGGAACAGCTCGGACGGGTGGTTCACCCGGCCCCAGCTCATGTCGGTGATGTGGAGGAGACCGTCGATACCGCCGAGGTCGATGAACGCACCGTACTCGGTGAGGTTCTTGACGATACCTTCGACGATCTGGCCTTCCTTGAGGCGCTCGAGCGTCGACTCCTTC
>DASYDE010000060.1:0-3049 GCA_036499725.1 Kofleriaceae bacterium
AAACTCATAGCTCTCGGTGTGGCGTTGTCTGCGTTCGCGTGTGTCGGTGTCGATGACGATGACCCCGCGACGTCGGAGGACACGAGCGCGCTGTCGACGCAGTTGTGGTCGAATCCGGCGGACGTCGGTAACCCCGATCAGCGCGCCTTCTACGGCGCGGCCGTGGCCACGCTCGGCAACGTCACGTACATGGTGCACTCCGGCGCGACATCGCAATACGATCTGTGGTGGACGAAGCTGACGTCGAGTGGCTGGACGACCAACATCCAGATCCCGAATCAGAAGAGCAATGCCCGAGTCACGCTCGCGGCGTACAACAACGAGCTCTACATGTTCCACGGTGGCAGCGACGACAGCTCCACCGACGTGTGGATGTCGAAGCTCGACCCCGCGACGCAGACGTGGTCGACGAACATAAAGTTGTCGTACTCCACCGCGCCGCGGTGCGTGCCGGCGATCGTCGCGTACAACGGCCTGCTCTACATCGTCGGCGTGACGCCGCACTCGAACCAGCTGTGGATGGCTACGATGAACGCGAGCGAGACGTTCACCGTCGCCACGTCGCTCGGCGGTCAGTACTCGTCGTCGCCGGTGTCGCTCGCGGTGTTCCAGAATCGGATCTACATGGCCCATCGCGCGGGCACCACGACGAGCGTCGTCTACAACTCGTTCGACGGCGCGTGGGGCGCCGACTACACGATCTACGGCGGCAACGGCCAGCCGATCCAGGCGTACGAGCCATCGATCGCGGCCTACAACGGTTACCTCCACCTCGTGCACGTCGCGCCGTACTCGATCCCGAACTACAACCTCGCGAGCTACGTGATGTGGACGACCTTCGACGGTACGAGCTGGGACCCGGAGGTCTCCATCAATCGCATGGCGTCGTCGATCGATCCGCGGTTGACGCTCGGCAGCTCGGGGCTCGTGATGGTGACGACGTTCGACGAGGGCGTCCCGTCGGGGTCCGGTTACGTCCGCGACCTCAAGAGCGAGAGCTACTGGGTCCCGCCGATCATCATCAGGCGCTAGATCCAATGCCGATCAGATAGGCGCAAGTCCTCGACGGGAATCCGGAATTCAGGGACTTGCCGCGGAGGCTATCCGGAAGCCGTGAAGCGGATCATGCTGCCTCGATCGTGAAACCGATCGAGGAGAGTTTCGTCGAGGCGCTGGAGTACACGGCGCAGCTCACGCCGCAGGCGTTTCCCAAACTCACGCAGCACATCGACCCTACGTGGGTCGAGGAAGCGCTGTTGGCGACCGGCACGGCGACGGTTCGACGTCGGAGGATGCCCGCAGAGCAGACCGTGTGGCTCCTGCTCGGCATGGCTCTGCTGCGGGACCTGCCGATCACACTCGTAGCTCGTCAGCTCGATGTCGCGCTGCCAGCGCTTGATGGCAGCCGCACGGTTGCATCGAGTGCACTGACCCAGGCGCGAGCTCGACTAGGCCCCGAGCCGATGGAATGGCTGTTCCTTCGCTCGGCCGAGGAATGGGCAGATCGAAGTGCTGATGCAGATAGGTGGAGAGGTCTGGCCTTGTACGGCGTCGACGGCACGACGCTGCGTGTGGCGGACAGCTCGGAGAATCGAGCTCATTTCGGCGGGCAGGACTCGGGGCGCCACGAAGGCGGCAGAGACGAGCGTCACAGCGGCTACCCGCTCATGAGGCTGGTGGTCTTGATGGCGCTGCGATCGCACGTGCTCGGGGCCGCTGTCTTTGGGCCGTTTGCGACGGACGAGCGCACCTACGCCGCTTCGTTGTGGGAAACGGTGCCGGAGAATTCGCTCGTCCTGGTCGACCGGCACCACCTAAACGCGGGCGTGCTGGTTCCGCTCACGACGACCGGAACTCGTCACTGGATGACTCGCGCGAAATCCTCGACGAAGTTCACATCGATCCGGCGACTCGGAGTTGGTGACGAGCTTGTCGAATTCAAGGTCAGCAGCGAGGCGCGAAAGAAGAACACGTCGCTTCCGACTCACTTCGATGCTCGCGCCATCAAGTACCAACGCAAGGGGTACAGACCGCAGCTTCTCCTGACATCGCTCGTCGACGACTCGAAGTATCCAGCCAGTGAGATTCGCGCCCTCTATCACGAGCGTTGGGAACTCGAACTCGGCTTCGGCGAGATCAAGACGGACATGCTCGAGCGGCTCGAGACGATTCGTAGCAAGAGCCCCAGCGCCGTCGCCCAGGAGATGTGGGGCCTGCTCATTGCCTACAACCTCGTGCGTCTCGAGATGGCACGGATCGCCGCCGAGCTTGGTGTGCCGCCGATACGCATCAGCTTCGTCGCGGCTCTTCGCGAATTCGCGCATCAATGGAGCCTCGCCGCGAACGGGCTCTCCCCGGGCACGATCCCGAAGCATCTGGCGACGCTGCCTGACCGGCTTCGCCACTTCGTCATCCCTCCCCGACGAGGAGAACGCGTCTACCCGCGGGCGGTGAAGATCAAGATGAGCAACTACGATCGCAAGGTGCCGTCGACGATCTCGTCGAGGAAACGCACTAAGTGAGCGGCATTGGCGCTAGTCCAGCGCATGGGCGATCTCTCCCGCACGCGTGCGGCGAACGACGCAGCGGTCGATCTCTGCGAGCACGCGGTCGAGGACATGGCGGCCGTCGGGGATCGCGGCGATGCGCGGCTCGAACGCCGCGGCGATCTGTGCGCGGCTGGTGGCGTCGCAGATCGTGGCGACCGCCTCGACGACCTTGGCGGCGTCGTCGCCCGTGGAGCGCGCCATGATCTCGCCCAGGTGATCGCGCATCGCACGCCACGCGGCGAGACGCGTCGCGGGATGCTCGAAGTAGCCGGCCGCCGCGGCCCACGGAAGGTCGCCTCGAGCGACGGCCTCGATCGTTGGCTTTGCGAAGGTCGCTCCGAAGCTGCCGAGCCCGGTGGAGAGCGCCTCGCGCAGGTCGTCGCGCTTCGTCGAGGCGTACGCGGCGGTGATGCGGTCGTAGAACGCGCGGTCGCCTGCCGGTGCGGCGATCGACAGCACGAGCTCGAGCCAGCCGGGGCGCGCGGCGTCGAGATCGGCGA
>DASYDE010000061.1:0-34545 GCA_036499725.1 Kofleriaceae bacterium
CAGCGAGCTCGGCCTCGTCGAGATGACGCGCAAGCGTACTCGCGAGTCGCTCGTGCAGCTGCTCACCGAGCCGTGCCCGACCTGCGAAGGCTCGGGCGTCGTGAAGTCGGTGACGACGGTCGCGTACGAGATCCTGCGCGAAGTGCGCCGTTCCGGCACGCTTGTCGACAACGACAAGATCGATCTCGAGTGCGCGCCGCGCGTCGCCGAGATCCTGCAGCGCCAGGAGCGCGACTACCTCGACCACCTCGAGAAGCGGTTCCAGAAGAAGATCGAAGTCGTGCCGCAGAAGGGTTGGAAGCCCGACCAGTTCCGCGTCGCTGGCAAGCTGTCGACCGAGATCGCGGCCGAAGCGGAAGCGATGGCTCCGCGCCCGCCAGCGCCGTCGCACACGCATGCGGCTGGTGGTGGTGGTGGTGAGAACCGTGACCGCGGACCCCGCGGTGGTGGTGATCGTGGTGGTGGTGGTGGCGGCGGTGGTGGCGGTGGTGGTGACCGCAAGCGTCGTCGTCGCGGCGGCCGCGGTCGCGATCGCGCCAGTGCGTAGGTCGTCGCGAGCCAGCTCGCCGCGACACTCGATTTCGTGAAACCATAGGCGCGTGCGACTGGCCAGCGTGGTCTCGTGCGCAGCGCTCCTCGCGGGCTGCGGACGCGTTGGCTTCACCGGAGGCGGAACGGGCGACGGCGGCACCGGCGACGACGGCAGCTCGCTGCGCGATGGGGGCAGCGATGCTCGCCCGGGCGACGACGGCACCGGCGGATTGCCCGTGTCCTGCACCGGCACGAGCGTCATCATCTGCGACGACTTCGAGCGCGCGCTTGCCGACTACCAAGGCGCGTTTGACGGCGAGAACGACGCCGCGGGCATGCTGTCGCTCACCACGGACCACAGCTTCAGCGGAACGACGGCATTGAAGGTTCATCTCGAGAGTGGCGCGTCCGCGCGCGCGATCATCTACAAGGACATCACGCCTGCGACGACGAGCATCCACTACTCGCTCGCGTTGCGCTTCGACACGTTGCCCGATCGCAAGGTGTTCCTGCCGTACGTCTATCTCCAGGATGTCGGTGCAGATCAGCAGCTCCAGATCTTTCCGGACTACTCGGTCGCGGGAGGACTACAGATCGAAGCAGAGCTGATCGGCAGCGCGGGCTTGATTCACGACGTACTGAGCGAAAGCACTCCGTTGCCGCTTGGGCGCTGGTTCGTTGTCACCTATGACCTGGAGCTCGCCGGGGCAACGCCGGTGGTCGATGCATCCATCGACGGGTCCACCGCACCGCCCGTCGGCGGTCCGTACATCGTGGATCCGTTTTCCCCGACCAACGAGTCGGTCTACGTCGGGACGGGATTCTCCGAGGGCGGATCTCCGCTCGATTACTGGGTCGACGACGTGGCCGCGATCAAAACGAACTAGCGCGGCAGCGTGCAGCTGGCGCCTTGGCCCGGCGATTCCTCGACGGTGGCGGTGAGCGACTTCACGTGCGTGCCGAGTTGCGGACCGAGCTTGCCGAGCAGCAACTCCGCGACATGCGCGGCGAGCGCTTCGACGGAGATGTTGTCGATCGGCAGCAGCAGCGCATCACCGCGCGGCATGACGTACCGATCGCCGCAGAGCGTGATCTCGAGCTCCTTCGCGTCGTGCTTCACGATAACGAGGTACGGATTCTTCTCCGCGATCAGCACGCGCTCTTTCCATGCGGAGCACAGCTCGGCGAGCGCGCCCTTGATCTGCGCGAACGGGATCATCGACGGCAAGTCGACGCGCTCCACGTCGAGCGCGATCGAGATCTGGTAGTTGTGCCCGTGCAAACGCTCCTTGGTTCCGTCGGGGAAGACGGTCATGTGAGCGCACGCGAACTTGTACTGCTCGCGCGAGATGGAGATGCGGTGCTGCGCCACGCGGATGACACGGACTCTAGCCCAACGGGATACGATGGGGGGTGCGCTGGGCACTGGTGATGGTTGGACTCCTCGGGTGCGGGCGCATCGCGTTCGATCCACTCGCGAGTGACAGCGGGGAAAACGACGCCGCGAACGTCGATCCGTGCACCACCGCGAACGTCATCATCTGCGACGACTTCGAGCGCCCAACATCGAACGTGCAGGGCGCGTGGGGAGCCGCGGTGAACAGCGGAGGCACGGCATCGCTCCGCGAAATCATATCCACATGGAGTACTGGCTGCGCATGAACACGATGCCAGCGAAGACCGCGCACTTCCCGACGATGGGATTTCGGGAGGCGCCGCCATCGATGCTCTCGCAGTTCGCGTTTGCGCTGTTCAACGGAGGTAATCAGGCACTGCACATCAGCGCGCAACAGATCGACTCCGGCGCACAGGTTGCCTATGAAGAGACGCCGTCGATGACGATGCCGCTCGGCCGCTGGATCAAGTTCGAGATCGACGTCGATCTCACGGACGCCGCGACGCAGCCGGCGGTGATGTCCGCCAAGCTCGACGGAGCAGATGTCGGAATGCCGACGGACGGAGCGTTCATTCGCAACGTGACGACGCCGAGCTCTCTCGGCTTTACCGTCGGAGCGCTCTATTCGAGCGCGGGTGCGGGTGGGGCCTCGTACCTCGTCGACGACGTGATCATCACGGGCTCGGACTAGCGACGCAGCGCGAGGCGCGCGAGGCCGAGGCACGCGACGGCGTTGACCGCGAGCCAGAGGCCCATGCCGAGCGAGAGCGCGAACGGCGCCGCTGCGATCGTCACGGCAAGGTGCGCCGCGACACCGACGGACAGACCCGCGAGTGCCGAGCGGAAGCGCGTCCCGAAGCCAACCACGAGCAGCGCGAACGGGATCGCAGCGCTGAAGAACAGCGCGTTGCCATGCGCAGCGGGGCCGAGGATCGAGAGGTCCCACGACGGCATGCCGTGCGACATCATCGAGAGGACCGGTAGCGACGCGATCGTCGTCGAGATGGCGGGCAGGAAGAACAGGCCGCACGCGCCCATGACGACGCCACCGATGAAGCCCGCGCCGACCGGGATGCGACGACGGCGCAGCGATGCAGCGACCGCACCGGCCATGAGGAGGCCAACGCCGAGCTCGCCGCCCGCGTCCTTGGTCTTCGCCGCGCGGATCGCAGCCGGTGCATCGAGGATGCCCGCGCCGTACTTGCTGCGCTCGTACTTCTGGTTCGCCGGCTTGCGCGCCGAGTCCTCGAGGATCTTCTCGACGGCGTCGGGCTTGGTCACGCCTTCGCCAACGACGAGGGCAGCGACACCCGCTGCGTGCGGCGACGCCATCGACGTGCCCATGTACGCCGTGTACTCGGAGACGCCGGGCTTGCCGGGCGCGATCGTGTTCTGGAGAACGCCACCGTCGACGTTGGAGCGACCACCGCGCGAGTCACGCGTGTTGCCACCCGGCGCGGCGAGATCGATCGCGTCGCCGTAGTTGGAGTAGAACGTGATGCCCTCGTCCTCCTGCGTCGCAGAGATCGCGATGGCGCCCGGATACGCGGCCGGATAACCGACCTTGCCTTTGCCTTCGTTACCGGCGGCGCAGACGATGGTCACGCCCTTGTCGTACGCGTACTTGACGGCCTTCTTGAGGACGTCCGACGGCATCGAGCCGCCGAGCGACATGTTGATGACCTTGGCGCCGTTGTCGGCCGCATAGCGGATCGCATCGGCGATGCCCGCCACGGAGCCAGAGCCGCCCGCGGAGAGAACCTTGAGCGGCATGATCTTCACGTTGCGCGCGACGCCGGTCACGCCGATGCCGTTGTTGGTCACCTGCGCGATCGAGCCTGTCACGTGCGAGCCGTGGCCATGGTCATCGTTCGCGTGCGTGTTGTTGCCGACGAAGTTGTACGGCTTGACGAACTTGATGCCCTTGAGGTCGGGCAGCAGGATGAACTTCTTGTAGTCCTCGTAGCCAACGCCGGTGTCGAGCACGGCGACGATGACGCCGTTACCGTCGGCCATCTTCCATGCCTCGGGCATCCCGATCTGGCGCATGTGCCACTGCTTCGCGTACATCGGGTCATTCGGGAAACCGGGCTCGGTCGTCTCATCGGTCAGCGCGAGCGCTTCCTGATCCGCGGAATCCTCGCCGGCCGGCAGCGAGTAGATCGCGTCGGGCTCGGCGATCTCGACCTCGGGGTCGGTCTTCAACTGCGCGAGGAGCGGCGCTTCACGCGATGCATCGACGTGCGCGCGATAGAACTGCTCGTCCTTGGATTCGTCGGAGACGAGCACCAGATCGATGCCGTACTTCGCTTCGAGCGCGGAGACCTGCGCGGGCGTCGCGTCGTCCTTGAGATCGACGAGAATGTCGTCCGGGTCGTACCCACCAGCCGCGCGATCAGCGACTTCTTGCGTGCTCAGCTGCGCCGAGGAGAGATCGCCCACGTGCTGGCCGCGCTGGCGCCAGTAGATGAAGACGACTGCAACCAGCACCAGGAGGAGCAGGAGCTTCGGCAGACTGCTGGGGCGCTTCTCTTCCGTCTGCGACTCTTCGTCCATAGCGAAGAGTATAAGACCTAAATCAGGATGCGCTCGTCAGCCGGCGTATCGTCCTCGCCCAGCATCAGCTGGTTGTCGATTTCGCGCTCCTCGGCCAAGGCTTCGAGATAGCTCTTGATTTCAGGCATGCCGGCGACGATGCGCTGAACCACGTCGCGGGCGAGGAACAGGACGGTGGCCGTCCGGTTCGCGGTGACGGTCGCCGACGTACGGGCGTTTCGCAGCAGGGAAATCTCGCCGAACACGTCGCCCGTCTTGAGGCCGCCCAGTGGAACGGTCTCGCCGTCGGATGTGCGGCGCGACACGTCGAGCTCGCCCGAGAGCACGATGAACAGGCCGCGGCCCTCCTCGCCCTCACTGATGACGACGGTGCCCGCGGAGACATCGTGGCTCGTGAACCGGCGCAACAGGTCGCGCTGCTGCATGCGGTTGAACGGCTTGAACAGCTGGCTCGTCGCCATGAGGTTGCCGAGCAGGCGCTCGCGCGTGAAGCCGTGGAGCGCTTCGGCGACCGCACCTAGCTCGTCGGCGAGCGTGGCGAGCGAGGTGCGCCCGACCTCGAGCAAGTCGACCTCGGTCACGCAGCCGACGGTGGCGGTGCGCGGCTGGGCCGAGAGGAGGGCCATCTCGCCGAACACGGCACCCTCGCCGAGCGCGGCGAGCTCTGTCTGGCGGCCGAGCCCGTCGGTGGCAAACACGCGGAGCTGTCCGCTCGCGACGAAGAAGAACGAATTGCCCGGCTCGCCCTCGCGGATGACGAATGCCCCGGCGGGAAGGCGTTTGAGCACCAGCGTCTGCAGCACGCGGCGAAACGCGGCCTCCGACATCTGTGACAGCAGCGGGATCGCGTGCACCGCCTGCGGCCAGTCCTTGAAGTTGTCGGTCGCGTGCTCGGCCCGTGCGAGTGCTTGCGCGACAGCGTCGGGCGGCGCGGGCTGCCGCACATCGGGCACGGGGATGGGCAGCGTCTCCGCCGGCAGCGACACGCGAGTCGCGACCTTGCCGAGTAGCTCGCTCTCGTTGCCGTAGTTCACGACGAGCGCGCTCGTGATGTCGGCCGAATCCGCCCCGTGCGCCTCGAGGACACGCGCACAGACGAGCGCGGCGAGCGGGTGGCCCGCCTTGAGGCAGTACCAGGCCGTCGCGCGATAGACGTTGGCAGCGCCGGCGTTGCCCATGGCGAGCGCGCAATCGGCGAGCCGGATGCGGGCGTCGTAGTCCATCGGCGCCGCTGCGATGATCGCGTCGTAGAGGCGCAGCGCAGCGACGTGCTGGCCTTGTTCGAACAGCGTCGCGGCGCTCCGCCGCACGTCCCCGAGCGAAACCATGCCCTAACGATACCCGTAGCGGTTTGCAGCGCGCTCGCCCGCCGCCCTATATTCTGCCGCAGGGAACGAGGGGCCTGCTCCGTGAAGAAATGCCTTAGCTGCACGAAGGACCTGCCGGACGCGGCACTCCACTGCGTCTTCTGTGGTGCCAAGCAGCCGCCTGCTCCCGCCTCGTCACCCGTGCTCGCCAAGACCGTGATGGGTCACGGCGGTCACAACGAAGAGCTCGAGAAGCTGCGCGCGCAAGCTGCCGCCCAGAACGTGGGCCGGATCGCGCCGCCCGCGTCGTCGCCGCCCGCGAACCTGCCGTCGGCTGCTCCGTACAGCGCGCCGCGCCCTGCGAATCCGTCGTCACCGCCGCCGATGGGCTACGCGCCCGGCAACCTCGCGCCCATGGCGGGAGCGAACGCGCCGACGATGGCGTTCAGCGGTCCGCCGCCCGGTGTCGAGGCTCGCCCGCATTCGCCGTCGCAGCCGATGCCGATGGGCTCGGGGCCGAGCGCTCCGCTGGGACAACCGATGGGCCATGCGCAGCCGCAATCGATAGGCGTGCGCCCGCACTCCCCGTCCCAGCCGATGCCCGCCGGTGCGTATGCACCTGTCGTGACGACGACGCCACCACCCGTCGCGCCGATGCCGATCGGCGGCTTCAATCAGACGCAGCCGCAGGGCGATCCGTACGCACGCGACAACAATCCGATCGAGCCGTGGAAGAGCTCGCTGCGCACGCAGATGTTCATCTGGGGCGCGCTCGTTCTCGTCGCGTTCGCGACCCCGCTGAAGATCGATCCGCTCATCTTCAACTGGGACGCGATCCTCCACGGCGAGGGCCTGCAAAAGCTCAACCCGCTCATCATGGCCGCGGTGGGCCTGCTCTCGATCCTCGTCGCCGCGATCCCCATGGTGCCGAGCGCGCGCGGCACGATCGCGATGCTGCTCGGCCTCGCGGGCGTGTTCGTTCCCCTGTTCGCGCCGGGCGTGCCCAACTGGGAAGTGTTCCCGCCTCTCGTCGGCCTGCTCCTGCTCACGACGGGATTGCTCGCGCGGCACGAGTATCGCGCGTCGAGCGCACCGCGCATCCTCGTCACGATCGGTGCGCTCGCCGTCCTGTTCCTCCAGGTCGTTCCCCTCCACGGCGGCACGCCCCCGATCGTCCATATGTTCGACGGCATCGGCTCGGGTGGAGCGGCCGGAATCGTCCTCCAGTCCCTCCAGATCGTCGCCACCGTGCTCGTCGTGCTTGCCCTCGTGCTCGCGTGGATCCCTGCGCCGTCCTCCGGTCTCGGCAAGCCACTTGCGTGGATCTTCTTCCTGTACCCGCTCATCACCCACGCAGCCAACCTCTTCCTTGCGGGCAACCCGAGCGATGTCACCGACACCCCCGCCAGGGCGGTCATGTGGATCTTCGTGACGGCCTATCAAGTGCTCATTTCCTATGGCGCCGCGAGCGTCCTCGGTAAATCTCTAGAGTAGATGTCTGATCGTCGCGAGCTCGTGATCGGGCACTCCGTGCTCGGTCGTCCGATCGAAGCCGTGCACTTCCTGCCGCCGAGCTACGCGAAGCCGCGTCCGGTGGCGTTGCTGTTCGCTGCGATCCACGGCGACGAGCCCGCCAGTCAGCTCATGCTCGAGCGCCTCGCCGACGAGCTGATCGATCGACCGCCGGGCCGCGAGACGTGGATCGTTCCCTGCGTGAACCCCGACGGCATCCTCGCCGGCACACGCAACAACGCGAACGACATCGATCTCAATCGTAACTTCGCGACCAAGTGCTGGGGCACGGAGCGGCGCCCTGGCTACAACCCCGGCGCCGCGGCCGAGGATCAGCCAGAGAACAAAGCGCTCGTCGAGCTCATCGAGAGCGTGAAGCCGCACCGGATCATCACCGTGCACGCGACGTATCGCATGGTGAACTGGGACGGCAGCGGGGAGCAGCTCGCGAACGAGATGGCGGAGCGCTGCGGCTATCCCGCGGAGCACGACATGGGCTATCCGACGCCTGGCTCGTTCGGGAACAAGTATGGCGTCGAGGGCGGTCTCGAAGTGATCACGCTCGAGAGCCCGTACCTATTGATCGACGAGCGCGCATGGACGGAGACGCGGTCGGCGCTGCGCTGGTGCGTCGACTTGCCAGACTAGCGATGTCGACTCCGTGGTGGAACGGCCTCGATCTGCGCGTGCTGCGCCACGTGCGGCTCGTGCTGCGTCGACGAGGCCTCGAGCTCACGCTCGCCGAGCAAAAGCCGCCCGACGCTGTCGTCTACGTGCCACTGCGCGACGACGAAGCGGCGGGAGCAGGCCTCGGTGTGCTCGGCAGCGTGCCGGCCGCGGAACTCGCGCTGATCCAGAACATGCTGCGCGAAGCGGCGATCGATGTCGTGCATGCACTGAGCGATCGCACGAGCGAATCCGCTGCCGCGCCGCGCACGACGTACCATGGTCTCATCGGTGGCTCGCCGATCATGCAGGAGCTGTACGTGCTGCTCGACCGAGCGGCGCCGTCGGACGCGACCGTCTTGGTGCAGGGTGAGAACGGCACCGGCAAGGAGCTCGTCGCCCGCGCGATCCACAGTGGAAGCGAGCGACGCGACCGCAAGTTCGTCGTCACCAACTGCTCCGCGTTCAACGACAACCTCCTCGACAGCGAGCTGTTCGGGCACAAGCGCGGTGCGTTCACGGGGGCCAGCGCCGACAAGGCAGGACTGTTCGAGAGCGCGGATCGCGGCACGTTCTTCCTCGACGAGATCGGCGATATGTCGGCCGCTCTCCAGGTCAAGGTCCTCCGTGTTCTCCAGGAGGGCACGTTCAACCGCGTCGGAGACACCGAGCCGCGTAGCTCCGACGTCCGCATCATCGCGGCCACCAATCGCGATCTCCAGGCGATGGTCGCCGCCGGCACGTTCCGCGAAGATCTCTACTACCGGATCCACGTGATCAACGTGCAGCTGCCCGCGTTGCGCGAGCGCGTCGACGATATCCCGCTGCTCATCGAGCACTTCCTCGCGCGTCACCGCCGCCAGCGCATCAAGCGCCTGACTGGTGAATGCTCGGCCCAGATGCTCGCCTACCCGTGGCCCGGCAACGTGCGCGAGCTGGAGAACGAGATCGAGCGCCTCGTCGTGCTCGCCGGAGACGAGCTGCTCATCGGTGCAGAGCTGCTGAGCCCCCGGATCCGCCAGTACGCGGTCCCGGAGGGTGCTCCGCCTACACCGGACCCGGATTCATTGCCGCTCGCCGTCGAGGCGCTCGAGAAGCGCATGATCGCGGCGGCCCTCCGTCGGCACGACGGCAACAAGACCCGTGCTGCGGAGGAGCTAAAAGTGTCTCGTCGCAATCTTATTCGCCTCGTTCAGAAATACGGGCTGGAATAAGCGCGTTCCCGTTCACCAACTACGAGGTGAACGATGGAGCTCATGAGTGAAAAGCCGGCGGCAGAGCCAACCGGCCCTGGTTTGCGCCTATTCGACCTGCGCTGGCTCGGCCTGGTCGCGCTCGCGATCGGCGGCGTGGTCGCGACGAACAAAGTGATGAACACGTACCACGACATCAAAATTCGTCCTGAAGTGCGGACGATCAACGTGGTCGGCTCGGCGAAGAAGCGCATCGTGTCCGACTTGATCGAGTGGCAAGGCGTCGTCGAAGCGCGCGCGACCGATCGCACCGAGGCGTACAAGCAGCTGCGCGAAGGTCGCGAGAAGACCGTCGCGTTCCTCACCGCGCAGGGCATCAAGGCCGCGGAGATCCAACCGCAGTCGACGACGTTCGAGGAAGAGTTCGACACGAGCGAAGAGCTCAAGATGTTCCCCGGTGCGAAGGAGCCGGTGAAGATCGAGAAGAAGACGTTCAAGGACTACGTCACGCGCGAGGTCATCATCGTGCGCTCGAACGACGTCCAGGTCGTCGAGAAGGCGGCCCGCGAAGTGACGAACTTGCTCGAGCAAGGCATCTCGATCACGTCTGATGCACCGAGCTACTTCTACACGAAGCTCGGTGATCTCAAGGTCGAGATGCTCGCAGCTGCTGGCAAGGATGCACGCGCGCGCGCGGACAACATCCTCAAGTCCACCGGCGGCGCATCGATCAAGAAGATGGTCGAAGCGAACATGGGCATCATCAACATCAACCCGGCCAACTCGACGGAGACCTCGGCCGAAGGCAACAACGATCGGACGTCCTACGAGAAGGACATCATCACGATCGTGCGCGCCGAGTTCGAGCTCGAGTAACGATCATCCCAGCGGCGTCGAGCTACCGCCCGGCGGAAGTGCGCGCCGATCGCGAACGCGCGCTCGCGGCACACGGCGCTCCGAAACAACGGCGGCGTCCGGATCACCCGCAAACTCGCTCGGATCGCGTGCTTCGTCGCGCGCTTCTTCCTCGGCCCGCCACTGCTTGCGAAGCTCTTCGAGCTCCTTGCTGTTGATCGTCTTGGTGATCTTGCCGCCGCAACCGGGGCACACCGTGTCGCTCGGCTTCAGCAACTTGCCGCAGCCATTTCCGACGCACGTGTAGTAGGCGCCGCACCAGCGCCACCACGCAGCGCCGGTTCCAACGACGACACCTGCAACGCCGACGATCGGGCCGCCCGCAAACGCGATCGATCCGAGCAGGAGACCGCCGAATGCACCGGCAACGGACCAACGCTTGAGCCGCTTCGTCTCGCGTCCTGCGTTGATGCGTTTGTGCGCATCCTCGTCCGTGGTTGGAGACTTTCGGGGCCCAGGCGGCCGCGTGACAGCCTGCACGTCCGGTGCTGCATCGAGGCCGAGCATCTCGCGGAGCTCGTCCTCGTGAGGATCGAGCGTGTCCTTCCAGCCCTCGAGCCACTCGCGCTGCGGCTTGTGTAGCGTCTCCAGTGCGCCCTGGACCTCGTCGCGCAGGATGTCCTGAATCGCGAGCAGCATCGATGCTTCCGCGATCTCGAGGCCGCCGTCCTTGGTGATCTCTTGTTCCGAGACTTCCTGACGTCCGCGCACGACAGCGCGATGGCGGCGGTACATCGACGAGTTCGCGGCGAGCACGCCGAGACCG
Organism: Kofleriaceae bacterium; assembly: GCA_036499725.1. Classification (GTDB taxonomy): domain Bacteria; phylum Myxococcota_A; class Polyangia; order Haliangiales; family Haliangiaceae; genus JABFXX01. The sequence continues at coordinate 10,843 of DASYDE010000061.1, forward strand.
AGGAAGTACGCGGCGACCGTGCCCTCGACCTCGTCCGACTCGTGCTTTGCCGAGCGGAACGGCTCACCAGGAACGAGCTCGAGATACGCCTGGCCGACCTTGTGCGAGAGCAGTCCCGCAACATCGTCGTTGCCGATCGATGCGAGCTCGAACGTCACCACGCCCGCGTTGCACGAGGCGATCTCGATCTCCGTCCTGCGGAGCATCTTCGTGGACTCGCGCGCGGCGCGGTTGTCGTGAACGACGATCTCTGGATCGATGTACGCGAGCCAGCACAACCGATTGAGCGTCTGATAAACGCCATGCAGCGTTGGCTCCCACTGATCCGGAAAGTCCTTCGCGTCGGCGCGCACGAGCGGCGTCACGAGGAAGCGCTCCACACCGAAGCGGCGGATCATCTCGCCGAGCATCACGACCAGCTCTTGCCGCTCGCGGCTGAGCGGCCAGGTCGGTCCATCGACCATCATCTCGGATCCGGACGTGCTCACGCGGACAATAGTCGCACGCGACGACCACTCCTCGGCAGACGTTGTCCGCCCCGAAGATGGTCTATCGCTCTGTATTCGTTGCTTGTCTAGCCGCCTGAGAGTCGCGCTCGTTGTTCGCCGTCGCAGCGTCGTCGCTGTTCCTCGTGAGCCCCGACGGAGCCCACGCCGACTCCGCATCCTTCCCCTCGACCTTCTCCTTGGAATTCGTCGGCCCCGGCAACCTGCGCGCGACGACCGACATGATCTCCTGCACGAGGCTCGGCGCGATGCCGTTCACGAATGCAGCGAGCTTGCCCTGCCACGAGATCGTGATCTCTGGATCGCCCTTCTGCATCGCATCGAGGATCTGCACCGCCGCTGTCTCCGCGCTGATCGACGACAGCATCAGCGAATCAGCCGCCGAGAACCACGCGTACTCCTTTTTCGCCTGGCCCTTGAACCACGCATGGCGCGGCGATCCGGTGCGCATGAGGCCCGGGCACACCGTCGTCACGTAGATGCCGTCCTTGACGAGCTCGCTGCGCATCGCCTCCGACAACCCGACGAGCGCGAACTTGCTCGTGCTGTACGGCGCGAGGTGAGGCACCGCGATCTTGCCGCCGATCGACGCGATGTTGACGATGCGTCCCGCGCCGCGCTTCTTCATGTACGGAATCACGGAGAGCATCGCGTGCAGTGGACCGCGCAGGTTCACGTCGAGCGCTTCCTCGAAGTCACCGCATGTCATGTTCTCGACGGGACCGCATTGGATGATGCCCGCGTTGTTGATGAGCACGTCGATCGGGCCGACGTCATCCTCGACCTGCGTGATGAATTGAATGACAGCGTCGCGATCCGTGACGTCGCACACGCTCGCGAACACATCGCCGCCCTTGTCGACGAGATCACGGCGTGCACGATCGAGCTCGGCTTCATCGCGCGCGCAGATCGCGACCTGTGCACCGCGCTTCACCAACTCCCGCGCGAGCACGAGACCCAAGCCGCGTGAGCCTCCCATCACGACGACGAGGCGCCCGCGCACGTCGAGCGCACGTCGCGCACGTAGGACCTCGCGTATCGCGATGTATCCGCCGATTACTGCGCCTATTTCGAGCCAGCGTCGGTTCATGCGAATTCTCACTGCAAGCGACGCACCTGCGAGTTTCTCGTTTTGCGCCGGATTCCGCTGATATGGTCCGCGCGTGCGGGCCAAGGTGATGTTGATCGCTTCTCTCGTGGCCTGCACCGGCAAGGGCACGCCGGGCACGGGCTCCGGTTCCACTGGCAGTGCGACACCGGGATCGAACGCGGTGCCCGCGGGCAGCGCGACGACAGGCGGCGCGACAACGACAACCTCTGCCAGCGCGGCGACGGGCTCTGCTGCAACCGGCTCCGCTGCGGGCAGCGCAGGAAGTGGAGCACCGCCGGCGGCCGACGTTCTTCCGTCGACACCGATGACAGCCGAGCCCGTGCAATCTGCCGACGACACGACGCTCGGCGCGAACATCGCGCTCACCGCTCTCGGCGGAACGATCGTCTCGCCCGTCGAGCCGAAGGATCGCGATCCGCAGTGGGGCGCGAAGAACCTGCTCGACGGCTATCCGATGATCCGCGGCATCGAGGACATCCCCAATTCGTTCGGCTGGAAGCCAAACGACGAAGTCCCGAAGTTTCCGTACGAGCTCGTGATCGCGTTCCAGGCGAAGCGCGAAGCAACGCTCGCAGAGGTCGTCGTCGATACCGCGTCCGCCGACAACATCCTCGGACCCGCCGGCTTGCCGAAGGATATCGAGCTCTGGGCATCTACCAGGAGCGCGACCGACGGCTTCACGCAGGTCGCGAGCGCGACGTTGCCGCAGAACGCCGGCGAGAACGTCATCAAGCTCGACCACGTTCACGCGACGTACGTGAAGCTCGTCGTCAAGACCTCGTACGACGCGGGTGTTCGCCCTCAGCTCGGCGAGGTGTCGATCTACGAAGCCGCCGATGCACCATCCATCGTCGCCGACGTACCGAAGAATCTCCTGCTGCCCGCGCTCGGCGGCAGCATCGCGCGCTTCTCGTCGCAGGAGCGGCAAGGCGAGGCGTACCACCTTGTCGACGGCTTCGTCGATCCGCAGCGCGGTTGGTGCTCGGGACCGAACGAAGCGGAGCACCCAGTTCTGTTTCCGCACGAGATCTCGTTCGCCTTCCGCGATCACCGCACCGCAAACATCGACCGCATCGTGATCTCGCCGAAGAGCGGCCAGCTGTACGTCACGCCGACGACGGATACGTGGGCCAAGACGATCGAGGTGCAGACCTCCGAGACGTCGCCGTGGGATGGCTTCACGACGCTCAAGACGCTCACCGTTGGCACCGACGGCAATCCGATCACGGTGCCGGTCGGTAAGCCGATCCGGTACATCCGGCTGCGGATCCTCGACAACCACGGCAACCCGCGCACGACGCTCGGAGAGGTCGAAGCGTTCGAAGCGCCCGGTAAGTCGCTCGTCGCTGGTCGGGCCGTTCCGCTGCTGGGTCTTGCCGCGTCCTCGCTGGCAGCGGGCGGAGAAACCGCGTCGCGCCGCGAGAAGGAGCCCAACAACTCGGTCGCGGAAGGCGATCATCTGACGACGCCCGATCCCGTCGGTGGCGCACTCACGCCAGCGGGCGATCGAGACGTGTTCATCGTCCCGGCGGCCGCGAAGGCGGGCAAGCAAACCGTGACCGTCTCCGTCGAAGGTCGCCCCGCGATTCGCTCGAGAATCTCTGTCGTCGATGCAGGTGGCGTCACGCGGTACACGCTCGATCCCGCGGTGCTCGCCGCACCTACGACGAAGTTCTCCGTCGTCACCGACGCAGGCGATGTCGCGCTGCAAGTCGTCCAGCCGCCCGCGGCGCAGGTCGTGATCTGGGACTCGAGCGGCTCGATGGTCGATCGCGTGAAGGATCTCGACACCGCGCTCCACGCGTACATGAACCAGCTCGCGCCGACCGATCGCGTGCAGCTCATCCGGTTCGACGACTCGATCGAAGTCCTGATGAAGAGCTTCTCGAGCGACAAGACCGCGCTCACGGCCGCGCTCAAAGACAAGGTCTACGCCGACGGCGGTACCTCCATCTACGACGCGATCGGCAAGGGCATCGACTCGCTCGACAAGATCGACGGCAGCCGCGCGTTGCTGCTGCTCACCGATGGTGAAGACACGACGAGTCAAACCGATCCATCGGTGTTCTGGCGCCGGTTGAAGCAAGCGAACGCGCGCCTCTACGCGATCGGCCTCGGCAACGGCCTGCGCGATTACGTCGTTCGTGCCGGCGCCACTGCCGAGCGCGTCCTCGCCGACGCGGCACTCGAGACGGGCGGCCGCTACGTGTTCGTCGCCGACTCGGCCAAGCTCGGCGCGATGTACGCACAGATAGGTGACGAGCTCCGCGCGTCCGCGACCTACGCGATCGCCGCTCACGCCGAGACGGGCAACGGCACGATCACGGTGAAGTCCATCGGCGATCAGCTCGCCGTACCGCCGCGCGTAGAGCTCGTGCTGGACGCCTCCGGATCGATGAAGCGCAAGGCGGGCGCGGGCTCGATGATGGACGCGGCGAAGTCCGTGCTCACCGACGTCGTCACGCAGTTGCCGAACAGCGCGACGGTCGGTCTGCGCGTCTACGGGCACCGCACGCCCGAGGGCAAGCCCGACGCGTGTCACGACTCGGAGCTCGTGGTTCCGTTTGGCAACCTCGACCGCAAGGCTCTCACGACGAAGATCAAAGCGGTGAAAGCGCTCGGTACGACGCCGATCGCGTACTCGATCGAGCAAGTCGGCCAGGACCTGAAGGACGTGAACGGCCCGTCGATGTTGATCATCGTCACCGACGGCAAAGAGGAGTGCGGCGGCGATCCACAGGCCGCGATCGCAGCGCTTCGCAAGTCCGGTATCGACGTGTCGTTGAACATCGTAGGCTTCTCGCTCACCGACGCGGGCGATCGCGATGTGATGACCAAGGTCGCAGCAGCTGGCAACGGTCAGTTCTTCGATGCGAAGGGCGCGACGGATCTGAAGAACGCCGTCGTGCAATCGCTCGCCGTGCCGTACAGCATTGTCGACGCAACAGGAGCGGTCGTGGGCCACGGTCTCGTCGGAGGTCCCGCCGTGACAGCACCCGCCGGCGATATGTCGATCCGCCTCGATACGGCGTCGACGCCCGTCACGATCGATCACGTCGTCGTCGCACCGAACAAGGCGACATCGGTTCAGCTCGATAAGGATGGAGACAAGGTTGGCGCGAAGATCAGCGCGCCGGGGAGCGCACTATGAAGAAGACATTACTCGTCGCGATTGCTGCCACCTCGTTGTTCGCGTGCGGCAGCAAGAAGAAGCCCGCGGATTCGTCGGGCAGCGCGACTTCTCCGACTTCTGCAACAACGACGGGATCCGGTGCCGCGACGGATGCGGCGGGCACGCCCAGCGCGCTTGGCGCAGCCGCTGCTGGTAGTGGCCCATGGACCGACAAGCCTGATCCGCTTCATCAGGCGGTGATAGACGCATCCTTCGACAAATTCTTCGCTGGCAAGAAGAACGACCCCTCGCTCTTCGCGCAGATGGTCGATGCTGCTGTCGCCGCGCATGCCGCAGCTTCGCGCGATCCTTGGGATCCGGGCGCAGTCTTCGCGACGATCGGCAAGGATCGCGTGGCCCTCTTCAAGTGGGTGCGCGACAACACCGCGCTCGTGCCGTATCGCGGATCGTTGCGCGGAGCGGTCGGCGTGATGATGGATCGAGTCGGGAACAGCCTCGATCGCTCGCTACTTCTCGCGAACCTCCTCGAGAAGGCCGGGCTCGAAGTGCGCCTCGCGAACGCGCAACTCACGCCCGACCTCGTGGCGAAGCTCGTTGCCGCCGGAAAGACTCGACCTCGCCCCGCGCTTTCGACCGCTCACCTCGACGATGCGGCTCTGGTTGCCACGCTCACGAAGATCGTGGGTGCCGATGCCACCGCGGTCAATGCGACGATCGCAAAGCAACAGGCGGCGGCGGTGGCCGTCTTCGCACGCAGCAAGGAGCGAACCGACACACAAGCGAAGGCGCTTGCCGCACTCGTTCCTGCTTCGGGTACGCCAGCGGCTACCGATGGTGCCTACACGGATCACTGGTGGGTGCAGGTGCATGACGGCGATGCGTGGACCGATCTAGACCCTTCACTTCCGACAGCGGCACCCGGCGAGGCTCTCGCATCCGTCGCGACCGACACGTTCGCGCCCGCAGATATCGACGACGACCGTCGTCACACGCTCGCGCTTCGCGTGATCGGTGAGGTCTGGCATGGCTCGACCCGCGAGGAGAAGGTGCTCGTCGACACCGCGTTCGCGCCTCTCCAGTTCTACGGCCAAAACATCGTGGTCACCAACGTTCCGCTCGACATGCCGAACAACAAGGAGTTCGCCGCGGCTCCCGATGGGCTCGAGTTCACGAAGAAGGCCCTCATCGCACAAAAGAATGTTGCTCCGATCATTCGTATTGGAGCGAGCTCCGTCGTGCACTTCTCGGTCAACGATCGAGGCGAGCTGACAGACGTCGCCAACGGCTACGACACCGAGTTCGGCCTCGGACGCACCGTCCAACATGCCACGCAGGATGGAGTGGGCAACGCGACGGGAATGCTCGACCAGATGCCAGGCCCCGATGGACCGGGCTCGGGTTCGGCACCGGCGCCCACCCCCACCGGTCCCGCATTCACCGCCGAATGGCTCGAGGTGGAGATCCGGACTCCGGGTGCAGCGCCCAAGGTCGTGCGTCGCACGGTGTTCGATTCGATCGGTCCGGTCGCTGATCGAAACGCTGCTCGCCCGCCTGTTCTAACCGACGCGATGCGCGTCGATCGGATGCTTGCGCTTACCGGCGAGATCGAGCTGCTTCCCTTGTTCGCGCAAATCCCTGGCGCGTTCATCGTCGACCGTGACCTGCAAACACTCGTTGGCCTCCGCGACATCCTCCCGACGGTCGTCGCGAAGAAGAGCATCGAAGGTTCCGAGGACAAGCTTGGCCGTGTCCCCCCCGCGCCAAGCACTCTCTACACCCTTGCCCTCGGTCGCTTTAGCGATCCGATGATCTACCTCGACAGCATCGATGTCCTCGCGCTGCGGCATCGGATCGTCGCGGGCGACAAGAGTTTCGCGCTACGCACGGAGTCCGACATTGTCGCGAACGCGGTCGCCGTTTGGCCATCGAGCCCCGATCCGCGTTTGGCACGCATCGCACAGGGCATTCGCGATACCGACCTCGAAACGTTCGCTGCTCCGTGTATCGGCGCGGGCCCGTGTCTGCGGGGGCCGAGTACGTCGGAGCTGTTCGCCGCGAATGGAAAAGAGTGGACGGTTAACGCAGCGCCCACGGGCTATGCAGCAGGCGACCACAGCGCCGGTTACACCGTCGTCTCGCACGGCTCGTCGCCACAAACATGGTGGCGAATTGATGCCGCCACTGGCGAGACGCTCGGCATGAATCCCCTCGGCGGATCGGTGTTCATGGAAACGCTCAAGGCGAAGTTTTACGAGCAGATCTACTACGGCGTCGGTGCTTTCGCGTACTGCTTGATTCGGCACGCGGGCGGCGGCGGCGTGGTTTTAGCCACGTGCGCAGCAGGAGCGACGGTCGCGATGGTTCTCGGCGCACTCTTCGCCACAGCTGCCACCAGCACCGCTGTGCCGGCCGCATGGAGCAGTTCGTTCTCTCAGAACGGACTGGGCATGCTCAACGGTTTCGGCGGCGCCTTGCTCGGAGACGCGCTGAGTCCGTCGGATGCGCCTTCGATTCGTCCGGCTCACTGATGGCGTCCAAGCAGAGCAACGTCGACTTCGTTCTCGAGCAGATGCGCGGCGCGGGCGCCGTCACCGCGCGCAAGATGTTCGGCGAGTACGGCATCTACCTCGGCCCCGCGATCATCGCGCTCTACTGCGACGACGAGCTGTTCATGAAGCCGACCGACGAGGGTCGTGCGTTCATCACGCAACGCGGACCGGTGAAAGAGGGCCCGCCGTATCCGGGCGCGAAGCAGTACTTCGTGATCACTGGCGATCGCTGCGAGGACGGCGAGTGGCTCTCCGAGCTCGCGCGCATCACAGCGGCCGCACAGCCTGCGAAGAAGCCCAAGGCGGCCAGGAAGCCCGCAAAGAAGGTGCACCTAGCTAAATCGCCCACGAAGAGACCCGCGGCGAAGAAGCCGACCGCCAAAAAGGGGCGCACGAAGCGCCGTTGACGTACTCTGATTTGAGGCTTTGATGTCAGCGCTCGTCGAGCGCTGAAGTCATCGGCCGGCAAGACATTGGCGGCGGGGCCAAGGGAGCTGCGAGCCATGTCATCTACGCAAATCAATCTCGACTTCGTCCTTTCGCAGATGGCGGACGCCGGAGTCATGACCGCGCGCAAAATGTTCGGCGAGTACGCGATTTCCTGCGGCACCAAGGTCGTCGCGCTGATCTGCGACGACGAGCTCTTCCTCAAGCCGACGGTCGCCGGTCGCACGTTCATCGAGGAACGCTCCAAGGTGGTGGAGAAGCCGCCGTATCCGACGGCGGAGCCGTATCTAACGGTCAGCGGCGACCTCTGCACGGATCGCGAATGGCTCTCCCAGCTCGTTCTCCTCACCGCCGAGGAGCTTCCCGAGCCCGTACGCAAGCATCCCAAGCCTGCCCCGCTGAAGAAGGTCGCGCCCGCGAAGCGCGCGATCTGCTAGCCAGCTATTTCGCGTCGGCCAGCGCGGACTCGAGCGTCGGCCGCGACCATTCAAAGCCGAGCGCCTTCATGCGCGCGGGGACGACGTTGCGACCGCGCAGCACGTACTCCGCGAACTCGCCCGCACCGATCTTCACGGCGAACGCTGGCACCGGCAGCCAGGAGACGCGACCGAGCGCAGCGGCAAGCGCGCACGAGAACTGCTTGTTCCGTTCCGACGCGGTGACGAGATTGAACGCGCCCGAGTAGCGCTCGTCGGTGAGCGCGGCGATGTAACCGGCGACCGCGTCGTCGCGATGGATCCACGGCAGGAACTGCTGGCCACTGCCGAGGCGGCCACCGACGTGCAGCTTGAACGCCGTCGACATCTTGTCGAGCGCGCCACCCGGTGGACCGAGCACGATGCCACTGCGCATGGACGCGACGCGCAGACCGTACGTTTCGGCGACGCGCGCTTCGTTCTCCCAGTCCCGGCAGACGCGCGCGAGGAACGAATCGCCCGCCTTGTCGTTCTCGGTGACGGGATCGTCGTCGAACTCGTCCTTCTCCGGCGCGAACGGGTAGTAGTCGGTGCCGCTCGCGTGCACGAACACCTTCGGGCGCTTCTCGGCGGGAAGCTTGCCGATCGCTTCGACGAGCGTGCGCGTACTCTCGACGCGCGAGTCGCGGATCTTCTGCTTCTCGCGGGCGTCCCAGCGCTTGGCTCCGACCGATTCCCCCGCGAGGTGCAGTAACGCGTCGGCACCGGAGAGCGCCTCGGTCCACGCGCCCGGCGTCTCGATGTCGGCCGTGATTGCCTCGACGTCGCCGAGCTTGGCTTTCGCCTTTGCCGCGTCGCGGGTGAGGGCGACGACGTGATCGCCACGCACCCGCAGCTCTTTGACGAGAGGCGTGCCGACGTATCCAGTGGCTCCTGTGACGACGATCTTCATCTGCGGTGCTTCGATGCTGCTCGGGGCGGGCGACGTTACGGAGAAGTTACAGCACGGATGGCGCGCCGCGACCCGGGCGGACCGGTGCCGCAATCCGCGCCCCGACGAACTGCTTGGCTTCTCGACAGGCCGCGCTGAGGGTCGAGCCTCGCGCGAGGAGCGTTGCGATCGCCGACGACAGCGCGCAACCCGTCCCGTGAACACCGGAGCCGTTGCCGCTCGTCGCGTGCCGTACACCGCGAATGACTTCGATCCCCGACGTTGTCACCAGGACATCGATCGACTCCGCCCGCAGATCGAACGATGCATCACCGACGTCCACGAACAGCGGCTTCGGCGTCACCCGTCGAAGGGTAGATGTGGAGGGTGGCGGCGACGGCGGCGTGGACAAGTCTCCCGTGGACTCCCTCGCGTCGTTCTCTGACGTCGCTAGCTCGGGCACGTTGAGGTCCGCGTCCATCTCGAACGTCGTCAGACCTTCCGGTGCATCCGCGATCCCGGGGCGAACCGGCGGCGTCGACGTAGGAGCGCCATCCAATGCATGCCCGCCCTTCACGAGTACCGCGAGCTTACAGACCGATGCGATCTTTTGCGCGGCCGTGATCGCGTCCTCGAACCTCGCGAACGGTTCTTGGCCCGCCAGCAGCGCCAGCTCGCGCAGGTTCGGCGTGATCAACGCAACGTGTTTTGCGAGTCGCTGCATCGCATCGATCAAGATCATCGGATCGAGTGCAGCGCCGTGGGATGGGCCGAGGATCGGATCCCATACGATCGGTGCCGTCGTCGCCGCGAAATGATCGTCGAGAATACGCGTCGTCTCGAGTGACGCGATCATTCCGAGCTTCACCGCTTTGATCTCGACATCGGCGAGCAGCGCGGCCATTTGATCGTCGAGAGCTTCTCCCTCGACAGCGGTGATCGAGCGAACTCCGTGGGTGTCCTGCACCGTCAGCGCGCTGATCACGCCGCACGGTCGCCCACCGAGCTCGTGGACGACACGCGTGTCGGCGATGAAACCCGCGCCGCCCGATGGATCGAGCCCCGAGACGATCAGCACGTCGGGCGCGGACGGATCGATCATGCGATCAGGTTAGACGATCGCCGGCGCGCCGCGACCGGGCAGGACAGGTTTGGCGAGTCGCTCGGTGACAAACGCTTTGGCCGCGCGCACGGCAGCACCGAGGTCGAGTCCCCTCGCGAGTTGCGCAGCGATCGCCGTGGCGAGCGCGCCTCCCACCCCGTGGACATGCTGGCCGTTCGCGATGCGCGGCGCGGTGAAGGTCTCCCGCCCCTCGGCTTGCACGAGGACATCCGTGGCGTCGCCACCCGCGAGGTGGCCTCCCTTCACGAGGACGGTGGTGCGCAGAGATGCAGCGAGACTCGCCGCGGCTGCCATGGCGCTGTCGAGATCGGTCACGCGTCTGCGCGAGAGAAATGCGAGCTCGGCGATGTTCGGTGTGATCAACGTCGTGCGCGGACCGAGGGCTGCGAGCGCTTCGCCGAACGACGTGTCGACCAGCGGAACGTCGACGCGCGTGGGATAGAGAATCGGATCCCACACGACGGGCGCGTCGGTGAGTGCGAGCATGGCAGCGATGGTCTGGGCGATCGCCGCCGAACCGACCATTCCGATCTTCACGGCGTGCACCGTGGCGTCAGGGAGGAGCGACTCGAGCTGCAAACGAATCGTCGACGGAGATACGACCGCGCCGCTCAGGAGGGCTGTCGTTGTCTGCACGAGCAGCGTGGTGGCGATGCCCGTCGCGCGACAGCCATGATGTTGGGCGACGCGCGCGTCCGCGATCAAGCCCGCTGCCCCCGTCGGATCCAAGCCGTCGCAGATCAGCAGCTGCGGCTCATCTGGCGCGGCGCGCGAGCGGTACGGGTTCATCCGTCGAACGCAGCGAGGCCGGTGATGTCCTGGCCGACGATCAGCGTGTGGATGTCGTGCGTGCCCTCGTACGTGTAGACGCTCTCGAGGTTCAGCATGTGCCGACCGCACTGGTACTCGTCGGTCACGCCGTTCGCGCCGAGGATGTCGCGTGCGTCGCGAGCGATGTTGCGAGCCGTGTCGACGTTGTTGCGCTTCGCGAGCGAGATCTGGCCCGCCGTGAGCTTGTCGGCTTCTTTGAGGCGACCGAGGCGGAGACAGAGCAGCTGCGCCTTCGTGATCTCGCTGACCATGTTGACGAGCTTCTGCTGCACGAGCTGATAGCCCGCAATGGGCCGGCTGAACTGCACGCGATCCTTCGCGTACGAGAGCGCCTCGTCATAGCAAGCCATCGCCGCGCCGACCGCGCCGTAGCAGATGCCAAAGCGCGCTTGCGACAAGCACGACAGCGGACCGCGCATGCCGGCGACGCCGGGGAGCAGCGCGTCCTCGGGGACCTCGCAGTCCTCCATGTGCAGCTCGCTCGTGACGGATGCGCGGAGGCTCCACTTGCCGTGGATCTCGCGCGCCGTGAAGCCCTTGGTCTTGGTCGGAACGAGGAAGCCATGGACCTTGCCCTCGAGCTTGGCCCACACGAGCGCGAGGCCCGCGATGTTGCCGTTCGTGATCCAGCGCTTGGTGCCGTTCAGGCGATAGCCGCTCGCCGTCTTCACCGCCGTCGTCAGCATGCCGGTCGGGTTGGAGCCGAAGTCCGGCTCCGTCAGGCCAAAGCAGCCGATGAGGCGGCCCGCGGCCATCTCCGGCAGATACTTCTGCTTCTGCGCTTCCGAGCCGAACGCCCAGATCGGGTACATGACGAGCGAGCTCTGGACCGAGGCAAACGAGCGGATACCGGAGTCCCCGCGCTCGAGCTCCTGGCAGATCAGGCCGTAGGCTGTCGGCGTGACGCCGGCGCAGCCGTAGCCGGTCAGCGACGGGCCCAAAAGTCCCAGCTCGCCGAACACGGGGATCAGCTCGTGCGGGAACGTCCCCGCCGAGAAGTGCTTGCCGATCACCGGCATGACCCGCGACGAGATCATCTCGCGCACCGTGTCGCGGACCATCCGCTCTTCGTGGGAATAGAGCTCGTCGATGCCGTAGTAGTCGAGGCCCGCGTACGCCATGCCGCTCTATAGCCCGAAACTGGCGCGCGATACACGGCGCGACATACTCCCAGGGATGAGGCTTGCCGCCCTGGTCGTCGTCGGGATGTCGTTGGTTTCGGGCGCCGCGCATGCGAGCCCGGCCGAGGACCTGGGGAAGGCGTACAAGGCCTACGACGACAACGATCTCGACGGGGCCAAAGCCGCGCTCGCGACGCTCGATGACGGCAAGCTCGTCTGCCGGGACTACGCGCTGTGGCTACGCGGGATGGTCGCGCTGCGCACCGGCGATGCGGATGCCGCCGATGCCGCGTTCAAAGAACTGGGGCTGACGGGCGCTGGCAAATTTGGCAAGGAGCTGCCGTGGCGCCGCGCAGATGTGCTGTGGGCCAAAGGCGACAAGGCGGGCGCAGCGGCGGCGTACGCGAAGCTGATCACGGCCGAGGATGCGGGAGATCGCGGAGACGTCGGTACGGCGAAGTTCCGGATCGCGGAAACGAAGTCTGGCGCCGCGGCGATCAAGGCATACCGCGCGGTCGTGATCGATCACCCCGCGCATCCGCTCGCCGAGCGCGCGATGGCAAAGCTCGTCGAGCTCAACGCCGGCACGCTCACGATCGAAGATCACATCGAGCGCGCGAAGCAGCTCCAGGCCGCGCACTTGTGGGACGAGGCCGTCGTCGAGATCCAGGCGCTCCCGGCGAAGCTGAGCAAGGAACAGCAGAAGCAGCGCGATTACTGGCTCGGCACGACCCTCTTCAAGATGCGTCGGCGCTACGCCGATGCGGGCACGCTGCTGCTCGGCGTCTACAAGGACATGGGAAAGAACGCCGACGAGGCGATGTTCCATGGTGCACGCGCGCTGTCTCGCGCGGATCGCGATGACGAAGCGATCACTTGGTACAAGAAGGTCGTCGCGACGTATCCGTCGAGCGCCTACGCCGAGGAAGCGCAGTTTCTCTCCGGCTGGCTCGAGTTCAACCGCGGCAACTACGACAAATCCATCGAGCCGCTACAGCGCGTGCTCACCAAGTACAAGAAGTCCAAGTGGGTCGACGACTCGCTCTGGTACCTCGGCATGGCGCACTACCTGAGCGGCGACTTCTCGCGCGCAAAGGACATGTGGACGCAGCTCTCAAGGCACGGCGGTTCGCTCGAGGGCGGCAAGGGGCGCTACTGGCTCGCGCGCATCGCCGAGCGCATGAACGACAAGCAGGGCGCGCTGGAGGGATATCGCGACACCGTCGAGCGCTATCCGTTCTCGTGGTACGCGCTCCTCGCGCAGGCCCGCAGTGCAAACCTCGGCGTGAAGCTCGGCCCGTTCGGGGTCGCGCAGCCCAAGGTCAAGGGAGCCAAGCTCGCAGCGTCCGTCGACGGAAGTCTCGCAAACGATATGGCGATCCGGCGCGCCGACGAGCTGTCAGCAGCGGGCCTCGGCGTCGATGCGAGCGAAGAGCTCGTGCGCAACGAGCGCAGCTTTCTCAAGGCGCATCCCAATGGCGGCCTCGCGTTCCTGATGGATCGCTATCGCAAGGCGGGGAACTTCAACCGCCCGTGGGCCATCGCGAGCAGCTACGGCAGCGGCGCGCTCGACGGTCTTCCCGAGGGTGATGCACGCCGCTGGTGGGAGAACGCCTATCCGCACGCGTTCAAGGACCTCGTCGACAAGTACGCGCCGATCGGGAAGAACCCCGAGGGCTATCTGTACTCGATCATGCGCAAGGAGAGCGGCTTCGATCAACACGTCGTCTCGTACGCGGATGCGCAGGGCCTCTTGCAGATGATTCCACCGACGACGCAGCGCGTGTCCAAGGCGATCGGCATTCCGTACGATGCGGGCAACCTCTACGAGCCCGACTACAACATCCACGTCGGCGCCTGGTACATCGGGCACCTGCTGCAGAAGTTCAAGGGACAGATTCCGCTCGGTGCGGGCTCGTTCAACAGCGGTCCGCGCCCGGTGATGAAGTGGATCGATCGCTTCGGTGATCGCGAGATGGACGAGATGGTCGAGCTCGTCCCGTTCACGCAAACGCGCGAGTACATGAAGAAGGTGACGGAGAACTTCGCGCGCTATCAGTACCTGTACGAGGACAAGGTCTACGTGCAGCCGCTCCAGGTGGATAAGTCGTACCTGGACGACCGGCTCACCTACTGACACTCTGTGGTCGTGGGACGGCCTGCGAGCGAGGATCCGCTGGTCCAGGAGATGCGCCAGGAGCGGCAGAATCGCCGCCCCCTCATCATTGGCGTTGTGATCGGGATCATCGTTCTCGCGGTGGCGTTCACCCTCCTCGCCCGCCTGGCCTAGGAAACTGGCGTGAGCAGCCCCTGCTGCTTACCTGTGCGAGTAGCTCCTCCAGCCCCGAAGGGCTATTTTTCGGGGATGAAGCTCAAGGGCACGATTCGCCGAAGCGATTTGGAAGGTGGCGTCTGGACGCTCGAGTCAGACGACGGTGAGACGTATCAGCTAACCGGCGATACCAAGGAGGCGAAGGACGGCATGAAGGCCGAGGTGGAGGGCAAGGTCGACAAGGGGGCCATGGGATTTGCCATGGTCGGTCAGCAGTTCACCGTACAGAAGATCAAGTCGCTTTGAGATAATGGTCCGAATGGGCCTCCCGACAGTTGGCTACGCAGAGTCGTCGGGAGAACTGCGTGCGCTCTACGATCGGATGCTCGCGCGACCGCTTCCGCCCGCGTATCGCACGCCCCACGGAGGCGTCGCGGGCATCGTGCAAGCGCACAGCATCGATCCCGAGTTACTCGCACGCGTGTTCGCCGTGTCGCCAACGCTGCTCTCCGATGGTCCGCTGACCTGGACCGAGCGCGAGCTCGTCTCGTCGAGCACGTCGCGCATCAACCAGTGCTTCTACTGTACTGCGTGTCACACGGAGTTCCTGCGGCTCTCTCTCGACGGAGAGAGCGAGCTCCCGCTCTCGCTCGTCGCCCATCCGCGCTCGCTGCGTACGGCGTCTCCTCGCTTGAAGATCATCGCCGAGATCGCGATCGCGATGGCGGAAGCGCCGTGGACACTCAACGCTCACCACCGGGACCGCGCTCACGTCGCTGGACTCGACGACGACGCGCTCGTGCAGCTGATCATGATCTGCGCGTTCATGTGCCACCAGAACCGGATCGCCGACGCTGTCGGCATCGGTCTCGACTACGACGTGCAGATCAAGCCGCCGCACGCTGACGTCAGCACGCCGTCGTTCGCGGCCGCTCCCGCTCCCGTGACCAACCGCGCCGTCCTCGAGCTCTCGCGCCGGCCCGCTGCCGCCGCCGCGTTTGCCACGTGGCGCAGCTACGTCACCGATCGCGATGCACCGCTCACGCGCCGGCAGCGCACCGTGATCGCGCGCTGGGTCGCGCTGTGGCTCGGCGACGGCAGCATCTCGTCGCCTGCCGACCTCACGGTGAATCCCATCGACGATGCTCTACGCGAGCTCGCCGAGGTCGTCACGCTCGCCCCGTGGAAGCTCAGCGATGCGTCGTTCGCACGGCTGCGATCGAACGGCATGGACGACCTCGCGATCTTCGACGCGTGTAACACCGCGAGCACGGCCGGCGTCATCTCGCGCATGGCCGTTGCCGTGACCGCGCTCGGCCGCCCGAAATAACAAAAGACCCGGCGGTCCGTCGAGCCTGGTGCGTCGCGCGAGCGAGTCGCGTTACTGCTTGGGCGCTTCAGCAGCCGGAGCCGCCGAGCCAGCGGCCGGAGCTGCACCAGCGGCCGGAGCTGCTGCCGGCAGCGTGAACTTGGCGTCGGCACCGTCGGTGAGGCCGACGTCCGCAGGGCACGCGACCTTCACAGAGTCAGCCTGCGAGTCGGTCACGTTGCACACGACCGTCTTGTCGCCGACCTTGATGCTGAGCTTGCCGTCCGCGCCGAGCTTGGTGCCCGGATCGATCTTGAACGTCGCGATCGGCGCCGCGGGACGAGCGATCTTGGCGATCACTTGATCGGCCGTGACCTTGTCGCCAACCTTCACCGGCTCGGCGACCTTGCCGTCGCCGGTCGACTTGATCGTGAGCTTGTCGAGGTCCGCCTGCTTGGCCTTGAGCGCCGTTTCAGCGTCCGTGACCGGCTTCTTCGCGCGATCCAGCGTTGCCTGCGCGGCGGTCACGCCGGCAGCGTTGTTCTCTTTCTGCTGCGCGTCCTCGAGCGCCTTCTGCGCGGCGTCGACAGCAGGCTTGCCCGCGTCGATCTTCTTCTGAAGGTTCGCAACGTCCGTCGCGAGCGGCTTGCCACCGGCGAGCGTCGCGAGCGTGTCGCCCGTCTTCACGTCGGTATCGGCCGCCGTGATGGTCTCGATCGCGCCGGCAACACCGGACTTCACTTCCATCGCGGGAGGCGTCTCCATCGTGATCTTCGCGCTCACCTCTTTCGGGGCGGGCGGAGCAGGAGGCGGAGCCGTCTTCTTGGGCGGCGGTGCCTCTGCGGTCTCGTCGCCCTTGGTGAAGACGAGCTTGTACGCGAGGAACGCGCCGGCAGCGACGACGACGAGGATGAGGAGCACGATCAGCGTCGGGCTCATGCCGGACTGAGGAGCAGGCGGAGCGACCGGCTGTTTCTCGGCGGGCTTGTCGGCCTTGGCCTTCTTGGGCTCTTCGGCCTTCTTGGGCTCTTCCTTCTTCGCCTCGGGCTTCTTGTCTTCCTTCTTCGCGTCGGCCTTCTTCTCTTCCTTCTTCGGCTCGGCCTTGGGCTCGGTCTTCTTGGACTCCGCCTTCTTCGCGTCGGCCGCAGCCTTCGCGTCGGCCGCAGCCTTCGCGTCTGCAGCAGCCTTTGCATCGGCAGCAGCCTTTGCTTCCGCAGCGGCAGCAGCTTCGGCCTTCTTGGACTCCGCCTTCTGTTGCGACTTGGACTTCTCCTGGCCCTTGGGCGACGGCGGAGGAGTCTTGTCTGCGGCCTTACCCGGAGACTGTTCCTTCTTCGCTTCGATCTTGGCCTCCGCCTCGAGCAACTCGGGCGGAACCTCGACGGCCGTCATGACCTTGGACTGACGAACGGCGTCCTTGACGTCGCTCGCCTTGACCGACATCTCGGACGCGAGGTCCAGAGACAGATCAGCAGCCGGCTTCTTGCTCGCAGTCGCGCCAGGCGCGCCGAGGGCAATGTCGTCGACGGGGATCTTGGGCGCCTGCTTGCTCGCCGCCGCACCCGGCGCACCGAGCGCGATGTCCGCGACTGGCGCGACCTTCTCTGCCGCGACTGGAGCGCTTGCCGCGCCAGAGCGACCGAGCTCGACATCGCCACCAGCCGACCCGCCGGCGGACTTGCCGACGACGACGCCTGGAGCGAGCGAATCATCCGTCTTGGCCTGAACCGGAGCCGACTTGGCTGCGGTCTTGGCAGGCGAGCCAGCCGACGCACCCGCTGCTGCGGAAGACGTCGCTGCCGCAGCATTGGTTGCCGCTGCTTGTGCTGCGCCCGCGACCGCCGCGACCGGCGCCCTGGAAGCCGCAGTGGCTTCCGCACCGTCGACGACGAGGTCGGGTCCGATGAAGTTGAGACCCGCGAGCGTGGTGATGACGCTCTCGATCTCCGAGTCGGACGCCTTGAGCCCGAGCTCGTCCTGCGCCCACTTCACGATGCCAGCGACATCGCGCTCGCCGTCCATACCGCAGGCGATCGCGTACTCCACTTCGAAGAAGCGGAAGATCGCGGTCCCATCAGGATCAGCGACGTCGATGAACTTTTGGCCACCCTCTTCGATAGCCTCCGCCATGAGATCCTGGCGGAACCGGGGACGCGCTTGCGTCTGCATTTCAGCTTCCCTTTCGCAGCTCGGTCAGCACTAGCTTCGCAACCGCCTTGAGCGTGTCGAACACGCCAACGCCCTTCGGTGCCTCCGCCGCGAAGCTCGGAACCTTGGTCGGGTTCAGCGCCTCTTCGAGCTCGGCAATCGGAACCGCGTTGGGCAGGTCGCGCTTGTTGTACTGGACGACGTACGGCAACTTGTTGAGGTCGTAGCCCTGCTCCTGCAGGTTCGAGCTCAAGTTCTCCAGCGACTCGATGTTCGCTTCCATGCGCTCCATCTGCGAGTCGCCGACGTACACCACGCCATCGACGCCCTTGAGGATCAGCTTACGACTCGCGTCGTAGAAGACCTGGCCGGGCACCGTGTACAGGTGGAAGCGCGTCTTGAAGCCACGAATCTCGCCGAGTGAAAGCGGCAAGAAGTCGAAGAACAGCGTGCGCTCGGTCTCCGTGGCGAGCGAGATCATCTTGCCCTTCGCCTCGGGATTGGTCTTGTTGTAGATGTACTGGAGATTCGTCGTCTTCCCGCACAAGCCGGGACCGTAGTAGACGATCTTGCAGTTGATCTCGCGTGACGAGTAATTGATGAAGCTCATCGTTGACCTCGCCGCTAATCGTTGAAGAGGTTGTCGATGTCGTCGTCGGTGATCTCGCTGAACACCGACTGCTGGCCCGAACCCGCCTGGCTCTTCTTGACCATCGTCTCGAGAACACCAACGAGCTCGCCAGTCGCCTTGCGCACGCGCAGACGAACCAGACCGAGAGAGCTGCGTCCGTCGAACAGCACGACGAGGATGATCCGCTGACCCACGATCGAGACGTGGTAGCTGGTCTTCTCTCCCTCGAGGAACTGACCCGCGAATTCCTTCTCCGCGAGGAGCGACGCGATGCCGCCCGTTGCAGCGACGTTACCGGCGGTGAGCGACGAGAGCGACGTGACGTCGAGCTCGTGCACATCGCCAGCCGAGGCCATGGCCTGACCGTTCTTGTCGATCACCAGCACGGCCTTCGCATTCGAGTCCCGATTGAGCACTTCGCAGACACGGTTGATCTGCTGAAGTTCCTCCTCGTACATGACGAGCTGTTGAATCATCGCGCCGTATCTCCTTAGGCCCCGAAAACGGTTGGGTGCGCCCAGAACTGCAGGCTCCCCGCCGACGAGAGACGGTATCAACCAGCTGGGGCCTTCACAACCGTTTGGCCGGTCATTTCAACGTTCTAGATCGCGGAACAACCCGTTCGGGTAGCGACTACATCGTCGCCCGGCCCGCGAGGGCACGAGCAATTGTCGCCTGATCCGAGTACTCCAGCTCGCCACCGACGGGCAGACCGGTCGCGATGCGGCTGACCTGGACGCCGAGCGGCTTGAGAGTCCGCGCGATGTACATGGCCGTGGCCTCGCCATCGACGCTGGGGCTGGTCGCGATGATGACCTCGCGGACCGGCACGTCGCCGCCCAACCGCCGGATCAGCTCCGCGATGCGGATGTCGTCGGGACCGATACCCTCGAGCGGAGACAGCAACCCGTGCAGGACGTGGAACTTGCCGCGGAAGTGCCCGCCGCGGTCGATCGCGACCAGGTCCGACGGCGTTGCGACCACGCAGATCACATCCGGCTCCCGGCGCTGGTCCGAGCACGTGGCACACGGATCCGTCTCCGTCATCGTCATGCAGCTCGAGCACAGGCGGATCTTGTCCGTCACGTCGAGGAGGGCCTGCGCGAGGTCACGGACCTGCTGCTTACCGGACCCGCTCGCACCGCGGATCAGGTGAAAAGCCAGGCGTGTCGCGGACTTCTCGCCGATCCCGGGCAACCGAGACAGCTCCTGAACCAATCGGCGGATCGGATCGGCCACGAACTACTGCCTAGCACCAATCGAGGCGCCGCTACGATCACGAACTACGCGTTCGCGGGGCCGGGATCGCTCCACGTGCGAGCCCGAGCCAAGAGCGCGAAGCGCTCGGAGCCCGAGCCCGAGCCCGACCGCCGATTCGTTACCACTGCTCGTCGGCTTTCGGCGAAAGGCACCACCCGGCGCTTCGTCGGACGAGCAGTCGCAGCGTCCCCGACGATCCAAGCCCACCATCTGCGTCCAGCGCGCAGCCGCACGGAGCCGATTCGAGAATCGGGCTCGGGCTCGGGCTCGGGCTCGGGCTCGGGCTCGATCTGAGCCGTTCGCTAGAACAGGCCGGGCATGCCGGGCATACCGCCGGGCATCACAGCCGCCATCTTCTGCTTGGACGTCTCGCGGACCTTGTTGCCAGCCGCGTTGATCGCGGAGGTGATCAGGTCCTCGAGCATGCCGATGTCGTTCGGGTCGACGACCGTCTTGTCGAGCTTCACGCGGACGACCTCGAACTGGCCGTTCACCGTCGCGGTGACCATGCCGCCACCGGCCTGGCCGTCGCACTCCATCTTCGCGAGCTCCTCTTGGATCTTCGCGACATCGCCCTGGAGCTTCTGGGCCTGCTTCATCAGCGCGTTGAGGTCGGGCATCTTTCCGTTAGACATCGGTCTTGATCTCCTTGATCTGAGCGCCCGCGAACGTCGTGAGCACGTGCTTGGTAATCGGATGCTCGCGAGCCTCTGACTCGCGCTTCTTGCGCTCGGCCTGACCGGCTTCACGCGACGTCTCGAGCAGCGAGCGCGTGCCGGTGTTCGCCGACTCCGCGTCGTTCAACAGCCGCACGCTGACGCGCACGTTCTGCTGTTCGGGACCGAGCTCGCGAAGAATCGCGCGCAGCTCCTCGGTCTTCTCTTTCTCCATGGCCATCTCGCCCATCGCGTGGACGTCGACGGGATAGCCGAGATCGAGGAGCTCCGACGTCCACTTCAGAACGCGCGCGTGCGTGAGCGGGCCCGCGAGCGAGAACTTCTTGCGGTCCTGGATCTCGTCGAGCACGCGGTCCCACGCCGCCAGCGCAGCGACGGCATTCTCCGGGATCGCGATCACCGGTAGGACCTTGGCAGCGGGCGCCAACTTCTTGTCGTCGTTGGGCCCCGACCCCGCGGCCATCACGGCGGGCTTGGGCACGGGACCGGACGGCGCTCCGTGATCCGACGGCAATACGCGACCGGGCGCAGACGGCGCTTTGATCGGCGCGCTCTCGACGATGATCGCGGGCGCGGCTTGCACCGGCGCACTGACGACCTCGATCGCCGCGGCCTTCACGACGGGCTTGGGCGCCGCTTGAGGAGCACGCGCACCACCACCACCGCCACCGCCGGACGACGACGACCCGCTCGACGGACGCGCACCACCGCGCACGAGGCGCTGCTCGAGATCACCGAGGCGATCGATCAGATCACCGAGCGGCACGAGCGGCGTGACCGTCGCGACATCGATCAGCGCGCAGTCGAGCACGAGGCGCGGCTGCAGCGTCTTGCCGAGCTCATCGCAGCAGCGAAGCATGCGCTCGAACATCTGCACGACGCGCGAGCGATCGAGCTGCTTGGCCTCTGCGACGAGCTCCGCGCGCTCTTCATCCGACGCGTCGATCAGCTCCGGCTTGTTTGCCGCGACTTGCAGGACGCTGAGGTCGCGCAGGTAGCGCACGATCGCGCGCGCGAGCTGAACTTCGTCGACGCCGCGCTCGATCGCCGCTTCGACCGCCGCGAGGGCAGCACCCGCATCACCGGACGCGAGCGACGTGACGAGGGTGCGCGTCAGCGATCGATCCGCGACGCCCAGGACCTCGGCGACGTGCGCCTCGGTGATCGTGGCGTCGCCGACGTACGAGATGATCTGGTCGCACAGAGAGAGCGCATCGCGCACGCTGCCGCCCGACTCGCGCACGAGCAAGCTGACTGCGTTGGGCTCGATCGCGAGCTTCTCTTTCTTGAAGATCGACGCGAGGTGCGCGGCGAGCCGCGACGCCGGAACCAACTTGAAATCGTAGCGCTGGCAGCGCGAGAGGATCGTGTTGGGGAGCTTGTGCGGCTCCGTCGTCGCGAGCACGAACATCACGTGCGGCGGCGGCTCCTCGAGAGTCTTCAACAGCGCGTTGAAGGCCTCCGTCGTGAGCATGTGAACCTCATCGATGACGTAGACCTTCTTCTTGAGCTGCGCGGGCTGGTACCGCACCGCCTCTGTCAGCTCGCGGATCGCGTCGATGCCGCGATTGGAAGCGCCGTCCATCTCCTGGTAATCGACCGCGCTGCCGTTGGCGATGGCGGTACACGCAGCGCACGTGCCGCAGACGATTTCTTTGCCGCCGTTGGCGACACCGTTCTCGCAGTTGACCGCTTTACCAATGATGCGGGCGATCGTCGTCTTGCCGCAGCCGCGCGGTCCCGTCATCAGGAACGCGTGGTGGACGCGGCCCGACGCGAACGCATTGGCGAGCGTGCGCGTGACGTGCTCTTGCCCGACTACCTCGGCGAACGTCGAGGGGCGGTACTTACGAGCGAGAACGAGGTACGACACCGACCGGCACTATACCCGCGGGGTCCGACGTCACAACCGATCCGATCCCCTAGATCGCCGCGAGCAAACGAGATCCGACGACACAGCAGCGCGCGTAAATCGGCGAGCGCTTCCGGCCCCAGAGCCACAAAGAAAGAAGGCACGAAGGATCCGGATGGAGGTGCGATCCACGAGGGTCCGAAACTGTCTTCGTGTCGTCGTGCCTTCGTTGCTCTGGGCGCGCGTAACCTAAGAGCGAGATCGTTTCGCAGTGTCCGGAGCGTCGAGCGCCTACGTCGTATGTCTACGTCGACCGCCTGCGCCACGAATTCTGTGCCGGAACAGCGAGCGTGCTCGGTTACAGCGAGATCGTTTCGCAGATCTTCTTCGCCTGCTGCACGACATCGTCGCGAATATCGCCGAGGTCGTTCTCTTTGTATGACGAGCCGCCGCAGACGAGCCGCTTGCCGCCGTAGATGACGAGCACTCGCCACGCCGTGCGCCCCGCGGAATCCGTTCCCTCGAGGTACCAGGCCGCGCCTTGCTGCCGATCGACGGAGACGGTCAGCTGCTTGGAGTCCGCGAGGTACTTCTTGTACTGCTCGCGATCCGTCGGCGCTTTCGGATCGTCGTAGCCGTAGTTGAACTTGTACGTGAACTTCACGTCGCGGCTCTGCACGTTTACTTCGAGCGAGAGGGTTCCTGCACCGACGACATCGCGCGCCCAGTTCGGGCCGAGCGAGAGCTTGATCGCCTTCATCTCCGCCGTCATCTCGACGGGTGCCTTCGGAGGCTCGGGCGGCTTGGTGTCAGCGACCTTCGCGGAACCGGATCCCGACCCAGTCTCCGGCTTTCCTGGCTCCTCGGTCGTCGGCTTGGTGTCCGCGACCGCAACTGCGCTGCCGGAGCCGTCCGTCGCCGAACCGCTCCCGGCCGAGCCACTGCCCGCGCTCGTATCCCCGATCGCGCTGCCCGCCTGAGCACTCCCGGCCACCGGCTTCACCGCCGAGCCCACGTCGGCCTTGGCGAGGTCCGCGGCCAGACCCGCGCTGAAGCCGCCTGCCGAGCCTTTTGGCGTGTCGACCCCGGTCTTTACCTCCTCGGGATCCGCGCCCTCCCCCGCCTGTTTACAGCCGGCCCACAGGAGCACGGCGAGGCAGAGGGTCCTCATCATCTAGATCGTTTTACCGCGGCCGGGCGTTCACTGCGAATCCGACCGCCTCCGCGGGTCGTCAAGCGCCTGGGACCGCAGAAGTTCCACGATCCGGCTGGACAAGGTTCGGGCGATCCCTATAAATACGCCCCACCTCTGGGGAGCCCTGGAGGAGTGGCCGAGTGGTTGAAGGCAGCGGTCTTGAAAACCGCCGAGTCCAAAAGGCTCCGGGG
>DASYDE010000062.1:0-217693 GCA_036499725.1 Kofleriaceae bacterium
TGCCAGCAGATCGTCCAGAAGGACATGGCGGACCTCCAGAAGTTCGCCGTCGCCGCGACGCCGTCGTTCTTCATCAACGGCCGCTTCCTCTCGGGCGCGATGCCGATCGAGAACTTCACGGCCCTCGTCGACGAGGAGCTCAAGAAGGCGAACGAGGCGATCCAGAAGGGCACGCCGGCCGCCGAGTACTACAACACCGCTGTCGTCAAGAACGGCCTCAAGCAGGTCGACCGTTGATTCATTCTCCGGTCTAGCGACCGGGGAAGCAGTCAGTTGGTTTGAACAGGACGCCGTGGGAAACCGCGGCGTTATTTTTTTGTCCCGGTTTTTTCGGCTAGGGTGGCCCCGTGGCGGTGAAACCGACGCTCATTCCCGAGCGCAACTGGGTCAACATCCAGTGGCTCGCGCGACTGCGTTGGGCGCAGATCGCAGGTCAAGCCGCGACCGTGTTCGTCGGTCAGTTCCTGCTCGACGGCCTCCTTCCGATCCAGTGGCTGCTCGTCGCGATCGGCGTCGGGCTCGTCGCCAACCTCGGCCTCGAGCTCTACTTCTTCGGCGACCGTCGTCGGCAGGGCCCGCCGCCACCCGTGTACGACTGGCAGATCGCGCTCGTGATGATGCTCGACATCGCGATCCTGACAGCGCTGCTCTACTTCACGGGCGGTCCCGACAATCCGTTCGCATTCCTCTTCCTCGTGCAGATCGCGCTCGCGACGGTCCTCCTTCGCCAGATGTGGACGTGGGTCATCGCCGGGCTCTCGTTCATCGGCTTCGGCGCACTGCTCGTGATGCCGCGCCTCGTCTCCATTCCCGAGCGCAGCCGCGCGATCGGTATGTGGGTCGCGCTCGGCGTCGCCTCGGCGTTCGTCGTGTACTTCCTGCGCCGCATCAACTACGCGCTCGCAGAACGCGAGGACGAGCTCTCCGAAGCGCGCGGTCTCGCTGCACGGCAGGAACGCCTCGCATCGCTCGCCACGATGGCCGCCGGCGCGGCACACGAGCTCTCGACGCCGCTCGGCACCGTCGCTCTCGCCGCCAAAGAGCTCGAGCGCGCGCTCACCAAAGCCGAGCTCGGCGAGCTCGCCGCCGACGCCAAGCTCATCCGCGAGCAGGTCGGCCGCTGCCGCGCCATTCTCGATCAAATGCAGCAGGGCGCGGGCACCGTCGGCGAGGGCGTTGGCACCGTCACCGTCGGCGCCCTACTCGACGAGACGATGGTCGGCATCCGCCCCGCACCGACCGTGCACCGGGACCTCCCGACCGACGTCGCGAAGGTCGCGCTCCGCCTCCCGCCGCGTGCCGTCAGCCAGGCGCTACGCTCGCTCGTCACCAACGCCCAGGACGCCTCGCCGCCCAACACGGCGGTCGTCGTCATGGTCCGTCAGAAGAACTCGATGCTCGCCATCACCATCCGCGATCGCGGTCCCGGCATCCCGCCCGACGTCCTCGCGCGCATCGGCGAACCGTTCTTCACGACCAAGGCGCCGGGCCGCGGTATGGGTCTCGGATTGTTTCTGGCCCGCGCCGTCGTCGAGGGGGTCGGTGGAACCATGGATATCGACACGGATCCGGAGCGCGGCACCGAGGTCGCCGTCCGCATCCCGACCGATGTGGCCGCCACAAACCGCAAATCGACTGAATCGATTGCCGCGGAAATGGTATCCAACCCCACATGACCGCTGTCGCGGAGGAAAAGCCGTCCATCCTGATCGTCGACGACGACGAGGTCTACCGGAACCGGCTCGCCCGCGCATTCGTGGACCGCGGCTACGACGTCCGCCAAGCGCAGGACTACGACACCGCCGTCGCCGCCGCGCAGCACGAGTCGCCCGAGCTCGCGGTCGTGGATCTCAAGATGCCGGGCAAGTCCGGCCTCGAGCTGATCAAGGCGCTCGTCGAAATCGACCCGGCTACCAAGTCGGTCGTGCTCACGGGCTACGGCAGCATCGCCACCGCGATCGACGCGGTTCGCCTCGGCGCGACGTACTACCTCTCCAAGCCCGCTGACGCGGACGACATCCTCGCGGCGTTCGCGCGCGCTGAAGCGCCGCCGCTCGAGCCGCCTGGCTCGGAGTCGACCGAATACAAGGCGCCATCGCTCGCCCGCGCCGAGTGGGAGCACATCAATCGCGTGCTCTCCGATGCGGGCGGCAATATCTCCGAGGCCGCGCGCCGCCTCGGCATTCACCGACGCTCGCTGCAGCGCAAGCTGCAGAAGTATCCGCCCGCGAAGTAACGCGCTCTCGCTCTCCTAGCAACAGAACGCGTCGCGTGCGTGGGCCGCCGCGAGCACGTCGTGCCACGGCCGCGACGCGGAGCTACCCGGTGGGGGCGGCGCTTGTGCCTTCCTCGCCCCGCCATGTGTGTCGCTGCGGGCCGGATGCTGTGCGTTGGGCTTCCGACGCACTACGCGCACCCCCACCGCTTCGCCCCGCGGGCGGCCGTGGCACGCCGTGCATTCGCGGCGCCCACGCACGCGACGCGTTCTTTGCAGCGATCGTCGCGCGTCTCGGCGCTCGCTGCGCTCGCGGTCGCACTGGACCGTCGGCGCTGTCAGCTTCGTTCTCGTTCTTCGCCAACGCTCGCTGCGCTCGCGGTCGGGCCGGCGCGCCCAGTGCGCGGATGAGCCCCGCGCGAGCGTGGGCGGGTGGTCAGTGCGTCAAGCGCCACAGCATCGCGCGGACGCGATCGAGCTCCTTGTCGACGACGGCGTGCTCGGCCGATGTGATGAGGCCGCGTGCGCGCGCGATGCGCAGCGCGGTCGTGAGCTCGCCCGCCGAGCCGGCGGCGCGTCGGTAGAAGTCCGGCCGGTCGAGGCCGACACGCGAGCGACCTTCGCTGATGTTGAGCGCGACGCTCTCTGACGCGCGAATGATTTCGTCGGCGAGCGATTTGCGACTGCGGCGAATCTTGCCTTCCAGCGGGGCGAGCTGATCGAGAACAGAGAGAGAAGCTTCGAGTGCGTCGAACATGATGTGACTCCTTGAGTGCGAGGGCCGCCGTGGCTCTCGCCCACAAGCCGCGGAGCGCACGGACCGTGACGAGCGCCGCACGGGTCCCCGCGCGGGCGCAGGCACGCCAGCTGCGGGGGCACCGCGCGTGTTCTCCGCGGTGAGTCACGCGCTCGGCGTGGTCCGGTGCGCGAGAGCGGCGTGGGCGAGCCACGGCGGCACGAGCACGATAGAGGCGCGGCGTGTGATGCACGAGGAGGACGTCGCGGTCGGAAGCGAGCGGAAGCGGAGGCGGAGGCGGAGACGGAGACGGAAGGAGGCGGAGTCGGAAGCGGCCGCCGTCGCCGAAGCGGAAGCCGTCGCGGAAGCGGAGGAGGAAGAGAAGCGGAGAAGCGAAGAAGCGAAGAAGCGGAGAAGCGGAGAAGCGGTGACGGAAGCGGTGACGGAAGCGGTGACGGAAGCGGAAGCGGAAACCGTCGCGGGTGCGAAAGCCGTCGCGGGTGCGGAAGCCGTCGCGGATGAGGATGCGGATTCGGAAGCGGTAGCCGTCGCGGGTGCGGTAGCCGTCGCGGGTGCGGAAGCCGTCGCGGGTGCGGAAGCCGTGCGGGTGCGGAAGCCGTGCGGGTGCGGTAGCCGTCGCGGGAACAGAAGTCGTCGCAGAAGCCGTCGCGGGTGCGGACGCCGTCGCCGAAGACGTCGCGGGGACCGTTTTCAAGTTCTAAGTGAGGGCGCGGTCAGGAAGTCGTCAACGCGTACGTTCGCGCTGGGCCTGGGGCCTCGTGTGTGGTCGCATCGTTCGATGCCGTCGCAGTCCCGGACGCCAACGCCGCCGCCACCTCGGGCGTCGCCGAGCGACAACGCGGCGGACGCGCCGCTCGCGCATGCCCCGAACGGCACGCCAGGCGAAGGCACGGCGGCGCTGCCCGGCGAGACCAACCCACTCGGCTGGATCGTCGCGGCGCATGCGCTCGGCGGCGCGCTGATCGGGTTGATCGAATGCGCGAAGGTCGGGCGCGCGGGCGTGCTGCTCGCGGTGCTGCCGCTGTTCGCGCTGACAGGATCGCTCGCCGGTGTCGTGATCGCGGTGACGACGCGCGCGGCACGATCTCGCACGTGGTGGCAAACCGCGCTGATCGTTGCGGCGCCGAGCCTGCTCGTGACAGTCCCCGTCGCGTGGACGCTGTTCGATGGCGCGTTCGCGCAGACACTGCCGATGGCGCGCGCGCTGAAGTTCGTGCTGCCGCTCGTCGTGTGGGGTGGCACCGCGGCGCTCGTTGCGGGTGGTCGTCGCTTCATGCGGCCCGTGCGCGGCGCGGTCGATCTATCGACGCGCTCGGTGATGCTGCTCGCGTGTGCGGGCCTGATCGGTGTTGTCGCGTGGATCGAGCAGCACGTGCTCGGCAGCGGATATCCCGGCGCGCACCAGGGCGCGGCGATCGCGATCGTGGTGCTCGCGGGGTGCGCGGTGCGCGTGTGCAGGACGTCGACCGTGTCGCTCATGGTGCCGTCGCTGCTCGTCGCACTGTCGCTCGGCACCGCGCTCGCGGCGATGTTCGACGGGCTCGGCGATGCGAGTGATCGCGCCGCGCTCGCGCACACGGATGGTCATGCGCGCGAGCTCGTGCGGACGTGGCGCCATATGTTCGATCGCGACGGCGATGGCAGCTCGCCGTATTTCGGCGGCGGCGACTGCAACGACAGCAATCGCGACGTGCATCCGGGGGCGATCGACAAGCCCGGCGATGGCATCGACCAGGATTGCGACGGAGCGGACGCGCAGGAAGACCGCGTCGCGACGGTGACGGTCACGCCGATCGATGACGCGAGCGATGCGAAGACGTGGCGCAGCAAGCAGCCCATGCTCGCGAAGACGCCGCAGATGAACGTCCTGATGATCACGATCGACGCGCTTCGGTTCGACATGCTCGCCCCCGACGCGGTGGACCGGAAGGAGATGCCGAACCTCACGCAGCTGCTCGATGACTCGGTGTGGTTTCAACACGCCATCGCACCCGCGAGCGGTACGGATATCTCGCTCACGACACTGCTGACGGGGCGCTTCGATCCGTTCCAGCCCGTCGAGTGGACGCTGCCCGAAGCGTTGCAGGCGCGCGGGCACTACACGGCGAGCGTGCTGCCAGCGGAGGTCGATCGCTACGTGGGCGAGACGATGTTGAAGCGCGGCTTCACGCGTCAGCGCACGGTCTATACGGACTGGTCACACGACGACATCGGCGATCACGTGAGCGCGCCGGCGACGTCGGCGGAAGGGTTGAAGGCGATCGCGGCCGCGACGGCGCCGTGGTTCGTGTGGATGCATTTCTTCGACGTACACGAGCACCATCAGATCGCCGTGCCCAAGGAGCTCGCGGCGCAAGTCGGCGATGCGGGCGGAGAGAAGCGCCACGCGTATCGCGCGCTGTTGTTCGCCATCGATAAAGAGGTCGGGCGCGTGCGTCAGCAACTCGAGGAGCAGGGACTGACGGACTCGACGATCATCGTGTTCGCGAGCGATCATGGCGAATCCCTCGGAGACGATCCGCGCCTCGGCGATACGCACGGCAAGGTCGTCTACGCGCCGCTCGTGCGGATTCCGCTCGCGATTCACGTGCCGGGCGTGAAGGGCAGCGTGCGTCGCGACCCCGTGTCGCTGGTCGATCTCGCACCGACGATTCTCTCGCTGCTCGGTGCGTCGGATGCGATGCCCGGCCTCGACGGGATGGATCTAGTGCCCGCGCTGCTCGATGGTCCCGCGGCGCTTCGCCCGGCGCCGGATCGCGCACTCGCGATTCACGAGGAGCAGCAGTGGGGCGTCGTGCAGTGGCCGCTGCACCTGGTCGTGAATGCAGCGGACGATGTCGTCGAGCTGTTCGATCTGGACGCGGATCCGGCGGAGCACACGGACCTCTCGTCCGATCGCGGCGAGGACGTCAAGCGTCTGCGGGCGCGGTACTCGCGGGTGCCGGCGCCGCGGGTGGACCGAACGCTCGACGGACGCCGCTGGCGAGAACGCCAAGCGCAACCGCCGCTGCACCGTGAGCCATCAGCAGCATCAGCGGCGACGCCCACGCCGTAACGACCGGCACGACCGGAGCGCGGTGCTCGCCGAACAGCGTCGGCCACGCCCCGCTCGCCGCGATCGCCGCGCAGGCAATGGCAACGGGAAGCGCGAGCTGCGCGACGGCCATCCGCGTCAGCGAGATCCGCGTCGACGAGAACCACGCCGCTGCGAACGCGAGGGGCAGGGCAGGCAGCCAGGTCAGGTACATGTCGCGACCCTCCGGCTTGTAGATCATCGGCATCGACAGCGTCGGCATGCCGCGGATCGCGATCAACAGCGTGACAGCAGCGAAGAACCACCACGGCACGAGCCACCAGCGACGCACGCCCCATGACGAGAGGGCGAGGCCAGCGACGATGATGAAGATCGCGAACGCGCCCGCACCGAGCGCGAGTGGCGGAATGGCCTGATCGGCCTGCAGTGGCGTATGCATCGCGATCGAGAGCGGCCGGCTGCGGGAATCTGTCGGCAGCGTCGCACCGACGGAGTCCGCGATCGCGCGCGCGATGTCGATGACATGGATCGGGCCGCCTTCGCTCGGCGAGATGCCCGGTCCGACGATGCAGTGCTCGACCTGGCGCACGGAGACCTCCTCGCCGCCGTGCCCGCCCGTCGGCAGATGACCGTGATCGGAGAGCAGGAACCAGCGCGCGGTCGGATCCGCAGCCATCAGCGTTCCGAGGATCGTGTCCGCTTCGCGCGCCGCTTGTTCGTACTGGATGCCAATGCCGTACTGATGACCGGCCGTGTCGACGCGCAGGATGTGGACGAACACGAGCGGCGCATTGCCTCGCACGGCCGCGAGCGCTTCACCCTGCCACTTGTCTGCCCAGCCGGGACCCTTTGCATCGGTGTTGAGATCGCGATCCTTCGCGGGATTGCTCGGGTCGGCGACCGGCATCGCGATCGAGAAGCCGAGCGAGCGAACGATGTAGCCGTACGCCTCGGCGACCGCGACCGAGCCGGGCACTTGCGCGGGAATGCCCTTCTTGTCGAGCGGTGGGAGAAGCGGAACGCTCGACCGATAGACGATGCCGCTCTGTTGCTGCGTCAGTCCCGTCCAGATCTCCATCTCGACGGGCAGCGACACGGTAGGGAAGC
This sequence comes from Kofleriaceae bacterium, assembly GCA_036499725.1. GTDB lineage: Bacteria > Myxococcota_A > Polyangia > Haliangiales > Haliangiaceae > JABFXX01. Next base: position 7,114 of record DASYDE010000062.1, read on the forward strand.
CAACGTCGACCTCGAGCCGCATGCCGGCGAGACACGCGGCATCCCAATGCGGCAGCGTTCGCGCGACGGACTTCGCGAGGCCATCGATCAATACGACGCGCGTCCGCACGGAGCGCATCAGCGGTGGGCCGACACCGCCAGGAAGGGGAGCAGGGGCAGTTGGCACCGCGTCGTACGTCGTGATCGCGTGTACGAGCTCGCGCCGCTTGTCGGGCACGACCCACGCAACCGCGCCGAGCAGGACGACGATCAGCACCGTCGCGAGCCAGTACCGCATTGACACAGACTACTCGGCCGGCGCGACGACGGGCGAGAGCGCAGAGCCAGAACCAGCGTCGTCGGAGAGCATCGCTGCGTCAGGCACGGGAGCGAGCGGGGTGAGCGGGAGTTGCCACGGCGCGTCCGCGAGGTGCTCCACGGGCAGGAGGCGCAGCAGCGACGGCAGTACGATGCCCGCCATGACGAGCTCCATGTGCGTGAACTGCGCGCGCATGTACACGAGCCGCGCCGATTTCGCTTCCTTGGGGAACAGGTCGTAGCTCGGCGGAACCCGGTCGATCGTGACTGCATCACCGAGCTTGGTGATGATCGACTCGGTGCCGAGGATGGTGTCGTCGCCGACCATGAGAATGCGGCGGCGTGGCGACGCCTTGTACCAGTTCACGATCATGTCCTCGTCGCCGTACATCGAGTCCACGAGCACGAGCTCGTCGAGCAACGGCTCGTCCATCCACGACTCGAGCGTGCGAAACGCGCCCGAGTGGCCGATCGCGACGGTGAGCGCAGCGCCGCGCGGAACTCCGGTCGCGTCCTCGACGACACGCAGCAGCTCGCCGAGATCGGGATAGTTCACGGGCGCGCGATTCGAGACCGGTGCTTCGGGCGCGATGAACATCGCGTTGAGAGCGCTGAGCGCGAACTGCTGCGGAATCTGGTGGCCGGTCCACGCCGTGTCGACGTTGTCGTAGTAGCCGTGGAGGTAGAGGATCGTCGCGCCGGTGTCGGCGTGATAGCTCGCCGGGATCCACACGTGGACCGGTCCATGCGGACCATCGATGCGCAGATGGCGGCCCGCCTGCAGCGCGATGTCCGCGGCGGATGGCTGCGCGTCTACGGGTGTCGGGGCTGGATCGCCTGCGAGCGCAGCACCGATCCACACCAGGCCCGCGATCGACGCGGCGGCGAGGCTGGCGATGACGGCGATACGTCCCGGATGCACTGCGCGATCGTAGCACTGCACGCGCGACTCCGCGATTCTGCGGCGGCCAGCGCGAGACGCGCAGAATAGGCGGCAGACATAACTTCCGGCGCTTCCAACAGCCCTCCGCACCTCCTCGCTGTCCCTGCGTGCATCCGGTGACGGCTGGCTGGCCATGGCTTCGGTCCCGGTATTGCTAGATGACCAACGCATGCAGCTGCGAGGTCTTGTTCTCGGTTCGCTGGTCTTGTCCGCGTGTGTGACCGAGGACATGACGAACGATCCCGCGCCGACTGACTCGTTCGAGATCGAGCCCGGGATGTTCGTCAGTCTGACGGGAAGCGGCGGCAAAGCCGACCTCGCGAATGGCGACGTCAAGGCGCGCCCGCTCGACACGTCCGATTACGCGGTGATCGGCAAGTACTGGGCGGACTCGCGCGACGTCACGGTCACGGGACAGCCCGTGCTCGAGTGGCCGCTTGCGGACTCGCGTGCGTTGCTCGATCGCGCAGGCACGCCGATCCACATCGACTCGTTCGTGTACGAGCACACGGGCCTCGACGTCATTCGCGAGACCGAAGATCAGTCGCCGATCGTTCACGCTCCATTGCGCGGGGTGGCTCGCATCACGGATTGGAACGGCTTTCAGTACTATCCCAACGGGGACTACTCGACGGTCATCTCGATCTGGGACCCCGAGACTCACGCTGTCGTGGATCTCATGCACGTGAAGCCGAACGCGGATCTGCCGCACGACGGCACCGAGTTCTCGGTCGAGAGCGGTCAAGAGATCGGCGAGCTGGCCGAGCTAGATATTCCGGGTGGGCGGCACACCCACGTCACGGTAGTCGATGCGAAGAACAACACGCTGCTTCCTCCGCTCGATGCGTTTCCGCAATACATCGATGACACGCCTCCCGTGGTGAAGGATCTCTACTTCCTCGATGCGCACGCGTGGAAGCAGTGGGAGCTCCACGACGGCCCCAACGACCTCGTCGTGACGGCGTTCGATCGCGACGAGAAGTCGGGACGTAATCTCGAGCCAGCAAGTGCCGCATTCACGGTGAAAGATCAGACCGGCCGGGTGATCGCGCAGCTCGATCGATGCACGTTCTCCGATGCGTTCAAGCACCTCGCTGCGAACTGGACCACTCCGTCATCTACGATCCGCATGATCGACTTTGGCAACGCGCGGGACCAGGTCGGAGGCTTCTGGCCCAACTCCGACATGGGGAACCCTGATCGCACGTTCCGATACGCGTTGACCAACCTGCGCCTCGTCGATGGCGAGTGCACAGTCGTCGCGGACGACCGAGACGGTCAGCTCGAGATCACGTCCGACGTGCAGTCCATGGACGTTCACGTCGATCTCTGGGACTACCGTAACAACCACGGCGCTATCGACTGGACGTTCAAGCGCCACGCAAACCACTAAGCACCGCCGCGGATCACTTTTAGCGTTCCGCGGACGCGCGCCCGTTCTGCCGGGACCAAGGCCGCGCGCAACAGGGCCGAGCCGGGGCAGGCACGTAGACCTTCCTCGCACGTGGCCACGGCAGCGTCGGCAAAGCCCAGTGCATCGAGCACCGTGACCTTCTCGTAAAACAGGTCCTCGAGTAGCCAGTGCTCGGGCTCCGAGACCTGGCCGATCGCATCCTCGATCGCCCGCAGCGCCTCGGCGTAGCGGCCCAGATCGCCGAGCACGGCCCCGCGCCAGTACAGGCACTCCGCACGCTCGGGGGCGCGCACCGCCGCCATCTCTGCCGCAGCGAGGGCCGCGAGGTCGTCGCCCATCGCGCTCGCCACCTGGGCCTTGAGGAGCCAGCCCTCGATCGAGTCAGGCCGCAGCGTCAGCGCCTGGTTGACGGCCGTGTTCGCGTCGCCAAGCTGGAGGTCGTCGCCGGTGCCCAGCAGCTCGCGGACTCGCTCCAGCAAGCCGTCAAACTCCGTCGCATGCCGACGCATGTGCTCACGCTAACACGCACGATCTGGCGATGCCCGTAGCGCCTGAAAACACCTGGCTACGCAGCCTCCGCGGGGAAGCTTCCCTTAGCCGGAAGCTAGAAAAACGCGCCTAAAATCGGGGCGCGGCGCTGACCCAGGAGGTCCTCGATCATCGACTGGATCTGCGTGCGGATCTGGTCCGCGAGCTTGTTCACGAGCAGCCGATCGTCGGCCGCATCGGGACCCAGTCCGCCCAGGTCGATCGGCTCGCCAAACGCGATGCGCCACTTGCTGGGCAGCGGCAGGAGGCCACCCGGTCCGAGCCACGGGAACGTCGGGGTCACGGGGATCCACGGGATGCCGATGTTCTTTGCGAACCACGTCACCTTGCCGAGCATCGGCGCCGCTTCTTCCGCACCCACAACGGCGACCGGGATGATCGGTGCACCGGTGCGAAGCGCGAGCTTCACGAACCCGCCGCGGCCGAAGCGCTGGAGGCGATAGCGGTCCTTCCACAGCTTGCCCATGCCCTTCTCGCCCTCGGGGAACACGGCGACGAGCTCGTCGCGGCGCAGCAGGCGCTCGGCGTTCTCCGGATCGGCACGCACGCCGCCGATGCGGTTCATGACGGGACCGAGGAACGGGAGGTGGAAGACGGTGTCCTCCACGAGCGGGCGCACGTCGCGACGCGCGGGATGATCGCGACGCACGGCGTGCATCACCATCGCGCTGTCGTACGGCAGCGAACCGGCGTGATTCGCGACGAGCAGCGCGCGGCCCTCGGACGGAACGTTGTCGAGGCCCGTGCACTCGACGCGGAACCACTTGCTGTAGAGGAACTCGAACAGCCACTCCCAGCGCGCCGTCGCACGCGGATCGCGACCGAAATCATCGACGACATCGGAGCGGCCGAGCATCGCGAGCTGGCGCCACGCGCGCCACAGGCCGTCGAGCGGGATCCGGTTGCGCAGATCGATCGGGAACACCGGCGTGCGCTGCTGTTCCATGCGGCGCTCGAGCTCGCCCAGCTCCGCCGCCTCGCGATCTTCGCGCGAGAGATACGAATCACCGATGTCGGGACGCACGTCATCGCGCGGGAACACGTCCTGCCCGAGGAAGCCGCCCGTGATGTGATCGATACGGTCGCCGAACACGTGATCGACGGACGCGTCGGGCACGCGCGGATCGGCTTCGCCGTACCACTCCTCGCTCTCGTCGGTATCGTCGTCGTTATCGTTCATGCGCTGGCGTGCACCACGTCAGTGGCGCCGTCCTCGGGCGGGATCCCGCCGAAATCCAGGATGGTGCGTTTGATGGAGAGCCGCGGCGAGAAGCCGAGCTCCTTGCGCGCTTTTGCACCGTCGGCGACGCAGAGGTAGAGCAAGAAATCGAGGAACGATGGCGGCGAGCCAATCAACTGTGTCGCCCACAGCAGGCGCGCGATCGGACGCGCCATCAACTGCGGGGTCGGCACCGGCAGGCGGCCGAGGAGCGCGAGCACCGTCGTGTACGGCAGCACGCCCTTGCCGACGATGTTGAACGCACCGCGCGCCCTGGACTCGACCGCGCGCCACAGCGCGAACGCCGCATCCTGCTCGTGCACGAACTGCATCAGCGGATCGTGGCCCATCATCACGGGCGCCCAGCGCCGCGAGAAGAACCGCGTGTACATGTTCGAGATCGTCGGGCCAAGGATCGGCGCGAACCGCAGCACGCACGTCTCGACCTCGGGATGCTCGTGCGCGAACCGCGCGACCTGCAGCTCGGCGCGCACCTTGTCGTTCACGAAGCGACCGCCCTGCGTCGGGCGCTGTCCCTTGAGCTCCGCATCCTCGACGAGGAAGTTCGGGTTCTTGGGATGCGCTCCGTAGACGAGCGTCGTGGAGATCAGGATGAAGCGCTTGGGCGGAACACCCGAGCACGCGTTGAGGACGTGCATCGTGCCGACGTCCTCCAGCTCGTGCGCGTAGTCAGATGCGTGCGTGGGGTGCGAGAGGAACGCGCCGTGGACGAACGTGTGGACGTCGTGCTTGGCGAGGATCGTCGCGAGCTCGCTGTCGACCGTCGGCTGCGTCAGGTCGACCTTGATGAACTCTGCTTTGTTATGACCGCTGGGCGCCAACGCAGGTGGCCTGACGTCGAGCACGAGGATCTTGGTGAACCGGGCGTCTTCTTCAAGCCGGCGCAGCAGCTCCATACCCAGGTACGTACACGCGCCGGTAACGGCGACGACGCGGCCTGCTGGGGACTGTCCCATGCGCGACCTTATAGCTCAGAAATCGCGTAGCTTTTAGTTCGTGCAGCGGCCGATCGCGCTCCTCCCACCCCACGTGATCGACCAGATCGCGGCGGGCGAGGTCGTCGAGCGCCCGGCGTCGGTGGTCAAGGAGCTGGTCGATAACGCCCTGGACGCCGGGGCGCACACGATCACCGTCGAGACACAGGCGGGCGGGCGGGCCTTGATCCGGGTCTCCGACGACGGGCGGGGCATGACGGCCGACGAGGCGCACCTCGCGCTGCAGCGCCACGCGACCTCCAAGCTGACGAGCGTCGATGATCTCTGGGGGCTGGACACGATGGGGTTCCGCGGCGAAGCGCTCCCCGCGATCGCATCCGTCGCGACGCTCACCCTCACGACGCGGCCCGCCGGCGCTATCGCGGCCACCCGGATCGTCGTCACGGCCGGCAAGGTCACAGACGTCAGCGAGGTCGGTGCACCCGTCGGCACGACGATCGAGATCGCCGACCTGTTCGCGAACGTGCCGGCGCGCCTGAAGTTCCTCAAGGGCGACGCGACCGAAGCGAGCCACATCACAGATCTCGTCGCGCGCCTCGCGATGTCACATCCGTCGCTGCACCTGCGCCTCAAGCACAACGGTCGCACCGCGCTCGAGGTGCCGCCGGATCGCGACGGCTTCTCGCGTGCCCAAGCGCTCCTCGGCACGCGCATCGGGGCGCGCATGGTGGCGGTCAGCGGCGAGGAGGATGGCGTTCACGTCGTTGCGTATCTCGGCGCACCGGAGCTCGCGCAGGCCACCGCGCGCGGCGTTCAATTGTTTGTCGGCCGGCGCCCCGTGCGCGACCGCGGTCTGCTCCACGCGATCGCGATGGGGTACGGCGAGCTCGTTCCGCGCGGGCGGTATCCGATCGCCGTCGTGATGGTCGACGTCCCCGCCGGCGCCGTCGACGTGAACGTGCACCCGCAGAAGCAGGAGGTGCGTTTCTCCGACGCTGCGCTGGTCGCGTCCGCCGTGCGTCACGTCGTGCAGGCGGGCGTCGGCTCCGCAGCGTGGCGCGCGGAGCTGGGCGGCCCGCTGCAGATGACCGCGCTGACGTCGATCGCCCCGCCGCGGTTGCCGCTCGACGGTCAGCCCGCGACGGCGCTGTCGCAGCGCTACGCGCAATCCCTCCGCGAGCAGATGGAGTGGCGCCCCGGTCGCGACGCCCCCCAGGGCGAGCTCGGCTTTGACTCCACGGTGGATCCGCGTATCGCGGGCCCGCGCGCGTGGGCAGAAGACATCCAGCGCGACGTGCGCGCGTCTCGTGCGGCCGAGCGCGCCGAAGACGGTGCCGTCCGTCGCGCGGAAGCGAAGTACGCGCGGACCAATCCGCCGCGCACTGGCGAGGCAGCCGACGATGGCGTGCGAGCGGCGAGCGAGAGCGAGTTTGTCCCGACGACGTTCTTCTCGTCGCTGAAGTATCTCGGCCAGCTCGATCTGACCTATCTGGTCTGCGATGGCGACGGCGAGCTCGTACTCATCGATCAACATGCCGCGCACGAGCGCGTCGAGCTGGAGCGGTTGCGCGCGGGCGACTCCACGCGTGTAGTCCCGGTGCAGAAGCTGCTGTTCCCGATCACCGTCGACGTCACGCCCGCCGAGGTCGCGCAGGTGTCACATCCGCTGCTGCAGCAGTCGCTGTTGCGCGTCGGCTTCGAGGTCGAACCGTTTGGCGAGGCGACGCTCGCTGTCCGCGCGGTACCGGCGAACACGCGCGAGCGCGACCCAGCGGATCTGTTGCGAACGCTGCTCGCGGCGTGGGCAGAGGAGGGCGCGCCGACCGAAGAGGAGCGCGTCGAGCGGCTGCTCGCGGAGCTCGCGTGTCACTCCGTCGTGCGCGCGGGCGATTCCCTCGAACCGCACGAAGCCGAAGCTCTCCTCGAGGAGCTCGATCGCGTCCCCGATGCTGCGCGCGGTCCGCACGGTGGTCCCGTTCTCTTGCGCTTGCCGCTCGCGGAGCTCGCACGCAGGTTCGGCCGATGAGTCGCGCGCGCCGAAGGCTGATCGCGTACAGCGTGATCCTCGTGCTCGGGGCGCTGCTGGTCTGGTACGGCGTGTCGCCGATCCATCCGTCGCGGCACGGCTTCAACGAGCTGTTCGCGATCATGCTCGGCGGAATCATGGGGCTCGTCGGTGTCGCCGGAGTCGTGATCGTCGGACTCGGTGCTCTGTTCGCCAGGCCTGAGTGAGCTGCGCTCCGCGGGCTTCCCACCTCGGTACGCGAGCGTACGCTGCGGTGCATGGCATCGATCACCAAGCAGGTCACCCTGAACGCAGGCCCGGACCGCGTGTGGGACGCGTTGCGCGACGTCGGCGCGCTCCACACCAAGCTCGCGCCGGGCTTTGTCGTCGACACCAAGCTCGAAGAGGGCGCACGCGTTGTCACGTTCGCGAACGGGTTGGTGGCGCGGGAGCTGATCGTCGATATCGACGACGACGCGCGACGAGTCGTCTGGAGCAGCGTCGGCGGACGGATGACGCATCACAACGCATCCGCGCAAGTGTTCCCGGACGGCGCGGGCACGCGCTTCGTGTGGATCGCCGACCTGCTGCCTCACGAGCTCGCTCCGACGATCGCCGCGATGATGGACCAGGGCCTCGCCGCGATCGCGACCCACTTCAGTCGCTGAGGGCGCTAGTACGCCGCGGGCCGCGTCCCTCGCCGGCTAGGAACGTGCCATGCGCAGAGGAAGAGAACCGCAAAGACGCGAGGACTCAAAGAGAGTCTTCAACCTCGCCGGGCGAGGAATGCCACTAGGACGCATCGGGTCGATGTTGAATTGGCCTTTGCGTCTCCGCGTGTTCGCGGTTGTCTGCCGTACGCCGCGGGCCGCGTCCCTCGCCCGCCAGGAACGTGCCCGCGTAGAGGAAGAGAACCGCACGAAGCAGAGGCTCTCCTGAAGGAGCTCGATCGCGTGCCCGACGCCGCGCGTGGTCCGTATGGTGGTCCCGTCCTCTTGCGCTTGCCGCTCGCCGAGCTCGCGCGCAGGTTTGGACGATGATCCGCGTGCGTCGTCGTCTGACCGCATACGGCGTGGTCATGACTCTCGGGATGCTGTTGGTCTGGTACGGCATGAGCGCGAACCCGGTGTCGCGCCACGGCTTCAACGAGCTGTTCGCGATCATGATCGGCGGCATCATCGCGCTCGTCGGTGCCGTCGGCGCCGTGATCGTCGCGCTCCGTGCGATCGCCGCGAAGCGCGAGTAAGCAACGCACTGTTCGCCGCCGCACACTCCGCGACACGATTGTCGCGTGTGTGATCGCGCTCGCTCGTCGTCGAGAATCTCGCCCATTCTCGTTCTGGATGACGTGACGCCGCGCGTAGCGTGAATGCCTATGCTTCGCTTGTTTTCTGCGACGGTCGTCGTGACGGCGCTCGCGTCGGTCGCACACGCGAACTTGCAACCGCTCGACTCACCCTACGACGAGCACCTGGATACGCCGCGCTATACGTTGGGCGCCACGGCGTTCGGTGTCATCGGGTCAGCGGGCACAGACGGTGACACCGGCTTCGACGGGTTCGCGCTCGCGGGCTCGTATCGGTTGAGGCCCAGCATCTACGTCATCGCACAGCTCATTCCCTACGGAGATGCGCTCGCCGATGGTGGTTCCGGTCTCGACTCGAGCACGGTGTGGGGGGGACGGATCGGCCTGGGGTGGGAGCACTGGGGCGACTTCGCCTCGGTGGGAATCCAGCTCTCGACCGGGTTCACGCACGTGCACGCGGTCCGGTACGACGGGCTCATCTCCGACGACGCGATCATCGACGACGCGGACTCGATTCCGCTCGAGCTGCGAATCCCTCTGCGCCTGAGGATCGGGGAGTACGCGGCGCTCGAGGTCGCTCCCATGATTCTCGACGGCGTCGCGGTGCGGGGCGGGGCGGCATTGGGAGGCGGACTCTCGCTGGGGATCTACGCGACGCTGCCCTGACGTCACCGAACGGCGACAATTGCCGACAAGGAAGTGCGACTAACTCGCCTGGCCTCGCGCGTAGAACAAGCATGGAACCCAAGCGGTACGCGCGCACCGTTTGGTTCGGGATCACCGTCTTCTTCGCGGTGCTCGTGCAGCGCTCGTATGCGCTCGCGACCCACAATCCGTACCCGCCGGGCTACCAGGGCGTTCGCTGCGGGACCGGCGCGATCGCCGTGCTGTTCGCCGGATTCATCTTCGCCGTGCTCGGGCTGATCTCGCTCGTTGTCTTCTTCTCGCGCAAGAAGTCGTAGACTGCGCGCGTGCCGCCGCGCCTTGTCGTGATCGTGGGCCCGACGGGCGCGGGCAAGACGCGGCTGTCGTTGGACCTCGCGGAGCGCGTCGGCGGAGAGATCGTGAGCGCCGATAGCCAGCAGGTCTATCGCCGCATGGACATCGGCACCGGCAAGGCGACCGCAGCCGAGCGCGCGCGTGTTCCTCATCACTTGCTCGACGTGGTGAATCCCGACGAGGAAATGACGGCGATGCGCTTCGCCGAGCTCGCCGATGCAGCGATCGCAGAGGTCACGGCGCGCGAGAAGCCGGTGGTCGTCGTCGGAGGCACGGGCTTCTACGTGCGCGCGCTGCTGCTCGGCCTGTTCGAGGGGCCGCCCGCATCGCCCGACGTTCGCGCTGAGCTGACGGAGATCGCGACGCGCGACGGTGTCCATGCGCTGCACGGCGAGCTCGCGCGGATCGATCCGACGGCGGCGGGCAAGATCGAGAAGAATGATCTGAAGCGCATCATCCGCGCGCTCGAGGTCTTCCGACTCACGGGCGAGACGATGTCGGCGCATCAGGCCCGCCACGATCACCGCTCGATGCCGGCGCGCTACCCTGTCCGGTTGGTCGGTGTCGCCCCGGAGCGCGAGGACCTGTACGCGAAGATCGACGCGCGCGTGGACCAGATGATCGCGGAGGGGCTCGAGGCCGAGGTCGCCGCTCTCCGGGCGGCCGGCTTTGTGCCCCCCCTGCGGAGCCAGCAGGCGATCGGCTATGCCGAGCTCCACGAGGTCGCCGCAAAGACGATGGAACGCGACCGGGCGATCGAGCTAATTAAGCGTAATTCCAGGCACTATGCCCGCCGGCAGCTGTCCTGGTACCGCGCTCCCGCCTCGGGGACGGGACCTGTCGAGTGGGCGCTAAGTCCCGCCAACGTTGACCTCGCGGACCTGGAGCGGTACCTAGCTGGGCTCTAGTCGATGGCCACTGAAACCATCCCCGTCCCGGTCCTCTCCGACCGCATGATCCTGGAGTTCGAGCGGCCGATCATCGACCTCGAGCGCAAGATCAGCGAGTTGCGTGGTCTCTCGACTGATTCGGTCGACTTCAGCACCGAGATTCGCAAGCTCGAGCAGAAGGCCCGCAAGCTCCAGAAGGAAGTCTTCGCGGATCTGACGGCCCAGCAAAAAGTTCAGCTCGCGCGGCATCCGGCGCGGCCGTACACGCTCGATTACGTCCACCTGCTGATGGACGACTTCGTCGAGCTCCACGGTGACCGGAGCTTCCGTGATGATCCGGCGATCGTCGGCGGCTTCGCGCAGTTCGACGAGTGGGAAGTCCTCGTGCTCGGCCATCAGAAGGGCCGCAACACCAAGGACAACATGCACCGCAACTTCGGCATGGCGCGGCCCGAGGGCTATCGCAAGGCCACGCGATTGATGCGCATGGCGTCGCGGTTCAAGCGGCCGATCCTGTGCTTCATCGATACGCCCGGTGCGTATCCCGGCCTCGGCGCCGAAGAGCGCGGACAGGCCGAAGCGATCGCGAAGGCGCTGCAGGTGATGGCGTCGCTCGAGTGCCCGATGATCAGCGTCGTGATCGGCGAGGGTGGCTCGGGTGGCGCACTCGCGCTCGGCGTCACCGATCGCATCCTGATGTTCGAGTACTCGATCTACTCGGTCATCTCGCCCGAGGGCTGCGCGTCCATTCTGTGGCGCGACCCGGCGAAGATCGCCGAAGCAGCGACGCAGCTGAAGCTCACCGCTCCGGACCTCCTTCGCCTCGGCATCTGCGACGAGGTCATCCCCGAAGCATTGGGCGGCGCTCATCGCAACACCGCGTTGACGGCATCACGGCTCCGCGCCACGCTCAAGAAGCACATGCGCGAGCTGATGGCGATGTCCACGACCGAGCTGCTCGAGAAACGCTACGAGAAGTTCCGCACCATGGGCGCCTTCGTCGACGTTCCGGGGTGACATGCACTACGAGCTCGCGCTGATCTCGGTCGTCGTCGCGGGCACTTACTGGGGCTGGTTCTTCCTCGTCCGGCAACCTCACGGCACGCCGACGTTTGGCGTGATGCAGCTCGCGGCCGCCGCGCTCTCCGGCATCGGCCTCTACGGTCATCACTCCGACGGACCCGCGTGGATGGGCGGGGCAGGGGCTGTCGGGCTCGGCGCGGGAGCGTGTCTGCTCGTGCTCGGTCCCGTCGTTCGCAGCGCTGCGCGACGACTCGCGCAAGCCGATCGTCCGTGGCTCGCGCGCAAGTTGCTCGACCTCGCAGAGATCCTCGCGCCCGGTTCGGGTGTCTCCGACGAGAAAGCACTGCTCGGCGCGATGACCGAGATCCGCGAAGGCCGCATCGAGCACAGCGTGGATGCGCTGACGGCCGCGCGCGACTCCGCGTCGACCGAAGCGCGCCTCGCCATCGACGAGCGCATCGCCATGCTCTACCTCGCGGCGTATCGCTGGAAAGACGCGATCGCGCACGCCGAGTCGCACATCTTCAACCTCGAGCTCGACGAGCCGGATCCGGGAAACTCCGCACTGTTGCCGCTGCGCCGCGCGCTCGGTGTCGCGCCGCCCGTGTGGGTCGAGCTGCTCGGAGCGTATGGCAGGACAGGCGATCTCGATCGCGCCGCGCAGATGCTCGCCCGGCTCGAGGACGTCTGCGCCAATCGCGACGATGCAGCGATGTGGATCCACCATGCGCGCCTGATGTTCCTCGCGCTCGCCGGTCGCCCCGCTGCTGTCGCTGCGCTTGTCGAGCCTCGGCAGGCGCGCCACATGAGCCGCGCCGCGCGCACGTACTGGATGGGCGTCGCGCACGAGCACGACGGCAATCGCAGCGCCGCCACGGCCGCGTATCGCAAGGCGCGCGGAAGCTCGCGCGGTCGGTCTCGCGAGCTCATCGAGAGCGCGCTCGACAACGTACAAAACGGAGACGGCCTCGCGGTGCGGTTGTCGACGGAAGCGACCGAGGTCGTCGCGCGCGTCGAAGCGGCGCCGATGCCCGCGCCTGTCCGCGTGACGTCTCCGAAGCGTCCGTGGGCGACGTACGGTCTCACCGCGGCGATGCTCGTCGTCGCGGGCGTCATCACGCTGCTCGTCGGGAGCACGCGCGACGTGGGCGTGCTCACGCGCGCGGGTGGGCTCGTGCGCGGCATGATCGACGGTGGTGAGTGGTGGCGCATCTTCTCGTGCGTCTTCGTTCATCTCGGTCTCGCTCATCTCGCCGTGAACGTCCTCGGTGTGTGGTTCGTCGGGCGGATCGCTGAAGAGCTGTTCGGCACGACGCGCACGCTCGCGATCTTCTTTGCTGCGGGCTCGGCCGGTGCAGCAGCGAGCTATCTCGTCGGGCCCACGTCCGTCGCAGGTGGTGCATCGGGCGCGCTGTTCGGTCTGCTCGGCGCCGTGTTCATCGAGCTGACGTGGCACCGCGCGCGATATCACCAGGCGTGGAAGCGCGGCATGTGGGGCGGCCTCGCGGTCGTCATCGTCGCCGTCGTGATCGTCGCGCAGCTCGGCTTTGGCCTCATCAACCCGGGCGTCGAGCAGTGGTCGCACGGTGCAGGTCTCGCGGCCGGCATCATCCTCGCCGGATTGCTCTCGCCTCACGCGCCATGGTCCACGCTCGGTCGTCAGCTCGGGCGTGCGGTCGCGTTCCTCGGTCTCGCGTTCACCATCGTCGCTGCGGTCGATGTCGCGCGCACGTCCGTCGAAGACAGCCTCATGCGCTTGCCGCGCATCACGCACGCTCTCGGCGGCGTCACGATCGTCGCGCCGGCGAACTGGCAGAACGAGATTTCGCTCTCTGATCCCGACGGGCTCGTGGTCGTCAACGTCGAGCGCAACGAGCTCGGCGACGAGCAACTCCAGCTCCTGCAATGGCAGCGCAGCCTGCCCGACGCGATGATGAAGAACGGTGACTACGCGCGCGTCGCGATCGCGCCGTATCGCATCGTTCCCCAAGTTCGCGGCTGGTACGGTCAGGAGTACCTCGCGTCGTACGACGACGAGATGGGCAACACCCAGGTCAGCCGCGTGCTCGCGTATGGCCGCGTGCTCGAGCACGAGCTCGTCACCGTGACGATGGTCGCGCCCGATTCGATGATCGCGGCCGCCCCGAACTACTTCCGCTTCCTCTACGGCTCGGTCCGCGTCCCAGAAGTTGCCCACCGCAGCGTCCCGCGTACGCTCGACTGATGCGCGCGCTCCTGTTCTTGGCCCCGACGCTGGTCTCCGCGATCGTGGCGGCGGCGCCGAGCGATGCGCAGGAGAAATGCACGGACGAGCTCGATGCGCGCGGTATCGCGTGGAAGAAGGGCTCGCGCCCGGGCATCAAGGATTCCGTCGAGATCGTCGGACCGCTCGGCGGCACCCCGCTCACGAGTGAAGTGCCCCTCGTCATCGATTGCTCCCTCGCGATCTCGCTCGACGAGGCCGGCAAGTACATGAAGGCGCTCGGCATCGAGAAGGCGTACTTCTCCAACGCGTACTCGCGGCGCAACGTGCGCGGGACCAACCATCCCAGCAAGCACAGCTTTGGCCTCGCGATCGATATCCACACGTTCACGCTGCCGGACCTGGGCACGCTGCGCATCGATCGCGACTACGAGCAGGGCCTCGGCGATGACTACGACTGCGTCGGGTCACCGATGACGCGCGGTGGCGCGGTGCTCAAGGTGCTTCAGTGTCAGCTGGTGCGGTCGGGCTTGTTTCATCTGGTGCTGTCGCCGGACTACGACGATGCCCATCACGATCACTTTCATCTCGAGGCGCTGCCTTGGGCCGACCGAACCCAATTGCGCGCGTCAACACAGGCGATCCACTGAGCCGCAGCGCGCCGAACAGCATCACGAGCGACCACGCGAGCCAGATCCCAGCCCACGTATAGACGCCCCAGTTGTCGGTCGTGCCGAACGTCGCGTTCGACATGTTGTGCGCGTCGGACGCGCCGGCGAGCTGACCGTCGACAACCTGGAGCGGGCGGAGCAGCACGCGGATATCGAGCAGCGCGTTGATGCATGACTGCGCCGCGATGAAGTGCGCGACGGCGACGCGCCACTTGCCGGGCAGGAACGCGCACGCCGCGAACGCGCCGCCCATCGCACCGACGGCCCACGGTCCGAACGGATCGTCGGGACGCTGCGCGACGACGGTGAATGCGGAGACGATGCATGCACCGCCGAGTACGAGCATCGCGCGCTTGGCCGCCCGCGGCGTCGGCGTGACGAGCAACAGGAACGCGCCCCACAGTGGCGTACCCATGTAGCCCGCGGCCGCGATGATCGCGGTGCCGACGCGACCGACCCTCTCGTGCGCGTACGCCAGGCCGCTCGTGTCGCGATAGATCAGCACGTAGTCGAAGCCCGCGCCGGTCGCCGTCATCGCGATCCCGTGCGTGAGCTCGTGCAGCCACGTCGCGAGCAGCTTGAACGGATAGAGCAGCACGCCGCCGAACGGCAGGTTCCACAACAGCAGCGTCACGATCAAGGCACCCGCGACCGTGCGCATCTCGGTGCGTGAGGATCCCTCCATCAGCTCTTCTTCGGCTCGTCGGGCGTTTTGTCGGGCGCTGGCGGTTCCGTGGGAGGCTTGGCGGCGGGTTCGAAGATGCCTTCGAACAGGTGATGCGTGCGCGTTCGCAACTCGCGGCCGAGCTTCACGACGTCGTCGGGAGAGAGCAAATGGCGAAGTACTTCTGTCGGACGCTTCGCGAGCGAGAGGACATCCGCGATCGCGACGGGCGCTGCACCGCCACACACGGCGCCGATCAGCGTTCCGATCAGTGCGCCCGTGACGGCACCCGCGACAAAGATCGGGAGAAAGCCGAGCGGACGCTCCGGGAGATCGCCGAGCGGGATGGCAGCGAGCAACACCAGGCCGGCAGACGCTGCCGCATGCGCGCGCGCAGCCACGAACATCGCCCGGCGTCGGCCGCCCTCGACCGATGCGTATGCCGCGAGCCGTCCGATCCCACCGGCGGTCAGCAGGGCTGCGAGCCCCGCAAACAGGGTCGCCATGCGGGCGATATAAAAGAACGGCGCGCTCCCGTCCCCTACGCCCATCCGGGCGAGCACCCACACCGTCCCCGCGATCGCCGGGATCTCGACCACGACGCCCGTTAACAGACCGCGCGAGAATCCCCAACGAGGCGCAATTACTGGCGTTTCAGCCCTGCGCCCATCGGTCGTCTGCGCACTCGCCAATCGGTCGGCCATGGGTCGCGCGAAGCCACCGGAATGACTGCCGCTAGGAAGGCAACGCGCACGTCAACCGTAGCATGTCTCGACCCTGTACCTCGAAAGGCGCCCGGCGCCCTGGGGTACAATCGTCAAGGGACTAATGGTCGCCAAGAAGGTAGATAAACGCCCCTACGCGTCCGCGCACTTCGCCCTCGAGCTCGACGGGCGACAGGACATCGGCCTGTTCCGCTCTATCGAGGGCGGCGGCGTGCGTGCTGACGTGATGCAGTACCAATACGGGCACGCCTACGAGCGATGGCGAGCCCTTGGCAAACCCAAGTTTGAAGACTTGAAGGTTCAGGTCGGCATGGCGATGTCCAAGCCGTTCTACGACTGGATCGAGAAGTTCTTCGACGGCGATGCGACGCTGAAGAACGGCGCGATCGTCGCCGCCGACTTCCACTACCTCGAGCGCGCGCGCCGTGAGTTCACCAACGCGATGATCAAGGAGCTGACGTTCCCGCAGCTCTCTGCGAAGGACTCGGCGCCGATCTACATGAGCGTCGGCATCTCCGTCGAGGGCATGGCGTTCGTCCCTGGCCGCGGCATCAAGATCAATCCCGGCCCTGGTGCGCAGCGCCAGAAGGAATGGGCGCCCAACAAGTTCCGCATCTCGCTCGACGGCTACGAGGCCGCCTGCAAGAACGCCTCGAAGGTCGACTCGTTCACGATCAAGCAGAACGTGATCGAGCACCACGTCGGTGGCTTCCGCGCGCCGATGAAGTGCGCGAGCCAGATCGACTTCCCGAACATCGCGTTCTACGTGCCCGAAGCCGACGCGCAGCCGTTCCTGAACCAGTTCACGCAGCGCGCGATCAACGGCGAGCAGCGCACGCACTCACCGAACAAGACCGGCTACATCCAGACCTACGACAACGAAGGCGACCCGCTGTTCACGCTCGAGTTCTTCGAGGCGGACATCGCGAACGTCAGCATCGACAAGCTCGACTTCGGCAACGAAGACATCAAGCAGGTGAAGATCGAGCTCTTCACCGAGCGGATGCGCTTCACGTACCCGAAGTACGAAGTCGTTTGAAGCTACTGACGACGGGCTTCGCCCTGGAGATTCTGCCAGCGCAGGATCGCCTCGGTCTTCGCCGCGTTGAGTAGCTCCGCGACCATCTCGAGCTCGTCGGGATCGCTCGCGAAGGCCTCGGCAGGCGTGAGGACGAACGCGAGCACGTCCAACGCGCGCGTGGGATCGGGCGTGAAGGAGCTGGTGAACAGCGTCTCGCTCATGGACCGACACTCACACCGTTGGGATCAGTGCCGCAAATTTTCAGCAGGGGGCCGGGAGCTTCTCCCCCCTGGGCGATCGTGGCAGTCTCCTGCCATGGCTCGCAGCAAGGTCGCGGTAGTCCGCGTCCGCCCCGACACGGTCCTCGAAGATATCGATCGCCTCTACACGCTCGGCGAGGTCGAGAAGGCGCTCGCGCCCGACGCGCCGACGATCCTCAAGGACAACATCTCGTGGCACTTCCCGTTCCCCGGCGCGAACACCACGCCGTGGCAGCTCGAGGGCACCGTGCGCTCGCTCAAGGCGCGCGGCTACGAGGACCAGGTCTGCGTGCAGAACAAGACCGTCGTCACGGACGCGTTCAAGGGTGAGGACCTGAACGGCTACGTCCCGATCTTCAAGAAGTACAACATCCCGGTTCGCTACAACTTCAAGCCCGAGGACATGACGTGGTCGGTCTATCGCCCCAAGGCGAAGATGCTCGTCCTCGACACCATCTTCCCCGAGGGCATCCAGATCCCGGATGCGTTCCACGACACGAACATCGTCCAGCTGCCGACGGTGAAGTGTGTCGCCGGTGAGACCGAGGTCATCCTGGGCGACGGAACCCTGACGTCCATTGCCGAGCTGGTCCAGATGAAGCTCGCTGCAGGCGAGGTCATTCGCGAAGCCGACGGAACAGAGCACGCCGGCGGTGAAGCGATGGTTTTCGCGATGGCGCCAGACGGCGCGATCCGTCCGATGAAGGCCACGCGATTCGCACGAACGACCCGCGGCGGTCGTCGTGTTGTTCGGGTGCGCATGAAGTCCGGGCGCGAGATCGTCGCCACAGAGGACCACCCGCTGTTTGCCGCGTCAGGCTGGACGCACGCGGGCATGCTGGAGATCGGCGATCGGGTTGCGGTCGCTCGTCGCGTCGCCGCCACGGGCGTCGCCCAGGCGCTGCCCCAGACGCATAGCGCGAAGAGGTTGACGCATGTCGTTGCGCGCGCGGGGCGGACGTATTCCGCCGAGCAGGCGCAGTCGTTTCTCGATCGTTACGTGGAGGGCGAGACAGTCACGGCGATCGCTGCGGGCGCCGGTGTTCGTTGGCAGTCCGTGCAGTCGATCCTGAAGCGTCATGCCGTGCCGATGCGCCGCAACGTCATCCAGATGACCGTACCGTTGGCGACATCTCCAGCGTTCTGGCGATGGATGGGGTATGTCGCCGCGGAAGGCTGCACGGAGACCCTCGAGCAAGGTGCCGGCAAGCTGTGGTGGACGAACACCGACGCGGCGCTCCGCGACGACTTCGTGTCGCTGACCGAGGAGCTGTTTGGTCTCGATGCACGCGTCCGCAACCACGCGCAGATCTCGATCTACTCGCGTGACCTGGTGCGCTTCCTCGGAGAGCTTGGCTGCGCCAATCCCCTCAACTCGGGTAACAAGTCGGTGCCGCGGCTCCTCTATCGCTGCTCGACGGCCGAGATCGCTTCGTTCCTCTCCGCGTATCTCGACGGTGACGGCACGGTCTCTAACAAGCAGGCGGAGGTCTCCGCGACGACCAAGAGCCAGCAGCTAGCCACCGATCTCGTCGCGCTGTTCTCGCGGCTGGGCGTTGTCGCGTTCGTCAAGCCGGTGCTGTCGACGATTCCCGGCGTGTGGGAAGAGCCGCGCACGTACTACCAGGTGACCGTGAGCGGCGCGGCTGTGGCGGTGCTCGCGCAGCACCTGCGGCTCCGTCACTCGGTCAAAGCCGAGCGTCTCTCGGGGCACGTAGCTCGTCTCGCCACCAGCAAGCAGCCGAGTAACTGGGACACGGTCCCCGCGTGCTCGTCCCTCGTTGCCTCGATCCGCGCGAAGCTCCGCATGACCCAGGCCGCAACGGGACTGGCCGGCTCGGTGAACAACATCGAGAACGCGTACTCGAACCCAACCCCGCGCATCGTGCGAGCGCTCGTGGAATCGTTCGGGGCCGCCGACTCGAGTGACGCGACCAGCGAGGAGCGCGCGGCGCTCGCTCGGCTCGCCCACGAGGATCTTGCATGGGACCACGTGGAGACCATCGAAGACGTTGACGGCGATCTTCCGCTCTATGACATCACGGTTCCCGAGGGAGCTTCCTTCGTCGCCTCGGGCATCGTCGCTCACAACTGCCACATCTACACGACGACGACGGGCGCGATGAAGAACGCGTTCGGCGGCCTGCTCAACACGAAGCGCCACTACACGCACTCGTGGATCCACGAGACGCTCGTCGATCTCCTCGCGATCCAGAAGGAGATCCACTCGGGCCTCTTCGCGATGATGGACGGGACCACGGCGGGTGATGGTCCGGGCCCGCGCACGATGCGCCCGGTGATCAAGGACGTGATGCTCGCGTCGGAGGATCAGGTCGCGATCGATGCCGTCGCCGCGTCGATGATGGGCTTCGACCCGATGTCGCTCAAGTACATCAAGCTCGCGGACGAAGCAGGGCTCGGCAACGGTCGCCGCGAGAACATCGAGGTCGTCGGAGACGTGGAGCTCGCGGACCAGCGTTGGGGCTTCTCCGTCGGCGACAACGGCGCGTCGATGGTCGGCGACCTCATGTGGTTCGGCCCGCTCAAGCGGTTCCAGAAGCTGTTCTTCCACACGCCGCTCGTGAACCTGTTCGTCGCGGGCAGCGAGGCCTATCACGACTACTATCGGTGGCCGCTGCGCGACCGGAAGATCTTCGAGCAGTGGCGCGAGACCACGCACTGGGGCCAGCTGTTCGACTACTACCAGGCGAACGGAACGCTCGCGCAGCCGGCCGATATCAAAGCCGCGCAGCGCTAGAAGCGGAACGAGGTCGAGGCCGTGGCGCCACCGTTCGTCGGGGCGACCTCGATCTTCGGCAGCTCGCGCGTCGGGCGGTTCATCACCGTCAGCACGACGCCACCGACGAGCACGGCGCCGCCGCCGATCATCATGCCGATGCCGATGCTGCCCTTGAGCTCGGCGCTATCACGCTGATCCTTGAGCAGCGAGTGCTTGGGATCCGAGAGGTCTTTTTCGCAGCCCGAGGGGCAGACCATGCGGAACTGATCTTCGAAGTCGTTCATCTGACTACGGCCCGCGAGCCAGACCGCGAGACCAACGAGACCGACCGCGGCGCCCGCACCGGTCACCGTGTACGGCACCCAGCGCGGGTACTTGTACGTCAGCACGACGGCGGAATCGATCGAGCGCATCTTCACGTCGTGATGCGCGGTGTTACCGCCCGAGACGACGACGCGGCCCGAGGTCGCGGGGACGTAGTCCTTGAGCTCTCCGTCGATGATGTGCTCGCCGGAGATGATGCGCATCTTCTGCGTGCCGGGGCAGTCGAACCACGGCTTGCCGTCGACGCGGACCTTCACGCCGGCCTGCGTGCACGCGGCCTCGACGTAACCGACCTGGTTCTTGAGGAGCAACTGGTAGTCGAGCGCTTGCTGATAGAGCTCTTTCTTGAACGGCTGATCGCCAAAGCGGAGCGCCTTCTCGAGCGCTTCGGCAGCCTCGAGCGGCTTCTCGAGACGGATGAGCGTCACCGCGAGGTTGAACTCGATGAGGGGGTGGTCCCACAGCTTCACGGCCGCCTGGTACTTCTCGGCGGCGGGGAGGTGCTGCTGCTGCGCGAACAGCTGGTTGCCTTCGTCGAACAACTTGTTCGCTTCGTCCTGCGTTGCCTGCGGGACGCCTTCAGACCACGGCGTCGCGTACGCGACCACGGGCATCGCGAGCGTCGAGGTGGCGAGAGTTGCAGCGAGAAGTATGCGCAGTCGGTTCAAGAGTCCCCCTTAGTGCAGTTTGTCCGTCGAGATCTTCGCCTTCTCGGCTTCGAGTTGGGCAGCGCGCGCCTTGGCGGCCTTGAGCTGAACCTCGAGCTGAGCTTGTGCGGCTTTTGCGGCTGCCGTCGCGTCTTTGGCGATCTGCGCCTGGGTCTTCGCTTCCTTGGCAGCGCCTTCCGCGACGAGCTGCGCTCGCTTTGCTTCGGCTTCGCGCTGCACGAGCTCCGCGTTCGCTTTGCGTAGCTCCTCCTCGGACATGCTCAGGCTCGCCTTGGCGGCATCGGCCGCGGCGCGTTTCTCCGCGGCTTCCTTTTCGGCGGCCGTCTGGCCACTCTTGGCCGCGTCCACCGCAGCGAGCTGGGCTTTCACTTTTGCTTCTGACTCGTTCGCGCGTTTGGACTCGAGCTCGGCGGCCTTCGCCTTTTCCTGCGCGACCTTCTCGGCCTGCGAGATGCGGATGACGGAGATGGTGCCGCCGACCGCGACGAGACCGAGCACGGCCATCACGATGGCAACGACGGCGACGCGGCGCGTGCGTGCCCGCGACATCTGCTTCTCGACCGCGCGAAGGAAGTCGCGCTCGGCGCCGGAGAGCTCGAGTACGTGACGCTTGGCCACGCCGAGGGCTTCTTGCGCCGTCGCTCCACGCCACACGAGATCGTTGGGGCGCCCGCGCGTATTCCACTGCCGCACGGCGGTCTGCAACTCGTGCATGTAGCCGCGCAGTGACTGGGAATCTTCGAGCCAGCGCCGCAGCGTCGGCCACTCGGTGATCAGGACCTCGTGCACGATCTCGACGGTCGCGCCCTGCGTCGGATCCGTGTGGAGGTGGATCAGGCGCGCACCGACGAGCTTGTCGATGATCTGCTGCACGTCGGCCGGATCGGTCGACAGCCCGAGGAGCTCGGTGTGATCGATGACGTCGCGCGTGCCTTCGGGCGTCACGAGGCGCGTCATCACCGCGCGCAGGAGGCCTTGTTGCGGAAGCGGCACGGCGGCCGCGACTTCGTCGGCGTGGCGGGCAAACGCACCACCGACGCCGCCCATCGCGTTGTATGCGGACGTCGTGAGGAGCTTGCGCTGGCGATCGCGGCTGTCCCACATGCGCGTCGCGGCGAACTGGAGCAGGGGCAGGGCGCCGCGCGAGGTCGCCATCTGCAGCATGTCCTCGACGATGTCCTGACTCTCGAAGCTGTAGCCCGCGAGCTCGGCGGGACGGAGCAGTGTCTCGCGCAGGCTCTCGAGATCTGGCGCGGAGAGGAAGAACAAGCCGCGCGAGAGCTCGGAGAGGAACTGCTTGTGACCCGCGAGGCGATCGAGGAAGTCGGCGCGCATCGAGAGCACGACGCGGACGGGTGCGCTCGGATCATCCGCAGCGGCGAGCAACGATGCGAGGAACGTCTTGCGCGTGGTGTCATCGCTCGACAGCGTGAACAGCTCCTCGAGCTGATCGACCACGATCAGGATGCGCTGCTTCTTTTTCGATGCCTCTCGCCGTAGCGTTTCGCCGAACACGCCGGGGGAATCGGGCAGGGCGTTGATGACTTCCGTGACGCGGCCCGGATCGTCCTCGCCGAGAACGTTCGCGAGGGACGCGAGCGGCGAGCGACCGGGGCGCAGCACGCGGATGTCCCAGTTACCGCTCGTCGCGCGCACGGCGGGCACCAAGCCGGCGTGGACGAACGAGCTCTTGCCGACGCCCGACGGACCGATGACGGCGAGAAGCGGCCACGTCTCGAGCTGACCGAGCGCGGTGCGAATCTCGTTGGAGCGACCGAAGAAGTACTTCGCGTCGCCTTCACCGAACGCCGCGAGGCCGCGGTACGGGGACTCCTCGCCACGCACTTCGCGCGGCTGCAGGAACTTCGCGAGATCCGCCGCGAGCTCCGTGGCGGACTGATAGCGATCGGCTTTCCGCTTTGCGAGGCAGCGGTCGACGATCTCGACGATCTCGCGCGGCAAGTTCGGATCGCGCGTCGCGAGGCTCGGCAGCGGGTTGTTCAGATCGCACAGCCGCGCGCGTAGCTTCTCGGGCTGCATCGTGCCCGCGGGGTGTACGCCCGTCAGCGCGCGCCAGAACATGATGCCGACGGCCCAGATATCGCTGAGGTGATCGACGGAATCCGCGCCCCACTGCTCGGGCGACATGTACGGGAGAGTTCCGACGAGCGAACCGCCACCGGAGAACGTGACGTACGTGACCTCGGGCTCGACGGCATCCATCGCGCGCGTCTCGGCGACGGGGGCGGCGATCTTGTCGAGGTCGCCCGGCGCGGAGCTCCCCATCGCTTTCGCAACGCCGAAGTCGAGCACCTTCACCTGGCCGCGATCGGTGACGAAGATGTTGCTGGGCTTGAGGTCGCGGTGAACGATGCCGTGCTCGTGAGCGCGTTCGAGTGCGCGCGCGACGGGGAGGATGAGCTCGACGAACTGCCGCAGGCTCGGCTTGCCGTCGAGGATCTGCGAGAGCGTCTTGCCCTCGAGGTACTCGAGCACCATGAACGGAAGGCCCGCGTGCTCGCCTACTTCGAAGATGGTGACGATGTTTTCGTGGGTGCAGCGCGCGGTCGCTCGCGCTTCAATCACGAAGCGGCTGACGAAGTTGGGATCGTTCTGGAGCAGGAACTTGATCGCGACCTTGCGACCGAGCTTGGTGTCGCGCGCGAGGAAGACCTGGCCCATGCCGCCGCGCGCGATCTCGCGGATGAGGCCGAAGCGACCGATCTGCTGCGCCTCGGCAAACTCGAGCGGCTGATGCGAGTCCTTCTTCGCGCGACCGGCCTGCGAGCGCTTCTCGGCCTTCATGGGCGGAGGGCCGAGATCCTGCGGAACGGGCGAGAGCCCTGCGTTCGACGGAGAGGGCGCATTCGAGATCGCGTTCGCGCCGAGGATCGACGTCGAGTTCGGATCCTGAACGGGCTGCGCGACGCGACCATTCGCCGTGTTGTTCACGGCCGCGGGGACACCACCACGCGGCGTCGCTGTACGCACTGGCGCCGATGCCACCGTCGCCGCCGTCGGAGCTCGACGAGGTGGCTCGTCGGGACGCTTCGGTTCCCCCACTGTCCTCATTGTAGATCACGGTCACGCGCGGGTGCGATGTAGGCAGGGCGTCTACATCCCTGGGCGCATTTCACGCGGCGTCGTCGACGACAGCGCGTAGCTTCTCGACGATCTGCGAATGCATTCGACTCGCCCACGACTTCGAGATCCCGAGCTCCGCGCCCGCCTCGAGCAGGTTCTTGCCCTCGAAGTAATGCTTCGTGACGAGTGCCCGCTCGCGCTCCGGTAGCTCTGCGATCGCGGCGCGAATGCGCGCACCGAGGCGATGCGTGTCGAGCGCTTCGTTGGGATCGCGGTGCTCGCCCGCGGGATCGAAGCCCGACTCACGCATCCCTTCGAGCGACGTGAGGTACATCGTCTTGATCGCGCTCATCGCCGATTTCGCAGCCGCGAGCGCATCGGCTCCACTCGGCGGCGGAGTCCCGCGTTGTTGCGCACCGAGGTCGCGCTCGCCGCGATTCTCCAAGTAGTCGGCGGCAGCGCGCAGTGCGACGAGCTGCAGCCAGACGCGGCGGGGCAGGTTGCTCGCTTTGCGCAACCCGTCGACGATCGCGCCCTGCACGCGGTACCAGGCAAACGCACCGAACGGCACGCCGCGCTCCGGATCGAAACGCTGCGCCGCCTCGGCGAGTCCGATCGTACCCAGGGCCACGAGCTCGTCGAACTCGATGTGCTGTTTTACCCGGGGGAACACCATGCGCGCGGCCTTATCGGCCAGGTCGAGATGTTTCTCGACGAGCTGCTCACGCTCCGCCTGTTCCACGCTGCGAACCTACCGCATTGCTGATACGTTCGGCTCGTGGGCGTGTTCACGCAACTCGGGCGATCCGAGCTCTGCGAGGTGGTGGAGTCATTCGACCTCGGAGAACTGATCGGCTTTCAGGCGATCGAAGCCGGGACGATCAATTCAAACTTCCGCCTCGATACCGAGCGCGGTCGGTACTTCCTTCGCGTGAACGAGGGCAAAGCGGAGGTCGATGTCGCGTGGGAAGCGCGCCTCGTGGCGGCTCTCGCGTCCGGTGGAGTGCGCACGCCGCCGCCGGTCCTCGCGCGCGACGAACGCCCGTACGCGCCGCTCGCTCACACGCGCAAGTGGCTCAGCGTGTTCCCGTGGCGACCGGGCAAGCACCTCGCACCCTCCGCCGTCACCGCCGGCTATGCCGACGAGCTCGGTGCGCAGCTCGCGCGCCTGCATCAGGTCGGCCTCGAGCTTCCGGCGTCGATGCGCCGCGGCAGCATCTACGATCACGATCATCTCGTTTCGCGGTTCGAGCGCATCGAGCTGACGATCGATCCGGCGCTCGCACAGGCGACCAAGATCCTGAGCGAGGAGCTCGCGTACGTCGGGGCGCACGCCGCGGTCCGCCGCAAAGCGACGCAAGGGATCATCCATGGCGATCTCTTCCGCGACAACGTGCTCTGGGACGACGGGGCGGTCGCCGCGATCCTCGACTTCGAGCAGGCCTCCGGCGGCTCGCTCGCCTACGACCTCGCGGTCTGCATCAACGACTGGTGCTGGGTCGATGGCCCGCGGATGGACCTCGTCGGTGCGCTCCTCACGGGCTACCGGCGCGTCCGCGACCTCCCAGCAGCGGATCGGACGGCCCTGCCTATCGAAGTCCGGGCCGCCGCCGCCCGGTTCACCATCACCCGCATCACCGATGTCTATTTGGCAAGGGTCGCAAACCCCGAGAAGGACTTCCGTGCCTTTTTGGCCCGAAGCGAAGCTTGGCGGGGTGGTGTACTTGGCCAACTTTCCTCGCTGTTGTAGCGTCTGCCCGATCACGCCACCCTGGCGTGGTTCTTGGAAGCTCTTAGCTACGCAGTGCCAATGACCCGTCTGTTGTTACTCGCCGCGCTCGTCGCGACCTCCGCTTGCGCTGCCCGCGCAACGTACGTCCCAGGCACGCGCATCCCGTACAGCGCGAACAACAAGTCGGTGCTCGACACCGTCGAGAACTACCGGCTGGCGGTAGAAGCGCGAGACAGCGAGAAGCTGCTGTTGATGGCGCACAAGACCAAGTACTGGGAGGACAGCGGTACGCCGACCGGTAGCGATGACTACGGCTACGACGGTCTCGCGCAGGTCCTCACAACGCGCCTCCAGTCCGCGAGCGAGATCCGCTACTCCATGCGCTACATGCGCGTGCAGCAGCAGTGCGCGTCAGATCTCCAGCCCGGCTGCCAGGCCACCGTCGACGTGATGATCGACGCGAGCTACACGATTCAGGACGTGCACGGCAAGCAAGTGCGTCCCGACAAGCGCGATCAGAACCAGCTCCTCCTGGAGTGGGACGGTCAGCGCTGGCTCTTCATTTCGGGGATGTAAACCAGCTGATGAGGCTCTCCGCGTAGTCGCGGGGCCGTGCATCGAACACGAGCCGCCGCTCCCAATCATCGGCGAGCAAGTGATCGCCCGTCGTGAGCTCGGGACTCCGCAGCGCCGCGATCGCAGACCGAACCCCCGCCGCATTGCCGGTGCGATACGCAGCGACCGCGAGACGACGCGCGCCGTTCTTCACGAACGCGGGCCCCGGCAGGCCGAGCGCGAGTGCTTTCTCGAGCTCCGCGCTCGCGGCCACGAGCTCGCCCTGATTGAGGCGCTGCAGCGCGAACAAGTAGTGCGGGAAGCCCGCCGTCGGTTCGGCGAGGACCGCGAACTGCGCCCACACCGGCGCGGGGATCACCGGCGACGCGTTGAAGAAGTAACCGCGCAGCAATGGACCTGCCGGTCCCGTGTAGTGGAGCGCGTAGTTCATCGCGTCGAGCTGCCGGCGCTCGACATCCGAGAGCGGCAGCTTGGTGCCGAGATCGAGCCAACGCGCGAGCTGCGCGGGATCCTTCTGCGCCGTGTAGCGAGCGAGGCGCTCGAACGCTTCCGCGCGTAGCGTGGACGTCACGTGATTGACGTCGCCCGCGAGCTGCGTCCAGTAACCGAGCGCTTCCGCTTCCTCGAGGTCGCTTCCACCGGCGAGCTTGTCGGCGAGGTTCAGCCGGTAGCGCGGCTCCTCCGGCGCATCGACGCACACGTCACGCAATAGCGCGATCGCTCCGTTGCGATTGCCGTGCGACATCGCTTCGTCGGCGAGCTGCTCCTTCGCCGCGATCGCGTGCGGGCACGGACGCTGGAACACGCTGCCGACGCGGAAGCGCTCCTTCGACATCTCCGCCGCACCGGGCGGTAACGCGATCGTATCGAGCATCGCGCGCCAGTCATTCTCGAGCGCGCCGAGGTCGCGGTGATACACACCGTCGAAGTCGCCGCCGGAGTGATACAGCGCGCGGAGCTTCACGGCGCCATACGTGTCGAGCAGGTAGCGGAGGAACGAACCCGCCGTCGTGTAGCCCGCGCTCGACGACACGCTGAAGAACTGCAGCGAGAGCAGCGACTTGATCTCCGGCCGCGCGCCGAGCTCCTGCAGCACGCGCACGGATTCATGCGGCGTGAAGCGGTCGTATCCACCCGGCCAGTCCGTCGCGACGGCGAGACCCTCGATGAGGCCTGGGCTCGCGAGGATCGGCAGGCCGAGCACGCGGCGCGCCGCGATGCCGAACACCGGATCGCCAAAGTCCGCCGCCACCGCATGCGCGATCTCGTGGCGCAACGAGCTGTGCGGGAAGCCGCGATGCTCGAGATAGATCTCGCGCCGCCACGGCTTGGCCATCTGCACGTCGCGCGCGCCCATCCAGCGCGCCTTCTGATCGCTATCGGCAAAGTAGAACGAGCGCAGCTTCTGCGACGGTGCGCTGCCTAGCTCGGCGACGACCTCCGCGAGCCGGAACTCGTGATCTTCGGCGATGAGGCCGATCGTCTCCTCGATCTCCTTGGTCCTCGCGTAGTGAATGATGAAGTGCGGCGTCTCGAAGCGACCGCCGAGCGCCTCCTCGATGTCCTCCGCGTCGGGCTTGTAGCCGAGCGTTCCGCCTTGCGTGCGGATCCCGACGGCCGCCGCGATCGCGAGGACGCCGAACCACAGCCCGTAGCCGCGATGATTCGGGCGCGCATGCATGCGCACGCGATAGCTAGGGACATCGAGCCAGCGCGAGATCAGCGCGAGCACGCCGACGACCCACATCACTTGCTCGAGACGCGACCAGTACAGAGGCGCGATCAGCTCGACGTTCTCGTCGTACAGGTTGCCCGGGAAGTAGCCGAGGATCGCGTTGTACGTGAACACCGGCGGTGCCGCGTAGAACCGCCACAGTGCTGCGAACGCGATGAACAGGGCAGGGACGAACGGCGCCACACCGGCGAGGAACCACCGAATCCCGCGAGGGCGCGCCGGCACGAGCGCCCCGACGGCGAACCCCATCGCTCCACCGAGCGCGGCCGTCGTCATCGGTAGCAGCACGTAGGCTCGGATCCCGAACGCCCAATCGCACGTGGGGAGCCAGATGCCGCGCACGGCGGAGATGACGGCGGGAATGCTGATGATCGCGACCGGGACCGCAGCTGCGACGATGGCGCCGCGCAACGTGGACCGGCCCGCGTAGCCCGCTCGATCCATGTCGCTGCGCTCGGGCGCCGTTCGCTGCAGCTCGCGCGCGATCGCCGAGCCCACGTCGAGGGCCATGATCGCAGCGATGATCGTCATCGCCTCCGCGAGCTCGTAGCCCAGCACGCCGAACAGCGGGAGGAGACCCAGCGCGAAACCGATCGCGGTCGCGATCAGGATCCACGTCCATAGCCGCCCGAACCGCTTCGCGAACGCCGCGACACCGACGCCGAGCACGCCCGCGACGACGTACCGCGCGACCGACCACCGTGCGCCAGGGCGCGGCAGCCGCAGCAGATCGCGCACCGCCTGACGCGCGTGCCCGTGGCTCGAACCCGCGCTCAAGGGCCGTTCCTGGTATGGTCAGCCGTGGCCGACGACGACCCACCGAACGAGCGCCGCTCCGAAGCGAGGCGTCCGATCGAGCTGAAGGTCGAATACAAGCGGCTCAACACGTTCTTCGCTGACTACACAAAGAACATCTCGCGCGGCGGGACGTTCATCAAGACGAGCCGGCCTCTCCCGATCGGAACAGAGTTCCTCTTCAAGCTCTTCGTTCCCGGTCGCGACGAGCCGCTCACCATCCACGGTGAAGTGCAGCGGATCATCGACGGTAAGGGCGATGGGACGGGCGACGGACCCGACGACGAAGCCGGAATGGCCATCCGCTTTGTGTACCGCGAAGGCGACCCACAAGCAGAAATCGCGCGCATCGTTGAAGGGCTGATGACCGAATCCTTCGGCCCGCGCCTCTCCGCGAAGCTCATGGACCACGCACAGAAGCGAAAGACCTGAACATGGCCTCCACTCGCTTCTTCCGCTACCTCGCGCCCAACGTCATCACGCTCTCGTCGATGATCTTCGGCCTCGTTTCGATCCACTCGTCGGCGACGCACAACGCCTCGCTCGCCGCGTGGATGATCATCTATGCCACGCTCACCGATCGCCTCGACGGCATCGTCGCGCGCGCGGTCAAAGGCACCTCCGAGCTCGGCATGCAGCTCGACTCGTTCGCCGACTTCCTGAACTTCGGCATCGCGCCCGCCTATATGGTGCTCGCGTTCATCAACGCGCGCGTGCCGATGTTCGCCGAGGGGCCGTACCACTGGCTCCTCTGGATCGCCTGCGGTGGCTGGATGCTGTGCGCAGTCTTCCGCCTCGCTCGCTACAACATCCTCGCCGACGACCAGATCCCGACGAAGATCTTCTTCGGCTTCCCCACCACGCTCGCCGGCGGAATGATGGCGATCTGGTTCCTCGTCCTCCTCAAGTACGACCCGGAGATTGCCAAGTTCGGCGGAGCGTTCGGCGGCGCCAAGCTCTTTGGCGAGAACGTCCACACGCCGCTGTGGGCCTGGGAAATCTTTCCGATCTTCACCGCCGTCCTCGGCTACCTGATGGCCTCCCGCCTGCCGATGCCCAAGGTCGGCATGACGCGCAACAAGCTCGTCAGCATCGGCCTCATGTTCCTCGTCTTCTCCGGCGCAGCCTGCGGCTTCACGCAGCACTACCCCGAGTACTGCTTCTGGATGCCGACCGGCTGGTCGATCATCTTCCTCATCTGGGGCCAAGCATCCGCCACCGCGCGCGCGATGTACCCGCCTCCGCTGTTCCCGAAGAAGGACCCCGAGAAGCCGCTCGTACGCCCGCAAGGTGATCTCGAGGACATCGTTCTCGACGAGTCTCCGACGACGAACGACCCCGACGCTCCGGCAAAGACCGACCCGCCCGTCGCTTGACGCTCTTTGCCGCCGGCGCATGACGCGCACGCGGCCACAGTGGCGAGATGAGACTCGCGCTCGGCGTGCTGCTGCTGCTCTCCGGTGTGGCGCACGCGGACTCGCCAGAAGAAGCGCTCTCCGCCGCGCAGCTGCACCTGGATCCGGTGCGCGACATCCTCGACGAAACCGATCACTCGACGCCGTACGCGCGCGCATCGGGCTTCGCCTCGCTGTTCGGTAGCGACGCTGGCCCGGGCGTCTCCGTCGGCGCCGCCGTCAAAACCGTGGGCCTGGCCTGTGATTCCGTCGACGCGTCTGGCCACGCGCATCTGCAGCCGACGAACGACGTACCGGCCGAGGCATCCGCCGATTGGCACATCTGCCTGCTGCGCGGCGCACTCACCGTCGAGCTCGGCGGGCGAGACCGCATCGGCGTTGCGCCCGCGATCGACGCGCGCGCGTCGCTCTGGCGCCGTCGCTACAACGAGGCGTACCAGGACTTCACGATGGGCGTCGGCGACGTCGCGTTCGATGACATGGCGCGCGCGCGACACGCGATCTTCCTGATGACGTTCGGCCACGGAACCACCGAGCAGCACGACGGAGACAGCACGCGCAGAGTCGTCCCCCTCGACGTCGAGTTTGTCGCCTACCGCTATCGCCACCTCACCCCACACCCCTTCACCGTCGAGACCCTCATCCTCGAATCCAACGGCGTCAAAGCGGGCGATAGCAATCTCGGCGCGGTCACGGGCTCGTTCGAACCGCTGCGCGCGAGCTTCGATGAAGACGGCGTCTTCGGCGCGGTGCGCTTCGGCTGGACCCAGTCGGGCGGCATCGCGACGGAAACGGGCATGACGCAGGTCAACGGCCAAACGACGAGCTCGTGGAGCGAGACCATCGACGGGCGCGGCCTCGCCAACCTCACGCGCTTCATCGGCGAGCTCACGCTCGGTGGCCGGAACGGTGCCTACGAATACAGCGCCACCGGATCGCGCGCGCTCTACCCGACGTTCGACGGCGATCTCGCCCTCGACGAGCGCATCGCTGGACACCTCGCGTACGCACGCCAGAAGACAGCGCTGTCGCTCTCGCCGTTCGTAGCCCGCACGCAGACCTGGCGCCGCGATGCCGCCATGCAGGACGCCACGAGCTACGGCGCGTCCATGACCGTCACCCGGGACCTGACCTCCGTGTTCCGCCTGGATGCGATCGGGCAGCTCGCGAAGTCACCGTACGCCCAGCTCGAGGGAGATCGCGAGCCGACCAATGCGCTCGGTGGCCAGGTGCTCGTCGCGCTCAGTGCTCACATTAAGCGGTAGGCGACCGGAGCGTCGTGAGACGATGAGCACGATGGGGATCGTGCGGACCGCGCTCGTGGTGATGCTGCTCGGTGCGTGTGTAACCCCGGGGCTGGTGCCGTGCGGAGATGAGCTCTGCCCGAAGGGAGACGTCTGCACGCCGGCGATGGTCTGCGCGACTCAGCAAGCGCTCGACGCGTGCCAAGGAAAAGGCGAGGGCGATCCGTGCGACGCGATCATCGGCACCGGGGCCTGTCTCGAAGGTGCGTGTCGCGTCGGTGCCTGCGGTGACGGCGTGATCGATCCCGACGAAGCCTGCGACGATGGCAATGGCACCGACGGTGACGGTTGCAGCCGCGACTGCCGCTCGAACGAGACGTGTGGCAATGGCGTGCGAGACAGCGGAGAGCAGTGCGACGAGGGTGACGCGAACAGCGATGCGCCAAACGCAGCGTGCCGCACGTCATGCAGGTCGACGGCATGCGGGGATGGCGTCATCGATACGGTGAACGGAGAAGCGTGCGACGACGGAGGAGCGAACTCCAACGCGCCCGGCTCGGCGTGTCGCGAGAACTGCCAGCCCCAGCGTTGCGGCGACGGTGCGATGGATCCGGGCGAGAACTGCGACGATGGCAACGTTGTCTCGGGCGATGGATGTTCCGGCGACTGCGCGTCTACCGAGGTCTGCGGCAACGACTACGTCGACGGCATCACGGGCGAGCAGTGCGATAGCGGCCTCGCGGGGCTCTCGCGTGACGGCTGCACATCTACCTGCGAGGTCGAGATCGACGCGTGGCAGCCCATCTCGTTCGCGGACATGAAGTTCACGGGAACGCAGGCGGCCTACGACAGCGCGCGCGGCGTTGTCGTCCTGTTCGGTGGAGTTCGCAGCGGCGCCTCCGGTGTGATGGCTGAAACGTGGGA
The DNA here is from genome assembly GCA_036499725.1 of Kofleriaceae bacterium. GTDB lineage: Bacteria > Myxococcota_A > Polyangia > Haliangiales > Haliangiaceae > JABFXX01. The sequence continues at coordinate 39,496 of DASYDE010000062.1, forward strand.
GTGGGACGGAGTGAACTGGATGTCGCGCTCGCCCGCGCGCTCACCAGGTAGACGAACGCTGAGCGCCATGGCCTACGACAGCGATCGCCATCGCGTCGTGCTGTTCAGCGGCTTCGATACCAACGACACATGGGAGTACGACGGCGTTACATGGACGCTGCGCACCCTTCCGGCATCACCAGGCATTCGCTATCGCCCGGCCATGGCCTACGACGCCGAGCGACACCAGCTGCTCATGTTCGGCGGATACGACGCAACCACCTCCTACGACGAGCTGTGGGCCTACGACGGCACGACGTGGACACGGATCGACAAACCATCGATCGGTGAGTGGCCACCGGTGCTCACGCACGCAGCGATGGCCTACGACCCCATTCGCAAGCGCACCGTCTTGTTCGGCGGCCAGCACATGGGAAACGGCTCGCACGAGACATGGGAATGGGACGGCACGGCGTGGTCCTCGACGGCGTCGACACTGCTGCCCGACAACACCGCGTTCTACGTGGACGCGCCCGACAACCTCGCGTGGGATGCCGCGGTACAACGCGTCGTCCACACGGACCCCAGCGCGACATGGCAGTGGGACGGCGCGCAGTGGACACACCTCGGCGGCACTCCGTTCAACGGCCCCTGTGTCCTCGCCGGTTTCGATGCGCGCAGCCGCGTCACGTGCTTCGACAACGACCTCGCCACCGGTAAGACGTACGAGCTCGCGAGTGCGACGTGGTCACTCGCCTCGAGTGGTCCGCAGTCCCCAGGTAACAACTCGACGTACTCGTTCGCCGCTGATCCGATCCGCGGCAAGCTCGTGATGTACGGCGGTCCATCGCGCAGCTCGACGTGGGAGTGGAACGGGACCAACTGGCTCGCGGCGACTCCCGGCCCGACGCCGGCCCGAGGGTACGGAGCGATGGCGTACGACCGCGTTCGTCAGCGCATGATCCTGTTCGGTGGCAGTACCGCAAACGCCGACACCTGGATCGCCGACACGTGGGAACGGACGGGGCCGACCTGGTCGCAGGTCACACCCTCGGCATCTCCACCTGCGCTCGCGTTCCCTCTCGCCGCGTACGACGCGAAGCGCCAGCTCGTCGTGCTCGTCGGCAGCAGCCAGACCTGGGAATACGACGGCACCACATGGACGCAACGCACGCCGGCGCACGCGCCGAGCCTCAACGGACAGGCCGCGGCGATGATCTACGACGACGAACGGCAACTCGTCGTCGCGTACGGCGGCGCCAAGACGTACACGTACGATGGGACCGACTGGAGCTCCGTCGACAACGCACCGTTCGGTTCACGCGACGTGGCGTTCGTCGGCTACGACCCGGCGCGTGGCGCCTCGATCCTCTTCGGCGGCAAGCAAGCGCTCGCAACGCTCGGCGAGACCTGGGCCTGGAACGGCGCGACCTGGCAGCAGCAGTTCCCGTCCGTCTCGCCGACCCCGCGCTTCAGCGGCGCGCTCGCATACGACTCCATTCGCCGCGCGCTTGTCGTCTACGGCGGCCTCCCGAGCGCCACCGCGGGCGCCGACACGTGGACCTACTCGTACCAGAGCGGCGCGCACCCAGCCGAAGCCTGCCGCGTGTCGACCTTTGACACCGACGGTGATGGGCTCGCGGGCTGCGCCGATCCCGATTGCTGGGGGCGGTGCGATCCAACGTGCCCACCGCGCAGCCCCACCTGCGTTGCCGGCCGCCCGCGCTGCGGCGACGGCGCTTGCAACACGGCGATCGAGGACTATTTGATCTGCCCGGGCGACTGCCCGATTCCATAGTCGTCGCACGACCGTTGACGCCGCTCACGCTGCGCGATACCTAGAGGCCACCCGGGGGTTTAGCTCAGTGGGAGAGCATCGGCTTTGCAAGCCGAGGGTCAGGGGTTCGACCCCCCTAACCTCCACGGAAGTTACGAGATTGCGGCCGGCGGCTAGTCACCAATTAGTCACCGCCTGGGCGTGGTCACGCGCTGCGAACGGAAGCGCTCGCTGACGCCAATTACCGGGTCAGGATCACTCTCGTCGCGGATGTGAGTTGAGAAGACCGGGCGGTCGCGTTCTTCGGACTTGCGAAGCGTCGCTAGGTATCCAATCCCCGGCGAATTCGGCAGGCACTGCTTGCCGAATTTGCCGGCGCGCCCACACGCCGGAATGCACGTTGTTGGCAATCGGTCACCGAGCCGTCGCTTGTTCAGCCCCAGCGAATTTCGTCGAACAGGGCGCGAAGGCGATCGCCCTTCTTCGGATCGAGCGAGTGAATCCAAGCGATCCGGCCGCGAAGGTGCCCGCGAAAGTCTGTGTGCGCATCACGATTCTGTGCCTCCACTGCGGTGTCACAGTCGCGCCGACGCGGTACCGAGTCGGCGCTCGGTGCCACGCGCCTATCCCCACTGCCGCGCGTGCGCCTTCCGCTCGATGTCCACGGCAAACAGCGGCGTCTCCTCGGCGTTGTGCGCCGTCAACGCCTGCTGCGCGGCAGTGCTCGCGATCTCGAAGGTGACACCGCGCGCTCGCAATGCGTCGAGGTACCCGGGGCCGGCACTAACCTCGACGCGGTTGGTAAACTTCGTGGTGTCCGCGTCGATCGCCTCGGCGACGAACGACCAGACCACGACGAGCTTGACCCGGCTGGTGATGCTCGGTCCGATCGAGTCCGACAGCGATACGAGGCGGCAGCGGCTGCGGTCGGCGATGTCCTCGACGTAGTGCTGCACCATCAGGTTGCCGACGTGCTCGACGTTGATCGACATGCGCTTGCCGTCTGGGGTGCGCGTCGCCGCCGCGGCGATGTGGTTCTTCGAGCAGGCCTGATAGTCGGCGTCGGTCAGCGTGAACACCCATTCGGCGAGATCGATCGCTGCCAACGATGCGTGAATTGTCGCTTCCGCCTGCGACGTGGCGATCACGTCGTTACTCACGGCGTGCCCCCGTCGCGAGCTTCGCGATCAGCTCGTCGGCGGTCACGATCGCGCTCGCGTACGGTGGCATGTTGAAGGCGAGCGACGCGTTCATCTCGTCGTGGCCGAAGCTGCCGATCGCATCCTTGACGAGCGTGACCTCGTAGCCCAACTCTGCAGCGAAGCGCACGGTCGACTCAATGCAGGTGTTGGCGCGCATGCCGATCACGATGACCTTCCGGACCCCGTGCTTCTTGAGCTGGAGGTCGAGATCGGTGTTGGCGAACCCGCTCGACAGCCAGTGCTCTTGCGCAACCACCTCGCCGGCGCGCGGCTCGAGGTCGGGATGAAAGCGGCCACCCCACGTGGCATCGGCGAACACACGCCCGGCCGCGGTCGCGGCGCCAATCGGCGGCATCGTCGTCCAGCGACTCAGCAGATCGGCCTCGCGCCAGCGGTGGTGCGGGGCGATGAACACTTGCATGCCGGCCGCGCGAGTCGCGGCGAGGACCTGCCGCATGTGCTCGACGACGTCATTCGCTTCGAGGGTCGAGCGGCTGAGCTCGTACAGCTTGCCGCCCGCGGACAGGAAGTCGTTGTACGGGTCGACCATCAGCAGGCCGGTCGTGTCCCGCTCGTACGTGACGTGATCAGTCATCGCATGCCTCTGTTTGGTTCATTCATGACTAGTTACTTTCATATATGAAGTTACTCGTCAAGCGCGATCGAAGCCGAGAGGGGTGCTTGGTTTGACCGAGCCGCCGGTCCACAGTGCAGAGCGTGACCGCGGCGATCAAACAACCGGATCCGGATCAGACGCTGTGCCCGATCGCTCGTGCCGCCGCTGTGATCGCGGACCGCTGGACGATCTTGATCCTGCGCGAGCTGCGCATGAAGAACGATCGCTTCGACGGCATCCTCGCGCAGACCGGGATGTCGTCCAACCTGCTCACCCAGCGCCTCAAGGCAATGGAGCACGATGGCCTGATCGACCGTCGGTTGTACAGCGAGCGGCCCAAGCGCTACGCCTACGGCATCACGGGTCGCGGGCGCGAGCTCGACGGACTCATGCTGACGCTGCGACTTTGGGGGATGCGGCACTGCGGCTTCGATCCGAACGCCGAGACCGCGGTCACGATGACGCATCGTCGAACCGGCGCTAACATCGATGCACACTGGCAACCCGCCGCCGCCGACCTGCCGTTCACGTTCGCCGACGTCGACACTCGTATAAACCCGCGATGGGCGGCGGAGCGCGCCGCTCGATCGGAGGCGTTTCTCGCGGAACGGCGGATCCGGGTCGCCAAGCGAGCTAAGCGCGTGCCCGCAGAGCCGCGTTCTCCGATTCGCGCACCGCGATCACGTCGTGCCGCGGCGCGATCGCGTCGCGGATCTCCGCGGCAGTGACGCGTTGCGGGCCGTTCCAACCGAACGCGAGACGATCACTGTCGACGATCTCGCTTTGCGTTCTCGCCGAGAGCGCGATAGTCGGGGACGACGTTATGCGCGCTCGAATGGCGTCATTTGACGCCGAGCTCGCCAAGGTTGTGCCCGAGGTGAAGCTCGAAGTCTCCGGCCTGTCCGATGCCGCGTTCGCGTAGCACCGGCACACGCTTCTTGAACCCCTCCCAACCGTACGCGCCGAAGAAGAGGTCCTGGGTTGACTGAAGTTGAGAATGACTCGGTAGTCCGCCCGAGGCGTTGATGATCGACTTGGCCGTCGCCAAGGCTTGCTTGTCGAACGACAGAACGCGCCGTACGAAGTTGGCCACGAACCCATCGAGGTCGGCCTCCGGAATCGCGCGATTGATCCAGCCGTAGCGCTCGGCAACGTCGGCGCTGTAGTCGTCAGCACCAAGCACGACCTCGAGCGCGCGGGCGCGCCCAACCAGCAGAGGCAACCGTTGAAGCGCGCCGCCTCCCGGGATGAGCCCGGTCCCGATCTCAGGCTGCCCGAAGATTGCCTTCTCGCGACTCGCGAAGCGGATGTCTAGTCCCATCGCGAATTCGCTACCGCCCCCGCGGACGCGACCGCGAATCACCGCGATGCTCAGCACACTGCTCTCGGCGATCCTTCGCGCAGCGTCGATCCAACGCGGTACGCCGAACCGACTCTTCTGGCCGCTGGCACCGTAGTGCGCGAGGAAGAAATCGGGATGTGCGCTCTCGAACGTTACGACCTTGAGTGTCGAGTCCGCCTCGACTTCCCCGACGAGGTCGTAGAATGCATCATACATCGCGTCGTCGAGGAGGTTGATCGGAGGATTGTTCAACGTCACTCGCCAATGTCCCGGCGTGGACTTATCAGTAACGAACGTCTTGGTCGGTTCAGTCATGCTTGTTGTCCTCTGTGTGTTGATCGGGTTGGTGCATTCCACTACGGAACGATGACGAGCTTGCCGCGCGTGAGTTTGCCGCCGAGAGCCTCGTACGCCGATGCGACCGTACGTCTTGCTCACCACGGCGCGGAGAGTCTCTGCGTCCACAAGGCACGCTATCTCCTCGAGCTGCGCGCCGTCCGGGCGAGTCAGTGGGCTATGAAATTCTGCGCCACGCGGCGCGGACATCGACTAGCGCCTCCGACTCGACAGGAATGGGATCCGAAACTCGCCGAAGCGGACTGCCGAGTTGTCGCTATAGCCCGTGATGTAAGCAGCACGCATGTGGTTCTCCCGTTCGTGATCGCCGAATTGGTTGAGCGTCTTGTGCTGGAGTGGCCGCGAGCCTGGAACGCTCGCTAGAGCGCGGGCCGCATCAACGGAATCTGAAGATTCGTTGGCCGGTTCTCTTCGCTGTCGAAGCCGCGCCCGTCGATGTTCCGTGCGCCCCAAAACAACATGCCGTGACTCAGGTAGACGAGGTCGTACTCCATGAAGTTCTTCCCTTCGACGAGCCCGAAGGGCAGGAACGCCTTGCCGAACACGCTTTGCGTGCCGCCGACGTCCCATCTTTCGTAGCCCTGCCCCGCGACTCTGTTCAGCACGTCCGCGAAGCCCTGCACAAGGGGCGTGACCTCGTAGCCCTTGTCGGCAACGAAGTCGACTTTGTAGGCACCTTCGGCGATGGGGTGCGCGCCGCGCCATTGCACGTGACCGGCGATCTTGATGCGTGCGAGCACGACCTTGCCGTTCGGATCAGCCGACTTGAGGATTGTCAGTTCGAAGCGGTCGCCGTCAGCGTAGGTGAAGTCGCGCTGTAGATAGAATGGCTTGAGCGTGCCATCAGGGTTCTTGGCAGCGCTGGGCCGGATTTCCGGCGCGATGCTCACCCAACGTCCGACGAGGGCTTGTTTCGTTTGTTCCGTGCTCATTGGAATGGCTCCTTCGGAAGAGGGAGAGGGCTTAGTGCTCGTGGCGACACGGTCGAGGTTCGCAATGGGCTTGGTCGGCGCACCGCACGCTGCGAGCGCCACGGCGAAGCCAAGGAGCAGGACGGTCGGTCGACGGTGTCGCGCATTCTGGATGACGATCATACTCCTGTCTGTTCTCACGTCTCGTTCATAATGTCTAGATGGGTCACTCAAAGACCGAGAAGGCCGAGAGCCACGAGCGGATCGTGAAAGTCGCTGCGAAGCTGTTTCGGGAGCGCGGCGTGAACGGCATTGGCCTCGCCGAATTGATGGAGGGCGCGCAGCTAACACTTGGCGGCTTCTATCGTCACTTCGCGTCGCGTGACGAGCTTGTCGCCGAGGCGGTCGAGCGTGCGCTCGCCGACGGGGACTTCGTGGTGAGTGCGATCGCTGCACACCCGCACTCGACCATCGGGTCAGTGATCGATGCGTACCTCAGCCTCGCGCACCGCGATCGCGTCTCGGCGAGCTGCGCGGTCACTACGCTGGCCGGCGACGTGGCACGCAGCAACGAGCGGGCGCGCAGCGCGTACACGCTGCAGGTCGAACGCTACGTAGCCTTGATCGCGACGCTCGTCGGGCACCTTCCGCAGAAGAAACGTCGCGCGTCCGCCTTGGTTGCGCTCGCGACGCTCGTGGGAGCTGTTTCGATGGCGCGCGCTGTCAACGACCAGAAGCTCTCCCGAGAGATCCTCAAGTCGGCAGCCGACAACCTCAAAGAACGGTTGGCCTGAGGACTGACGCGCAGCGCTGCGGGGCTTCCACAAGGGAGACACATCCAGGCAGCGATGACGGATTCGCCGGAGCAACTCTGGCGCTGCGTGGCGTTCGTCGCCAATTTGCCAGGCACTGCCTGGCGAATCTCCGGCAGCCCTGAACCCTCTGAAAATGGCTCGCCGCGATGATCGCGAACGACATGACCCGCGCAAAAGCAGAGGTCACCAAGGTGCTCGCGATGGATCCCGCCGACAAGGTCACGGCTGTGCTCGCGACGATGATCGACGACGTGATCGCTGGGAAGCGAAAGCGCCCGACGAAGCATCCGTAGCGCAAGGATCGCGCGCTCGTTCGAGATAGAACGACGCTGCGATTTTGAGGACGAGGGTCCCGTTGCGTTCGACTGGCGCGGGGGCGGCGTTCCACTTGCTGGACTACTTGATGTGCAGTTCGCGCGCGGAACCGGAGAAGCAGCCGACGATCGTGTAGGTTCTCGGCGTTGGCGGTCGAACATCAAGTCGTGCGCACCAAGAGCGGCCAGCTCGCGATGCTGTGCGTTGCAGACGGTGAGGTCATGCATCCAGGAGTTGGCCCGCTTGCCGAAGCGCGCGACCTCTACGTCGGGCAGTCGCGCTTGCAGGAGCGCCTCGCGTCGTCCGACCGCCGGATGATCGTGTTCGACGTTGGTCTCGGCGCGGGGTCGATCGCGCTCGCGGCCCGGTCGGTCGCCGAGGCTGCTGGGCCTGGTAGTCCAGGCGTCGAGATCGTCAGCTTCGAACGCGACCTCGACGCGCTCGCCGTTGCGCTCGAGCATCCCGAGGCCTTCGGTCTCGAAGGAGAGCCCGGGCTCGCGGCGCGGGCGCTCCTCGCGGAAGGTCGGCACACGACCGAGCGCACGGACTGGCGGCTCGCGTATGGCGACGTGTTCGAGCAGCTCGGCAGAGAGACCGCGCGCGCCGATATCGTTTACTGGGACATGTACTCGCCGCGGAAGCACCCGGTGTTTTGGACGGTCGCGGCGTTCGCGCAGGTACGTGCCTTGGCGGGACCGGCGTGCACGCTGTTCACCTACTCGGCGTCCACCGCTTCACGCATCGCGCTGCTGTGCGCCGGATGGGCCGTTGGGCTCGGAACGTCGATCGGAGAGAAGTGGCAAACCACCGCCGCAGCGGTGCGACTCGAGGATCTCGAGCAACCGTTGACGATCGACTGGCTTCGCCGCCTTCGTCGCGCGGACGTTCCGCTCCCCGCCGACGCACCGGCGGACTTCTTGGCGCGTATCCAGGCAATGCCGCAGTTCCAGTAGCGGAACTCTCGAGCCTGCTACGGGCAGGGCACTTCGACGGACGGCGACTGCGAGCCGTCGGTGCCCACGAAGTTGCTCACGAACCAGCCACCCATCGAGCAGACGCCCGTCGTGCAGTCCACATTTGCGAGGCTCGCGCTTTGGTAGTTGATGTAGTAGTCGTGGCCCTCGCGCAGCAGGCAGTACACCGGGTGCCCCAGCGCGTTCGGTGCCGACGCGGTGGTCTCACTGGCGGTGATCGGCACCATGTTCGTCGCGCCGGTTCCGGTGCAGGTCGACGTGTTGCCGGTGTTGCCCATGTCGCCGGGCAGCACGCTGATGTTCCACGTCACTCTGCCGAGGTTATTCGTGCCGCCGAGGTTGTACAGACTCGCGCTGGTCATCGATGCGCCGCGCTTGAAGCACGTCCGCTGACCCGTCGCGCGATCGGTGCGCGTCTCGAGCGTGCCGTCGCTGAACTTGTACATGTCCCCCGGTGCCGGCACGTGCAGCTTCACGTACTGGATCTTCTTGGGACTGACGTCGATCTTGTAGCGAGAGTTCACCCAGGGGAACGGAGACGCCATGCGGTTGAAATACTGCGCGACCGGCTGGTTGCTGGTGTCGTTCCAGTTCTCCGTGTAGTGGGTGTTCCACATCCCGCAGTCCGCGAAGTCGGTGCACGACGTGTAGATGCTCGCGTATTGGTCGACGTTGACCGACGCCAGCGTCGTGTATCCGGCGGGCGGCATCGCCGGATGGATCCCGCATGGCTCGTAGCCGTTGCACACCGCTGGCGGGGCATCCGGGAGGATGCCGGCATCGAGATCCGTGTCGCTGCCGCCAACATCACTGCCGCCATCGACGTCGTCACCTGCAGCGGCATCGACGCCACTGAGGTTTTTGACGTCGCCTGGATACGCCGTGCAAGCCGCGAACGTCGTGAAGATCAATGCCGACAGCGTCCGAGAAGAAGACAGGTGCCCCATCGTGTGCCCTCCGAGGAGAAGTACGAGGGAGTCGGTGCGACGGGTCGACGAATTCTGAGGGCTATCTAAGTGGCGACTTTGGTTCGCCTTAGGAGGAGCCGACAGCGGAAAAGCGCCGTCGGTAGTAGGCAGTCCACGCGAAGATCGCGGGAACACCGATGGCAGGGACCGCAATCCAGATCGCCGTGGCGAACGTGCGGGTGCCGAATCGCGCGGCGTTAACGACGACGAGTGCGGTGAGGGCGGCGATACAGGAGCCCAACATGCCGCTCATGTGCGCGAACCACCAGTGGTGGCGCGAGGTCGGTGCCCGTAGCCAGTAGCGGAGCTGACCGATGCCGCTCGTGAGCCCTACGAGCGAGAACGCGATGAACAACGTGCGGTGATCGATCACGCCGTACGCGAGCGTCGCGAGCGCCATCGCGACGTTGGCCCCCGAGATGCCGAGGTCCCACGCGTTGCGATGCGGCGCTGTGCGCGTCTTGAAGCGGAGCGCGCGGATCCCCGACGAGACGCCGGCGGCCGTCAGCGTTGCGACGTAGAACAGGAAGAAGCCGAACGCGTGCGCGTTTGGGTGCCGGGCGTCGGCCATGGTGAAGCGTAGGATCGCGAGCACGAACGCGGTGACGGAGACGCCGCTCATCGCGACGACGAACACCCACCCCGCGCGCCGGTGCAGACGACCACCCTTGCGGGCGACGAGGGGGATGATCATCGCGAGGAGCGCGACCACGCCAGCGACGATGTGCGGCACGAGGAGCAGGTCATGCATGACTCGATGGTGATGACGCGACGCGATCTGCGCATGTGCCAGAGGTCATGCGATCGAGCGTGACTTCTGGCATGGGTGCGGTCTCGCTAGATCGGTATGCTGGCGGCATGCAGCCGCAGGCCTGGATGCGCACGGCGGGCTTCGGCACGTGGATGGTTGCTGTGGCTCCGACCTCGGTGGCGTTTGCTCGCCACGAGATCGCAGCGTCGCGCGCGGTCGCCTTCGCGCTCGCTGCCGTCGCGTTTCTCGCAGCGTTCGTCGCTGCCTGTCGCGTGCCGATCGACCGACGCACGCCGAGTCTCGCGCTGCGCGTGGCGCAATCCGTCGCGGCGATCGCGATGGTGTGGTGGGGGCGGGACGTCGTGACGGCAGCGATCCTCGTCGTCGTCGCGAGCCAGCTTCCTGGCCTCCTGCCGGGCGGTGTCGCGGTGGCGTGGATCGTCGTGCAGTCTCTCGTGATCCCGCTGCGCTTTGCCAACCTCGGGCCGGCCCTCGCGAATTGTGCGGCGTTCGTAGGCTTCCAAGCGTTCGCGCTCGCGGCAGCCTCGCTTGCTGCGAGCGAGCGGCGTGCGCGTGCGGTTGCCGCCGAGCAGGGCCGCACGATCGAGCGCCTCCGCGTCGCGCGTGATCTGCATGACTCGCTCGGGCATCATCTCGCCGCGCTCGGGATGCAGCTCGAGGTCGCCGCGCGTCTCGTCGACGGCCGCGCAAAGGAACACGTCGAACGCGCGCACGCGATCGGTCGGTTGCTGCTCGCGGATGTCCGTGGGGCAGTGAGTGACCTGCGCGATCCGCGTCCCCTCGGAGCAGCGCTACGTACGCTGGTCGCCGCGTCCGATAACGTGGTCGGGCATCTCGACCTCGCGGACGAGCTCGATGGACTTGCAGGCGATCATGCAGACGCGATCGTTCGCTTCGTGCAGGAAGTCCTGACGAACGTCGCGCGCCATTCGGATGCGCGAAACGTATGGATCGTCATCAGTGCGGATCGGACGACGATTCGCCTGAGCGCACGCGACGACGGGCAGCGGGCAGCAGCGGCGATCGTGTGGGGCCACGGGCTCACCGGGATGAAGGAGCGGTTCGTTTCGCTCGAAGGGCGAGTCGATGCTCGTCGGAATGCGGACGGCGGGTTCGAGGTCGAGGCGAGTATGCCGCGGAGGGTGCCGTGACGGTTCGCGTTGCGATCGTCGATGATCACGTGCTCGTTCGTCACGGGATCCGGGCTCTCCTCGAGCTTGTACCGGACCTTGTCGTCGCAGGTGAAGCGAGCGATGGCGTGGAAGCGTTGGAGATGCTGAGCCGCGTCGCGGTCGACGTCGTGCTCGTCGACGTGCGGATGCCGCGCATGGATGGACTCGGCGTGGTGCGCGAGCTCGCCGCGCGCGCGGCCGCTGGTCAGTCAGCGCCAGCGGCGATCGTGCTGACCACGTTCGACGACGACGAGATGTTGCTCGACATGGTGCGGGCCGGTGCGAAGGGCTGGCTGCTCAAGGATGTGTCTCTCGACGTGCTCGCCGATGCGATCCGCAGCGTCGCGGGAGGCGGGACGATGATTCGGCCGCATATCTCCGAGCGCGCACTGCGCACCATCGCGGGCGAGCCACGCGATCGCACCCTATCTGGCCTCACGGCTCGCGAGCTACAGGTGTTGCGCCTGATGGCGGCCGGTTACTCCAATCGCGAGATCGCGGCCGTGCTCGGCGCCGCAGAGGGGACCGTCAAGAACCACACGTCGAGCATCCTGGCAAAGCTGGGCGTTCGAGACCGAACGCGCGCCGTGCTCACCGCGATCGAACGCGGGTTGGTCTAGTCGCGATCTGGATCCGGGCACGCCGCATTGGCGCGCGGGCACATGACCACGCCGACGAGTCCTTCGACGCGCGGGAGCTCGACGAGCGATGCGGGCGACAAGCGAGCCGGGCGCTTGCACTCCGGTGTCATGCCGATGACGAGCGTGATGCCGTCGTCGCGTTTGACCGCGCGCTCGACCACGTAGCGATCGGCGCCGGAGGTGTCGCCCCACGCGACGGCGAGTAGTTTCGTCTTGAAGTCGAACGCGCCGGGCGTGCAGCGAAAGCGGCGCTGGAAGCCCTGTTTCGTCGCGAAGGACTGCACGCCGATCTCTTCCCCGGGAACGTCTTGCGGTCCGTCGTAGGTGGGGACGGGGCGGCGAGGCGCGAGCGCTCGACACGCCTTCGGTGCGTCGAAGATCCGCATCGCCACGGAATCGCCGGTCGGCTCGGGGACACGCTGTGCGTTCATCGTCAGCAGAAAGCAGGGGCCCGTTTCCTGCTCGAATGGATCATCTGACGACGGTGGCTCGACGGGTGGTGGCAGAGCTGCAGGCGTAGCCGATTGCGCTGGCGGAGAGGGCAGTCGCGTCGGTGCCGCGAGAGACGCCGCTGGCGGTGCGCTCGATCCGCACGCGGCCACGATTGCGAGCAACGCGAGACGCATCGTCAGAAGGTTAGCAGCGCCATGGGTGGTCACGCCAACGAGACTTCTCATGCGCTGGCCGATCTGCGAAGGTGGTGGCGTGACGGACGAACGTCGGCGCGACGTACATCTCCTCGACGAGCACGGCGCTGTTGCGTGCAACCCGCGCGACAAGGAAGCGGCCCATCGCGCAGACGTTGGCGACATCGCGACGACGACGGATCGCGATGCCGTCACGTGCAAGCGCTGTCGTTCGCTCGCGCGCTAGCGCCTCGTGTCGCCCGATCACTGGGCGAGGCCGGTTGTGAGCTCCTTGCGGCACGTGCCAGTCCTCGTGGCTGCGGAGGATCCGCCCATGGGCTCTCGCGGAGAGATGTGAAGCGGAGGCCGCAGACCGCGAGCGCCTCGACCGAGTAGCGGCCGTCGATGACCCGCCCCTGTCCAGTCCGCCGTTACGAGGAGCCCAGGATCCTCTTCACCTGGTCGAGTGAATCACGAAATCCTCCGGGACTCTTACGAGCGTTCACTGGCGCTGGCACGCGTTGGTGAGGGCGTTGCACTTGTTCATGCACGGCTGTTGGTAGAAGCAGCTGTTCCAACAGACGTCGAGAGCGAATAGCGCATTCGCGTGCGTCGGCGACATCGAGCTCGCGCAGTTGCAGCCGCACGTGACGTTGCCTGGTGGGCACGTCTGCGTTTGGCAGTCCATCGCTTCCTTGCACGTTCCGGTGCCGCCGAGCACTTGAGGCCCGCAGAGCAGGCGCATTCCGCACGCTGTCGTCTCGTTGCAGCTATTGAACGGAACGACGCAATTGCGGAAATCCGCGCGGAGTCTGCATTGGCTGACGCATGCCGTCGGAACGGTCCCGCACTTCGCCGCGGCCTTGCACCCCGCGACACAGGCGGTTTCGATCTCGGCTTGCGTGGTGGTTTGGAGTGCTGTCGGGAACGGCGCGTTCGGTGTTGCCGGGGTGACGGGAACGCTGGCGTCGAACGAGACACCTGCGTCGACGGACGTTGGTCGGACGCTTCGCGGAGGCGCGGGCTTCACGGTCGCCTCGGGATGGCCGTGCGGCACATCGACCTTCACCGGATCGCGCGCGATGGGCGGCGCCGCCGGATCGGGAGGAGCGGCGTCGTGCGGAGGAGGCGCTACGCTCGCGACCGGTCCGGTCGGTGGCGTGGGCGAGGGTGCATTGGTGGTGCGCGTCGACGCGACAGCGATGATGACCAGCGCGATCGAGACCAGCGATGCGAGCCCGAGCCCGATGAACCACTTGCGGCGATCGGTGGGGGCGGGCGCGCCACCTGGAACCCGCGCGAGCGAGGGAGACGCGGCCGCTGCAGGGCGCTGCATCGAGGCTTGGGGCAGCGGAGTCGCCACGTTCGGGGCCGCCGCTTGCGCGAGCGACATCGCGACGGGAGTCTCCGCGTTGCCGATGGATGCGCGGCCCGGTATGGGCGGCACGGGGCGCGGAACAATCGCCGTGCCCAACGGAAGCGCTGCGATCGCTTGCGCCATCTCGGCCGCAGTCCCGAATCGCCCGTTCCGATCGCGACACAGTGCGCGCGCGAAGAACTGCTCGAGCATCGGTGGCGCGTGCGGGAGGAACGCGCGGATCGGTTCGGGATTCGCCGTCGCGATCGCGAGCAGCATCGCGTGCGTCGTCTCGGCGCGGAACGGCAGCGAGCCGGCGAGCATCTCGTACATCATCACGCCGACCGCCCACAGGTCCGCGCGAGCATCGACACCACGCGGGTCGTGGAACTGCTCGGGCGCCATGTACGCCGGTGTTCCGAGCGTGGCCCCCGTCGCGGTTCGCACGCGTGCGAGCTGCGCGTCGAGCACCTTCACGATTCCAAAATCGAGCAGCTTGAGCTGGTTGTTCGGCCCGGCGAGGAAGACGTTCTCGGGTTTGAGATCGCGGTGCACGAAGCCCTTCGCGTGCGCGGCGCCGAGCACGTCGAGCAGCTCGAGCAGGATGCGCCGAATGTCGGCCGCGCTCAGCTCGCCGCGCACGGCGGGGATGCGAAGCGGGCGTCCGACCAGGAGCTCCATCGCGAGGTAGAGGACGCCGTCGGGCGCGCGTCCCGCGTCAGTCACGGTGACGATGGCAGGGTGCCCGATCGCGTTGGATGCGCGCGCCTCGACGAGGAAGCGCTGCTGGAACTCGGTGTCGAGCTCGAGTTCGGGCTTCAACACCTTCAGCGCGACCGTCGCACCGGTGAACGCATGACGAGCGCGGAGCACGAGGCCCATGCCGCCCGCGCCGATCACCGACTCGACCGCGTAGCGGCCGTCGATGACGCGTCCCGTCCAGTCCGCCGTCACGAGGAGCCCGGGAGCCGCTTCACCTGGTCAAGTGAATCACGAAACGCACCGTGACTCTCGACCCGCTACCACTCACGAGGTTCTGCGCAGGCTGAACGCGAGGTCGCCGGACTTCATCAGCTCCGGCTCGGCGACCCAGCCGCGCTTACGATACAGGCGCTCAGCACGCGTGCCGGGTCCGGTCGTCAGCAGGATCGGGTCGATGCCGTTCGCGAACATCCACGCCTCGACCTCGTCCATCAGGGCGGTGCCGAGGCCGCGTCCCTCATGGGACTCGCGCACGAACAGCGCCCACACATCGCCCTCACGCAGGCGGCCGCACGCGAAGCCGACGATCTCCTCACCATCGAGCGCGACCCACGCGCGGCCGACGGCCATCGCCTTCACGTAGTCGTCGGGCTCGATGCTGAGCGAGACGAGCGCGTTCTCGCGAACGTTGTCGCGGATGAGCTTCATCGCCGGAATGTCAGCGACCGTCGCGATGCGAATGGCGGGCACGAGGGCTAGAGACTACGGCACTCGGTTGCCACTTCGGCAGCGGATCGAGCACCGGTGTCGTCCGTGTGGCGCGATCGGACGAGCGAGAGCACGCGATGGTCGCGGCTTAGCGGTTGGCACGATGGCTGCTGAAGGCGAGGTCGTGAAAACGTCGCCGAGTCAGGTCGTCACACCGCTTCGTGCGTCGCTGCAGGGGCTCGCTGTCGGAGATGCGTTTGGAACGATGATCGATGGGCTCGGCGACAAGCTGACGAAGTACGCCACCAAGCGACTCGTCTCGACGACGTTGCCGTGGAAATGGACCGACGACACGGCCATGGCTTGTTCGATCGTCGAGCAGCTCGAGCGCGATGGCTCGATCGACCCAGATGTACTGGCGGCGAGCTTCGCGAGACGCTTTCGACAGGATCCGACGCGCGGCTACGGGGCCGGCGCGCACGATCTGCTGACCCGCGTTGCCGCCGGTGCGTCGTGGCGTGAGGAGGCGAGGGGCCTGTTTCGCGGCGCAGGCTCGTTCGGTAATGGTGCGGCGATGCGGGCCGCGCCGATCGGAGCGCTGTTCGCGAGCAACCTCGAGCGCGTACGTCACGAGGCGCTACTCTCCGCCGAGCCAACGCACGCGCACCCCGACGGAGCAGCGGGCGCGGTGGCCGTCGCGATCGCCGCTTCGCTGGCTCTACTTCACGCGCCGCGCGAGCAGTTCATTGCCGAGGTTGCACGGTGGACCCCGCCGAGTCGCACGCGCGCGAAGCTGTATCGAGCGAACGAGCTCGGCCTGGAGTTCGATGTCGTGTTCGCGGGCGAGGAGCTCGGAACCGGAACCAACGTGACATCGCAGGACACCGTTCCGTTCGCGGTGTGGTGCGCGGCGCGTCATCTGTCGTCGTACGAGGACGCGATGTGGACGGCCACAGCGCATCCGGGCTTCGAGCTGTCATCCAACGCAATGCCGATCAGCGTCATCGATCGAGACACGATCGGCGCGATCGTCGGCGGCATCGTCGCGTGCGCAGTCGGCGTGGATGGGATTCCGCTGCTCTGGCGAGCCGCCTGCGAACCGCTGCCCGTGTGAGCTCTACTTCTTGAGAAAGAAGTTCGCGTTTCGCGCGATGTCATCTCGGTGCCTGAGTGGCACCAGATCGCGGTGGTGGATCGCGTCGACAGGGCACTCGCCGGTGCATGCCCCGCAGCAGATGCATTCGTCTGGATCGATGAACATCTGGATGTCGCCGAACTGCTTCGCGCGCTCCGCGACTGGAACGGCTCGAAGCTCTTCAACGGGGACAGGGCCGACGATGCAGTCGACCGGGCAGACGTCGACACAGGCGGTATCGCAGGTTCCGACGCAGGGGCTCGTGATCACGTAGGTCATGCGGCTTCGTAGAGCACCCGCCGTGCCTGCCGTAACGTGCGAGAACTACACACGCTCCTCGTTGCTGGCACCGAAATATCGGTGATGGTCACCGAAACAACGGTGAAGGAGTACGCTGGGCAAGCGTGTCCCAGCTTCGCCTCCTCACCGCCGTCCTCGACGCGGTCGCTGACTCGCACACGCCGCGCGCATTCATCCGAGCGCTCGCGGTCGTTCTCGAACCCGTCGGTGTGAGGCGAGTCGAGCTTCGCGTGCTCACGCCGATCGCGATCGAGAGGCTCGCGAACGAGTGGCGCGTTGCGGACGGTCGCGCGGACCGCAAGGCGGTGCTGCTGTCGCGACAGGTTGCTGTCACCTCAGCGCGGCGGCTTCCGAAGGACGTCACGTCGGACGAGTTCCGCGCTGCGTTCGAGAAGGTGATCGAGACGGCGCTACTGCACATGGAGGTCGTGCAGCGCGTCGCCGATCTGTCCAGGCGCGCACATCTCGAGAGCCGTGAGCTGCGCGCCGATCTGCACCGGAGCCAGACGCAGACCGACGTTGTCGCGCGGAGTAGTGCAATGCGTGATGCGCTGTCGCGCGCGCAACTCGTGGCGGTGCATCCGACGACCGTTCTCATCACGGGGGAGTCCGGCAGTGGCAAGGAGGTGATGGCCCGCGAGATTCATCGGCTGTCATCGCGCGATCAGCGACCGATGCTGCAGCTCAACTGCGGCGCGATTCCGGAGAACCTCGTCGAGAGCGAGCTGTTCGGTCACGAGCGCGGCGCGTTCACGGGGGCGGATCGCCTGCACAAGGGCCTGTTCGAACGCGCAGATCGAGGGACGTTGTTCCTCGACGAGGTGGGAGAGCTGCCGCTCGCAGCACAGGTGAAGCTGCTGCGCGTGCTTCAGGAGCGAAAGATCACGCGCGTCGGTGGCGTGGAGCAGATCGATGTCGACGTGCGCCTGATCGCCGCGACGAACCGACCACTCGCTACGATGGTCAGCGACGGGTGCTTCCGCGAAGACCTCCTCTATCGTCTCGATGTCTTCGCGATTCGCGTCCCATCGCTCCGCGAGCGGCGAGGGGATATTGCCCCGCTCGTGAGCGAGCTCGTCGCGACGCTCTCTGGGCGGCTGCGCATTGTTCCGCCGCAAGTGACGCGCTCCGTGTTGAGTCGACTCGAGGCCTACGACTGGCCAGGCAACGTGCGGGAGCTCGCGAACACGCTAGAGACCGCGCTCATCCTTGGTCGCGGAGAATCACTGGAGCTCCCGACGGAGTTCGTCGATCGCGCAACTCACAAGTCGCGGACGGGATTGCCGCGGTTCGACTCTGCCGTTCGCGCCGCCATCGAGCAGTCGCTTCGAGAGACACGCGGAAAGATCTACGGCGCAGATGGTTCGGCAGCGCGCCTCGGGCTCAAGCCCGCGACGTTGCAGAGCAAGATGAAGAAGCTCGGCATTCGGCGCGGCGACTTCTGCTGACGGCCGCGCGAAAATCCTCTGGACGGAGGCGGGCGGTGCGCGTAGATAGGGAGACCCTCGCAGGAGGATATGTCATGTCGCTCCTTTCACTCCGCCGCGTCGTAAGCGCGTAGCCGCCTCGACGCGGATCAGCACGACGAACCGCTGGATTTAGCCGGCGCGGGATTCCTGCGCCTTGTGGAGTGACATGGACCATGAACGACGTGGTGGCGGGAGACGCCATCACAAAGACCTGCAGTTGTGTCGGCAGGTGTTCGATGCATTGACGTACGCGCTCGCGGAGGTCGACGACCCGTTGGTCGAAGAGCTCCTGCTCGCGTCCGTCGTGCCGGCACCGAGCTCGTCGCGCGTGTTGGTGACCTTGCTACTGAATCGCGATGACATCGATGGTGATGTCGCGCTCGAGCGCGTGCGTGAGTGCGCGGACGAGCTGCGCGAGGAAGTTGCGGCAGAGGTGCACCGGAAGCGCGCCCCCGAGCTCGTGTTCCGTATCGGCCGACCTGACGAACAGTGAGTAGATGGCCGGCTCGGCACGTTCGAGCCGGCCTCTTTTCTGTGCAAGGCGACAAGCGTTGACGTGTGGCGCGCGTTTGCGCGATGAAGCGTTCGCATGGGAATGGACGTGACGTTCTACGCGGTGCCGGGGAAGCTCGAAGTCGTGGAAGCTGCAGTGCGACGCGCGTTTGACGATGTGCTTGGTGGCGCGAAGTTGGTGGTCCGAGAGACCGCCGACAGCTCGATCGAGCAGGTCTACCGGAATGAAGACGGCGTCGGCGTCGTGTTCTGGCAGGACGGAACGCACACGTGCTGGGCCGAGAGCGAGCTCGCGCTCGTCGAGGAAGAGCAGCTTGCCGCACTGAGCGCCGAGTTTGGGATGCTGTTCATGGGGTGGATCGGCGACCACGGTGGGTCGTATGGATTCGGCCTGTATCGCGATGGCGTCTGTGTGCGCACGGCGCATAACGAGACGCACGCGTTCAACACGCCGTGCACTGGAGCTCCGATTCCGGAGGAGGCGGGGATCAATATCGCCAAGATGGGCGACCTCGATGTCGTCCAGATCTGGGAGCGCTTTGGACTTGGTGACCCGCTCGAGGGCAAGGCGCCGTTTCGCGCCTGGATTCCCGACGAGTCAGCGTTAGCGCCTCGCGTCCCCGAGTCTGCGCCATCTGAGAAGTTGGCGACGTCGCCGGATCTCTATGCGCTGCCGTTGGACGGCCCCAGTCCTGACGCGATCGTGCTGCCCGCGAAGCCGTGGTGGAAGTTCTGGTAGCTACGGGCCGTTCATCGGGGAGTCGCGATACCAGAGGCCCTCGGCGATCTGTTTAGCGCCTTCGACGGTGTGGTCAGAGCACGTGAGTACGAATCCGGGGTGCGGATCGTCCTCTTCGTAGTGGCTGTTGTTCCACCACTGGAGCTCGATCACGCCGCCGCGAGCATCGATCGTCGTGGGCTGCGCGGGGAGCATCTTCGGAAAGTCCGAGACGGAGAGCAGCTCCTCCTTGTGCCACGTCTTGCACCACGCGGTGATCGCGCGTGCGTGTGTGGCGTCGAGCGCGAGGACGTCTTTGCGAGCGGACTCGATGCCGTGGTCGATGCTGCAGCCGGCGAGGGCGAGCACGAGGAGCAGTCCGCGCATTCGTCGAGCGTAGCACTCGCGTAGCGGCGTCGCCGTTACCAGTAGGTGCGGCGGATCTGGCGCAACCACGCGTCGGCGGCGTCGATCGCGACCTCGGGCGGTTCCTCGGGAAGGATCGAGGAGGGAGAAGCACGATGCACCTCTTCGATCGCGGCAGCGAGACGGGGGCGCCACGCGGTCACTTGACCCGGCTCGAGTTGCTCTTGCTCCGCGCGTCGCTTGATCGCGAGTAGCTCGCCGAGCTCACCGGGGACGAACGCGGTGAGACGCGTGACATCCGTGACGACCTCGCCGTGAGCGAGCAAGTGGCGACCGGTCGCGGCGGTGCGCAGCACGTAGAGTGCGCGCTTGGCGGTCGGCTTCTCGTCGAACAGGCGCAACTGGCCCATCGCGAAGCCGCCGTAGTGACGCGCGACGCGGCGCGAGAGGAGCGGTTGGAAGATCGCGCGTGCCTCCACGAGCAGCGTCGGATCGCCTCCGAGGACGAGGTCGCCGAGGATGCGCTCGAGGAAGTTGCCGTTGCCCTTGAGCGCTCCGCGGAGAACGGGCGCGAGCTCGTTGGAGCCGTAGTCGAGCTCCACGCCGTCGATGACTTCGACGCGTTCGTTGCTCTCGGCGCGCTCGACCAGCCCGACGAGGTCACCGGTCGGCGCGATGTGGACGCACTTGAGATCGAGATCGCTGTCGGGCGAGGGGAACCCGTACGCATGCGCGCCGGAGAGGTAGATGGCGAGGTGCTTGCGCTCGCGCTCGCGGTCCGCGAGGTAGCTGCGCGCGACAGCTGCTTGGTGAGTCGAGAGCACGCTCCACGGGTCAGTCATCATAGTGAGCCTCCGGTGGAGTCGGCGCAGACGCACCCCACGGTCCAGGAACTGCCTCGATGGCGCGCCGAGCTGCTTGGTGCCGCGCTGCTTGAAGAACGCGGTCTGCGCGGCCGACGTCAGCGTGGCGAGGGAGCGGGCTGGCCTGCCGCGCCTCCTCGAGCCGAGGAGTGAGCTCGCGCGCGAGAGCCATCACGTCGGGCATGGGGACCTCGCCGCGTTTGATCGAGATCAACGTCGGGCGCAGCGTGTCGGAGACGCGGACGTCAGGTGTCTCGCCGTTCAGCCAGCGGATCGCCAAGTCGAGGAGCCTGATCAAGTTGTAGGCGTTCTTGGGGCGCAGGTCGCGCGGCAGATCGAGCTCGCGTTTCGCGGCGACGCGGAGGGCTGCCCAATCGTTCGCCTGGATGTGGCCCTGATCGTACATCGAACGATAGAGCTGCTTCAGATAGTCACGCGCGCGGTGCACGGCGTCCGTGCGCGTCGGGGCGGCAATACGAGCCGAGTCGGCGAGGCGCTCGGCGGCAGCGTCGAGGGCGAGCGATGGATCTTCGCGGAGCCAATCGATCACGATCGAGCGATGCTCGGCGAGCCGCTGGTTGTGCTCGAGCCGGTCGAGCTGCGAGAGCGCGTAGCGACCGAACGCGCCGTAGATCTCCTGCGAGAGGAAGCCGTCGCGCATGGCGACGAGCTCGGCGCCGATCGGATCGACGACAACGGGCGACGCGAACAGCATCTCGAGCGTGTTGGGATCAGCACGGAGGGCCTGACGGATCGCCTTGCCGAGCTCCCAGTACGTCTCCGAACCGCCGGCGCTGATCAGATCTTGGGGCGGATCGACGAGACCGGTCGTCCAGCTGAACGGCAGCACGAACACACCTCGATGATCTTCGTCGGATGCTTCATCGGCGACGCCCCATGCGCGCGAACCGACCATCGTGTCGATGGCCACGCACGGACGCAGGGCATCCCACGCAGCGGCGCGGCGATGAGCGTAACGGGCGACGCCGAGCTTGCGCGGCGTGACCTCGGTGCGGAGATACGTCGCGGTCTTGCCGTCGACGAACGTGACGTCGACTTGGTCACCATCGAGCTTGGTGACGCGACCCGAAGCACCCTGCGGACGCAGCTCGCCGGCGACCTCGCGATCGACGCGCGTGATCACCTCCGTACCCGCGGGCAGCGGAACGGAGCTCGGATCGATGTCGGCGAGACCGCCCAGCCGCAACGCCATCGGCCGTGGATAGCACTAGGCGAACCAGACGCGATAGGCCACGAAGGCCGCCGCGCTGGCGATGACGCCGGCCCCCGCGATGAGGGCCGCGTGAACAGCGGTGCTCGCGTGTTTCCACCACAGCTTCGCGCGATGTGCGGCGCGGTGAACGGGCGGCTCGGCGCGATCGAGCAGGCGCGCGAGTGATCGCGAGATGCCCGCGATGAGCGCGAGCCCGAACACCATCAGCAGTAGTCCGGGGCCCGGAATGAACAACAGGATGATTCCGCCCACGAGCAGCAGCGCGCCTATCACGGTCTGCGCGACGAGCAGGCCCCGGCTCTCCTTGGCCATGCGGTCGTGCTGATTCTCGAAGCGCTTGCCGGGTTGGTCGTTCTTGAACTCCCGCCACTGGTGCTGGAGCTTGGCGCGGACCGACATGACTACAGCGTAGCTTCTACGGAGATGCTCGCTACTGTGCGCTGCGCGTGCGCCTCCGCGCGATGGCGCTCAGTTCCAGAACTTCCACCACGGCTTCTTGCCGTCGGTCGCTGCGCCCGGAGCCGCGCTGAGCGGTAGATCCGTCATCGTGAGCATCATCGTTCCGCCGCACGGGCAGATCGACGTGAACGCCATGGGGACCATCCCGCCCGGCGCGTTCGGGAAGCGCGTTTTTGCCATGGTGCTCATCGGATCGAGCGTTTGATCACCGCCGCAGCCCGAGCAGGGAGCGATGACCCACTGTGGGCGCTCGCGGAGGTACTGCGCGGTGACGTGCAGTGGGTGCGGGAGCCCCGGCGCGGTGACGAAGAGGATGGATTCGTTCGCGCGGACCGTGGAGAGCTTGTGTGGCTGGTTGAGTAGCGTCGCCGAGTAGACCGGTCGATCCGTGAACGAGAGCAGCGCCGCTTTGAACGGAGGGCTCGCACCGGCGGGTGCGTGCGGGAGGCGCAGTGAGCCCGCGATGGAAGTGATACGCACGAAGCAGGCCTCGGGGACCTTCTGGGTGCGGCGCGGTTCACCGTCATGAACCATCACCTGCAGATCATCGGGGAACTCTGCGTGAAATTGTCCCTGCAGAGCAGGATCGGCGCGCCAGGTCGACATCGGCGCGACTGTAACGCGTCAGGAGAGAATGACGGAGCCGTCGTCGTCGATGTACGCCTCGGCGTCGCAGAACCAGGAGTCAGTGAGGAGGTCGTCGAGGTTCGCGAACGGAATCTCGGCGTCCTTCAGGATCGCGCTCATCCCGAGCGGAGGTGTTCCCTTGGCGGGCGTGGTCGCAGGTTTGTACGTTCCAATCACCTCGATCTCGACTTCGAGCTCGGGCCGATTGCGAACGTCCAGATTCCACACCACGACCTCGTCCGACATGACGTGCGTACATGACGCGGTGAACGGAGATCGGTCAACCGTAGGTTGGGTGTGCGCAGGGGTAGCGAGCGCGCGGTCCCGGGACCTGGCTACTCGCGCTGCCGCGTGCGGTGATCGCACTCGACTACGAAGCGAGCTCGATCAGGTCGTCATCGTCGAGGACGATGTCTTCTTCGACGAGCGCGTCGAGCTTCACGAACGGAATGTCGACGTCTTGGAGGAGGACGGCCGTACCGCGGGGAGGGGTCCCGGAGGCGAGGCCCTTCGCGGAGTTGGACGGCGCGAACGTGACCTCGAGCTCGACTTCGAGCTCTGGGCGGTAGCGCGCATCGAGGTTCCACACCACGACGTCCTCCAGCCGCACGCCGTGCAGAACATCGTGCAAGGGGAGCGCGCTCGGAGCGCGAGTGGTTCCTCGCTGGCGCCTGCGCTTTCGTTTTCCCTTCACGCCTGAGGGTGATGCGCGATCCGTGCCGAGCCCGCGGGCTTATATGTGTCCGGCCTGACCTAGTCCTAACGGCCGAGAGACGTTGCGATCTGGGCGTAAACGGACTTTGCCTCGGGCGCGAACGTCACGGCCACGAAGTCGTGAAATGCGCCGCGTGTCTCGTGAAAAGCCGCTGTTCCCCCGGCGGCGGTGATGCGCTCTGCGAGGAGCTTCGCGTCCGGATAGAGGATGTCGTCGGTGCCCTGGAAAATTTCGACGGGCGGGAGACCGTGCAGGTCGGCGTTGATGGGACTGACCCACGGATCGGCGCGGTCCTGATCGCCGGCCCACCAGCGACCGTACTCGGCCATCTCGTACCAGCGCAGCATCGGATCGCGCAGCTGGATCTTCTTCAGCGCGGGATTGTGCATGGTCAGGTCGACCCACGGCGAGAAGAGAATCACGCGCGCGGGCAAGGCGAGGTGAGCATCGCGGGCCTGCAGCGTTTCGATCAGCGCCAGGTTGCCACCCGCCGAGTCGCCGATGAGCACGAGGTTCTGCGCGCCCACCTGCGCGACGAGCTGGCCGTACAGCGTGGCGAGGAATGCGTGCGCAGCGGGATGCGGGTGCTCGGGGGCGAGTGGGTAGTCGGGGAGCGTGACGGTCGCGCCTGTCGCGGTGATGAGCTCGCCGATGATGTCCCAGTGCGCGCCGACGATGCCGTGCACGAACGATCCACCGTGCGTGTAAACGATGTGCCAGTGGCTGCGCTTCTCCTTGGGCGTGAGCGTGTAGACGTGGTTGCCGGCGATGTCCTCTTCCTTCACGTCGACGCGCTTCAGGAGCGCCGCAGGAATCTTCTCCGCGACGGGGTACGTGCGCTTCGCGTAGTCCGCGCGCAGCTCGGCGGGATTGCGCGACGGTTCGCGTTGCGCTGACACCACGGTCGATGCGAGCTGCATCGAGGCACTGCGGCCACCGCAGGCCGCGAGCGCGATGAGAAGCCAGGTAAACCGACTCGTGGATGCACCTGTGACCATTCGGCCGAGTATTGCGCGTGTCCGAGCGCGGAGTAGAGTCGCCGCATGACGAAGTCCGTTCTGATCACCGGTGCGAACCGCGGCATTGGCCAGCAGGTCGCTCGTGTGCTCGCGAAGGATGGCTGGGATGTTCTCGTCGGCGCGCGTGACAAGGCGAAGGGCACGTCTGCCGCTGCGCGCCTGCGCGACGATACCGGTGGTCGGCTGAAGGGCGTGGAGATCGATGTCGCGAGCGACGCGTCGGTGACCACGGCTGCCCAGAAGCTGCGCGACGGCGCGATCAAGCTCGATGCGCTCGTGAATAACGCCGGCGTGTACGGCGTGGCGCGGGGTGAGAGCGGCGTCGTGACGACGATGGAGACCAACTTCTTCGGGCCCCTGCGCGTGACGCTCGCGATGCTGCCGTTGCTCCAGGACGGCGCGACGATCACGAACGTCACGAGTGGCCTCGGTGCGCTCGAGAATCTCGACGATAAACATCGCCGCCTCCTCGAGGCGAAGGACCTCACGCGCGACGAGCTGACCCGCTTGATGCGCGAATTTACGGACGGTGGCGGTAAGGGGTGGGGCACCGACGCATATGGCATCTCCAAGGCCGCGCTCAACGCACTCTCGCGCGTGCTGGCCACGGAGCTCGCGCCGCGCGGGATCCGCGTGAACTCCACGTGCCCGGGCTGGGTGCGCACCGACATGGGTGGTCGCGGCGCACCGCGCTCGGTGGAGGAGGGCGCGGCGAGCGTGCTCTATGGCGTGACGGCCAAAGAGACAGGCAGCGTCTTTCGGGATGGCAAGCGCATCGCTCCCTGACGCGGTACCGTCGACGCATGCGGTTTGGGGTGCTGGCGGTTGTCGTGTTGTCCACGAGTCTCGCGTACGCGACACGCTCGGGCGTCGGCGGATCGGTGGCGATGAACGCAGGATTTCGTGCCACGACGATCGATCTGATGGGCGGCGCTGTCGACGTGGCCCAGCTCGACGCTGCGTTTAGCGCGCCGGCCGTCGCGACTCCGCTTACCCAGTGCTACGGCAACGAGAAGATGCTCGCGTGGGTCGAGCTTCGCAACGGAAGCGTGAAGGCCGTCAATGTCGGCGGAGCGAACGTCAGGGCCCTCGAGGCGTGCATCGCGAATGCGCTGAAGAAGACAAAGCTGCCGACGAAAGAGCGCGTGGTCGCGACGCTGCACATCGATCCGATTCCGTTGCCCCCGCCACCCGTGCGGCGCGTCATCAGCGTCGGTGCTGACGCAAAGGATCGCGAGGGAAAGCCCGCGAGCGACGATGCGAAGGTGGTCGTGAATACCCGCAGGGGCGTCTACAGGGCCTGCTACCTGAAGCAGCTCAATTTCCAGCCGGGCATTCACGGGCGAGTGGTCGTGAAGGTGAAGATCAACAAGGACGGAGGCGTCAGCGAGACGACGGTGGTGTCGTCCGATCTTGGCAACGACGCCGTCGGTGTCTGCCTCGCTGCGAACCTCGGCCGACTGAAGTTTCCCGACGGGCACGAGGACGTTCTGACCATCACGTTCGATCTCGCGGAGAGCTAGCATGAAGCAGATCTTGATCCTGTCGGTGGTGTTGTGGGCGGGTGTCGCGAATGCGTTGAAGGTCGATGCGAGCGACGTTTCCACCCGCGTGAGCTCGACCGACGTACTCGGAGCGGCGTCGCCGGATGTCGACGCGGTGTTCACGGTCCCTGCGGTACGAAAGCCTCTCGATAAATGCGTCGGTAGCGGTCAGCTGCTCGGCTGGATCGTCTTCGACCGCGGGCGCGTCCAGACCGTGTCGGTCGGTGGCTCGTCATCACGCTTGCTCGAGTCGTGTATCGAGAACGCGCTCCGCAAGGCGAAGATCGCATCGACGGGGCGCATCGTCGCGACGCTCAAGATCGAACCTCTTCCGCCGCCACCATCGAAGGAAGAGAGAGCTCTCGGAGGCGCGGGCGATAAAGTCCACCCGTCGCTGAGGCTCTCGTCCGCACAAGGGAAGCTCGGCGGCTTCTCCGTCGCGGAGCTCGATCGCGTGGTCGCCACCCGGCGCGGAATGTTCTCGGCTTGCTACGAGAAGGAGCTGCACCGGCTGTCGGAGCTCGCGGGGATCGTGAACGTGACGTTCGCGATCGCGGGCGACGGGACCGTCTCGGCGGCCACGGTCGTCAGTACGACGCTGAACAGCGAGAGCGTCGAGCGGTGCGTCATCAGGAACCTGACGCGGCTGCAGTTCCCGAGTCGTCCAGCGGCACCGTCGGTGGGGTACTCGTTCACGTTCGCGCCCGAGAAGTGACGAGCTGTACGAACTCTGCGCTTCGCGTGTGGTTCCGCGCGAGTGCAACTTGTTCGGTGCGGGCCGCTCTCACCGCCTGAGAGTGCGAAGCTCTGGACAGATTGCGCAGCAATCATGCGTTGCATGCGAAGTGGGCGCGGTACGCGCGTTGCTCTTGCCTGCGAACACATGAAGAAGCTCCTCTGGTCATCGCTGCTGCTCGCGGGTTCCTTCACCTCTGTCGCAGCTGGGCCGGCGCCGATCGTCGGCGGAACACAGGCTCAGCAAGGGGAGTGGCCCGATGCCGTTGCGCTCCTCGGTCACCAGGGGACGTGCAGCGGCACGCTGATCGCGCCGAACGTGATCCTGACGGCGGGACACTGCAAGGCGGAGGACCTCTACGAGGCTGTTCTCGACACGAACAACTTCAAGGGCGGCGGCGGCATCGTTGCCGAGGTCCAGAGCGTTACGGAGTACCCGAACTGGGAGACCAGCTACGACGTCTCGGTCGTCGTGTTGACGGCTCCCGTGCAGGGCGTGACGCCGCGCAAGATCGCGAGCGACTGCACGTTCCAGACGGGTTGGATGAACGGCGCCATGGTGCACCTCGTTGGCTTCGGCGCGACGGACCTCAACGCGGAGGACGCGAACACGACGCTGCGCGAGGTGTCGGTGCCGCTCACCGATGCGACGTGCGCGAACGGCAACGGCTGCGAGGACTCCATCAAGCCGAACGGCGAGTTCACGGCGGGCGGTTCGG
This sequence comes from Kofleriaceae bacterium, assembly GCA_036499725.1. Lineage (GTDB taxonomy): Bacteria > Myxococcota_A > Polyangia > Haliangiales > Haliangiaceae > JABFXX01. The sequence goes on from DASYDE010000062.1 coordinate 67,146, forward strand.
GCATCGACTCGTGCAACGGCGACAGCGGTGGTCCCGTCTATCTCGAGACTCCGCATGGCGCGGTGCTCGTCGGGGCGGTGTCGCGCTCGGTGAACGCGGCGGCGACGCTGTGTGGCGACGGCGGCATCTACGTGCGCGCCGACAAGATTGCCGCGTGGGTGGAGCAGACCACCGGGGCTTACCTGGAGCGGGACACGTGCTCGTCGGGCGGTGACAACACGGGGGACGACGACGGCATGAAGAGTGACGACGGCGGTGGATGTGACGCGAGCGGGCAGGGCAGCGGCAGCCTCGTCGTGATCGGAGCACTCGCGGTCGTGATCGCGCTGCGCCGCCGGTCGTGATGACGGAGCGGTGCGCTTGTCAGTCCGCGGGAGGCCCCGCGTCGGTCGGCGCGTCGGGTGATCCCCTCGGCTTCTCCGGGATGTCGCCGTTCGGATGCTCGGCCCTGTCGTTGTCGGGCTCGTCGTGGACCTTCTCGTCCGGAATGATCTGCTTCTCCACGGGGAGCGGCTGCGACGGCGCCGGCGGACCCTTCTTGTCGAGCACGAGGTGATCGATCTCGTTGCCGTTGATGTCGATCGCTCGCATCGTGAGCTTGGTCGCGGTGACCTCGAACGCGAGGAAGTGGTGGACGGTCGCCTGGCGCAACGCGCGCGAGCTGCCGTAGATACGCGTCAGCTGACCGCCTCCGCCACCGCTGATCACGTAGTTCACGCCTGCCACGCGGAAGCGCTCGTAGTGATGCTCGTGACCCGTGAGCACGAGATCGACGTTGGCATCCGTCAGGATCTTGGAGAACGAGCGGCGGATCCACTGCTGCGCGCCTCGCAGAGAGTTGGAGTACATCGGGTGATGGCCATAGACGATCTTCCACGGCTGCTTGGTGGCCGCGAGATCCTTTGCGAGCCAGCGCAGCTGTTCGCTGTCGCGCTGCGTGGTGTCGATCGCGACGAAGTGAACGTCTCCCCAATCGAACGAGTAGTAGCGCTCTGGCTCGGGCAGCACGAAGGCGGCGAAGTAGGCCGCACCTTTGGCCGTCAATCGCTCGTGATTACCGATCGTCGGATACGCGGGCACGTAGCGGATCACGTCGCGATAGATGCCAAAGAAGTTGTTCTCGAGCTGCGCGGCGGTGCCTTCCTCGTACGCGAGGTCGCCGAGGAACAGCATCATCTCGAATGGCTCGGCTGACATGCGCGCGTTGATCGCCTTTTGCGCCGCGCCACCCGTGCCCGTGTCGCCGAGCGCGACAAAGCGGAACGGGTTGTCCTCCGGGAGGCCGGGCGCGGACGCGGTGTTGAGTGGAGCGAGCGCAGTCAGCGGCTTGCCGTTGGCGACGAGCTGGTAGCAGTAGAGGTGCGTCGGCTTGAGGCCGGTGAACACGGCCTTGCGCACGTCGCTGCGACCATCCGCAGTGCCGACGACGGTCGCAACGGCCGCTCCACCCGGCTCGGAGAGCACGACGTCGCCGCGACCATCGCGCGCCGCCCACACGACGATCACGGACGTCGTCGTCGTCGATTGCAGATACGGCCCGCGCGTGAGGGCTGCTGTGCCGTCATCGGTGAGTGCACCGTCGCCGCACTTCTTGAGAGCTTCCCGCTCCCGCGGCGTCACCTTCACTTCGCCGTGCCAGAGCGGGAGGTGATAGCAGCTGGAGAGCGCAGCGCTGATCAGAAGGAGCAGTGTGACTGTGCGCCGGCGCGACATATCGATGCTCTGAGCGCTGCACCGAGCATGCCTGTAGATTTCGCACTCGCTGCGGCATGGAGTTTGATTCGTCACCATCTCGTGAAGCGGAAACTCGCATTCGGCCTGGTCGCGCTCGCTAGCGTGGGGGCGCCTAGCTGGGCGGAAACGCCCGTCGACCCGCCCGCTGATGCGGCATCGGGCATCATCGTGAAGGCCGACGAACCGGATCACAGCGTCGCGAACGGGATCTTGTATGTGCCGCGCTCGCTCGCTCAGTTGATCCTTTCCGCGCCGCGCTACGCCGCCGTGGGGGTAGATCACTACCTCGAGTCGAGGAGTCCGAACGCATTCGGCCGCGACGTCCATAGTAGTTGGCGACTCGGCGCGGTGTTCGATTGGGAGAACGTCACGGGACCGAGCGGCGCGTTGCGCATCGGGCGCGAGCTTGGAGACGCCTATTCGGTCGATGCATATGGTGGAGCGTTCGGCGCGCGCGGCGTTAGTGGTGGCGCGCGCATCTCGCTCGGGCGATTCACCTCCTGGCGCATCCAACCAGCCGTCGACGGCATGGTGGGCAGCGGGATGGAGCGCGTCTACGCCGGCGTCGGTGAGATGGACGGGCGACGCGTCACGTTCGACGAGAAGCAAGCCATGGCGCACGCCACCGTCGCCATCCGCCCCGGGCGCTGGTGGTTGATCGTCGGTCGCGCAGGCTTCGCGCAGACGACACCCGATGACGGCGGCGACATCGCGACCGCGTATCCGGCAGCCGTCGGTGTGGGCGAGAGAGACCGCGCCGGTTCGGGCGAGATCTCGCTCTCGTACGACACCCGCAGCCCCGACTACTCGTGGATTCTTCCTGCCGCGCCGTCATCCGGAACGTTGATCCACGCGACGGGGGCGTACACACGCGGCGAGACCGACTCGACCGGTGCGTACAGCTTCGGGCGCAGCCATCTCGAGGTCCAACAGCTGTTCGACCTGTTCCACGGCGATCGCGTACTCACGATCGGCGCGCGCACCGAGACCATCACCGTCGACCCGATGAGCGTGCCGTTCACGCAGCTCCCTGCGCTCGGCGGTGCAGACATGTTGCGCGCCTACGCGCGTGATCAGCTGCGCGATCGCAGCGCGACCTACGCAAACATCGAATACGCGTGGCCGGTGACGGTCGCGAGTCAGGCGTTCCTCTTTGCGGAGACAGGTGAAGTACACGACGGCTATCGAAACTTCGACTCGAACAATCTCCACATCGGCTACGGCGCGGGAGTTCGGGCTTACGACGGACGCACGACGTTCCTCGTGCTCCAGATCGCGGCAGCGGGAACCGATCAGATCGGCGCGTTCGCGCAGCTGGGGGCACTGTGAAGCTCGCGGCGTGCGCAGTGTTCTTCGCGGCGTGTGCATCGGCCCCCCGCGGGCCCGGCAAGCTTCGCTTTGCGAACGCGGAGCCGGTGATGAAGGTCAACGATAGCCAACCGATCGAAAAGCCGAAGCACGTCGAGCTTGGCCTCGTCACGTACTACCTCGGCGAAGACTTCATCGAGCCTGCCGTCCGTTCGCTTGAGGTCGGCGAGACAAAGCCGGCCGCCAACGTGAACAGCCTTGGCGAGGTTCCAGACTCCAGCTGGTTCACGAACCGTTCGCCGACGCCGGAGGAGATCCGTAAGGGACCCGGGCTTGGTGGTCCGTCACGCGACAAGAAGTGGCAAGTGACGGGCGTGAAGGTGGGTGGTGCAGCCATCGGCATCCTCATGAAGGACGGGCGCGGCGATACCTACGTGCTCAAGTTCGACGAGCGTCACTACGCCGAGACCGAGACGTCGGCGGATGTCGTCGTGCAACGTCTCACGTGGGCGCTCGGCTACAACGTGCCCGACAACGAGGTCGTGACATTCAAGCGCGAGGACCTCGAGCTCGCGCCCGACGCGGCGATCAAGGACCGCGCGGGCGGCAAGAAGGCGATGAAAGAGGCCGACCTGGACAAGTATCTCGCGATGGTCGAGCACGATGGCGACACGTATCGTGGACTCGCGAGCAAGTTCATCACCGGCGACATCGTCGGAGGTATCTCGCCCGAGGGCACGCTGCCGGATGATCCCAACGATCGCGTACCGCACGAGCTGCGCCGCGATCTGCGCGGACAACGGTTGCTGTGGGCGTGGGTGAATCACCCCGATATCAAGACGCAGAACTCACTGGCCACCTACGACGGCGATCACGTGAAGTGGTACATGCTCGACTTTGGCGAGTCGCTCGGCGTTGGCGCGCGCACGACGAACCTGGCCCGCCTCGGCTACCGGCAGGAGTACGAGGTGAGGGACATGGGGCTCTCGCTGCTCTCGTTTGGTCTCTACGTCCATCCGTGGGAGCGCCGCACGAAGTTTCCGCCGTTCAAGGGCCTCGGGTGGTTCGACGCGGAGTCGTTCGACCCCGGAGGCTGGGCTGCGAATCACAACTGGCACCCGGGGGACGTCGCCGATCGCGCCGACGAGCTCTGGGCGGCGGAGAAGATACTCAAGCTCACGCCAAAGCACATCGCGGCCGCCGTCGACGCGGGGCAGTACAGCGACGTGAGAACGAGGGAGTACCTGACCAAGACGCTCGTTGCGCGGCAGGAAAAGATCGGTCGATACGCGTTCTCGCGCATCGCTCCCCTCGTCGAGCTGAAAGCATCGCAGCGCGGTTCGCAGATCGAGGTGTGCTTCTCGGATCTCTGGCTGCGCTACCACTACGGTTCGCCGGAGAACACGCGTTACCGCGCGACGAGCTTTGACACGACGGGCGCGCGCCTCGGTGCTACGGCTCCGGTAAGCGCACGAGGAGACTCCACGTGCATCTCCGGGATCTCGACGGGGGCGACCGACGCGGGATACACGATCGTCCGCATCGACGCCTCGCGAGGCCGTCACGCATTGCCACCGCTGTACGTGCACGCGGCGCGTGGTCCCGATGGGTATCGCGTGATCGGGCTCGATCGTCGGTAGCCGCCCTACACGCAGGCTCACCGTTACCTCATGGCTTGCCGAGGTCGCCGGACCTACGATCAATCCCGGGGTGCCGATGATTCATCATCGCGTGATGCCGCTCGTGCTCGCGGCGGTTCTGCCGGGCTGCCTTGTTCTGACGAAGGATCGGCTCACGGAGAAGGAGCACAAAGATGCGTGGCAACAGACGCCCGTCTCCGAGCGCAAGCTCACGTACGGAGGTCGCGCGAACGGGACGGGTGTCGACGTGTGGTCCGCGTGGGAACAGCTCTGTGATTTTCGCGGCGAGCGGATGACGTCGTACAACCGGCATACGGGCGCGCGGTTTTACATGCTCGACATCTGTGATCGCGGCGACGAGTGTTTCTACGGCTGGTTCTTCGAGGCGCTCGCCGCGCCGTTCACGATTCCGATCAGTGGTCTCATCACGGCCGGCATCGTCATCGGCTCGCGTGACGACACGGTCGTGAAGAAGACGGCGCTGTCTGCCCACCGCGGATCGTGCGGTGTCGTCGCGCCGAACGTGACGCTCTCCGTTGGTGCACCGGGGCGCGAGCCCACGCTTGTCACGACGGATGGCCGAGGACGCGGTTTCGTTGATCTCGGGGACCCGAATGTAGCGAACGAAGCACAGGTCACTCTCGTGCCATGAACCGACGGCATCGCGTGTTTCCGTGTGTTATGAGCCCGATAATGAACAAGAAGCTCCTCCTGTGTGTCGGTCTCGTCGCGGCGTCTGTTTCGACTGCGAGCGCGGAGACGAAGTCGTGGACTGCCATCAAGGGCAAGATGCCGGCGAACCCGATGGTCGCGCTCTCCGTCGATGTCTCGGCGCTGCGCAGTGGCATCAAAGCGTTCGACACGACGATCAACACGCTCGTCGAGTCCGAGGGGGACGTGAAGCAGGCCGTGGGGCTCATCAAGCAGATCTGTTCCATCGACGCGACCAAGGCGATCAGCGACATCTCTGCCGGCCTCGACAAGGACGGCAAGGGCATCGTGGCGCTTGGCCTCGACGGTCTCGACGAGAAGAAGCTCGTCGACTGCGCGAACAAGATCCTGGCGCAGGACAAGGCGGGCGCGAAGGTCTCCTCCAAGGTCACCAAGGGCGTGACGGAGTACGACTTCGCAGGGCAGGGCAAGATCTACGCGGCGTGGCTCGGCGGTAGCGTCGTCGCCATCTCGACCGATCCCGAGCACCGCGAAGGCCTCGACGTGGCGTTGAAGGGCAAGGCCGCGACGGGCGATCTCGACAAGCTCATCAAGACCGCGAGCGCGAACACGGCGTGGGCCGTTGGCATCCCCGGCGAGAAGGAAGTGAAGCAGGGCTGGGGCGGCGTGACGCTCGCGGCCGGCAAGGTCACGGGCACGGTGCACATCATCCCGGGCGATGCCAAGCACGGCGCGGACATGCTCGCGCAGGTGAAGACGCAGTTGCCGCAGGGCATCGCCGAGATGGAGAAGAGCGGCGCGAAGAACCTCGCGAAGGCGCTCAAGGGCCTCAAGGTCGGCGGCACGGCCGCGGAGATCACGTTCGACGGCAGCATGGGCGCTGACGACTTTGGCGCGGTGATCCCCGAAGCCATGCAGCTGATGAAGTAGTCAGCGGCGTCTGCCGAGCGCGAGGATCGCGGGAACGACGATCAGCGCGCAGAGAACACAGGAGACCTCGCCGATCAGGGCAGAGGTCCCGAAGCCGCGGATCGCGAGGTTCTTACTCGCGAGGAGCGAGCCGTAGCCGATGATCGTCGTCAACGAACAGATGAACACGGCGCTGCCACTCGTGCGCAACGTGAGCAGCGGATCGTGCAACTCCTCCGCTGCGTGGCGGTGCGCGACGTTGATCGCATAGTCGATGCCGAGCCCGAGCGTGATCGGGAGGGCGACGAAGTCGAGGAAGTTCACCTTGAGGCCGAGGAGCGCGCAGGTCGCGACCATGAACAGCGAGCCACCCGCGGTGCCGACGAGGACGGCGAACGCGCGGCGGTTGGGGCCGACGAGCAACAGCACCATGATGACGAGACCGATCGCGGCGACGCTGGTGACGCGTGGCCCGTCCTTCTCGATCGCGTGCAGGATGTCGGCGAACACGACACTCGAGCCCGACGTCGTCACGATCTCGTGATCGGGCAGCTCGATGCTGCGCACCGCATCGGCAAAGCGGACAAGGTCCTTGCCGTTCCACTCGTCGAGCGCGGGGGCAGGGCGAATGGAGAGCAACAGGCCGACGGTCCCGTTCTTCTCCACGAGGCGCTTCTTCAGCGCGGGAGGCAGGTTGTCGCGCGTGATGATCGCGAGATCATCGGGCGGCCGCAGCTCGCGCAGCTCGTTCCGCTCCGCCGCCTCGAGCGCATCCAGCGCGTCGTCATCGAGGAGCGTGCGTAGATCCGCGAGCACCTGGAGCTTTGCCGGCTGATCCGGAGGCAGCACGTCGAGGATGGAGCTGACGGAGCCGATCGTCTGCTTGTCGGGCGGGAGCGCCGCGTTGCGGGAGGTGAGCGCCTCGACGATCAGCGGCACTTGCTCGTAGCGATCGACCGCGATGAACGTGCGCCCCGTGATGCCGCGCCCGAACGCTTTGTCGGACACGCTCATCCACTTTCGCGCGGTCACTGCGTCGTCGCCGATCGAGCGCAGATGCGTCATGTCGTACTCGAACGGATCCGCCTTGATGTAGCGAACCACGACGACGCTGGCCGCTGCGGCGAGCAGTAGGCTCGCTCCGACGACGAGTGCGGAGTTGCGAAAGCCGATGAGGCGCACGAGCGCGCGACCGATCAACGGATCGGCGTCGACGATGCGCGTCTTCTTGCCAAACCGAAGCATCAGCGCCGGCAGCAACAGATACGTCGCGATCCAGCAGACGATCATGCCGACCGCGCCGATGATCGCGAAGTCGGCGAAGCCGCGGAAGCTCGTCGCGGCGAGCGACCCATAGGCGATGGCGGCGCCGAGAGACGCGATCAACGTTGGCCGCAGCGTCGCGACGATGGCGACCGCAAGCGACGCTTCGATCTCCGCGTGCCGCCGCTCCTCGAGGTAGCGCGCGATGAGAAGGATTCCGTAGTTCACTCCATTGCCCGCGATGATCGCGCCGAGAAACGCCGTAGCCGCATTGAGATGACCGACGGTGAGAGCGGCAAGCCCGAACGCGATGATGACGGCGATCCCGAGCATCGCGAGGAGCAGCACCAGGAGCTTGGCGCTGCGGAAGTAGAGCGCGAGAACCAGCGCGACGAGGAGGCCGGTGATGATGCTCGACAGCAACATCCCGTCGAGGATCGCGTCGTGCTCCGCGACGGACGTGACGATGCCGCCCGTGATTCCGATCTCGACGCGAGGATGGGTCGCGATGACCTGTGCGCGAACATCCTGCAGCGCATGTAACAGCCGCTTGCCCTTGCCCGCGTCGGTCGCGCGGAACGGCGTGCGTACCTGGATGGATGTCGTCGTTCCATCGGGTGTGACGTTGCTCGGGCGATGCAGCTTCTCCTCGGCCTCCTTGCGCTTCACACGCAGATCTTCGAGCTGCTTCTTGTCGGCCTCGACCTGCGCGGCATCCGGCTCGTCGATACTGATGAACAACGGATTTGCCGCGAGCTTCGCGCTCTCGATTCGCCGCTTCAACGCAGCCTCCGCCTTCTGCAGATCGGCGAGAGGAACGAACAGGTGTCGGTGCGCTTCGAGGAACGCGCGGATCTCCGCATCGTCCGTTGCGACTTCCTCGACAAGGTCGGGCGCGATCTTCTTCACGCTCACGACGAGCTCGTTCGCCGCCGCTTCTCGCTCTGCAGATGACGGTGCGCGCATCACGACGAGCACCGAGTCGCCCTCCGCAACTCGCGCTTCGAGCTTGCGCAGATCCTTTACCGCCGGCGCATCGGGAGGCAAGAGGTACGAGAAGTCGCTCTTCAGCGGTAGCCGCGTCGCGACGAGCCACACCGCAATAGCAACGAGCGCGAGGTGCACTGCGATGATCGCGAGCGCGTTCCGCCGGATCCACGCGACATAGTGGCGAGCGGTTCGCACATAGGAGGCTTAGAGCATCACGGCGATGATGGCGACCGTCACGAAGCGGATCGACCTGCCAACAAAACCGACAGCCATGAACGCGGCGAACGGCAGTTCGAGCAGTCCGCCGACGAGGCTGACGATGAAGAACGGCGGGATCCCCGTCGACGCGGAGATGAACGTCAGGACGTGCGGCTTGTCCTTCCACTTCGCCATCAGGCGCCGCGCCTTCTCGAGCTTGCCGTTCTCTTCGTACTTCTTCAGATTGGCGCCCTTCTGGGCGGCCTTGTAGATGCCGACCTTCGCGACCATCTGCCCGAGCGCCGTGATCATCCCCAGGACGATCGCGAGCGGAATGCTCTTCGTCGAGATCGCGACAGCCGCGAGATAGATCTCCGCGTTCACGAGAGGAACGAAGCCGGAGATGATCGCGATGATGAACGTCGCCCCGTAGATGCCGATCGTGGCTTGGATCGCGTCGCGGCAGGCGACCAAGACGTCGTGGACCGCGCTCACGCAGCCTCGGGAGCGGGCAGCCTCTGCATCCGCACCGCCGTCCACACCTTCATCGCGATGATCGCGCCGCAGACGATCGAGCCGATCACGGGACTCTTGGTGACCACGAGCACGGTCGTGACGACGGCGCTGTTGACCAGCTTCCCGACAGACGACCAGTTCCACAGCCAGATGGTCCGGTCGACCTTCCAGAAGTAGTTTGGCGACAGGATCGGCCACCGCATGAATTGGTTCGACAAGTAGTGGTCGATCCCCATGAACTGGAACAGGAACATCGCGATCGGGACCATCAGCTGGGGGTACTCGCGCGCGTAGTTCAGGTAGAAGAACGCGACGAGCACGCGGTCGGCGAGGATGTCCATCTGCGCGCCGATGCGGGTCTCCTGGTGGAGGCGCCGCGCGAGGAATCCATCGACGACGTCGAGCACCCAGTACACACCGAGCCCGACGAAGTTCGCGGTGACATCGCGGTACACTGCGGCGTAGGAAAAGATGACCAGGCCGGCGACGAGCCGGACCGCCGTCACGACGTTTGCCCACGTGGCCCACGTCTCTTTCGCCATCATTTCCGCTCCACTTGCCGGAGTCTTGCTGGCGGCGACCATCTGCTCGCGGGGTAGCACGCGGATCTCTGAGGAGAAGTGTAAATGACCGGGATTGATGCTTCTTCGCGGATGTGGAAAACTGCTTCCCAGTGTTCCGGGGGGTCACGGTCGTAGCTATTTGCGCGCTCGCTGCAGGCGCAGCTGCGTGCGAGAGCGAGCTCGTGGACCCGACGATTCCGCTGCTCGAGAAGCACATGAACGTTCCGGATCCCTCGCCGGATACGTCCAACAAGTACTCGGCGATGCCGGAGGCGGCGGCGCTCGGCAAGAAGTTCTACTTCGACACGGACTTCTCGGGCCCCGAGGTCTACGCCGACATGTTGCTGAGGCCGATGACAACGCCGGGCCGCGCGACGACGGGCCAGCCGATCAAGGTCAGCTGCAACACCTGCCACGACGTGACCAAGGGCGGCGGCGATCCCACGGGCGATCCGCCGGGCAATCGCGTGTCGTTCGGCGCGGGCGCGTACGACGTGAACAGCCAGCAGACGATCAACTCCGCCTACAACAAGATCATCTACTGGAACGGTCGTAACGACTCGCTGTGGGCGCAGATCGTCGCTGTCACCGAGAGTCACGTGTCGACGAACGGCTCGCGCTTGCGCGTCGCGTGGCGCATCGCGGATGCCTATCGCGCGGAGTACTCGGCGCTGTTCCCCGCTGATCCGATTCCGGCCGCGCTCGATTCGATCACGGCGCACAAGGCGCGCCTCGAGCCCGATGGTACGTGCACGCTCGTCGCTGGCGTCTGTCCCACGGATTACTGCCAGACGCTGAATGGTCCGTGCGTGCCGCGCTTCCCGCTCGAGGGACGTCCGAGCTTCGTGCGCTCCGGCGAGCTGAGCACGTGCGATCCGTCGCATAACGATCCGCTCCTCCAGCCGAACAACGACGCGTACGACTGCATGCGCCTCGAAGATCAGCAGGCCGTCACGCGCATGTACGTGAACTGGGCCAAGGCGATCGCGGCGTACGAGTACACGCTGATCTCGCGCGACTCCGCGTTCGATAAATGGGCGGCCAAGGGCTTTCCCGTTGCTGGTCTCGGTGCATCGGCGGAGCGGGGAGCGCGCCTGTTCGTCGGCAAAGCTGCGTGTGCGGAGTGCCACTCCGGCCCGCTGTTCCAGGACAACCTGTTTCACGCGACCGGCATGCCGCAGACCGGCACGTACATCCCGCAGACCTCGATGTGCCCGGCGGGAGATCCGTGGTGCGACTGCGTGAGCGATGACACGAACCAGTCGCTCAACTGTCTCGCGTGGGGGTGGCGCGATGGCCTTCGCAAGCTGCAGGCGAACAAGTTCCGTCGCGACGGCGTGTGGTCCGACGACACGGAGTGCCAGCGCCACTTCAGCGTGCACACGGACGCGAACTACGCCGCCGACCATCCCGACGAGTGCGATGGGCGCATCGCGTACTACTCGCAGGAGCGCACGGACGATCTCAAGGGACAGTGGCGCACGCCGGGCCTCCGCGACGTCGCGTTGACGGCGCCCTACATGCACACGGGGCAATACAAGACGCTGCGCGAAGTCATCGAGCACTACAACAAGGGCGGCATTGTCGACGCCATGGGCGGCGAGATCCTCGGGACGATCGATTCCAAGATCAAGGTGCTCAACCTCACCGACGTCGAGATGGACGACCTCGTGGCGTTTCTCGGAACGCTGACCAGCACACTCGACCCGGCGATCACGGACCCTCCGTCCGTACCGCCTGACACCGCTTTCTGATCTCTTTGGGAACTCTAGCTTCGACAAGGAAAACATGCGGACGACAATGGCAGTGGTGGTTCTGGCGGTGGTGACGATGTTGTCGGGGTGTGGGGACAACAAGGAAGGGCCGAGGAATGACGCAGCCGTGCACGACACGGTTCCTCATGACACGGGGCCCGACAAGGTCGCGCGCGGTCGCTACATCATGAACACGCTCGGCGCGTGCACGTTCTGTCACACGCCGCTCAACGCCGACGGCAGCCGCAACACCAACAAGCTGTTCGCGGGTTGGAAGTGCGATGAAGCAACCGGCGCGTTTCTCGATGTCGATCCGGACCCGAACGTCGGTTGCCTCAGCTCGCGCAACCTGACGAACGATCCGACGGGCCTGATGAACCGCACGGACGACGAGATTCGGAACGCGATCCGCAACGGCGTGCGCACCGACGGCAAGCGCCTCGTGCCGGTCATGCCCTACTACATCTTCCACAACATGACCGACGACGACGTCGACTCGATCATCGCGTACCTGCGCACTGTGCCTGGCGTGAACAACCTCATCCCCGCGAACCAGCCGCCCTGGGACGACATCAACAACGAGGTCACGACGTCGCCGCTGTGCAGTGGCGGTACATGCACCGCAACGCCAATTCCCGTCGCGGACATCCCGATGCCCTCGGCCGGCTTCGCCGATCAGGCGAGCGCGATGCGCGGTCGGTACCTCACGGGCATGGTCGGTTTGTGCATCGATTGCCACACGCCCGACCACTCGGATCTCGTCGGGCCCGGTCAGTTCCCGCCGCTGTTCCCGAACCCACTGCAGACGACCAAGGCGTTCACGGGTGGTCGCGTGTTCCTCAAGGAGCAGCTCGGTCTCTTCTCTGTCGATTACCCGGCGACGGTTACGACGCGCAACCTGACGCCGGATGCGACGGGGCTCATGGGCTGGACGCATCAGCAGGTCAACGACGCGATCGCGAATGGCAAGGATCGCCAGGGCAAGGCCGTGTGCGCCGCGACGCACGGATCGCTGATCTCGCCGTACGCCAGCCTCGAGCAGGTCGACCTCGACGACATCTCGAACTACCTGCAGTCACTGGCCCCGGTGGTTCACGATACGAGCCCCGACTGCCAAGGGCCGATGGTCCCGTAGTGCGCTGGGTGGTAGTCGCGATGTTGGCGGCGGCGTGCTCGGGATCCGGTGGGATGCCCGATGCGATGCCGGCTGTCGACAGCGCGCCGCCACCGAGCGAGCTACCGATGCACTTGAGTGACACGGGCCTGTACGCAGACTTCAGCGCGAAGACCGTCTCCGCGGGGCTCGTCCAGTTCGCGCCGCGCAACGTTCTGTGGAGCGATGCGGCGGTGAAGCTGCGGTGGATCAAGGTCCCCGACGGCAAGGCGATCGATGCGACCGACATGGATCGCTGGACGTTCCCCGTTGGCACGCAGCTGTGGAAAGAGTTCGCCCTCGACGGCAAGCGCCTCGAGACGCGGCTCATCTGGCGCATCGCCGACACGGGCGACCGCGAGAAGGACGTGCTGTTCGGCGCGTACATCTGGAACGACGACGAGAGCGACGCCGTGTTCGAGAAGGATGGTCAGGAGAACATCCGCGGCACGATGCACGACGCGCCCTCGGCGGATACGTGCTGGAAGTGCCACATCGGTGAGCCGGGCAGGGTGCTCGGATTCTCCGCGCTCCAGCTGCCATCGTTGGATGGGCTCCCACTGGATCCGCCGCAGACGGGGCAGCCGTACGCCGCACCGAATGCCGCGCTCGGTTACCTGCACGCGAACTGCGGCCATTGCCATAATCCCTACGGCAATGCGTGGTCGTTCAACGACATGGTGCTCCGGCTGAACGTCGACGAGCACGACGCTGCGAACAACGGCATCGTGAATACGACGTTCAATAAGCCGCTCCAGAGCTGGGTCGGCCACGGCTACACCGATCGGATCGTCCCCGGCGACGCAGATACCAGCGCCGTCACCTACCGCATGAGTCTGCGGACGGAGAACATGCAAATGCCCCCGATCGCGACGGAGCTCGTCGACGAGACAGGGCTGAATCTGGTGAGGACATGGATCGAACCGTAAAGCTTCTCTTCGCGGCTGCGCTGTTCACGCCTGCGCTCGCGTTGGCGCAGGAAGCCCCGATTCCGCTGCCCACGCCGCCCGTAGAGGAGAAGCTGCCGGAGATCGTTCCCCCCGAGGAGCCACCGGCGCCGCAGAAGAGCGAGGCAGACGAGCGGTTCGAGAAGCTCGAGAAGCGGATCGAGAAGCTCGAGGACGAGCTCGACCAGAACAAGGACGATCAGTCGTACCTCGAGCAGAAGATCAACCAGCTGATGCCGCTGACGAGCCGGATCACTGGTTACATCGACATGGGCGCGTTCGTGACCAACGGCAACGGTGCCGGCACCCGCTCGGATTTCACGAACTCGTATCTGCCGCAGTACGCGGGCAAGGTGCCGGGCTCGTGGGTGTTCATGGGCGATCCGCTGTCGACGACGGTGAACTCGCGCGGCGATGTCGCGGACACCGGAGACTCGCGCGCGATCACGTTCGATCCTATCAACTCCAAGGGCAAGTCGACGGCCCTGATCAACAACGTGAACCTGACGCTGTTCACGGGCGTGGGCGAGACTGGCTCCGCGCTCGTCAGCGTCGACCTCGTGCCGCGCGCTCGCGATATCGGCGACGTCGCGGGCCTGTTCGTGGGTGACTACATCGACGTGAAGCTCGCGTACGGCGAGTGGAAGCCCAAGCTCGACAAGATCGATCTCGCGCTGCAAGCGGGCAAGTTCGACTCGGTCGTCGGTCGCGAGTATCGCCAGCTCGAGTCTCCGGATCGCATCGGCGTGACCCCGTCGCTGATCTGCCGCTACCTGTGCGGTCGACCGGTCGGCGTCAAAGCGCGCGCCAAGTACGACAAGGTCACCGCGAACGTTGCTGTGACCAACGGTAGCAACTTCACCGAGGGCTTCTCGTTCTCTGACGAGACCGACAGCAACAACATGAAGACCTTCGCGGGCCGGTTGTCGTACGGCACCGATGCGATCGAGCTCGGCGCGTCAGGCGCGTTTGGCGCGCAAGACTTCCAGCCCGACAACGACGTGTACCAGTGGCACTACGGCGCCGACTTTCACCTCGACATGCACGACTTCGAATTCACCGCGGAGTACGTCCACGGCAGAGCGAAAGGCAAGACGTCCGAGATGAGCGGCGCGATGGGCGTGCCGTGCGATCTGGCTCCGTGCCTCACGTACAAAGGTGCGTACGGACAGGCGTCTTACCGCGTGAGCAACGTGTTCACGCCGTACGTCCGCGTCGACTGGCGAGATGCATTGCATCAAAGCGGGGCGAGCTTCGTCTACTACTCCGAGCTCATGCGAGTGACAGCAGGTGTGCGCGCGGAGATCGGGACGCGCGTGATTCTCAAAGCCGAGGCGACCAAGAATATCGAGCTCGGCGAGCTCCCCCAGTTCCCGGACGACGTCATCACGAGCAGCCTCGTGCTCAAGATCTAGAGGAAGCCATGAATCGACCGCTTATCGTGATCGCGACCATCGGACTCTCTGCTGTTTTCGCGACGGCCGTCCAGAGCAAGACTCCGACGGGCGGAAGCGTGAAGGGAACGATCACCGTGAAGTCCGGCGGCAGCGCCAAGACGGACATGACGGGCGTCGTCGTCTATCTCGAGGACGTGCCGGGCGATCCGCCGAAGAGCAAGAACGCGACGATCAAGCAGAAGGACAAGCAGTTCGATCCGCCGCTCTCGATCGTGGTGAAGGGCACGACGGTCGACTTCCCGAACGAGGACAAGATCTTTCACAACGTGTTCAGCGTCTCGCGCCCCGCGCGCTTCGACCTCGGGCTCTACAAGAGCGGCGAGCAGAAGTCCGTCGAGATGAAGCGCGCTGGCGTCGTGGACGTGTACTGCAACATCCACCCGGACATGATCGCGAAGGTGCTCGTGCTCGAGAACGGGTTCTACGCGACGACGGCGAAGGACGGCTCGTTCGCGATCGACAACGTGCCGCCGGGCGACTACCCGATCGTCGCGTGGATGCCGTCGGGCGACAAAGCAGACGGCAAGGTCACGGTGAAGGCCGGCGGGGCAGCCGAGGTGAAGCTCGAGCTCACGCAGAGCGACAAGAAAGAGACGCACATGCGGAAGGACGGCACGCCATACGGTCGCTACAAGTAGCGCTCGTCGTCATGGTTGCCGCGTGCTCGTCGCACGAGGCTCCGCCAAGCACTTCGAAGAAGGACCCACCTGCGACGCCCGCAGGAGACGGTGGCGTTGTTGCGTCCGCGTTCGACGCAGGAGCGAGCGTCATGGTGCCGGTGCCTGGACCGTCGCGTCCGTTGCCGCCGCCCGACAAAGTGTTCGTGCATGGCGCTGGTCGCTGCGGCGAGTGCCACAACAAGATGTTCGACGAGTGGGAAGTCTCGGCCCACGCGCGCGCCGTGAGCTCCGGCACGTACCAGGCTGCCGTCGCTGATGCGGGTAAAGCAGGTTGCGGCGACAAGTGCCACGCGCCGCTCACGGCCGCGACGGGCAAGGACGGTGTCGCGAGCGAAGGCGTCACCTGCGATGTCTGCCACACGATGCGCGACCCCAAGCCCTCGGCCGAGGGTGGCGAGTTCACGCTCGCGATCGACGACATGGTGAAGTACGGGCCGCGCTGCGACCTGAAGGATCACTACTTCCATCGCATGGGGTGTTCCAAGGTCCACCAGCAGGCGGAGGTCTGCGGGTCGTGCCACTGGTGGGAACCGAAGGGCGTGCCCGTGTTCACGGAGTACAAGGACTGGCGCGACGGTCCCGCCGCGACCAAGGGGACGCAGTGCCAGGGCTGCCACATGCCCGAGGAGAAAGCGGCGCTCGCGCAAGGCGCTCCCGTGCGCACGGGCGTTGCTCATCACGGCCTCCTCGGGATCGCGGGCGATCTGCGGACGCGCATGATCGGGGGAAGCGTGTCGGTCGCGGTCGCGGCTGACGGTTCGCTCGACGCCGAGGTCCACGTGAAGAACATGACCGCAGGGCACTACATCCCCGCGGGACTCCCCGAGCGCCGGATCCAGGTGACGTTCGTCGTGCAGGACGCGACCGGCGTGACGACCGACGTGCAGACGATTCAACTCGGTCGCCAGCTCGTCGACGACAAGGGCGCGCTGGCTCCGTTCTGGCGCGCGACGAAGCTCGGCAAGGACACGCGCATCGCGCCCGGCGCTGAATGGGTGCAGACGTTCGCGGTCGAACCCGATGCACGCGGCGGAGAGATCGTCGTGTCGATCGACTATCTCGGCCTCGATCCAGCGATCGCGAAGCTGCTCGACGTTGGCGAGCGCGAGGAAACTCAGCTCGTGCAATGGCACGTGCCGTTCGGCGCGAAACAGGGCGCGGGACGTGCGAAGCTGCCTGCCAAAGTGAGCTTCACGCCTCCTCTGGCGGGGGCGCGCACGTTGGCGACGAAGAAGAAGTAATGAAGCTCCGCACGACCGTATTCCTGTGGGTGATCGTGCTGGTGCTCGCTGTCCTGGGCGCCGCGATCGGCACGATTGCCGTCGTGTTCGATAACTCGACGCGCGCGCGCCTCGCCGACGAGCAGATGCGCAGCCGTGACGTGACACTCGAGCTGCACGCGGACCGTCAGTCGCTCCACACCCAGGAGTGCCACGTCGTCGCGCAAGAGCCGCGCGTCAAAGCCGTTGTCGCGACCGAGGACATCGCGCAGGAAACGATCCAGGACGCAGCGCGCGACATGGCGACCACGCTCAAGGCGGGTGTCTTCGTGATCGTCGACTCCGACGGAAACGTGCTCGCGGACAGCGTGGACCCCAAGGCGGCGGGCGCGAAGTTGGGCGGCAACGAGATCGTGACCAAAGCGCTCACGGACGGCGACGCCGCAGGTGTGTGGATTGCGGACGGCAAGCCGTTTCAGGTGCACGGATGTCGGCTCGAGTTCGGTGCGCGGATCGTCGGCGCGCTCGTCATCGGTCACGCGATCGACGATTCGTTCGCGCAGCAGGTTGGCAAGCACACGGGCGCCCAGCTCGTCGTGGCCGTGAACAACAAGGCAGTCACGACGCTGCCCAAAGGGCTTGGCGATGCGGACGTCGCCGCTGCTCTCGATGCGGCCCGGGCGGGGAAGAAGGAAGTGCAGTTCGGCGAGGCGCTGTGGTTCGCGCAGATCGTGCCGGTCCCTGACTACAAGGGTACCGAGCACGCGGAATATTTGTTGCTGCGCTCCATCGACGAAGCGCTCGCCCCGGGGCGCCGCATCATCCACATCCTGCTCGCGATCGTGGTGGGCGGCGCGCTGTTGTCGCTGTTGTTCGCGCTCGGTCTGGCGCGCGGTCTATCGCGTCCCATCGACGCGCTCGTCGAACGCACGCGCGCGATCGCCCGCGGTGACCTCTCGGCAAAGCCGATCAAGGGACCGACGGAGGTCGCCTCGCTCGGCGCCGCGATGGATCGCATGGCCAACGAGATCGAGGAGTCGCGCGCGCAACTCGCCGACAAAGAACGCCTCGCGCAAGAGATGGCGATCGCGGCGCGGATTCAGAATGGAATTCTGCCGAAGCGTCTCGAGGTTCCAGGCCTCTCGATCGCGGCGAAGATGATCACGGCGACCGAAGTCGGTGGCGACTACTACGATGTGCTGTCCACCGAGGACGGAGCGTGGCTCGCGATCGGCGATGTGTCTGGCCACGGCGTGACGGCAGGTCTCGTCATGATGATGGTACAGACGGGATTTGGTGCGCTCGTGCGCTCCAACCCGACCGGGTCTCCCAAGGACATGGTCCGCACGCTCAACGCGGTCCTCTACGACAACATCCATGACCGCCTCGAGACGGAGCGCCACATGACGCTCTCGCTGTTGCGCTACCACCAGAACGGCGAGATCGTCGTCGCCGGTGCCCACATGGACGGCATCGTGTGGCGGGCGGCGACCAAGAAGTGCGAGCTCCTGGGGACGCCCGGGACGTTCCTCGCCATCACCGAGGATATCGACCACGTGAACCTCGAGACGTCCTGGAAGCTCGAGGACGGTGACATCCTGGTGCTGCTCACCGACGGTGTGACCGAGGCCGAGAACACGAAAGGGGAGGCGTTCGAGTACATCGGGGTGACGCAGATCGTCGAAAGCAACCCCCAAGCTTCCTCTGCTTCGATCCGAGACGCAGTGTTCGCTGGGCTGAACAAGCACACCAAGGTGCTCGTGGATGACGCTACAATTATGGTTCTGCGCTACGCGACCCCAGCCGCGAAGGATCCTGCCTAGTGGCGGAGATTCACATCAACGTCGGTCTGGTCGCGCTCGCGCGCGGGTTCATCACGCTCGAGTCGTTTGCCAAGACCATGGGCTCTCTCGCCCAGGGCTCGATCTCGATGTCGGTGCGCGATCTGTGGATCGGGCCGGACCGTCTGTCGGAGACGCAGTTTGCGGCCGTGCTGGATCAGATCGGACCCGTTACCGGGCGCGACACGATGCTGTACTCGCTAGAGAGCGTCGCGCAGCCCGTGAATCACGGAAGCGGTCCCGGGCACGGCATCCCCGCCCTGATCAGCAAGGCGGAGCCGACCGTCCGCGCGAAGGCCGCGGTTCCTCCGCCCGTTCCGCCTGCCAAGAAGCTCGCGAACGCCGCGCAGGGCACCGGTTCGGAGCCGACGTCACCGTCGTTCATTCCCCCGCTCTCGCCCAAAGCTGACACGCACACGCGCGCGAAGAAGCCGACGACGATTCCTCCGTCACTTCCCGCTGCCGACATGGTCGGCTCTCGTTACAAGCGGCTGTTCCCGCTCGGCTCGGGTGGTCTCGGTGAAGTCGTCGCGTGCGAGGACCTCGTGCTCGGTCGCACCGTCGCGCTCAAGGCCGGCCACATGCAGGGCGGCGTCGACTCCTACTCGACAAAGGTGATCCTCGCGCGCGAGGCGCGCATCATTTCTCATCTCGAGCATCCGAACATCATCCCGATCTACGACGCAGGTACGGATCCTCAGCGCGGCCCGTTCTACGTCATGCGCCAGGTCACGGAGCAGTCCTTCGACTCGCTGCTCCGCAAGCGCAGATCAGGCGAGGGCGATGCGCGCGAGTACTCGCTCAATCGTCTGCTTCGCTACTTTTTGCAGGTGTGCAACGCGGTCGACTATGCGCACTACCGCGGCGTCATTCACTGCGACATCAAGCCGGCGAACATTCTCCTCGGTGATTACGGCGAGGTCTTGCTCGTCGACTGGGGCCTCGCGCAATCGCGCGTGCATCCCCTCGGTGTTCGCGGTGGAACGCTCGGCTACATGGCCCCCGAGCAGATGGATCCGCACTGCGATCGGTTCGACGAGCGGACGGACGTGTTCGCGCTCGGCGCGCTGCTGTACGAGATCCTGTGCGGCAAGGCGGCGTTTCCCGAGGTGAAGAACTCGGACGTCACGACCGTCGGTGTCGATCCGCTCGCGCTCTATCAGACGCCTCCGCTGCCGTCGAAGGTGGCCAAGCACGAGGAAGTCTCGCCGGAGCTCGAGGACTTCTGCATGCGCGCCATCGCGATCGATCGCCAGCTGCGACTGCCGAGCGCGCGCTTCCTTGCCGACGCGATCGACGAGTTCATCGAAGGCAGCAAAGAGAAGGCGCGCAAGAAGCTCGAGGCTGATCGCAACGCCGACAACGGTGACGAGCTCGCCGAACGCTACTTCGAGTTTGCCGAGTCACGTCCCGAGAAGGTGACGGTGTTCCGTGCACTGCGCGCCGACGTCGTGCCGTGGGCCGTGCCCGACGATAAACAGGATCTGTGGGACGCCGAAGACATCATTCGCGTCACCGACGCACTGCAAGTGCGCACGCTGCAGTCCGCGATCTCCGCGTACGAGAGCGCGCTCGAGAACGTCGGGAATCACACGCGCGCGAAGAAGGGACTCGCCGCGCTGTACTACAACGAGCTCAAGCTCGCGCGCCGACGAGGCGATGGTCTCGGCGAGGTCGCGTACGAACAGCTGCTGCGCGAGGTGGATGACGGTGACCTCGCTCACGAGCTCTCGCGCGACGGGCAGTTGCTGCTGACGATTCCCGAGAACGCCTCGCGCGTGACGCTCGCCAAGCTTGCCGAGCGAGACCGCCGGCTCGTCGATCAGTCGGTCGAAGTGATCACGACGCGGCCCGACCTCAGCCGCGCGCTCTCCGCAGGACGCTATGTCGTGTCCGCAACGTTCGCAGAGGATCAGACGGTGTCGTGGCCCGTGAAGATCGAGCCGGGCGCGATCAGCGCAGTGCGCATTCACCTCGCGGCCAACGATCTCCGCTCGCACGAGGTCCTCGTGCCGGCGGGCCCCACGCGGCTCGGCGGTGACCCGTTGTCGACGGACACGGAGGAGACGCTCATCGTCGACGTTCCCGCATTCGTGATCCAGCGCCATCCGGTGACGCTCGCGAAGTGGTTCGAGTTTCTCGACGAGCTTCGCGAAACCGATCCGCACGCCGTCGGGGCTCACATCCCGCGCACGAACATCGGCGCGCCGACGTGGCAGTACTCCAAGAGCAAGGGCAGCTGGATCGCGGACAAGTCGGTCGCGGCGATCGTGCTGCCGCCGACCGAAGAGGCGAACCCGAACTTCGATCCGATGACGCTGCCGGTGTTCGGCGTGAGTGCCGTGTCCGCCGAGGTCTTCGCGAAGTGGTTATCGAAGAAGGATGGCTTCACGTGGCGCCTGCCCAACGAGATCGAGTGGGAGAAGGCAGGGCGCGGCGTCGACGGACGCGTGTTCCCGTGGGGGGACCACTTCGACGCGACGTTCTGCAAGATGCGAGATAGCCGCGGCGGCCTCCCGCACGCGGAGCCCGTTGGCAGCTACCTCTGGGACGTCTCGCCGTACGGCGTTTGCGACATGGCCGGTGGCTCGGCCGACTGGTGCACCCCGGATCATCGCCGGACGGCTCCGCGCGAGCCGCGAGAAGTCGTCTCCCGTGGAGGAGCGTGGTGTGATTGGTCAATCGATTGTCGGCTGGCCTCGCGCCGGCGGTATTACGCGACCGAACACTCGGCGCGGGTGGGCGTGCGGCTCGTGCGGGATGTCTAAGGAGAAGTGATGGAGAATCTGCAATCTGGTGACCTGACGATCGAGGTGGCGGTCTCCACCGACGCCGTCTACAAGTGCACGTGGAAGGGGAAGAGCAACGAGCGCAACCCGCCCGAGATCCTCAAGCCGTGGTTCGACGCACTGCTCGCGGCCGTCGGCGCCAAGCAGGGCACGGTGGAGATGCACTTCGAGAAGATCGAGCACTTCAACAGCTCGACGATCACCGCTCTCATCCGGCTCATCCAGATCTGTCGCAAGACGAACGTGAAGCTCGTGATGGTCTACGACCAGACGTTGAAATGGCAGCGACTATCGTTCGATGCCCTGCGCGTGTTCGAGAAGAATGACGACCTGTTCCACTTGAGGTTCGCATGAGCGATCAACAGCACGCCGACGAGATCGGCTTCTCGATCGACATGACCGTCCGCAACGAGTGGCGCAACGTCGATCTTCTTCGTACCTCCGTGCAGAACTGCTTCACGGCCGTGTTCGCTGACGTCGACGGCTGCCACGCCATCGCGATGGTGACCGGCGAGCTCCTCGAGAACGCGCTCAAGTACGGCGATTGGCACGGCGGCGACCGCGCGATGTTCAGGCTGCGCGTGCACGGCACCAAGAACAACATCGTCACCGTCAGCGTTCAGAATCCGCTGAAGGAGAACGACAGCGCCTCGCAGACGCTGGTGCAGCAGATCGAGTGGATCAACAGCTACCCGAACCCGCAGGCCGCGTACCGCGCTCGGATGATGCAGATCGCATCGAACGACGAGGACACGTCGCGGCTGGGTCTCGTGCGGATCGCGTTCGAAGGCAACTGTCGCCTCGGCGCACGCGTCGACAACGGCACGGTGACGGTGACGGCCGCGCTCGATCTGTCCACGCCGGTAGCGACGGGCGCTTAGTTCGTCGCGATCGGCGGCGTGAACAGCTCGATCAGGTCCGTTGCGACGTCGCCGCCGACGAGCATGACCTGACCGTTCTGCATCGTGATCGCCTGTGCGTGTGCGCGGGCCGCGATGGGAACCGTCGTGACGAGCTCGAGCGTCGTCGCGTCCAGGATATCGGCGCTCGCGATGGGAACGCTTGCTGCGTCGAGGCCACCCGCGACTACCACGTAGTGCGACGTCGCGGCAACGCTCGGCTCGGAGCGCGGTGTCGAGAGCGCGTTCGTCAGCTGCGTGAGCAAGCCGTCGGGCGTGATGCGCATGACGGACGTGTCGGCACCGCCTGCGATCGCGAACCCACCGTCGGGGAGCGCGGCGACGGACGCGTGGTCGCGAATCACGGGGAGGTCCGTCTCGACGAACTCCGTTTGATCGAAGCGCACGAGTGTGAGGCCATCCGCGCGGATCGCACCCGCCGTTCCGCTCAGGCCACGGGGAGCGTTGATGCTGCCAGCGCCGCGAGGGAGCAGCCCCGGCATGTCGGTACGCGCGGTGAGCGCACCGAGCCCGACGTTCAACGGCGGCGAACCCGTCACGACGAACATGTCGGCTCCGACGCCGAGCGCTTGCTGGCCCGTGCGCTCGAATCCCGTTTGTTCGCCGGCGTCGATGTACGAGCCAGACGGAGCGGTCGTCGAGATGAACTCGTACAACGTGGACGTCACGGTCCCGTTCTCGCCGGCACCGCCGAACAGGTACACGCCGCCGTTCACGTTCGCGCCCACCGCTTGTCCGCGGCGCTTGCTCGGCATTCCCATCCCGACCTGGAACGAGTGCGAGTACACGTTGTAGATGGCGATCGAGTCGCTGAGGCTACCCGCACCGTCGACACCGCCCGCGATCACCGCGCCGAACACGATCTCCGTCGCCGCCAGGTCCGCACGGCCCGTCGAGAGTCGAACAGGCGCTTCGTTGATCGACAGCGGCTCTGCGACATAGATGACGAGGTTCGCGTCGCCTCCGCCGAGTGTGAACGGTGGCGACTGGCCTGTCGCGATCAATACATCCGCGTCGTCGTAGCCTTGGACGAAGACTTCGCCAGGTGTGTCCTGCGCGGTGAGCTCGAGCGAGAGGTCGATGCCGTTCGTGCTGCGCGTTGCTTCGGTGACGGAGTCGGGGTTCGTCGTGCTCACGCGCAGTCTGTGGATGTCTGCGAGGAGCGTCGAGCTCGGGGCTGTCGTGAGCGTGAGTGCGATGGTGCCGCCCGTGCCGTCGCACGCAGCGAACAGGAGCGCGGACGCCGCGAGCCACTTCATGCGAGCAGCGCCTCGATGGCCGAGCGATTCGCGCCGGTGATCCGCACCGTCTTGCGCCGCGAGCTCGCGCCCATGACGACCTCCACCGCGCCCTTCGCGACGCGGAGCGCCTTCGCGAACAGCTCGACGACGGCCGCGTTCGCCTCGCCGTCGACGGGTGGCGCGGTCACGCTCACCTTGATGCGACCGTCATGCACGGGACCGATCTTCGCACGCGACGCGCGCGGCGACACGGTGATGTCGACCGTGACCGCGCCTGCGTGCTCCGTGATCATGATCTGAAACGCTACTTGCCGCCGCGGCCGAGCTCGCGAGCGCGCTTGGTGGCCGTCTCGACAGCGTTGATCAACGTCGTGCGCAGGCCACCTTCTTCGAGCGTGTGCAGGCCGGCGATCGCGGTGCCGCCCGGCGACGTGACCATGTCCTTCAGTTTGCCCGGATGTTCGTCGGTCTCGAGCAGCATCTTCGCGGAGCCCATCACCGTCTGCGCGGCGAGGCGCTGCGCGTTGCGCCGCGACAGGCCGACCTTCACGCCCGCGTCGGCGAGTGCTTCCAAGATGAGAAAGATATACGCGGGGCCCGAACCAGAGAGGCCCGTGACGGCATCGAGGTGAATCTCTTCCAGTGTGACGGTCATGCCGACCGCGTCGAATACGGCCTTGGCTGCAGCGAGGTCGGCTTCGCTCGCATGCTTGCCGGCGGAGATCGCAGTTGCACCCGCACCGACGAGCGCCGGCGTGTTTGGCATCGCGCGCACGACGCGCACGCCATCACCGACGGCCGATTCGATCGTTTCGGTGTCCACGCCCGCGGCGATGGAGATCACGAGCGCGCCGGGCTGGAGCTGATCGCCGACCTCGCGCAGGACCTTGTCCATGATCTGCGGCTTGACGCTCAACACGACGATGCCGCACGTGCGCGCGACCTCTCGGTTGTCGGTCAGCGCGTGGATCTTGTAGCTGGCGACCAGCTCGTCGAGGCGTTCGCGGCGCGGTGCAGACGCATACACCCGCTCGGCGGGGACGTGATGGCCGCGCACGAGGCCGCGGATCAGCGCCTCGGCCATGTTGCCGGCGCCGATAAACCCGATCGAGTGCGAAGCCAGGGCTGACACGGCCCCGGTGTATCACGGTCCTATCGGCGGCGGACGATCGCCGTCGGGAAGTCCGATGCCAGCTCGCGACGCTCGCGCGCGACGAGGAACAACACGGTGGTGCCGTGGATCAGATTCTTCAGCGCGACTCCAGTCGTGAGCAGCGCGGCGAGCCCGAGCCCCATCGCGGCGCGGATGCCGAGGCCGGCCCCGAACCTGAGCACGAGCCCGGCGGCAATCATCGCGGCGAACGCCTGCGCTACACCACGTCCGGTGCGCTTGGCGGCCGCGAGACGTTCATCACGGAGGCGCTCGAGCTGTTCCGTGCCCCTCACCCTTCAACGCTAGCACGTGCGGTTTCTCGCGCTCTGCGCGATATCATGTGAGGGATGAGATGGATTGCCCTGTTCCTGTTGGTCGGATGCGGCAAGGTCGAGAAGGGGCAGCCGGATGCCCCTCCGATCGATGATGCGCCGCCCGATCAGCTCGGCTCTGACGCAGGCCTCGGGCCGTGGGGAACCCCGATGCCGATCACAGAATTGAACTCCACCGCCGCGGATCAGGATCCGGCCTTCACGGGAGACTTGCTCGAGATCGTGTTCTCCTCCGGACGCACGGGCGGCAGCGGCGGTCCGGACCTCTGGACGGCCACGCGAACCTCGGCCGCAGCTGCGTGGGGGGCGCCGGTGAATCTCTCGAACCTGAATTCGGCGACGAACGACGACCGGCCGTGGATCTCTGCCGACGGTCTGCGCATGTACTTCACCAGCGACCGCGGCGGAAATGGGAACGATATCTACGTCACTGCGCGCGCGTCCCGGACGACCCCATGGGCGGCGCCGAGCCTTGTCCCGGAGTTGATGTCGGTGAGTGACGATGAGGTCGGAGGGCTGTCGGAGGACGAGCTCGCGATCGTCTTCTCGACCGATCGTGGAGGTGTGGCGACGGGACGCGACCTTTATCTCGCGCGCCGCACGACGAGGACGGGCAGCTTTGGGGTCCCGCAGCCGATCGTCGAGCTGGATACGTCGGCCGTCGAAGGCGCCGCTGCGTTCGCCGGTCATGACGCAGCGTTGTACTTCGTCCGCGCAAGCCAACTGTGGGTAGCGGAGCGGAGCGGCACCACGTACACGAACCCGCACCTGATCGACGAGCTCGTGGACACCGTTGTTGATAGTGATCCACGCGTGACGGAAGACCAGCGCACGATGTACTTCTCGCGCAGCATCGGAGGCGGCGTGAGCATCCAGCTCTACGTCACGACGCGCTAGGCGTAGCGCAGCCACGCCGCGATATCGCCGAGCGCGGCGATCTCGTCGATCGCGCCCGCGTCGACAGCGGCCTTGGGCATGCCGTAGATCACGCTCGTGTGCTGGTCCTGCGCGAGCGTCTTGCCGTCGGCCCGCTTGATCGCGAGCGCACCCGCCGCGCCGTCCTTGCCCATGCCCGTCATGACGACAGCGAGGCTGCGCTTGCCGAACACCTTGGCGGCAGAAAGCATCGTCACGTCGGCGGCAGGGCGGCAGCCATTCACCATCGGTCCTTCGGTGAGAACGATGTTGCCGCGGTCGTCGAACTCCAGATGGTGGTCACCCGGCGCGATGAGGACCGTGCCTGCCATCGGGCGATCCCCGGCGACGGCTTCGCGGACCTGGATGCGCGACGTCGCATCGAGGCGCTCCGCGAGCGCGGCCGTGAAGCCTGCCGGCATGTGCTGGACGACGATGACGCCGAGGCGGAGGTCGGCGGGCAGGGACGGGATGACCTCGGAGAGCGCGGCCGGGCCGCCCGTGGAGATCGCGATGATGCAGACGCGCGATGCGACGGGGCCCGTGCTGGCGCCGACCTTACCGATGCCGGGTGTCGTGGCAATGCGCTGCGTGGTCGCGAACGTCGGAATCGAACCCGAGGGGCGCGGCGGGGGGAGAGCGACGCGCGGTCGCGACTGCGAGCCTGCCGTGAGCTTGCGGATGAGCTCGTCGGCGATCTTGGAGATGTCGACGGACACTTCGCCAGCCGGCTTGGTCACGAAGTCGACCGCGCCCGCAGCCAGCGCATCGAACGTCTCCTTCGCACCCTGCTTGGTGTGCGCGCTGAACATCACGACGGGCGTGGGCTGCGTGCGCATCACCTCGCGCACGGTCTCGGCGCCGTTCATGCCCGGCATATTGAAGTCCATCGTGACGACGTCGGGCTTGTGCAGCTTGATCTGCACGAGCGCCTCCTTGCCGTCCTTGGCCTGACCGACGATCTCGAACTGTCCGTTCGCGAGCGTCTTGGTGATCGCGGCGCGCATGAACAACGAATCGTCGACGACGAGAACGCGGATCTTCTTGCCCGTCATGCATTCTCCTCGTCCGCGATGGTCTTCACGACGTAGCCCGTCACTGGCTCCGCGACGCCTTTGAGTTGCAGTCCCTGCACCGGTTCGACGGTGGCCTTGTCTCCGAGCACCGCGCGTGTCGATGCAGAGACGAGTACGCCTCCGTGGGGGCACTTCTGCTCGTAGCGGTTCGCTTGGTTCACGGTGTCGCCGATGACGGTGTAGTCGCGGCGGAACACGCGCGAGCCGAGGTCGCCACGCACGACGGGGCCGGTGTTCACGCCGATTCGCATCGAGAGGTTGCAGTGCCGCGCCTTGTTGAACGGCGCCATCGCGGCCTGCATCTGCAGCGCGGCGCGGGTGGCCCGGACCGCGGGTGGCGGCTGGCCGCGCACCTCGTCGAAGATGGCCATGATCGCGTCACCGATGAACTTGTCGATGTCGCCGTTGTTCTGCTTCACGATCGGGCACATCACGTCGAAGTAGTCGTTGAGCAGCGTGATCAGCTCGGGCGCGGTCATCGTCGCTGACATCGGCGTGAATCCGACGAGGTCGCTGAACATGACGGACACGTTCTGCTCGTCGGCGCGGAACGCGAGGGTCTCGCCGCGCAGCGCGCGATCTTCAGCGGCCGCACGAGCGCCTTCGGAGATGAACAGGGCAGAGGCTTCTTTGTAAGCAATGAGGCGGCGCTCCGCGAGCGTGCGTTCGACGAGAGCCTGGCACTTGTCCTGCGAGAATGGCTTCACGAGGTACGCGGACGCACCCGCGGCACGCATCTGCGCCATGTCGCGCTTGGAGTCGCGCGCGGTGAGCATGATGACCGGAATCTGGCGCAGCTCGGGATCGCGGCGGAGCGCATGCACGAGCTCGAAGCCAGTCATGACGGGCATCTCGTAATCGCTGACGACGAGGGCCGGACGCCACACGCGCGCTTTGTCGAGCGCGACCTTGCCGTTCTCGGCGGTCTGGACGACGAAGCCTTGGCGAGACAGGCAATCCGCGACGTAGTGGCGCTGCGCAGGGGAATCGTCGACGACGAGCACCTTCTCGCGCGACGCGGGGAGGGATCCTTGCACGAGCGAGCGCACGCGCGTCGAGAGCTCCTCGGGGACGACAGGCTTGACGAGGTAGTCGTCGGCGCCGGCATCGAAGCCGCGCTCGAGGTCCGTCGCTTCGCCGAGTGTGCTGCACATGAGAACGGGCAGGTGCGCGGTCGCGGGATCGGCTTTGATCGCGCGGCACAGGCCGTAGCCATCGAGCTTGGGCATCTCGACGTCGGTGATCACGAGGTCTGGTTGATGCGCGCGAACGATCTCGAGTGCCTCTGCACCGTCGAACGCGCTCTTCACCTCGTAGCCATCGTCCTCGAGGATGGGCACCGTGTGGCGGTGGATCAGCGGGGAGTCATCCACGACGACGATGAGGCGCTTCGTGCGCGTCGTCGCGCCGAACACTTCCAGGACTTCTGCGTCGGAGAACGGAACGAGCAAGAAGCCGTCGGCGTTCGCTTCGCGCGCGGCGGTGCGATCCGCAGCCGAGAGACCGACGACAACGGCGGCCGCTGGTTCCGGTGCGTTCTGCAGCGCAGCGATCGCATCGGCGAGCGTCGCGTCGGGCAGGCGGCGGGGCAGAAGAGCGGCGCGCGGCGCGAGCTCCGTCATGCGCGCGGTGAGCTCCGCGATGGAGCTGACGTGGGTGACCACGTGACCGAGCGGTTCGAGCGGTCGGCGCGCGAGCTGTGCGAGCACCGGCTCGTCGGAGACGATCACGATATTCACTTGCTGCCTCCGTCCCCCTGCACGTGGCCAAGCAGCTTGCGGACGGCCTTGAGGAACAGCGTGCGGTCGTGCGGCTTGGTGATGTACTCGTCGACGCCAGCGTCAAAGCCGCGCACGCGGTCGATGCGCTCGCCCATGCTCGTGACCATCACGATCGGCGTCTCTGCGTACTCCGGCAGCGCCCGCAGCGCGCGTGTGAGCTCGTAGCCGTCCATGCGCGGCATCACGACATCCGTCGAGACGAGGTCGAAGTGCTTCTGCTTCGCGAGCTCCAGGCCGTGCTGGCCATCGACCGCGACGGTGACCACGTAGCCCGCATCGACGAGCAAGCGGCGTAACGATTCGCGCACGATGTCGCCGTCCTCGACGACGAGAACGTGCGCGCCGGTCGATGCCGCGGCCGCCACCTTGCGGACGCGCGTGCGGGCAGACGGCTGGGCGAGCGCACGTGTGATGATCGCGGGGATGTCGAGGATCAGCGCGACACGGTCGCCGAGCAAGGTCGCGCCCGCGACGCACGGCACGTTCGTCAGGAGTCGCCCGAGCGACTTGATCACGATCTCGCGCTTGCCGAGCAGCTGATCACTGACGAGCGCGTAGAACGAGCCGGCGTGCTCCACGAGGACGAGTTGCAGGTCGCTCGCATCGGTGTTGTCGTCGAGCTCGAGGACATGCTCGAGGCGGATCACGGGCACGTGCTTCTCGCGGACGACGCAGACCTCGCGGTCGCCGATGAGCTCGATGTCCTTTGGCTTGATGGCGATGACGCGCTTGACGAGATCGAGTGGAATCGCAAACGTCTCGCCACCGGCGCGTGCGACGAGGACTTGGATGATGGCGAGCGTGAGCGGCAGCTTCAGCACGAATGCACTCCCTTTGCCGACTTCGGACTCGACGTCGATACTTCCCTTGAGCTTCTGGATGATCGTATTGCGGACGACGTCCATGCCGACGCCGCGCCCCGAGACTTCGCTGACTTGCGCGGCCGTGGAGAACCCGGCGCGAAAGATCAGCATGCGCGCGTCTTGCTCGTCCATGTGGTCCGCTTCGGCCGCGGTGATGACGCCTTTTTCGACGGCCTTGGCCTTCAGCTTCGCGGGATCGAGACCCTTGCCGTCGTCGGTCACGCGGATCTCGACCTGGTTGCCGCGGTGCTGCGCGATCAATCGGATGACGCCCTCCGCCGGCTTGCCAGCGGCGACGCGCGCATCAGGTCCTTCGAGGCCATGATCCACCGCGTTGCGCACGAGGTGCATGAGCGGCTCGTCCACCGCCTCGACGAGCAACTTGTCGAGCTCGGTGTCGTCGCCGACCAGCTCGAGGCGCGCGCGCTTGTTCAAGTTCGCGGAGAGGTCGCGCACGGTGCGCACGTGCTTGCGAAACACGCCCGCGACGGGAACCATGCGGAGGCGCATGACCTCTTCGCGCAGCTCGTCACTGATCGCATCGAGCCGGTCGGTGCCGCGATCGAGCTCGCCCGTGAGATCGCCGAGCACGCGCTCTACGCGTGACAGCTCTTCGGTCAGCGTCGCGAGCGTCTGCTGAGTGGACGAGCGGCGCGCGTTGGCGACCTTGCGCACGACGCCGCGGTCTGCCGCGAGCTCCGAAGCAACGGCAGCGAGCGAATCGACGGCGTGGCGGAGCTCGTCGCGGCCCAGCACGAGCTCGCCGACCAGGTTCAGCAAGCGATCGAGCTTGTCGAAGTCGACGCGGATCGTCGCGCGTGCAGGATCCGCCGACACCGTCGGCGTCGAGGCCGACGTCGCTGCCGCTGTGAAAATGCGGGGCATTGCCGCGACGGGCGCCCCCGGGTTTCTGAGACGCGACACGACGGGCGACGGATCGATGGTGATGGGGCCGCGCGACCGCGCTTGCGCGAGCATGTCGCGAAGCGTGTCGAGAGCCGCGAGCAATGCATCGACGACGGGGCCGTCCGCTGCGCGACCTGCATCGCGGATCTGACCGACCAGATCCTCGGCGGCGTGCGCGAGCTGGTTGACGGGGATGAGGCCGACCATCGCGGACGAGCCCTTCACCGTATGCATGTCGCGGAACACATCGCGCAACAGGTCCACGTCGTCGGGGCGGCGCTCGATCTCGACGAGCTTTCCCGCGAGTGCTTCGACACGTTCGCCCGCCTCGTCGAAGAACAGATCGATCATGTCCTCGTCGACGGCCGGCACCCAGCGGAACACGCTCGGTCCGCCTTCGTCGTTCTCGGTCGCGACGGGCGGCGGGACGAAGCGCTTGGGAGCCGCGACCTTCCCCGCGACCGGGGCGTGGGACGCGAGCGCGGCGACGCGTTCGGCGAGCGGTAGATCCTCGACGCGCGCACCCGACTTGTCGGGATTGGCGAGCTGCAGGAACGCGTCGCGCAGCGTCAGCACGCCATCGCGGAGCGCCGTCCACGTCGCGTCGTCGAGCGCTTCCGATGCTGCACGATCGAGCAGTGACTCCGTCGCGAGCGCCAGGCGTCCCACGTCCTCGGCGCCGATCAGCAAGCTGGACATCCCGATGCGGAACGCGAGGTGTCCCATCGCGCCTTCATCGGGCCCGAACGATCGCGCACTACGCTCGATCGCCGCCGCGAGCGCTTCTGAATCCAGCACACCCGCCGCGACGAACTTGTCCCACAGGACGCCATGCGACGCGCTCACGACCCACCTCGGTGGGAGAAACGAACAGAAGACAACCGCAAAGACGCGAGGACGCAAAGACCGAGGTTTCTGTTCGATCCGCGTGCGGCCCGCGCCCCTCGCCCGGCGAGGTCGGTATCGCTTTGCGTCTCCGCGTCTTCGCGGTTGCTCTTCGTCGGAGTCATTCGCGGTCCCCCAAGCCGTGTCGGGACAACCAACGCTTCGGGCCCGGTTTGGTCGCGCGGAGCTCGAGCGTGACGCCGGCCGTACTCGCCGCTGCACGCGCGCGGCGCAGCACCGGTGCGAGCGCGTCGTCGAGCATCTCTGCGGGATCGAGATCGATGATCATCCGCCGCACGCCCGGCACGGCGAGGCGCTCTCCCACCATCGCGACGACGGCCGCGGCGCGCGGTTGACCGACGAGCGTGAGCAGCTGCTCCGCTTTCTGCGGTGGGGGAGGCGGCGGAACGGCGGCGATCACGGTGCGGTCGCGCGGGTCGGTGGAATCCTCCACGGACCACGGCACCACGACCGCCGTGCGAACCATCGAGACGCGCTTCGTCGCGGGCGCAGGCAGCTGCGTTCCGTACGGCGGCGTGCGCATGCCATCGAGAGGGTTCGGCATCCCCGGGTTCGTCGCCTCGCGCTCGCGCTTCACGTAGAACACCGTGTCGCCGTGGCGCCGCGCCTCGAGGTCGGGGATATCGCGCAGCGTCTCGCTGTAGCCAACGAACAGAAACCCGCCGGGACGCAGCGCCGCGATCAGGCGCTCGATCGCCTTCTTGCGCGCGTCTGCCGAAAAATAGATGAGCACGTTGCGGCACCACACGACGTCGCAGCCCTTGGGCGGCAGCGCGTCGAGGAGATTCGCGCGCTCGAACGAGACGAGGGCTGCAATATCGGGCCGCACGTGAACGCGGTCGTTGTCGATTTCGAACGCGTCGCGCCACTCATCCGGAACGTCCTCCATCGCTTCCGCAGGAAAGTGCGCATCGCGAGCGGCGGCGAGCGCGTCTGCCGACACGTCCGTCGCGACCACGGAGACATCCACGCCCGGCAGCGCACGCGTGAGCACGACGGCGAGCGTGTACGGCTCCTGACCGCTCGCGCAGCCCGCACTCCAGACCTTGATCGACTTGCGCGTGCGCAGGGCAGGCGCGATCACGTCGACGAGCGCCGCGACCTGCGGTCGATGCCGGAACAGACTGCTCTCGCCGACCCGCACCGCTTCGACGAGCGCGGCGAGCTCGCTCGATCCGCGCGTCGTCGCGATCAGCTCGACGTACGCCGACGGAGCGACACCGAGCGCTGCGATGCGCGCAGATGCACGCGCCTCGACCACCCACGCGGGCAATTCGAGTCCCGCATGCTCTGCGAGTCGGCGCGCCACGCCGGCCACGATGTCAGGCGCGAGGGACACGCGTTAGCCGGTCGCCCCGTCCGGATCTTCGTCATCCTCGGGCGCGACTCGCGTGGTCTTTGGCTTGCGCGCGACCGTCTTGGCCGCGGACAGCGCGGCGCGCGCGGGCACGCCCATCTTCTTCGGAACGCGACGGCTGCTGCTCACGCGGTTGCCGTCGAGGTTGAAGCCGCCGATCGACTCTTCCAGATCGAACGCGAGCTCGTGGAGTCGCTCCGCTTGGACGACGGACTCCTCCGAGCCGTTCAGCACGTCGGTCGCGATGTGGCGGACGGCATCCATGTTGCGCGCGATCTCGTCGGAGACGATCGCCTGCTCTTGAACTGCCGTCGCCGTCTCCTTGACGACCATGATCAGCTGGCCGAGTCCGGTCAGCGTTGCGGTGACGAGCGCACTGCCGTTGCCGACCTCGCGCGTGCCGTGCTCCATCGACGCGATCGCAGCCTGTGTCTGCTCCTTCACCGTCTGGATCAGCGCCTCGATGTCCTTCGCGCTCTGACCGACGCGACGCGCGAGCGAGCTCACCTCGTCGGCGACGACCGCAAACCCGCGGCCTTGCTCGCCCGCGTGGGCGGCTTCGATCGATGCGTTGAGCGCGAGCATCGATGTCTGCTCGCTGATCTGGCGAATGACCTCGACGATATTACCGATGCGCTTGCTCGACTCCGCGAGGTCCTTCATCTTGAGCGCCGCGTCCTCGACGGAGGCGCGGATCTGGTCCATGCGATTGACGGCATCGTTGACCGCCGTCGATGATTCCTCCGCGACGTTCGTTGCCTGCGCGGCGTTGCCAGCGACGGTCTGAATGGATGCACTGAGCTCCGTGACGGCCGTCGTGGAGCTCTCGATCTTGAGCGTCTGATTCTTCAAGCCGCCGAGCATTTCGCGCGATGCAGCGGAGATCTCGGCACTGGACGCGCCGACCTGGAACGCCGCCGATTGCACACCGATCGCGAGCGAGTGCACGCGCGCGAATACCTGGTTGATGTTCTCGGCGAGGTCCGCCGTCTCGTCCATCGAGGTCACGACGATGCGCGACGTGAGATCCGTTTCGCCGGCGAGGAGCTCGCGCGACTGCTTCACCATCTGCTTGATCGGTCGCGTGACCCAGAACGCGAGACCGCTCGCGATCAGCACCGAGAGCGCGATGCCGACGACGAGCTCGGTGACGGGCAGCTTCGACGCGGGATCGATGACCGAGGCGCGACCACGCGCGATGTACAGCTTCGCGATGGTCGCCGCGTCGCCGTTCTTGTAGCCGTCGATGTCCTCGCCGTAGAAGTCGAAGTCCCCCTCCTTGAGGCGGATCACCTGGGAGGTGTCCTTACCGACGGTGACCTGGGCAAACTTGTCGGGCTGCATCGCGCGCACGATGTCGGCGGGGTTGCCGGGCAGTGCGGTCGCGTACAGCGTGTTGCCGTCGATCAGCGTCGGGCGGAACCGCGTATCCGGGTTGTCGTCGGTCTGCTCCGCATACTCGGTGAACAGGCGTTGCACCTTCACGCCGACGAGCATGCCGCCGACGACGTCATCCCCGTTCGGCGCGTGGATCGGCATCGCCGTCACCTGGTAGACGTTGTTGTCGATCACCTGCAGCCGATGCATGAACGTCGAGCCGGTGCGCGCCTTTTCGATGGCGGCGATCGAGGAGGTCGATGCCGGATCGAGCTGCGAGTTCGGTGACGTGAACAGCAGCTTCCCGTGCCTGTCGAAGATCGCGTAGAGGTCGGGTTGCAGCGAGTTCTTGGACGACAGCTCGTCCCACATCTCCTTGCCGATCTCGTCGACGGTGGGCGGCTTTATCGCGCCATCGGGATCAGTGGGGACGGTTCCCGATAGCGCTTCGCGGAGCTCCGGATCCGAGACGAGGAGCTCGACGATGCCCGTCATCGCTCGGCCGTTCTTCTCTTGATAGAACTCGTAGCGACGGAGGTGCTTGACCATCCAGAGGCCGCGCGAGCGCAGGACCGCCTGGTTCCTCACGACCATCGCGCCGCCGAAGATCAGCAGACCGGCGAGCAGCAAGCATGCAACCAGGAACTTCAGGAACATCGGAAATCGCCGGCGATGCGGCGTGGGCGTAGTCATGGACGTCCTTCTTCGGCAGATGCGAGAGCGCGCAGCGGTTCGGCAGTGAGAATTGCTTTGGCGTCGAGGACGCGCACGGTGCCGGTTGGCGTGGCCGCGACACCGACGAGCAGCCCCGCGATCTCCGCTGTGACATTGGACGGCGGAGGATCGAGCGGACCTTCGATCATGCGCAGGTCGCGCAAGCGATCGACCATCATGCCTGCCACGCCGGCCGCGTGCTCGATGACGACGATCTTGCTGTCGGTACCGATCTCGGTGCGAGGCATGCCGAACAGGACCCCTAGATCGATCGCCGGCAGGATCTCGCCGCGCAAGCTGAACACGCCAGCGAGGCAGCTCGGCGTCAGAAACACACGGGTGACCGGTTGGACGGGCACGGTCTCGCGCACGTCATCGATCGAAATCGCCAGCTCCTGACCACGGAGCTCGAAGCACACCAAGCGCAAGGGACCCACCACCGCGAAGGTTACCCGATGTTGAAGTCTTCCTTGGCGTGCTGGGCGCCGCTTCCGTCGGTGAAACGCCCCAACCGCGAACGCTCGAAGATCTCGTGAGCGGGAGCGCCGGTGAGCCACTCCGCATAGAGCTTGCCGATGATCGGCGCCATCATGAAACCGTGGCCGACGAAGCCACACGCGAGGAAGAAGTCGGGATGTCCCGGCGCCGGCCCGAGGATCGGATTTCCATCGGGGGACTGGTCATACGGACCGGCCCACTGCCGGAGGATCTTGATGTCGCCGAGGATCGGCATCAAGCGCGCGAGCCGGCGCGAATAGGTCGCGAGGAACTCGAGCGTCGAGCCCATCCCGTACGTCGATCCGTGGCCGGGGACGGTCACGCCGCCCACGATCTCGCCGCGCATCGATTGGCTGAAGTACAAGCCGCTCGTCAGCTCCGACACCATCGGCCGCAGGAACGGCTTGAGCGGTTCACTCGAGCAAATCTCGTGGCGGATCGGATGCGTCGGGACATCCACGCCGATCATCTTGGCGAGCACCGGCGACCACGCCCCGCACGCGTTGATCACGCGACGAGCGATCACGGCTCCGCGCGGCGTGTGCACCTTGTAGCCGCCCTCCGCCAAGGGAAGACGCTCGAGCCCTCCGACGGGAGTCTGCGTGAAGATCCTCGCTCCGAGCGCCGCAGCCTGGCGGGCGTACCCCCACAGGAACGGCCACGGGAACAGAATGCCGTCGGTCGGGTTGAACGACGCGCCGACGATGCCGTTCAGATCGATCTCCGGAACGATGTCCTGCGCACCTTCTGGCGACAGCATCTTCGTCGGAACTCCGCAGCGATTCTGCAGCGCGATGTTCTTCTCGAGGCGCGCGATCTCCTTCGCGTTGCGCGCGAGGAACAGATAGCCGCCCTGGCGAAACCACACATTCACGCCGAGGTCGACCGCGAACCGCTTGCACAGCTCGACGGACTCCTGCATCAGGCGGATGTTGATCTCCGTCGACCACTGCGCGCGTACGCCGCCGCCGTTGCGGCCCGACGCTCCCTCGGCGAGATAGCCGCGCTCGATTACCACGACGTCATCGAGGCCGCGCTTCGCGAGCTGATAGGCGATCGACAGTCCCATCACGCCGCCGCCGATGATCACGACCTCGGCGCGCTCGGGCAGGGACGCGCCCGTGTTCTCGAGCGTCGCGGGAAGACGGATCTGGCCGCTCACGTCGGCGCGGGACTCGTCGTCCTCGTCATCCATCGCGCCCTGCATCAGTGCTCCTCACCGTCGTCGTCGCCGCCGTCGTCGGCAAACCGATGCGCGGCCGGATCCTTCGCGAGCAACTTGATCGGCGTGGGGGCGAGCGGTGGACGCGCCGTGAACGGCGGAATCGCCGCCGGTGGCTGGTTCGTGATCCGCGCGAGCTGGAGCGCGACCACAGCGAGGCACTCCTTGCCCTGGCACGGCCCGGTGCCAAAGCCGGTGTAGCGCTTCACCTCCTCGATATCGCGGTAGCCGCGCGAGACCGAGTGCTCGAGATCCGCGAGCGTCATGTCCTCGCAGCGACACAGGACGATCTTACCCGGCATCAGCCTGCCTCCGCGACGCGCGCACCGACGCGCTCGCCGTGCGCCACGGCTGCGAGCGGACCCATGTATCCGGTGACGTCGCCGCACGCCCACACGTTGTGTTGCGATGTCTTGCCGTTCTCGTCGGCGACGATGCGAAAGCCACCCGCCGCCGCGTCGAGCACGACGCTGCATCCCTGTTGCCGCGCGCCTTCCGACGCGGGAGCGGGCAGGGCGGCGACGGCGACAACATCGCACTCGATGCGACCGCGCTTGGTATCGAGCGAGGTCGTCCAGCCGCGACCGCGCGTTCCGCCGATCTCGTCGACGGAGATCCGCGTGACCTCGGCTCCCGCCCGCGACAGCGCGCCCGCGAGGACGTCGACATCGCTCTTCATCTCGGGCGCCTCGACGATGCAGATCTTGTCGCCGGCGAGAATGCCGTGATCGACGAGCAAGCGGCCGACAGCGCGCGCCGCGATCACGCCCGGGCGATCGTTGTCGGGGAACGGCAGGTTGACGGGATAGCCGCCGGTCGCCCAGATCCAGCGCTTCGCGTACACGCGGTACAGCCGATCGGGCGCGGAGACCGCGAGCACGCCGCCATCGTCCTCGGGAAAGAACCCGATCGCCGTCGAGCGTGCGAGGATCGAAACGCCCGCGTGCGCCGCCTGCTCCCACCGCGCCTCGGCGTCGCGCCGTCCTGCCCGTGGATCCGTGCGCAAGCTGCCGCCGGGCCGCAGCTGATCGTCGACGAGCACCGTCGATTTGCCGGCGCGGGCGGTGGTCGTCGCCGCCGCGAGTCCCGCCGGCCCGCCGCCGATCACACACACATCGACATCGACGCGCCCGACCTCGGGGAGCTCCGCAGGCGGCTTGTCGGGCAACTTGCCGAGGCCGCTCAGCTGCCGCACGACCTTGTTCGCGAGCATGTTGAGCATGCTGTTGCCGGTCATCAGCGTGTGGTGATCCATGCCGCGCGCGAACAGGAAGTCCACGGCACCGAGCAGGTCCACTTCTGCCGACGGGAACGCGTTCTGGCCGATGACCTCCGTCCCCGCCGCGCACGGCGCGAGGCACGCGCGCAGGTTGGGCACTCCGTCGATCCGGACGAGGCAGCCGCTACAGTGGCCCTCGAGGCAAAAGAACGTGCGCGGGCGGTGGTACTTCAGCGATCGCGAGAGAATGCGCGTTCCGCTCGCGAGCGCTGCAGCCGCGACGCTCTCGTCGGTGTAAGCGCGCACCGTCGAGTCGGCGATGCGTACATCCACCGCGTCACCGCGGACGGAGTCATGCCCCGGCAGTCGACGCGCCACCCCTTTCGTGTATCACGGCGTGATCCCCAAAACGCCCTCACTTCGTTGCTTACGCGCACATACAGGCGCTATCGTCAGCGCCTCGAAAGGTCAGGGGATTCGAATGGCGACACCAACGAGGCCGTGCCCGTATTGCGGAGCAGCCGTATTGATGAATGCACCGGCGTGCGGCACTTGTGGCCGACCGATGCCGCCGGCTCAAGCTGGAGCGCCCCCTGGCGGTGCACCGGCGAAGACGATGTTCGGCTATGCCGCGCCCGTCATTCCTCAAGCGAGCCCGCCACCGCAGCAGCAGCAGCGTCCGTCCACTCCGGCCCCCGCCGCTGGTGGATATCCGCAGGCGCAGCAGAACCCATATGGTCAGCCGCAACAGCAGGCGAACCCGTACGGCCAGCCGCAACAGCCGCAACAGCCGCCAAACCCGTATGGTCAGCCGCCGCAGGCCGCCAATCCGTACGGTCAGCCGCAGCAGCCGCAGCAGCAGGCGAATCCGTATGGTCAGCCGCCGCAGGCCGCCAATCCGTACGGTCAGCCGCAGCAGCCGGCCGCGCAGGCGAACCCCTACGGTCAGCCGCAGCAGCCGGCCGCGCAGGCAAATCCCTACGGTCAGCAGCCGCAACAGCCCGCGAACCCCTACGGTCAGCAGCCGGCGGCGCAGGCGAATCCCTACGGTCAGCAGCCACAGCAGGCCGCGAACCCGTACGGTCAGCAGCCGGCG
Organism: Kofleriaceae bacterium; assembly: GCA_036499725.1. Lineage (GTDB taxonomy): Bacteria > Myxococcota_A > Polyangia > Haliangiales > Haliangiaceae > JABFXX01. Next base: position 106,356 of record DASYDE010000062.1, read on the forward strand.
GCAGCGTCGAACCCGTATGGCCAGCAGCAACCTGCCGCCGCGGCATCGAACCCCTACGGTCAGCCGCAACAGGCGGCGAACCCGTATGGTCAGCAGCAGGGTGGCTATCCGCAGGCGCAGGGCCTGACGCCGCCGCAGCAGGATCTGCCTGGCCCGCTCGATAACGTCGCGCGCGGTCTCCCGCAGTCGGCGCCGGGAACCATCTTTGGTTATCCCGTCGCGAAGCTCCAGGATCCTGCGCTGCAGCGCCGAATCCTGTTCCTCGCCGGTATCGCGCTCGTCGCCTCGTGCGTCGTGCCGTACTCCATCAGCCCGCTGATCTTCCCGTTCTCCCACATCACGTGGGGCAGCTTCTTGTTCCCGGCCATCGCAGGTGGCCTCTACCTTCTCGTGTCGGCGGCGCCGCCGCATATCCGCGAGAAGGTCCCGCCGATCGTGCTCCAGTGGATCCCGTTCGGTGTCTCGTACTACGGCCTCTTCGCTGTGTTCGGCGGCGGCATGGGCGAAGGCGGCCCGGCGTTCGCGATGGGTGGCAGCAACATCCTCGCGTACGCGCTGCTCGTGTTCGGCCTCCTCGCGCGCATTCAGAATCCCAAGGATCAGACAGCGCGCATCGTGATCGGTGGCGCTGCGATTTGGATGATCCTCGGCCTGCTTCACATGCTGAGCTACGCGTTCAGCTTCGGTAGCGCTGGCGGCATCATCTTCGGGCTCGGTAACTTCATCGGCTTCCTCGTTCAAGCCGTCGGTTGCCTCTGCGTCGCGTTCATCATTCCGCCCGACAAGCTGCCGCCCGCGCTCAAGGCGGTCGACTCGCTCGCGCCCGTGTTCGCCGCGCTGCTCATCGCGTGGTTCCCGGTCTACATCCTGCTGTTCATGCTCGGGCTCATCATCCACTTCCATGTGCTCATCGGCGCGATCCTGATCGGCGCGCACATGCTCCTGTTCTGGGTCGCGTTCTTCGGCGTTCTCATGATGTCGGCGCCCGCGGCGTACGAAGCCATCATGGGGATGATCGACAAGAACCGCGCGGCGCAGAACGCAGCAGCGCAGGCCGCCTACGGCGCGCAGCCCGCGGCGAACCCGTACGGTCAGCAGCAGGCGAACCCGTATGGCCAGCAGCAGCAGGCGAACCCGTATGGTCAGCAGCAGCCGCAGCAGGGCTATGGCCAGCAGCCGCAGCAGCAGCAGAACCCGTACGGTCAGCCGCAGCAGCAGCAGCAGAACCCGTACGGTCAGCCGCAGCAGCAGCAGAACCCGTACGGCCAGCAGGGCGGCGGCGGCGGCGGTGGCTACGGTCAGGGTGGTCAGGGCGGTCAGGGTGGTCAGGGTGGCGGCGGTTGGGGCCAGCAGTAAGCTGACCTCTCGCTAGCGACGACGGCTCCTCGGAAACGAGGGGCCTTTTTCATTTTGGGCGTACGCTCACCGCATGGCGCGTGAACGCACGCTCGAGTTCAAGGTCGGGCTGATGATCCTCGTCGCGGCGGGGATCCTCGTCGGCTTCGTGCTGATCCTCGGCAACGTATCGCTGCGCTCTGGCTTCACGATCGCACTCGACTACGACTACGTCGGCAATCTGCAGAAGGGCGCGCCGGTCAAGGTCAGCGGCATCAAGGTCGGCAAGATCGAGAGCATCGAGTTCTTCGGTGGGCGACTCGATCCCAAGACGAACGAGCGCGTGCAGGTGCGGGTGACGGCGTGGGTGGAAGATCGCGTGAAGGATTCGATCCGCGGCGACGCCGAGTTCTTCATCAACACGGCCGGCGTGCTCGGCGAGCAGTATCTCGAGATCGTGCCCGGCACCGCGTGGGACAAGCCCGCGATGACGGCGGGGACGATCGTGCACGACGCGCGCGTGAAGAATCCGCCGCGCACGGATCTGGTTGTCGCGCGCCTGTACGAAGTGCTCGACGGTGTCTCGAGCGTGCTGCGCGATGATCGCGATGCGATCAAGCACCTGCTCTCCAACAGCGCGTCAGCCGTCGCCGAAGTGAACACGCTGCTCGTCGACAACAAGGCAAACATCGCCGCGCTCATCAAGAACACGGCGGACCTGGCGGGCGAGGGCAAGCAGACGCTCGCCAAGGTGAACGTCGGGCTCGGCGACGGACGGCCGGTCGCGGGACTACTTGCCAGCGCGAACCAGACGCTCGATCAGGCGCGCACGTCGTTGCAGACGCTCACGCCGCCGGCGACGGCGCTGATGACCGATGCGACGCGCGTGACAGGCCTCATCACCGACCAGCGCCTCGCGAGTGTCGACAAGGCACTCGACTCCGCGAGCGGCGCCGCGACCAAGGCCGGCACGCTGCTCGACAACACGAACGGCATCGTCGTGGATCTCCGTGCGGGCAAAGGCACGGCGGGCGCGTTGCTCTCGCGCGAGGAGCTGTACAGCGATCTGCGCGAGCTCATCCGCGACCTCAAGCGGAATCCGTGGAAGTTCTTCTGGAAGGAATGAGTGATCGCGCACGATGACAGGACCGCGCGGCGCGTCGGTGCTGTGACGCTCGTCGTGCTCGGCCTCGCCGTCGTGTGGTTCGCGCTCGTCAAAGATCGTGTGGACCTCGGATCGCCGGTGCGCATCCGCGTGTACTTCGCGAGCACCGGGAACTTGCGTGAAGGTGCACCGCTCGTCGTTGGAGGTCAGCAGGTCGGGACGATCGAATCTCTCACGAACGTCGCGCACGGCGCGTCCACACCGCTCGGCGACACCGTCGGGACCGTCGCGCTGATCGCGCTCGATAACGACCAAGCATGGAAGGTCCCCGCGAACGCGGAGATCTTCGTGACGTCGCGCGGCCTGCTCTCTGAACGCTATCTCGAGGTCGCGCCGCCGCCGGGGCCCATCACTGCAGATCCGATCGGCGTCGTCGCCGGTGCAGAGATCCGCGGCATCGATCCGCCGACGCTCGACACGGTGCTCCGCCGCACGTGGAGCAACATGCTCACGTATCAGACGTTCGTCGGCGAGGTCGGGCCCGAGCTGACGGAGCTGCGCACGCAGGTCGCGACGCTGGAGCTCCAGCTCGCCGCGCTCGCGGACGTCCCGGAGCTCGTGACCAATGCACGCGAGCTCGCCCGCGCAGCACGCGCGGCCTACGACGATGCGCTCGGCGGTGCGCCGGGGCTCGCGAAGCTCGCGCTCACGCTCGCGGCCGCGAAAGCGACGACCGCGGACCTCCGCGCCGCACTCGACAAGCTCGAACCGCTCGTCGATCAACTCGCCACGCAGGTCGCGCGCGTCAAGGGGCGGCTCGACGCACACGATCCGATCGCGCAGGCCCAGGTCGTGATCGCGCAGGTCCGAGCCGCGATGGCGAAGGCGGATCCGCTGATGGAGCAGATCGATCTGTTCGCCGCGTCACTCGCGCGCCACGAGGGCTCGCTCGGTCGGATCATGTTCGATCCCGAATTCCCCGAGGACACCAAGGAGCTTGGCAAGTACATCAAACGCCACCCCTGGAAAGTCATCCAGAAGCCCTCGGACTAGGCGATACTAGGGCGTGCGCGGCGCTCTTGTATTCGTTGCTCTGTCCGTGAGCGCGTGCGGTTTCACGGTCTCGGGCGGAGCCGCGGGCGGCTCGGACGATGCGGGGCAGCAGGGCAGCGACGCGGGGAACGTCGGCAGCGACGGCGACGTGACGCTTCCCGACGCGGACCTGGTCCCGCCGATGTGCCCCTGGCCCTACACGCCGACATACGCGACGCCGTGCCCGGGACAGCCAGGGACCAACGTCGTCTTCAGCGGTGGTGTCTGGACGCTCGATACGACGTTCGGGACGTTGCTCGGTCCGGTATCGGCGAGCGAGCCGCCGCTCGTCAAAGAGGTGTCGAACAATCAGCTCATCGTGTGGGTCGGCGACCTGACGATCGCGAGCAACGCGTCCCTCGTCGTCGTCGGCGCGCACCCCGTGACGTTCGTCGCGACAGGTAACATCGAGATCGACGGGACGCTCAGCGCGAACGGCTCGCTCGACGAGATGGGCAATCCCGTCCCTGGCGCCGGTGGCGAACCGGCGGCGTGCATGACCAACATGGTGACCGGCGCGCTGCCCGGAGGCGGCTGCCTGGACCAGGGAGCCAGCGGCGGCGGTGGTGGTGGATTCGGCGGCGGCAACGGCGGGCAGGGCGGAAACACCACGGGCAACAACGGTGGCTGCGGCGGAGCACTGCCGTTCATCAGCGGTGGCGCGGGCGGCGTCTCGCTAGGTGTCCGCCCGACGACACTGCGCGGCGGTTGCAGTGGAGCGAATGGCGCGACGAGCTCGCTCGCTGGCGGCGCGTTCGGCAAAGGCGGCGCACCGGGAGGTGGAATCTCGCTCGCGGCGCGCGGGGACCTGACCGTTAACGGCAAGGTGGTCGCGGGAGGTGCGGGTGGTGGCCCCGGTGATCACGGGCGCAGCGCCGGCGGCGGTGGCGGTAGCGGCGGCATGCTCACGCTCGAGGCGTCGACGCTTCACATCGCTTCAACCGGCGTCGTCGCGGCCAACGGTGGTGGCGGCGGTGGTGGTTGCGACATGAACACGGCCTCGCCCGGTCAGCTCGGACCCGCGAGCTCCTCGTCGGCCAGCGGCGGCGCGAAGGAAGGCGGGGGCGGAAACGGCGCCAAGGGCGGCGGTCTCGGTAACGTGGCGGCGAGCGCGGATCCCGCAAACCGTGGTGGCGGCGGTGGCGGCGGTGCGATCGGCTGGATCTATCTGCACGGGACGACCGAGGACATCCAGGGCACCGTCGCCCCGGCGCGTTCGAACTGAACGCACTAACCCCAGGGCTCAGCTCGATTGATCCGAGCCCGAGCCCGAGCCCGAGCCCGATTTCCGGATCGGCTCCAAACAATGCACATCGGGCTTGGACGCGTCGGTGGCGGGTGCCCCTCCGACGGCGTGCCTTCCGAGGGATGAACGCTCACCCCGGACGAGTACGTGTCGTCACGAATCGGCGATCGGGCTCGGGCTCCGAGCGCTCGCGCTCTTGGCTCGGGCTCGTATCAACTCAAACGCTCTCTGGGGTTAGAAGCCGGGCGTCTCCATCGGTCCCTGCGAGCGGCCGGCGAGGAACTGCTCGACGATCGGATCGCCAGCCGCGCGTAGCTCGGCAGGCGTGGCGACGACGTGCACGATGCCCTGGTAGATCATCGCCACGCGATCCGCGATGCCGGTGATCGACGCCAGGTCGTGCGAGACGACGATCGCGGTCACGCCGAACTTGTCGGAGACCTCGCGGATGAGCTTGTCCACGCGGCGCGCCGAAACGGGATCGAGGCCCGTCGTCGGCTCGTCGAACAGCACGACCTCGGGCATCGGGTGCAGACCGTCGGGGCCGGGCTTTCCTTTCGGTCCCGCGGCGAGTGTGCGCGCGATCGCGGTGCGCTTGCGCATCCCGTCGGAGAGCTCGGCCGGATAGCGATCCGCGTGCTCCGCCATGTAGACCTGCGCGAGCCGCGCGCGGGCTTCTTCCAGCGCGTCCTTCCAGCGCATTCCTTGGTGCTGCTGCAGCGGCAGCGCGACGTTCTCGGTGAGTGTCATCGCGTCGAACAGCGTCGAGCTCTGGAACACCATGCCGATGCGCGCGCGCACCGCCTCGTACGCGCGCTCGGTGAGCTGATCGATGCGTGCGCCGTCGAACCAGATCTCGCCCTGGTCGATCCGCAGCAGACCGACGAGGTGCTTGATGGTGACGCTCTTGCCGACGCCCGACGTTCCGATGATGAACATCACCTCGCCGCGCGTCACCTCGAGCGTCATGCCGTTCAGGACGGGCTTTGCGCCGAACGCCTTGTGGACGTTGCGCCAGGCGATCCACGTTGGCGACGTCACAGCTCGGCTCCCCAGATGAACAACGCGGCCGCGCTGATCACGAAGTCGAGGATGATCACGGCGAACGAGCTGCCGATCACCGCCGCGGTCGTCGCGCGCCCGACGCCCTCGCTGCTGCCGCGCGCACGTAGGCCGCAGAAACCGGCGACGACGGGAATCGCAGCGCCGAACGAGATGGACTTGATCAGCATCAGCGCGATGTGATGCCGCTCGATCAGCGAGATGTCGAAGAACAGGTGCGGGTTCACGCCGAACGACGCATTCGCGGTCAGTCCTCCCGCCGCGTACATGATGCAGGCACCGAGCGTGGCGAGGAGTGGCGTCATGATCACGCACGCGATGAACCGCGGCACGACGAGATAGTCGATGGGCAGCACCCCGCTCATGCGCAGCGCATCGATCTGCTCCGTGACCTTCATCGATCCTAGCTCCGCCGCGATGCCCGCACCGACGCGGGTCGCGAGCATCAGCGCCGTGAGCGTCGGGCCGAAGTCGCTGACGATGAGGCGGAGGAACTGCGGGCCGATCTGCGAGTAGTCGCCGGTGATGCGCGAGAGCTGGTTGCACGCTTCGTACGCCATCACCATGCCGATGAAGCCGAGCGTGACGAGCACGAACACGATGCTGCGGTTTCCGATCTCGTACATCTGCCGCGTGAGCTCGCCGGCGGGGCGGGGCGCACGGCGGATCACGCCCGCGATCGTGCCGACGAGAACGAGCCACAGCTCGCGCGCCGCTCGCGCGCCACCGACGACATAGCCGCCGAGCGCTTCGATCATCGGCTCCCCCAGCGGTCATCCAAGCGCATAGGTCGCCATGAAGTCGAGCAGCATGATCGCGACAGCTGACGCGACGACTGCATTGTTGACCGCCTTGCCCACACCGACGGCGCCGCCCTTCACTGTCACGCCGAAGTAGCAGCTCGAGATCGCGATCGCTCCGCCAAACGCGACGGACTTCTCGATACCGAGCAAGAAGTCGTGCGGCTTGAGGTTGTCGACGAACGAGAACCACATGGTGCTCCAGTCGATGTCGAGCATTCCGCGGGCGACGATCGACGCACCGCCCAGCGCGACGAGGTCGCCAATCGCCGTCAGCGCGACGAGCATCAACATCATCGCGATCACGCGCGGCAGGACGAGAAAGCGAATCGGATCGATCGCGAGCGCGCGCAAACCGTCGAGTTGCTCGGTGACGGTCATCGTCGCCAGCTCCGCGGTGGTGTTCGCGCCGACGCGGCCCGAGAACATCAACGCGATCAGGATCGGACCGATCTCGCGGAGCACCGCGTAGCCGGCGCCGTACCCCGCGAGTGACGTAGCGCTGAACTTTTTTACGAACGGACCCGCCTGCAGGACCATGAGCGCACCGGCGAAGAATGCGGTGAGCACGATGATCGGCACGCTCCGATTGCCCATCTTGTAGAGGTGCTTCACCAGCTCGCGGCGGTCGATGCGCGGCGGAAACAGCGCGCGCACCACGCCGAACAGCAACAGCACGATGCCGCCCGCTTCCTGCGCGACCTTCATCACGCTATCGCCGAGGTTCTCGATCGCGCGCCTCATGCGCTCACCGCCGACGCGCTCGTCTCGTCGAGCGGGCCCTCGAGATCACCGCGCACGAACTGCCGCACGATCGGGTCCGGCGCATCCGCGATCGTCGCTGCGGGGCCACGATAGATGATCTTGCCGCGATACAGCATCGCGATCTCGTCGACGAATCCCGCGAGCGCCGCCACGTCCGAGCTGACGGCGAGCACGGTCGCCTTGGTGCGCGCGTGGTCCGCGGTGAGCAGGTCGTAGATCTTTTGCGTCGTCACCGGGTCCAATCCCGCCGTCGGCTCGTCGTAGATCACGAGCTCCGGATCCGCCACCGTCGCGCGCGCGATGCCGACGCGCTTGCGCATGCCGCCCGACAGCTCGCCCGTCAGCTTGTCCTCGCTGCCCGCCAACCCGACGGCCTTGATACGCTCGCTCACGCGCAGCTGCATCGCGTCGCTACCGAGGTCGCCGCGGCGCTCGAGCGGGAACCTCACGTTCGCGCTGACGCTCAAGAAGTCGAACAGCGCGCTCGCCTGGAACAGCATGCCGATGCGCCGTCGGAGGGGGCCGAGCGAGACCTCCGTGCGCCCGACGATCTGCTCGCCGAGGACCTCGATCGCGCCCGCATCCGGCGTCTCGAGGCCGCACACGAGCTTCGCGAGCACGCTCTTGCCCGTCGCGGCGGGACCGATGAGCCCGAGCCGCATGCCGCTCTGGATCTCGAGCGAGACGTTGTCGAGCAACACCTGCGCGCCGAACCGCTTGCTCACGTTCGTGAAGCGGATCGCGCTCATCTTCCCCCACCGGGGACAGAGCAAACCGTCAGCATCCGGCCTCCGCCGAGCGAGCGACGTACTTGGAGTCCGGCCAGTCCTTCTTCAGCTTCGCGATCGTCGCGCAGGCCTTGGTCGCGTTGCCGGCTTGCTTGTAGGTCACGGCGAGCTCGAACAGCGCGTCGTCGCGGAGGATCGAGCGGTCGTAGTCCTTTGGGAGCCGCTCGAACGCAGCGATGGCGCCGGGCAGGTCGTGCAGGTTGTCGCGCAGGACAATGCCGAGCTTCAGCTGTGCATCGTCGAGCCAGACGGAGAAGTAGCTGCCGTTGAACCACGCGACGTCGCGCGTCGCGAGCAATGCGCGGAGGCGCTGCACCTCGCCCGTGTAATCGCCCAGGTCGTGCGAGATGCGCGCCGCGTTCCAGCGCGCGTCGTCGCGCAGGCCGCTCTTCGGGTGCTCCTGCGGGATGCGGTCGTAGTACGTGCGCGCAGCCTTGGGAGCCTTCAGCTCGTGCTCGGTCAGGTCCGCGAGCGACCACAGGAGATTGTCAGCCGCCTCGGTCTTCGCGAGTGGTGTGAGCAACTTCGTCATCTGATCGGCGAGGGCCTGTGGATCGCGCCCCCGACCGTCGAGCACGAGCGCCCGCAGTGCATCGGATGCGGGCGCTTCGTCGGGATAGTCGGTGACGACCTTCCAGAGCGCGGTCCACCCGCCCGTTGCGTCACCCGTGCGGAGCAGCAGCTCGCCAGCGCGGTAGAGTGCGGTCGCGGCTGTCGACGGATCGTCGGGTGCTTTGGTAGGAATCGCGAGGTACGCGTCGATCGCGCTCCTCGTCTTCCGCTCTTCGTCGATCCTTTCGAGGATCTCCGCCTCGCCGAGCAGCGCGTTCGCGCACGCCTGCTTTGCGCGCCGCGGTGGCGTCATCTTCTTGCACGACACCTGCGCGCGCCGATACGCATCGACCGCGCCCTCTCGGTTGCCGTCGCGCTCCATCTGCTCGGCCGTCGAGAGCTCGGCGAGGGGCGGAGATGCCGAGCACGCCACGGCGAAGCCCGCGGCGAGACAGCCGATCGCGAGCCAGCTTCGGTTTCTCGACGACAACGCAGTGCGAGCGTAAGCGATTTGCGCCGTGTCGGGCTAACGCGCACGGAGCGTTTGCGTGGGGCGTAACCGGTGACGACGAACTAGAGCGTCGCGGCGACGTCGGCGATCACGCTCGCTGCCCGGAGACAGGCGTCGCGATCGACATCGAGGTGCGTCACGGCACGGACGCGCTGAGTGCCGGCCGAGCCGAGAAGCACGCCTTGCGCCTTCGCCGCGTCGATGACCTGCTGGGCGGTGCCCCTCTCGAGATCGATCATCAGGATGTTCGTCTGCACGCTCGCGAGATCGACGCGCGTGTTCCTGCCGTCCACGAGGCGCTCGGCCATCGCGAGTGCGTTCGCATGATCCTCGACGAGGCGCGCGCGGTTGTTCTCGACGGCGTAGAGACCACCGGCGGCGATGATGCCGGCCTGGCGCATGCCACCACCGTGCATCTTGCGGAACCGATGGCAGCGCGTGATGAAGTCGCGCGAGCCGCACACGAGCGAGCCGACGGGTGCGCCGAGGCCCTTGGACAGGCAGACGCTCACGGAGTCGAAGCCCTTCGCGAGTGCTTTCTCCGTCGTCGCGCCGGCGACCGCGGCGTTCCACAGGCGCGCACCGTCGAGATGCGTGATGAGGCCGAGGTCGTGCGCCGTTTGCGTCACGTCGGCGAGCGCAGCGGGATCCCAGCACACGCCACCGCCGTCGTTGTGCGTGTTCTCGACGGCGAGGACGCGCGAGTGCGCCCAGTACGCGTTGGTCGGCGTCTTGAACGCGGCGCGCACGTCCGTACCCGTGAATAGGTAGTCGCGCAGCATGGACGTCTGCACGCCCGAGATGCCGGCGAGCGCGCCGGACTCGTACTTCCAGACGTGCGAGTCGCGACCGGCGATGACCTCGTCCGCGGGCTTGGTGTGCGAGCGCAGCGCGACCTGGTTCGCCATCGTGCCGCTCGGGACGAACAGGGCAGCCTCGGTGCCGATGAGGTCGGCGACGAGGTCCTGCAGACGGCGCACCGTCGGATCCTCGCCGTAGACGTCATCCGCGACGTCTGCGTTCGCCATCGCCTGGCGCATCGCGGCGCTCGGCTTCGTGACGGTGTCGCTTCTCAGATCCACGACCGACATGCGCGGAGCCTAGCTCACGGCGTGTTCGAAATCGGCGGACCGCCGTCGTTCTTCGGCGCCTCCTTTGGCTTGTCGGTGTCCTTCTTGTCGTCCTTCGGCGCATCCTTCACGAGCTGGCCTGGCGTGGGAGAGCCGAGCTCGGCGCGCAGCTTGCGCTCGAGGCGCATCAGCATCGCGATCTCTTGCCAGTCGGGGCGGTCCTCGATCTGGAGGACGAAGCGGACGTTCGTGCGACCATCCTTCACGATCGTCATGACCTCCATCGCGCCGCGGAAGATCTTGCCGTCGTCCTTCATCTCGAACGTGACGTAGCCGGCGTCGGCGTCCTTCTCGAGGACCTTCAGGTGCTCGTCGACGACCATGAACCGAACGACCGTGGACCAGCAGTCCTTGGCCGGATAGCCGAGCGTCTTTTCCGAGCGTGCGAGGGCGGGGCCAGCAGCCAACCCGACCGTGATCAACGCAGCGAGAACCCGGCGCATGCCGGCATCGTCACGCTCGCGGGGAAGAGGCGCCAGTTTCTGGCGGAAGGCCCGGGATAACCGGCTGCGTGCCCTCGGGGAGCGGTTCGCCCAGGGGCGGCTGTGTCGTGGGAGAGGATTGGCGGGCGCGCCGAATATCGGCGAACGAGACCCACGGCGTGGCGACACCGAGGAAGCCCATCGCGACGTACCAGATGACCTGGAGGAGATGCTGCGCGATGGCGGACGCCAGGGCTGCCGCGTGCAGCTGTGCGCCAAGCGCGATCTTCTCGGGGTGCACGACACCACCCCCGAGATAGACGGAGAGGCCGAGCAGCGTGAACCACTGGAACTGACCGACGAGTCCGGGCGAGTTCGGCAGCGAGATACCGACGGCGACGAGGGCCATCGTCGCCATTCCGCCCATCACCGAGATGGGCAGACCGAACATGCGGCAGATGAGCCACACCCCGATGCCGTTGCAGATCCAGTACACGACGCTCCAGACGAGGAACGTGATGAGGTTGACCGGATCCTTGAGGACGTTGAAGCCGCGGATCAGATCGAGCAGCTTCGTTTCGATCACGCGCGCGATGCGCGGGAAGAAGTGCTCGATGAGCGACATGCGCAGGCAGAACCGCACGGTTTGCTGCGGGCGCCACATCGCAAACACGAGGAAGCCCAGCGCGGCACCGAACACGCTGATCACGATGTACGCCGTCGGCATCATCCAATGCGGTGCGTCCGGCCCGCGTCGCATGAAGAACGCGACAAACAGGAACAGCGAGATCAGGAGGCCGTCGACGATGCGCTCGACAGCGACGGTGCCGAGCGCGGCGGACGCGGACACGTTGTACTTGCGGAGCAGGCCGGGGCGCACGAACTCACCGAGGCGCGCGGGCAGGGCGAGGATCGCCATGAAGCCGACGGAGCTGATCGCGAGGAGCGGGCCGGTCGCGAGCTTGATGCCGAGCGGCGCGAGCAAGTTGTTCCAGCGCAGCGAGCGGCACAGGTGCACCACGACCTGCAGACCGAGGAAGGCAAAGAAGTACGGGGCGGCCGTCGACCAGTGAAGCGTCGTGAACGCGAGCTTCAGCTCGTGCTGCTCCGACGCACCGGGCCAGACGAGCCACAGACACAGCGCGAGCATCGCGAACGACAGAGCGAGATTGATCGCGAGCTTCATGGTTAATCCGGCAACTCGCCCGCGAGGATCGCGCGCGGCGCCTCGTCGAACAGTCGTTTCACGGCGGCGTGCCCCAGCTTCTTGTCGATCCACGCGAGCCCGGCGGCGGACTGCTGCACGTCGCCCACCGAGTGCGCATCCGTTGCGACGCACGCCGCGAGGCCGATCTCGAGCAGGTGACGCGCGGCCTTGGTCTCCTGCCGACCGTGAAATCCGGCGACCGCGCCGAGGTCGATCTGGAACGCGCAGGTGCGGCGCAGCGATCGAGCAAGCTCGTCGTCGTTCCACAGCGCCTGGTAGCGCTCGGGATGGGCGAGAACAGGCACCTTGCCGGCCATCCGCAGCTTGAACAGGTGGTCCGACAACCCGGGCGGGAGCAGCGCCGGGGGCAGCTCGACAAGAAACGCCGGTGTTCCCCGGTAGTGAGGGATCGTCCCGGCCATGAGTCGGCCGAAGAACACATCATCCCACATGTTCTCGGCGGCCAGCCGAAAGGTCGGATGAGTCGGCTTTCGGAGCGTCTCTAGCGTCGCAAGCGTCGCCTCGATCCGATCCCAGTCAGGAAGGTACTGACCTGCCTTCTGATGGGGCGTCAGGCACTGCTCCGAAATTCCTAGCGACGCCAAAGCGTCCAACAGCGCGAGAGCTGTCGCCTGATCGGGAGCGCCATCGTCCAACCCGTACAAGACGTGGCTGTGGAGATCGACGTAGCCCATTCGGTGCGCGGGTGTATCGCAAGCCTCAGCGACGCACAACATCCCGTTGTCGTGAGGGATCCTGCGTGATAAGGATCAACGAGCCGCCGGTTTTTCCATCGGCGAAGGACGACTATGGCTCAGGGCGAAAAACGCGAGAACTCAGTCCTCTTCTCTCTGCGCGAGCTGCGCCAGATCGAGGAGAACCGCGTCCAAGAAGAGGAGCACGCTGTTCGCTCCGCTGACGAGCAGAAGCGCGCAGCCAAAGAAGCTGCGGAGCGCGCTGCTCGCGACGCAGAGGAAGCAAAGATCCGCGCCGAGCGCGAGGCTCAGCTCCAGATCGAGCAGGCCCGCGAGGGTGCCGAGCGCGAAGCGCGTATGCGCGTCGAATCGGCCGAAGCCACCGAGCGTCAGCGCCAGCAGGCCGCGCTCGAGCAGCAGCGCCTGCAGCACGAGATGGAGCTCCGCCGCGCCGAGGTCGCCAAGAAGCGCCCGACGTGGATGCTCGTCGTCACCGGTCTCGCGCTCGTCGCGGCCGTCGGCTTCATCTTCTTCGCCATCCAGCGCATGCATGCGTCTGAAGAGGCCGAGAAGAAGCAAGCGATCGCCGAGAAGGAGGCGGACGAGGCCAAGAAGGAAGCGCAGGAAGCGACCGACAAGGTCGCCAAGCTCGAGCGCGACGCGAACGACATGATCACCAAGATCAACGGCGCGATCGATGCCGTCACCGCGGCGCAGACGGAGGCCGAGCGCAACCAGGCCAAGGCCAAGCTCGCTCAGCTCCAGAAGGACCAGGCAGAGATGCAGCAGCGCATCGCCGATGCAAAGGCGGCGGCGGCCAAGGCCGAGCGCAAGAAGGGTCTGACGATCTCCAAGGAGTGTCAGGCCAACCCGCTCGCCAAGGGCTGCAGCTAAAAGCTCAGCGTCCGCGCGAACAAGGCATCGGCGTCCCACTTCTGGCTGGGGCGCCTTTTTTTGTGCCTGCAATCGTCGCCGAGACCGCGTGTCTTTCTCGGCAATGAGGAATGAAGGCTCGGTGATGACGTCGTTGGCGGAGCTCCGCATGATCGAGGAGCAACGCGTTGTGGGCGAGCGCAATGCGCGCATGGCCGAAGAGCAGGGGCGTCGGGACGCGATCGCTCGCGCCGAGCGAGATGCGCGCGACGCTGTCGAGGCGCGGATCCTCGCCGAGCGCGCGCAGGCTCTCGCGATCGAGAATGCTCGCGTCACCGCCGAGCGCGAAGCGCGCATGCGCGTCGAAGCAACGGAAGCTGCCGAGCGCACGCGGCTCGCCGCGCACCTCGAGACGCAGCGCATCGAGAACGAGCTCGTGCTGCGCCGCGAAGCGATTCGCAAGACGCGCCCGACGTGGATGATCGGCGTGACGATCTGCGCGGTGCTCGGCGCTGCGGCGCTCGCGGTGTTCGCGGTCGACCGCATGAACTCCGCGTCACAGGCCGACATCGCCGCGCAACATGCGAAGGACGAAGCGGAGGCGGCGAAGAAGGCGCAGGCCGAGGACGCGGCGACCATCGCTTCGCTCAAGCAAGGCTCGGAGGATCTCGACAAGCAGATGGCGGTCGCGATGGCGGAGCTCGACAAGAAGCAGAGCGCCGCCGACCTCGCGCAGCACAAGAAGGACATCGCCGATATCGCGAAGAAGAAAGCCGAGAACGACGAGCGTATTCGCCAGGCTGCGGAGAAGAAGATCCGTGACGAGCGCGCAGGCGGCCTGCACATGGGCAAGGACAGCGAGAACAACGCGCTTACTCACAAAGACTTCCACTGACGATGTTGTCGTCGCGCCGCGACGATTGAGTGCAATGAAAAGCCGGCGCGATGAGCGGCTGTCGAGCACAACGAGTTCACGGACCACATTCGGTCTCGGAGGATTCGATGAAGCTCACCGCCCTCGCTATCGCTCTCGTTTCTACGCTCGCGTTCACCGGCTGCCGCGATCACGGCACCGCGACCAAGACGGACCCGTCGGCGACCAAGCCGGTCGAGGCAAAGACCGATGTCGCCAAGCCCGACGAGACCAAGCCGACGGAGATGGCGAAGCCCGCCGAGCCTGCGGCAAAGCCCGCCGAGCCCGCGCCTGCGGCGAAGTAGTTAGCGCAGCTCGTAGAGCGAGATGACCTGCGAAGTCGTCAGCTCGTACGCAGAGTCGATCACGCCATCCGACACCCAGCTCGCGCGGAACGCGTCCCCATCGGGATCGTGCTCTGACCATGCGAGGTCGACGAGCAGCGCCGCATCGAACCGCCGTGGCCTCAGGCCGCGCGTCAGGTCGCGCATCGCAGCTTCCACCATTCCCCAGGATTCGCGCCGCTGGATCGCGGGGGCAACTTTTGTCCTCGGGCCCCCTTGGACAAGTGGCCCCTGAGGACAGGCGACCCGACGAGGAACACGGGCTAAGTGCGCGGCATTGCGACGGGGAGGGGCCCGATCGGGGCGGGCGGCCACGGTATGGCTCGTGCAGCCTCGGATGTTCGTGCAACCCGGCGACCGCCTGAACAACTACCGCCTCGGAGACTCCCTCGCAGGCCAGCGCTCGGGCATGTGCTTCGCGGCAACGCACCTGGTGCTCCCGCGACAGGCAGCGGTGAAGATCGCGGCGGGCGAGGATCGCAACGTCGCGGCGGTCCGCTTGCTCCGCGAGGCCTCCATGCTCGACGCGCTCCAGCATCCCGGCGTGCCGCGCATCTACGACGCGGGCGTGACCGAGGATCGTCGTCCGTGGTTCGCGCGCGAGATGTTCGACGGCGAGTCGGTCGCGCAGCACATGGCGCGCGGTGTCCTCGATCCGGTGGATGTCGCGGTGCTCGTACGCGATGTCGCCGACACGCTCGCGTACGCACATCGCCGCGGCGTCGTGCACGCGGATCTGCATGCGGGCGTCGTGCGGCTCACGCCGTCGCGTCGGTTCGGTGCGGCGATCACGGATTGGAGCGAGGCGATCGCGCACGACGCGGTGGACGCGCGACCGATCACGGAGGGCGTGCATGTCGCGCCGGAAGTGAAAGCCGGCCATGCGATCGACGATCGCGCGGATGTCTATGCCCTCGGCGTCCTCGCATACATGGCGCTCACCGGCGTCGCGCCGACGGGCATCCCGGTGCGTGCGCGCCGCGGTTCGACGCCTCGCGAGCTCGCGCGGTTGATCGATCAGATGCTCTCCCACGATCGCTTCGATCGCCCGAGCGCTGCGGAAGTGTTCGCCGAGCTGAGCGAGCGCGTGACGCACGAGACGGCGAAGCAGGACACGCAGCGCGTTCGTCGCCCGCGGTGGACGCCGCCTGTTCCGTTCGCGTATTTGACCGGCGTAGTCGATCTGACGGACGCGGTCGACGACGGCTGGGCTGAGTAGCCCCGCGCGCCAACGCAGTGACCTCGGGAGCCATGTTCGCGTGCGGGACTCGCACGAAACCGCTGGTTTAGCCGGCAGTTAGCGTTGCCGGGGTCGAACGTCCCGCGAGTAAGTGCGCGAAATCCGCTCCTCGAACGTCGGCCACTTCGTTGCACGACGGGGCGGCCATGCGGAACGCTTCCCTTGCCCTGCTTCTCGTCCTCGGCGCCTGCGCGACGGAGGCGACCTCCACCGAGTCCTCGCCGCTGTGTGCCGAGGCGGCCGCGCACATGGACGAGTGCTTCCCAGGCATGGAGACCGCCGCTCCAGAGGCGTGCAGCGAAGACGATGCGAGCCACGCGCAGTGGGTCGTGGATCGCTCCTGCGATCAGCTGCTGCTCGATGCAGGTGACGGCAAGGCGGACGGGGTTCCTCAGCTCGAAGGCGTTCGCATTCGTCGCGAAGGCAACCTGACGTACTTCTCGATCCCGCTCGCGCGCACTGCGGAGTCGGATCGCAAATACCTCTTCGACTCGATGATCACGAAGTTCAGCGGCAAGATGGCCGAGCTGAATACGTCGATGAAGAACGCCGGCGTCGACATGAGCGGCGTGCTCACGGGTGCCACCGCGACCGACTACTTGAACCACTACGCGGGCATCGTGAACGGCATCGCGGGCAACAACGTCTCGGAGGACATGGCCGTCACCGTCGGCGAGACGGTCCAGAACCCGAAGAAGCTGTCGTCGTGGCAGCGCTACGTGATTCCGCAGGCGTTCATCGCGTACTTCAGCGCGAAGTTCAGCGCGAATCTCGGTATCGGCGGCGGCTTCTCCGCGACGGTCATGCTGGTCGTGCAGCCGTGGCTCACACTCGCCGTCGATCACACGCTCGCGCAGCCGAAAGTCGTGTCGAAGAAGTACGACGTGGACATGGATGTGCTCGGCGTTCCGAACGTCGACATCGGCTTCGGTGCAGGTGGCGGCGCGTCGCTGCGCGTCGGAGTCGGCGCCGTGTTCGGCCCGGTCGACAAGCCGAGCGACATCGCGGGCACCGGCATCGGCCTCTCTGGCGGCGGCACGATCCCGATCCTCGGCGGACTCTCGGCGAAGGTCATCACCGTCCTCAAGTACCCCCCGCTCATCATTTTGATGCTCGGCTACTCGACGGGCACGGCGGCCGAGGTCGAGGTGCACGGCAACCTCCAGGAGATCCTGGACCTCAACCAGTTCCTCACCTGGATCCACGGCGCCCACCTCGGCGGCTAGCAACTACCTCGCGGTCGGCTCGCAAGCGCGCCCGACCTGAGCGAACATCGACCGTGACAGTGCGAGGACTCCGTTCACTCCTGGTCGTGTGCCTGCTCGCGACAGCCGCGGTGGCGGATCACGCAGACGACTTGTTCGGGGAGGGCGTCGCACTCCTCGATAAGGGTGAGGCCGCCGCCGCGTGCGCGAAGTTTCAGGAAGCGCTGGACGCGCGCCCGGGTGCACCCGGGGTGCTGCTGAACCTCGGCGCCTGCAATCTCAAGCTGAACAAGGTAGCGACCGCACTCCAATGGTTTCGCGAGGCGCAACTCCGGGCGGCAGAACGTGGCCAGGCAGAGACGGAGCTCGCGGCGAAACAGCAGACGTCTCACCTCGTAACGAGCGTTCCGACAATCAAACTGGTGCTCTCCGCGCCGCTTCCGCCCGGCGCGCTCGTGTTGGTCGACAGCACGACCGTGGGTGGCACGTTCTCGCGAGTCGAGGTCGACGCCGGGAAGCACACGATCAGCGTCTCCGGACCGGGCCTGGATCGCACCGAGCAAACCGTCGACGTTCCCACGACGACGCCGACCCCCGTGACGGTGATGATCACCGTCCGCGCGGCATCGCCCGCTGTTCCTGCTCCGCGGACGCCGCCGGCCCCAACCCTCACTCGAGACGGTGGACATCGCGGTCTCGAGATCGGACTCGCCGCAGGTGGCGTCGCCGCGCTTGCCGTCGGCGGGTTCTTCGCATGGGACGCCAGATACCTCGCGGACCGTCGTGACGACGTGCTCGCCGGCTGCACTCTCGACCGCCCGTGCTCGGCGTCCCGTCTCGCCGATTACGACAGCCGCGGCAAGCGCGCGAACGCTCTCGAGATCACCGGCTTCGCAGTGGGGGGAGTGGCGCTCGCTGCGAGCGCAGTCGTCCTCGTGCTCGACAGCCGTCATGCCTCGGCAGTCTCGGTCGTTCCTACCGAGGGTGGTGCAGTCGCGTCGACGTCGCTGTCCTGGTGAGCTCAGTCAGGATCGGTGTTCGCCTGACAGAGATGGTCGGCGCCGCAGACGAGCTCCGCAGGGCACGCGGTTCCTTGATCGCAGGACACCGTACGTTGCGTCTCCTCTCGTCCGCTTCGCCGCCGATTGCAACACTCGCGGAACGCTCTCATTGCGGGACGAAGTAGTAGCGCACCGTCGAGGCCGACAGCGCGCCAGACGGGCTGCACGTGTCGACGTCGCTCTGGCCGTGCTTGCGCAGGACGTCCGCGGTCAGCGCGATGTTGAAGCACGAGAACATGTCCTGCCCACCCGGACCGATGTCGTCGTCGATCACGTCGAACTGCAGCTTGGCGCCCGCCGCGACCGTGACGATCGTGTTCGTGTTCCACGCGGGCGTCAGCGTGTCGTCTGCGGTCGTGGTCGCCGCGAGGAACGTGCCGTTCAAGTACTGGTTGACGTACGGATCGGGCAATCCGCCGGCGCTGTCCCAGGTCGCACCAGCCGCATCGTTCTGCGTCATCTTTCCGCCCTGCATGTAGAGCTTGTAGACGCGGCCAAACGCGGGGACGCACGTTCCGGTCACGCACACGTTGTCACCCGTGCAGGTGTCGGGCGCCGAGGTGCACGTGTTGCTCGCCGCACAATCCCCCGGGCAAGAGGTCGAGCTCTCCGTGCCGTTGCACACGCCATCGCCGCACACGGCACCGGTTCCGCAGTCCGCCGTGCAATTGGCGGAGGTCTCGTCGCCGCTGCACAGCCCGTCGCCGCAGAACGCTTGCAGCCCGCAGTCATCGGGGCAGCTCGTCGCTGTCTCCGAGCCGCTGCACGTACCGTCGCCGCACGACGCGGTCACGGGACAATCGGTCTGACAACTCGAGGGCGACTCGGTCGACGAGCACACGCCGTCGCCGCAACTCGGCCCGTCGTCGCCGGTTTGATCGTCGCCACTACCGGAGGAGCTGTCCGTGCAGCCCAGGGCCGTGGCGAGAGAGAGGGTGAGGGCGAAGAGGAGGCGGCTGGTGTTCTTCATTGCCTCCTGGTTGCGAAGCCCGGGACTTGTCGCAAACAAAGTTGTAAGCCGACGGATCTGTTCGTCTAACAGCCGTCGGCAGACTTGTACGGGTTACACGGCGGCTTCGTGCCGGCGCTGCCGGATGTCGTGCCCTTCGGCGGTGTATGGCCGACGCGCTTGTTCTTGGAACCTGTTCGTCCCGTCTGTTTGCCGGTCGGCACAGCCGCCTTCTCGACCGGAGGCTCGGACGGCGTAGGATCTGCGACCGCTGCGATCGGCGTCTTCGCCGGCGGTGGAGTGACCGGTGCAGAAGCGGAGTGATCGGGCGCGACGGCAGGTGGGGCGGGCTCGGTGGCCACGTCGTGCCGGACTGGCGCGGGCGCATCTACCGTCGGAGTGCGTAGCAGGAAGAACGAGATCGCGCCCGCCGCGATCGAGCCCGCGATCCCGAGGCCGATGGTGAGAAAGGCGCGACGTCTCGGCGACGAGAGCGGCGCCACGGCGTCGGTGTCGACGTCGACGGCCGCCGCGGGCACAGGGGGCCCAGGCGTGACCGTTGGCACATCGCCACTCGCAGAGGGAGCGACCGGAACGGGGCGTGCGGCTCGTTGGGGGACGGTCGTGGTGGTCGTGGAGCCGCAGAGAATCAGTGCGTCGCGAAGCTCGGCGACAGTGGCGTAGCGATCCGCCGGATCCTTTGCGAGCGCGCGAAGAAGAACCTCGTCGAGGGCGCGAGGCAGTGTCGGTACGATGGATGACGGTGCCGGAGCTGCATCGACGAGGTGCTGCAAACCAACCAAGGTGGGCGACGCGCCCATGAACGGATAGGCGGCACAGACCATCTGATAGACGATCACGCCGAGTGCGTAGATATCCGTGCGGTGATCGATCTGTCCGCCGAGATATTGCTCCGGTGACATGAACAATGGCGTTCCCATCGCGACGCCCGGCATCGTCAGCTCTTCTGCATCTTCACCGAGCTGGCGCGTCATCATCTTTGCGAGACCGAAGTCGAGGATCTTGATGCGCGGGTGAGTGTCCGAGCCCGCGATCATGATGTTGCCGGGTTTGAGATCGCGATGAACGACGCCGCGCTCGTGCGCCGCGGTGAGCGCGTCGAAGATCGGCATGAGGATCGGGATCGATTGTTCGATCGTCAGAGCGCCGCGCTTCTCCAGCCACTGCTGGAGGCTCGTGCCCTCGACGCGCTCCATCACGAAGTACGGCGTGCCGTCGGTCAGCTCACCGAATCCAAAGATGTCGACGATGTTCGGATGATGGATCTCGTTGACGGCGCGCGCCTCGTTCTCGAACCGCACGATCTCGGCCGGATGGCGCGCGAGCTGCTGATTGAGCACCTTGATGGCGGCCTGCTTGCGAATGCGCGGATGGACGGCCGAGAACACCGCTCCCATGCCGCCCGATCCGATCATGCCCGTCACCTCGTACTCTCCGACGAGCGTGCCCGGAACGAGCTGCACCTGGCGGTCCATTCGGTGAGGCTCCAGCGTCTGCCGCGACGCGGGCATGCTGGGAGGAGGGGGAAGAGCGCCGCTCTGACCACTGATCATCCGGAACGTCGCGTTCAGCGCCACGTTCCGCGGCTCGCTCGTCGAAGCCGATTGCAGCACGGTGTCGCTGGTATCTGCGAGCCCGCGCACGAGCTCCGAGACCAAGGAGCGGCACGCATCGCACGATGCGATGTGCTGTTCGATCGCCGCGCGCTTGGTCTTGTCGAGACCGTTGTCGGCATACGCCGCCAAGCTGTTCTCGTCTGGACAGGGCATTCGTTTCACTATCTTACCGGATCATTCTGCGACGTTTCGCTCGGGACGCAACCGAGGAGATATGGTGGTCCACATGGAATGCTGGCTCTCGCCCCTCTTTCTCGGGGAGCTAGAGCCCAGTCTCCGGTTTCGCTTCGAGGGCGTCGCTGAGCCGGTGCTCGACACGCTGCTCGACACCGCGCTGCGCGAGGGGCGCGAGGCCTGGCCCGGAATCGACGTCGACGCGGCGCGCTTCGTACAACACCTCGCCGGCGTCGTCGAAGACGGCGATTCCGCCCCTGCCGATGCGCTCGCCGCGCTGCACGCGTCCGATCTCTACCTCACGCGCGCGTGCATGGACGGCGATGCTCTCGCCCTCCGGACGATCGACCGCGATTTTATCAGCAAGCTCGCGCCGGTCTTGCGCTCGACCGGCCTCGACGCAGCCACGGCGGACGACGTCATCCAAAAGGTGCGCGAGCTCGTGCTGGTCGGAACCGAAGGCGTCCCCGGCATCGCGAACTACCGAGGCCGCGGTCAGCTACGCAGCTGGTTGCGTGCGGTCGCGCTCCGCAACGCGATGATGGAGTTCCGCGGGCAGCGCGCGCGCCCGGTCGCGACGGACGACGAGGATCTCGCGCAGCTGGCTGTCTCCGACGACGCCCAGCTCGCTCCGTGGAAGCATCAGTACGCCTCGGCCTTCCGCAGCGCGTTCGCGCAGACGATCGCGAGCCTCGACGATCACCAGCGAACGCTCCTGCGGCAGCACCACCTCGATAAACTGACGGTCGACGATCTCGCGCGATTGAATCAAGTGCACCGCGCCACCGCCGCGCGCTGGGTCGCGTCAGCCCGAGAGAAGCTGCTCGCCGGCATCCGCAAGCTCATGATGAACGAGCTCGCGATCTCGGGCGGCGAGCTCGACAGTGCGCTTCGGCTCGCGCGCAGCCAGCTCGACGTCAGCCTTCATCGCTTGTTCGCCGCGAAGCGGAAGCGATAGCGTCAGTTCTCGGGGCCGATCGAGATCATCTGCGATCGCTGCGCGATGTTCACGTAGCTCGCCTGGATCCACGATGGCGACAACGCCCCCGCGAAGATCCGGGCCTCATCGATGTTGCCGTCGATGAAGTTCTTGCTCAGGCACGCCGGACCGTCGCTCGTCAGCGACCCCACACTGGAAATTGATAGGCTCGTCCCCGCGACGCCGTCTCTATACGGTCGCATCAGCATCGCGGCGCGGTCGACAACGACCGTAATGTTGATCCAGGCGCCCAGCGTCTGGGGCTGAATAGCGAGCTGCGTGGACGCTCCATCCAGGAACTGCACACTCCAAGGGGCCATGCCGGTGTAGATGACGAAACCGGTCGCGCCGTTTTTGGCGAGCGGTGCGTCGTACGTGGCGAGCGCCCTGCGTTCATAGATCCACAGGCTGAACGCGAACGAGCCCGTACCGAAGTCGAGGCTGCCATCGCCTGTCGCGTTCTCGGTGCAGAGCGTGTCGCCACCGTCGAATGACAAGGCTTCTCCCACGAGACCCGCGGTGGAGCTCGGAACGCCTCTGCCCATGTACGTGATCAGCTCATTACCGTGTGCCGTGCTGTCGAGCGTTCTATCGACAGCGAGGTTCGAGTGCCAGACGGCGCGCGCCTCTTGCGGCCATGCCTCGGTGCCGCCACATGGCGTCTGCGTGTCGCCGTAGACGAGATCGATCGTCAGCGTCTCGGGATTCGCCGGGATCGACGGCACGCGCACCCATGCGTCGAGACTGCCGGTCGTTTGGTCGTAACGCACGATCTCGCAGCCGAGGTGGTTCCCAGCGGCGTCCGCGAACGAGATGTTCGTGCGCGACGGGGCGTGCGCCTTCAGGTCTGGGTCGTTGTCGATGAGGATACTGAGCGGGAATTCGGCGAGCGCGCTCGGTGCAGGAGACGTGATCGTGATTGTCTTGCGATAGCTCGCGGCGCCGTCGCGCGGCGCATCACCGCTGGGAGCGTCGGCATATGGATCGCCGATGCCAACCACGCGGTCGCAACCAGCGAGCACCACGATCAAGAACGCCGCGCGAAATCGCACCTAGAACGCTCCCTCGACAACGAGTCCCGCGCCGTCCGGTGTCGCGATCGGCACGACCGCCGTCTGACGTACACGCTCCTCGCGCGGCGCACCGAGGTACAGCCCGACGCCGATCGCGAGCGCAGCCGCGCCGCCGACGAACAGCGACGTGCCGCCATACAGCGCGACGTTCTTCCATTTCTTGCGCGAGTCGATGTCGTCGGTGCCATCGAATTTGACGCGCGCGAGCACCCCCACGCCAGCCGATGCGAGCGTGACGCCAAGTCCAACCCCGCCGATGACGAGCCCCGCGTGCCGGCGCCCGGCCCCGCGGTCGACGACGATCCACGTTTCATGTAGCTCGGACGTGACTGCCGGCGGCGTGGGCTTCAACTCGACCAGCACGCGCTGGCGCGCGTCGGGCACGTCCTGCACGACGATGGTGAGTGTGCTGACCCGCCCGTCCGGCGTGCGTGCCTCGAGCGAATGAGTCCCCGCATCGACCTCCGTCCGAGGAAACGTGGTCTCCGCGACCCGCACTTGGTCGATCGTGACGGTTGGGTGATCGGCGCCCGTCACCACGATCTGGATCGTTGGCACCGTGGGGCCGAGCGATTTGATCTGCGCCGTCGCGACAGATGCGACCTCGGGCAGCTTGCGCTCTGTCGCCAACGCCAGCGCGCGCCGGAACCAGACAAGCGCGGTCGCGGTCTTGTTCTGCTTGGCATTGCACTGGCCCAGGTTGAGCAGCAAGCCTGGCTTGTTCGGGTCGAGCGCCAGTGCACGGTCGAATTTCTCGCACGCCTCGGCCGGGCGGTTCTGGTCGAGCAGCGCGCGGCCCTCGCTAAACAGATCGCCGGCCGGCTGCGCGGTCGTCACGCTCGACCACACGGTCACGGCGCACAACACAAGCGACACCCGACCCATTGGCATCGATCATCCGCTCGTTCGAAGCGAAGCGAAAGTCATGCGCTGAAAATAGTCTCGCGACATACAGGCCTCGGCGGCCGAAACGACGAAACCCGCCGGGGTACGACGGGTTTCTGGAGGAGCCACCCAGATTTGAACTGGGGATGGTGGTTTTGCAGACCACTGCCTTACCACTTGGCGATGGCTCCGATGGCGGTCGGTTTCTTAGCACGGGTCGGCCGAGCCGCGAAACCAGATCGGCAAGAAGCGGCTACTGGGCCCCCGCCGACGCAGAGACCGAGGCGGTGACCTCGACGGAGACGGTCAGGCGGCCCTGGACCTCGGTGCTCTGGTTGACGACGTTGTTGACCTGACCCGCCACGCAGAGCGACTGCGCGCCCATCTGCGCGACGAGGCCGCCAATCTCGCCCGCGAACGAGGTTCCGCTATCGGCCCAGACCTCGAGCGACTTGCCCGCGATCTCGAGGCGCTTCTGCACCTTGAGCAGCTGCGGCAGGCCCGCGTTGATCGCGGCGACCGCAGCTTGGAACTTTGTCGCGTCGACGATCGTGACGTCCTGCTGCACGACCTCGACCTTGGGCTCGGTGCAGACGGTGTTCGCAGCGGCGTGAACATCGCCCGCGGCGCGGCACTCGGCGGACGCGGCGGCGCCGTTGTTGTTCGCGGCCGCTCCACCTTCGCACTGCGCGGCAAACGACGCGGAGAGCGTGATGTCCGTGTGGCACTCGGCGGGGACCGTGCGCGTCACGAGGCGCTTCTCGTGCGAAACGCTCACCTCGAGGTTGTCGTGCAGCGCGTTCGCGACCTTCGTGCAGAGATCCTTCGTCGAGCCGACCGGCGTGACGCCGAGCTCGACGGCCATCTTGCGGCACGACTCCCACACGGAGTGCTCCAGGTCGGCGGTCACGCGATCGAGCTCCGCTGACGCGACGAGGAACGCATGCAGCTTGCGACCGGCGTCGTTGCCATCGATCTGCCCGCACGCGTCGGGATCGATCGCAGCCGAGGCGTTCGCACCGCCACCGCCACCCGCCGCCGTGTCACCGCTGGCGGTCGAGCCCGGTGGGGGAGGGCACGCGGTCAACGCGAGGGGGGCCGATAGAATGAGCCAGAGCTTCGAAACCATCCGCGCATCCTAACCCCACGGAGTAGGGTCCGCGCTATGCGCTGGCTCGTCGCACTCGTCGCGATCTTTTCCGCTGCATGTGGTGACAACGAGGGCAGGTGGCTCGAGAGATCACGCGTCACCGTGAATGGCACCGATCAGACGAACGAAGAGTGCCGCACCGGCCTCTGCGTTCACGACGAGAACACTGACCTCATCAAGTGGGGTGGGCACATCTATCTCGTACATCGCACCGCAGAGAGTCAGGTCCTCGGGCCCAATAGTTCGTTGCGCATCAGCCGCACCGACGACGAAGGCACGACGTGGACGCTGCTCGCGATCATCCCCGCGCCCACAGACCGCGACTTGCGCGATCCGCACTTCTACCTCGACGACGCGGGCCAGTTGAACATCAAGGCGATCACGCGGCTGCCGCACACGTCGGCCCGCGACTCCGATGTCGATTCGATCAGCGTGCGCACGTTCTCGAGCGATGACGGCAGGACGTGGTCGGATCTCGCACCGATCGGCCCGCCGACGTGGAGCTTCTGGCGCATCCGCGGCGATACGCACGGCAATCTCTACTCCGCTGCGTACGAGGACGGCGACAAGAGCGTGAAGCTGTTCTCGTCGGAAGATGGCGTGACGTGGACCGCGGGCGCCATGATCTACGATGTCGCCGAGGACACGCCGCTCGAGACAGAGCTCATCTTCGATGGTGACCACCTCACCGCGCTCGTGCGGATGGATGGCCTCGACAACGAGCTCTACGGCAGCCAGGGGCGGTTGCGCACGAAGGTGTGTACGTCCGACTACCCGTTCGCGTCGTTCACGTGCGCGAAGGAGCTCACGGGTGTGAGGCTCGATGGTCCCGTCGCGTTCGAGTGGGACCACCGCACGTTCGTCGTCGCGCGGAAGCACTTCCTCGAGGTAGCGAACCGCAAGCGCACCGCGCTCTACGAGCTTGTCGATGATGGCATCGTGGAGCATGGCGAGTTGCCCTCGACGGGCGACACGGCCTACGCGGGTGTGGCGGCGCTCGGGGACGACGGCCGCTTCCTCGTCAGCTACTACTCGAGCGACATCAAGATCGACGGACCGTGGGCGCGCGCGCTGCTCGGCCCGACCGACATCCGGCAAGCCACGATCGATCTGCGCGATCTGCCGGCCGACCCGACGCCGATCAACTAGCCTCAGTGCGGAGGCATCGCGTAGCCGCGGTTCGGGAACGGATTCGCCGAATCACGCACGCCGAGCTCGCCTGCTGTCCACGTCGCGCCGCGCTCGGAGAAGATCGCGAAGCCAACGATGCCGACGTTGCGATCACCCGTGGTCTGCGCGGCGTACGAGTCGGCGACGCGACCAAAGCGGAACGCGGCGACTGACTCATCGCTCGTGCGGAAGCCGTCGATGACGAGCGTGTCGTGCGGATCGACGATGTATCCGCGGCGATTCGGATCGGCGGGCTTGCCGTCCACGACATCGAGACCGTCGACCGATGCGACGATCTCGAAGCGGGCGCTCGTGCCGTTGCGAACGACGATGTGATACCGCGCGCCGTCGGCCCCGATCACCATCGCGCGACCTGACGTCTGGAAGCCGGGGAGGGTGCGCCCGCTGTCGTCGACGAGCGAGATGCCGAGCGCGTTGTCGGGCGCGTACATTTCCAGTGGCGCGAGACCACCTCCGAGATAGTTCGCGTGAGCGACGGCCCCTTCCTCGTCATTGTAGTGCATCGCAATTTCGGCCCATGGCGAGCTACTCGCGCGCTGGAACGGTGCGAAGGAGATGGGGGCGTTGACCTGCTCGCCCCAGGTGGTGCCGAGACCAGGACGCTCCGGTGCTTCTTGGGCGATCTGACCACCGCCTCCGTACGACGGCGATGAATCGGCCGCGACGGCGGTGGGCGCGGAGTAGCCGCCACCACCCGGAGAGGAGGTCGCCATTTTTGCCGACGAGCCGCCAGCGCAGGCAGTCAACAGAGCGCAGAGAACGAGTGAGTTACGCATGTGCATCCTTTCTTTCAGCGGCCCCAGTGCATGCCGAGCTCGAAGAACATCGTGGTGTCTACGCGCGACGGTTTCGTCGGTGTGTCACACGGTCCACCGCACACGGCGGGACCAGCCATTCCCGGCCCCTCGGCGAGGAGCGTGCGGAACGCCATGAAGTAACCGATGTGGCGACGACGACCCGGCGAGCGCTCGTTGCCCGCTCCATCGATGTCGTAGCCGATCGCGATCTCGGCGCTCGGGCGATCCAAGACGCCGCCCGGTTCCCACATCGCGTGCTCGACACCGAGTCCGACCTCGCCCCAGAGATCGAAGATCGGAACATCCGTACCCGAGTGAAACAGCGAGTAGCGCAGTGCGCCGCCCAGGCGAAGCGCACGGCCGTGACGGTTCTGCGCGTCACCACCGCCGTCGCCGATGCGGTAGTAGTCGAGCGTCCCGCGCAGCGTGGCGTCACCGACGCGATAGCCGATGCCGCCAGCAAAGCCCGTCGACCAGCCGTTCGCGTCGCCTACATCCGCACCGCCGATCAGCCAGCCGAGACGACCCTCGACGCGCTGCTCGCCGCCCCAGATCTTCTGGGGTTCTTGGGAATAGGAGACTCCGTCCGTGGCAACCGTGTTCGCCGAGGCGACGGCCGGTAGCGCCACGGCGAGAGCGAGAAGGAGAGGCTTCGTCATGTGCCCCTCCAACGACGCTCGTTACGCTGCCCTTACAGCTTTGCGTCGGGGCGCGCCGAAGCGCGATCGTGACAACGGCCGCATCCGGTACCTGTAAGTTTGAAGGCGGTATCACCGTTATGGCACCCCGCGCACGTCGGCTTCGCCGGAGTCGCGAGGGTGTCGGTCGTCGGTGCGCTCAGATCGGTGTGACACGACGTACACGCGATGACCTCGCCCTTCGTCGTCGTCTCGTGCGTCGAGTGGCGGAACAGCTTCCGCACCGACCACGGTGCAGCGAGCCGCATCAGCGTGCGCTCGACGAGTCTGTCCTGCCGATGACAGCTCTCGCACTGCGCCAGCTGTGGCGTCGGTCCGCCGGTCGTCGCGTGACAGCCGCTGCCGGTGCACGCCTTGTGGCCGCGCGGCGGGCGCAGCTGCGAATCCGCCGTCGCGAGCGTGTGGCACGTGACGCACGGCTTCTGGTGTGCGGCGGACGAGTGGTTCAGCGTCGCGCCGAACTCCGTGCGGTCCGCCGGCGGGCGATCCGCGATGAGCTTGCGCCACGGCTCGACGCTGTTGTGGCACGCACCGCAGTACTTGGGATCGCGCTTCAAGAAGTCCTCGGAGTGGCACGTCGCGCATGCTGTGTGACCGACGCTGCCGACCTCGTTGCCTGCGGTCACCTGGTGACACGTCGTGCATGGACCGATGGCGAGCGTCGCGTGTGTCGCGTGCGAGTACCGCAGGTCAGGTCTCTTGAGCTCGTACTTCGGCGGCGCTGTCGTGTGGCAGCGCGTGCATGGGCCGGTGATGGAGAACGTCGGCGCACCGTCGTGACATCCCGACGTCCCGCACGACGCTGCGGGCACGCGCGGGAGGATGTTGTCAGGGCTCATCGCGACCGATGCGTGGCACGTCGTGCACTGCGCTCCCTTGCCTCCGCGCCCAGCGTGCTTGGGATGCGAGAACGCGGACGTCACCGTATCGACGGGCTCGGCGAGCCGCGCGGGCAGGGGCGTACCGCTGCCAGGCGTGTGGCACGTCGCGCACGTCGTCATCGCAAAGGTCTTGGTTCCGTCGTGGCAACCGGCGCAGCGCTTGTGCGGCGCAACCTTCGTCTTCGTGACCGCGTCGGTCGGTGTCGTGTGGCAGGTCGTACAGGCAGCGGCGGCGTGGGCCTTGTGATTCAACACGAGCGAGAAATCGCCGGGCGCGTACGGCGGATACGTCACGGTCGGCTTGATGCTCGCGTCATCGATCTGCGCGCTCGTGTGGCAGTCCGCGCAGATGCGCTTCTGATCATCGGTGACCACCCGCTTGGTGCCCTTCTTCGCGTGCGCTTGCTTGGTGGGCAGCGGACCGTGGCACGCGCCAAAGCACGTCGCGTGATCGGGGCGACCGACGGGGATGCCGTCCTTGAGCGTGTGACAGTGCGAGCACGCGATCGGGTCCTTGCCCGCGGTGAACACGTCGCGCTCGTGGGCGTTATGATCGAAGTCAGCGCGCGCGACGGCACACAGCGCGGCGAGCGCGATGAACAGGGCGACGACAGAGGCGCGCACTAGTACACCCCCGTGAGCATGAGACGCAGGCTCTTGTAGCCGAAGATCTCGGGCTGGAAGTCGAACGCGCTCGAGACCTCATATGCGGCAAACACGCGCAGCCGGCGGCCGATCCACGCGTCGAGCGTGATGCGTCCCCCGTAGCGAATGTCGTGATCGGGAATCACGAGCAGCGCGTCCGTGTACAGCTTCGCGTAGTCGGTCTTGCGCCCGTAGAGCTCGAGCTGCGTCGAGAACGTGCGCGCGCCGAGCGTTAGCTTTGCCGCGGCGCCGACCTCCGTGAACGTGTTCTCGCCGCGGTACTCGTTAGCGACGAGCGGATCCGTCACGCCCGCGTGATCCACGATCGGCATCGCGAGCTGTTCGTGGTGCGTGTTGCGGTGCAGGGCACTCGTCGAGATCGCGACGGTGCGGCGCAAGCGGAGCTCGGCCGCGCCGCCCAGCTCCCAGTACGGCGCGAGGAACGTGTTCTTGATGTCGTCGTTGTTGCTCAGATTGCCGGCGACGGCGCCGCGCAGCAGCAAGTCGATGTTCTCCGCGATCAGCGTTCCGGCGCGCAGCGAGCCGACAAACCGCGGAACGACCGGGCCGAGGTCGAGATAGCGCCGCGCGGCGGTCGGGTCATCCACGCCGACGAGCACCGTCGGATCCCATCGCCAGTCGTCCTTGGTGTGGCGGTTGAGATCGAGGACGACGTTCGTGACCTCTTTGTAGCGCGCGCGAGTCTCGAGACGCTCGCTCGCGACGTTGCCATCGAGCGTGCGGACAGAGGCGATCATCGCGACATCACGCCGCGGGCGCCAATCGCCTTGGAACAGCGCCGTGTTCGTTGCGGGCTGCATCGCGTCCGCGCTGTGGCCGATGCTGAGGATCTCCGCCTGTAGCGCGAGAGGGAGCGCGCGCTTGAGGCCGCGCAGGTCGAAGCGCACCGATGCTCCACCGATCGGAGGACGATCCACCGACTGACTGCGCGTGTAGTCCTCGTGGCGGAGGCCGGAGTACGCGGAGAGCGTGAGGATCGGCCCGTCGTACGACACGAGAAGTCCGTCGACGTGCATCACCCACGGACCGTAGACGTACTGCTCGCCCGCGCGCACGCGGAGCCGCGAGAGCCCCCAGCGCTTCGGCAGAAAGTCCTTCATCTCCGCCCAGCCGTGGCGGATCTCGACGCCAGACTTCTCGAACCACGTCGAGATGGGCGGCGCGTACGTCACGCTCTGGGACACACCCGTCTCCGGGTTGATGACGCTCGTCTTGCTCGGGTTGATCAGCTGGAAGCGCACCGCGAGGTACGTCGACAGGCTGCTCACGCCGACGCCGCGCGTCGCACCGAACACCTCGCCAAACCCGTACGCGCGGAACGAGTCGAACGTGGGATTGGCCGCCGTCGGCGCCTTGCGATCGAGCGAGGCATCACCGCTGAGCGCTGCGGAGTCGAGCTGATAGCCGAGGTCGAGGCTGAACGCGACCTTCTGATTCTCTTCGCGAAGCGCGGCCGTGGCGGTGTCCTGTTGCGGCGAGGTGGCGTTGCTCGGAATCACCGGCGTCGCGGTCGGGGCCGACGGAATCGGCGACTTCGCCTTGGGAATCGACTGCTGCGCGATGCGCGGTCGCATCTTGAGGTTCCGCGGCGGAGGCTCGTGATCGACGGTGAGCTTGGGACGCGGGCCGGCGTGCGCCACTGCGCCGAGCGCTGCGACCACGAGCGCCGCGCGCTTCACCGCACCCTCTGCGTCATCGTGGCGTGGCACTCCGTGCACTCGCGCTCCGCATGGCACGTGAGGCACGAGCGGATGTTCACGCGCGCGAGGCGCCCGTGCTCCGTCTGGAAGTCGTACTTGAGGCCGTGCGACCGCGGTCGCACCTGATGACACGCGGTGCAGAACTCGACGACGTGACAGGTCGCGCAGCGATCGCGATCCGCAGCGGCCTCCGTGCCGTGATCGAGCTCGCGCCACGTGATGCGGTGGTCCGACGGCTCCATCGTCTGATGGCACTCGTCGCACGCTTGCTTGGGATTGCCGCTCATCTTCACGTGGCACGTCGCGCAGCGAGATGCGTCGCGCTCGGCGACCTCCGCGTGATCGCGCCGGAACGCCAACGTGTGATCGAGCGGTCGCTCCGTCGCGGGCAAGTGGCTGCGCGGTGCGAGCGTGACGAGCCCGGTCTGCCGTTGCGTGTGGCAGGTCTGGCAGACGCGCATCCGCATCTCGCCCGGCGTGCGGTCGCTGTCATCGTGGCAGGTCACGCACGACTGCACGTGCGGTGGGGTGTGGTCGGCAAAGCTCGTCGATTTGGCCGCCTCGGTGTGGCACTGCTCGCACTTGATCGGCTTGCCTTTGCGGTCCGTCTTGTGGCGGTCGTGATCGAAGTGGAGGTCGTCTTTGATCAGGCGCTGCCGCGTGCGCTCCTGCATTCCGTCCTGATGGCAGCCGCCACAGTCGGACATCTTCGGTGCGTTGATGAGGTTCGCTTCGGGCGCGTGGCATCGCGCGCACACGGCGTGGTCGGGCGCCACCTTCGCACCGTCGCGCACGTGGCAATCCACGCATTGCACGTGGAACCCGACGCGCGCCTCCATGCGCGAGTTGTCGAGGTGACGCGCGTGCGAGAACTTCGACGGCTCCGTTCGCCACGCATCCTCCACGGGATACGGCTTGAGCTCGGAGACGATGCCCTTGTCCGAGCTCTCGACCTTGCTGTGGCAGACCTGGCAGAGCTTCGTCGGTGAGCCGAGGAAGTCCTTCTGGTGGCATTGGCCGTCGTCGCACGGCTTGTGCTGATCTGCGCCGGGGCGCGCCGCCTTGTGGCACGAGATGCAGGCCACCATCGCGTGCTGCGCGTGATTGATGCGCGTGACGTCGATCGGAGGCAACGCCTGCTCTTTGGCTCGCTGTTGCGCGCACGCACCCGCGCAGATCGCGAGAACGAACGCGAGCGTGATCGCGTGGACGAGCCGCATTCCCCGACGGGAACTTACACCTGAGCAGCGTGCAGTGGGGCCAGAGCGCCCGCCAACACGTCGGCGCGATCGCGCGGGTCCAGGTGAGGCCGCGCTTGCGTCAGCTCGCGGTAGCCGACGACCCGTCGCGGCTCGGCGTCGGGTCGCCACCACATCACCCCGTAGGCCCGGACTCCGGGCGGGGTGTAGACGACGATGGCCACTTCGCCGGGGAGCTCGTCGGTGACGACGGTCCTGTCCATCGGGAGCGCGTCCAGCGTCGCGTGCACGACGACGTCACCGCCAGGAGCCACGCACGCGCGTGCGGCCTGCCACAGGCGCGCGAAGAACCCCTTGTCGGCGCGCCGCCAGATCGCCTGATCGGGGTCGTCGACGATGGGGGCATTGCAGGTGACGAGCTGGGCCGTGGTCCCGAGGGGCGTCGCGACATCGCCTTCGCGAACCTCGAGCACGCGATTCGACAGGCTGGCCCCGAGGCGCGCGTAGCGGATCGCTCTCGCGCTGAGATCGACGCCGGTCGTGCGGTCCGCGATGTCAGGGCGGACGAGGGGACCGAACGCGTTGCCCGTCGCGAGGTCGATCCAGTGCTTGCGGCGATCGGCGGTGAGCGAGCTGACGAGGTGATAGCTGGAGTCGTCGGGCCACGGCAGACGCTCCGGCGCATCCGCGGCGTCCCAGCGATCGCAGACGATCACCGCGTTCACGACCGGCAGGATCGCGACCTTCGCGCGCACCATATCGCCGAGCTCGAGGACGTCTCTCTCGACGAGCAGATCGACGATGCGGGCACCGAGCATGCGTTCGACCTGCGCGCGCGGCACGCTCACCCCGGCGACAAATAGCGCGAGCGCTGTCGACGCGGGGACGAGGGGCTTGGCCGCGAGCTCCTTGCCGCGCAGCGCGAGCGCGGACAGACGACGCGTTCCTGCCCATGCGAGCAGCGCTTGGTCCGTGAGCCCGGGAATCACCGGCGCAAGTACCGGCGCGCGAGCTCGAACTCTTCGGCGAACACGATCTGCGATGCGATGACCTGCGCGAGCAACACGCGCTGGCCGTCGGGTGTGGCGGCGAGCGGATCCAAGCCGAGCGTCGCGCTGTAGAACGCGAGCTCCGCCTTGCGGCGCATCGTCGTGGCTGCAGCCTTGAGATCCGCGAGCGTCGCGCGATTGGTCGCCGCGCGAGCGAGCAGCTCGTACCACGTGTTGCCCTGGCGGCTCGCGAGGTACTCGTCAGCGAGGCGATCCAGTGGCTCGCCGCGGTGCTTCGCTTCGCCCGCGATCCACAGCGACATGTAGACCTTGTCGACGTCGCGTAGCTCGGAGCCCAGGCCGCGGTGATACGCGTCGAGCGCGTCGCGATAGCTGTCTGCCTCGACGAGGAAGCCGACGACACCGGTCACGATCTCGCGCTCGTCGGGCGCGATGTCGATCGCCTTGGAAGCGAGCGCGACGGCTCCCGGGCCCTCGCCGAGACGGACCATCGCGCGCGCTGACTCGAGCATCCGCTCGGCGGCGATGAACGGCGGTAGCTGCTTGTCCTCGCCGAGCGTGGCCCACTGGCGCATGCCCTCGAGGTAGTGCTGCGCGGCTTCCTGCGCGCGCCCGGCACCGAGGAGCGCGTCGCCCTCCAGGCGCTCGAGCTTGGCGCGGCGGTAGCGATCGCCCGCCGACTGATCGCTCAGCATCGCGATGCCGCTATCGGCCCAGCTGCGTGCGGTCGCGAACTGATCGATGTGCACGTCGATCGCGGTGAGCGCCTCGTACGCTTCGATCGACGGTGCGCGCTCGATCGAGTTGGTCAGCGCGTGCGTGCCCTCGGTGACGAGCCCCTGACCGGCGAGGCCCTTGCCGAGCGCGGACTCCGCGATCGCCGCCGCCTGTTGCCACACGGTGTGCGGGCGATGGCGCGCTTCCTTGCTCGTGAACGCGAGGACCCCGCGCCACGCATCGTGCGCCGCCGTCGGTCGACCGCTCTCCGCAAGTCGCGCGATGCGCTCTCCATACAGCTTGCCGAGGCGCAGCGTCGCCGTCGGATCCACGTCGGGTTGCGCGCGCAGGGCCGCTTCCGCAAAGCCGATGGCCTGTTCGATGCGCCCGAGCGAGCGCGCGTCGCCTGCCGCAGCGGCGAGGAGGTCGGCATCTGTGGGGAACTTCGCGAGGCCGGCCATGCAGACAGCGAGCGCGGCCTGGCGATCGGCGACGGAGCCGCGCTTGTCCTCGTCCTGCTCGCGGAGCACGCCGGCCAGCCCGTCGTAGGCCTCGGCCGTCGGGTCGTTCGCGAGCATCTCCGCGTGAAGCACGAGGTCGCGGTGGTCGGCGCCCAGGCCGCGCAGCGGAGAGATGACGGCGAAGATGTCCTTGCTGCGACCCGCGCGCGCGAGCACGAACGCGATGCGCCGCTGCGTTGCGAGGATGTCGTGGTGCGCGCGTACGAGCTGGATCGATGCGCCATGCGCCGAGATGAGCGCCGAGACTTCGACCTGGCGGGCGACGAGCAGGCCGACGTAGCGGTCGACGAGCCAGGGGAGGGGCAGGGCGAGCGCGGTCGGGCCGAGCAGCTCGATCGGTTGCGCGCGCTTCGCGTCGGGGCCGTTGTCGGCCATCGCGAGCTCGTCGGCAAAGCCGAGGATCTCGTCGATCTCCGCGATCCGCGCCGTCCGCTGGTCGGGCTCGATCTCGGCGAGCAACACGAGGGACTGGAGGGCGGGCTCGAGCGCGCCGGACTTGGCGAACATCGCGCGGAGCTTCTCGATCAGCTGCGCGTGCGGCGCGAGGCCCTTGCCGATCGCGGTCGGATCGGACGACCACAGCGCTGTCAGATCGTCGAGCAGCTGCGCGGCGACGAAGGTGCGGTCTTCCTCGATCGCATCCGCGATCCGGTCCGCCGTCGCCTTGGCGATCGCGGCGCGTGCGGCCTCACGGTCTGGGCCGGGGGGCAGCGTCCACAGACGGTCGACAGCGGATTCGCGGTCGCTGTCGTCGCGGAGCTCGACGGCCGCGTCGGGCCAGGTCGGGCGTTTGTAACCGCCGCCACCGCATGCTGTGACAACGACGAGCAGCAGAGCGGACAACCGGGTCACGCCTTCAAAGGTAGCACCCTGGAAGAGCGGGCACGAGGTGCGCGTTGGATCGTGTATGGTCCCCGACGTGACGCTCGCTCCGACTGGAATTGTTGTTCAGAAGTACGGCGGCTCGTCGGTCGCCGACGCCGAGAAGATCAAGCTCGTGGCTCAGCGCATCGCGCGCACCAAGGCCAGCGGCAAGAAGGTCGTGGTCGTCGTGTCCGCGATGGGCAAGACGACGAACCAGCTGATCGAGAAGGCCAAGTCGGTCAGTGCGTCGCCGTCGCGCCGCGAGCTGGACATGCTGCTCACGTGCGGCGAGCGCGAATCGATGGCGCTCCTCTCGATGGCATGTACCGAGGAGGGCCTCGAGGCGATCAGCTTCACCGGCTCGCAGGCCGGCATCCTCACGAACGACCGCCACTCCGGCGCGCGCATCGTGGAGGTCCGCCCGTTCCGCGTCGAGGACGAGCTGGACCGCGGCAAGGTCGTCATCGTCGCCGGCTTCCAGGGCGTCTCCTACAAGCGCGAGATCACCACGCTCGGCCGCGGCGGATCCGACACCACCGCCGTCGCGCTCGCGGGCGCTCTCCGCGCTGACTACTGCGAAATTTGCTCGGATGTCGACGGCGTCTACTCCGCCGACCCGCGCGTCGTGGATGCGGCGCAGCTGCTTCACTCGATCAGCCACGACGAGATGCTCGAGCTCGCCGCGCAGGGCGCGAAGGTCCTCCACGACGCATCCGTCGAGTTCGCGCGCCGCTCCGGCATCGCGCTCTACGCTCGCGCCACCAACAAGGATGGCGGCGGGACGCGCATCGACTTCACGCCGGAGCGCGAGCGCCAGATCGCAGCCGTCACGGGCCAGAACAACCTGATCCGCCTGCGCGTGAACGGTGGCGCGGCCGTCGAGCACTGCCTGCAGATCCTCGAGACGGCGTCGATCCCGCTCACGCACCTCGACCTCGAGGGCAAGGACCTCCGCGCGTGGTTCTCCATCGCGGACGTGCCCGACTGGGCGGAGGTCCGCAAGCGCCTCGACAACGTGCTCGCCGAACAGGTCGAGTTCGGCGAGGAGGGCGCGGTCACGATCGTGGGCCACGGCATCGGCTCCAACCCGGGTGTCATCAACAAGGCGCGCGCATCCGCGGTCGGCGCCGGTGTTCCGCTCAACGCGGTCTCTGTCTCGCCGCTGCGCGTGACGCTGTGGTGCGATCGCCAGCACGTCGACGCGCTCACCAAGGCTCTCCACAAAACGTTCGTGGAGTAACCCCCGTTGCCGAAGACGTCGCCGCTCCTCGGCCTCGCGCGCTTGGTTCCGCATCTCGGTCGCCACGCGCGCGCCGGTCGCTGGAAACGCTCGGGCAAGCGTCCACGCGTGTGGGCTCATCGCGGTGCCTCCGCGCACGCACCCGAGAACACGATGGCCGCGTTCTTCAAGGCCGTCGAGGCAGGGGCCGACGGCGTCGAGCTCGACGTGCGCTTCGACGGCGACAAGAACGTCGTGGTCTTTCACGACAACAAGCTCGAGCGCCTGACGGGCAACGCGGGAATGATGGATGCGCTCTCGGCGTCATCGCGCGCCGCGCTGCGCGTCAAGGGCGAGCCGGTGCCGCTGCTCGCAGATGTCCTGCACGAGATCGATCTCGAGATCGACGTCGAGATCAAATCCAACTCTCCCGGTCGCGAAGGTGAGCTCGTCGCCGCGGTCGCGCGCGTGATCAAGGACTCGGGCCGCATCGACGACGTGTGCGTGAGCTCGTTCGACCCGGTGATCCTCGTCCAGTTCCATCGCCACCTCCCCGAGGTCGCGTGCGGGTACATCTTTGGCGACGATCAGATCCTACCGGCGCGCAAAGGCTGGGTAGGGAACGTGATCGGCGCGGCACTCTGCCATCCGCAGCACACGCTCGTGACCGAAGCGACGATCACGGCGTGGCACCGTCAGGGCATGCCGGTGAATACGTGGACCGTCGACGATCCCGCCGAATTGCGCCGGCTCGACGAGCTCGGCGTCGACGGTGTGTTCGCGAACGACCCGGCCGCCGCGCTCGCGGTGTTCGCAACGCTGGACGCCTGATCCGCCGACGGCGTATCCTGGGCGGATGCGGGTGGGGACAATCGTCGGTGCGGTCGTCGTGTTGCTCGCGTACGCACGGACCGCAGAGGCGGGCTGGTCGTACTCGTGGGAGTGCTCGGGCGCGTGCGCACCGGATCGGCTCACGATCTCTGGTTCGGATGGCCCGTATAGCGACGAGAGCTCGTGCGAGAGCGCGAGCCGCCAGCGCCTCGACCAGCTCAACGGCCCGGGCAGCGCCGGCTACACGAGCAGTTGCGTCGACGGAGATCCGGGCCCGGCGCGATCGGGTGGAGCGGGGGCCGTGCGCGCAGCGCGACTCGCACGGGCGTACTTCGCGCTCGACGGTGGACGCGGCTACACGGCGACGTATGCCGATGGGCGCGTCGAGCACGGATCCTCTCAGGTCGGCGGCGAGGCCGAAGCGATGTTCGGGCGCGAAGCGTTCGGACTCGGGGTCGAGCTCGGCGTGCGCAAGGATGCGGGGACGGCACCGATGGCGGGTGACTCCGCCGATCCGATGTGGATGGTCGACATCGGCTTTGGCCTCGGCTCGTCGCCGTTCGCGATCGTCCAGCAGACTCGCTTCGAAGTGCGTCCAGATCTCGGCGCGTACTACATCTGGGCGATCCGGACCGGCTGCAATCGCTGTTCTGTCGATCCAGCCGATATCACCGGGCGCGCCGAGCCCTCGAGTGGAAACACGTTCCGCCTGCGCGCCGGTCTCGACTTCTACTTCGGCGCTGGTCGCTCGCAAGGAATTGCGGTCGATGCGAGCTACCAGCTCGGCAAGCTCGGCGATCTGAATGCTGCAGGCGAGCCAACCTCGGTCGAGCTGGCGCCACCGAAGGTGCTGCTGCGACTCTCGTACCTGCGCCGTCCGCGCTGACGTTACTTCTCGGTGAAGACGTACTCGTGCTGACCGTCGCGCGTGGTCAGCGTCTTCTTGCCGTTCGCCGCGCCGACGACGAACTCGAGACCACCCATGCCGGGAACGATGGTGACGAACGATAGCGTGCCGTCGTCGTTCTTCTTCGACGCGACATCGGACTTGTACTCGCCGAAGTCGAACACGAGCGTGGTGCCCTTCGTCGACACGGCGATGTCGCCGAGCTGCGGGCTCGTGTAGACCTTCGCCAACTTCGCGACCTCCGTCGCATCGGCAGGCAGGGTCAAGAGCTTGCGCCCCGCCTGCACCTCGTCAAAGAACGACTTCGCTGCCGCTGCCATCTTGGCGTCCGCCTCCGGCTTGCCGTCGAAGAGCAGCTCGAGCAGCTTGCGCTGGAAGATGGTGCGAATCAGCCAGCCCGGATCGCCGTTCGTCAGGATCACGGCGCCGACGTTCTGATCGGGGAGCCACATCATGTCGCTGTGGAACCCGATCATGTCGCCACCGTGGTGGACGACAGTGACGCCCCAGGTCTTGTCGACCATGAGGCCCATGCCGTACGTCGAGTCGGTGCCGATCGCGACCTGCGGCGTGCGTCTCGCGAGGAGCGCTTCCTTGCCGATGTACGGCTTGCCGCCGATGGTGCCGTTGTCGAGCTCGAGCTGGATGTACTTGAGCATGTCCTTCACGGTGGACCACGCACCGCCCGCGGGACGCAGACCGATGATCGCGTCGTTCGCGGCGGCGAGCGCCAACGCTGGCTTGCCGTCGACGTCGGGAGACTCCGGCACGGCCGCATTGCCGCCGCGGCCCTTCTTCATGTCGAGCGTCGTCGACGTCATCTTCAGCGGTCCAAACACGAGCGACTGCATCGCCTTGTCGAACGCGACACCGAGCTCGTCCTTCGGGTTCACGACGTGACCCCCGATGAAGCCGGCCGCCGCCGCGAGCGGGTTGGAGTACTGGAACAGCTCGCCGAACTTGCTCGTCGGCTGCATCGTCGCGAGCGTCGCCATCGCCTTCTCGGGCGTCAGGCCATCCCACTGGAACAGCCACTCGAAGTCCTGGCGGGGCAGGCCGGTACACGCGCAGATGAGGTGCTTCACGAGCACCTGCGCCGTCGTCTCCGCGTCGCCGAGCTTGAACGACGGAAGCAGCTCCGTCGCGTGCGTGTCCCAGCTGATCTTCTTCTCGTCGACGAGCTTCGCGAGCATGAGCGTCGCGAGAGCCTTCGTGTTCGACGCGATCATGAACTTGGTATCGCCATCGACAGCGGCGCGCTTGCCGAGCTGGCGCACACCCACGCCACCCGCGTAGATCACCTTGCCGTTCTGGACGATGCCGAACGACACGCCGGGAACGCCGGTCAGCGTCTCGGCATCGGCGACGAACTTCACGAGCGCATCGATCTTTGCCTTGTCGAGCGTCGCGGCTGTCTTGCCGGCGAACGACTCGCGCGCGCCTCCCTTGGGGAGCAGCTTGCCGAGCATCGTGCCGACCTGCGAGGCGCGCTTCTCGGCGACGCCCTGATCCATGTCGAAGATGATGACGGTCCACATGCCGTTCGCGGCGAGCGCACTCGCGGCGATGGAGCGCTTGAGGTTCGGCGGAACGTCGTACGAGAAGCTCGTCGGCGTGCTCCACCCGTCGCTGTCGGCGCCGACATTCGACGTGGTCAGCTTGTACGGCGTCTTGCCCTTGTAGGCCGCCCACGCCTGCGTCGTCGCATCGGACGCATCCTTCGCGGGCACGTCGTAGAGCGCGACGTACGAGCCACCCTCCGGCGACTCGAGGATCGTTCCTGCACCGCGCACGCGCACTGTCCATTCGATCGGGGCGATGAACGTGTTGCCGCCGACGGTGGTCCGCGGTGTGTCCTTCGTCATCTTCTCGGCCGGCATCTCCTTGGGACCAGGTGGTGGCGGCTCCGCGATCTTCGCAGAGTCCGTCGGCGCGGCCGCAGGCGCGACCGGCGCGGGCTTGGAAGCAGACGAACACGCGGCAAGTGCGAACAGTGCGAGTGTGCGCCGGATCATGGAGGTGAACCTACTACCGTTATGCGGTCTCACACGGGAGACGCGCAGACCAACCGACACGTTGGGCACGGTATAGTTGGAGCTTCTATGGAGCATCGCGTCTGTCTCTTCCTGGCTCTCGCCGCGTGCGGCTCGGTAGCTGACAAGTCGAACAGCGACGCGTCGATCGATGCCGGCAATCAAGATGGGCAGAGCGGTAGTGACGCCGACATCGATGCGCCAGGTGGTCTCCGTCCGTGGGGCACGCCGATCAAGCTGGGCGTGGTGAACGATCCGGCGAACGGCACCGGCGACGCTTCGATCACGCCCGATCTATTGACGCTCATGTTTCGATCCGTGCGTCCGGGCGGGGTCGGCGCGGGGGACATCTACACGTCGCATCGGTCCTCGGCGACGGCCGCGTGGCCCGCACCCACGCTCGTCACCGAGCTCGACTCGACGATGGACGAAGCGCATCCCTGGATCGCGCCCGACGGTCTTCGCATCTATTTCTCGAGCAAGCGGACCGGCGGTCCGGGCGACTTCGACCTCTACACCAGCGTCCGCGCGAACACGACGAGCGCATGGGGGACACCCGTGCTGATGAGCGACCTCAGCGGCGTCTCGAGCGATCTCGAGATCGCGCTCGCGTCGGGCGGTCTGATCGGAGTGCTCACGTCGAGCCGCGGCGGTACGCGCGCGCCGTACCTTGTCTCGCGGACGACAACGGCGGGAGCGTTCACGTCGATCCAGGCGATCGCGACCGGTACCGGCTGCGACGACTCCGCGCTCGCGAACGGCGGTCTCTCGCTCTACTGCTCGCACGACGACGCGCTGTGGATGGCGACGCGCCCGGACCTGTCGAGCGACTTCGGCACGCCCGTTAGCGTGCTCACCGGCACGAGCCTCAGCGACCCGTGGATCTCCGACGACCAGAACACGGCCCTCATCACGCTGGTCGACGACACCACCGTCGGCGGGATCTACATGGTCACGCGCGAGCCGTAGAGCCCCGGCCGAGCTCTACTTCTGTGGAGCTGGCGGCGCCGAACGCGCGGGTGCGACTGGCGTACCTTCGGCGCTCGCGCTGACGGAGACAGCCGGTTCGATCTTGAACGACAGATCGAACTTGCCATCACCGCGCCACAGCGACGCATCGACTTCGTTTGCCGTACGCAGCGAATCCCACAGCGTCTGGAACTGATTCGGATCCGAGATTGGCTTGCCGTTGACCGCGAGCAGCACGTCGCCCGGCTTCAGATCGAGATCGTGGAGTGGTCCTGTCTCGTCGAGCACCTGAACGAGCTGCCAGCCGACGAACCGCTCGTTCTTCATCTGCGCCGTCACCTCGAGCTGCTTGAGGAAGGCGGGAGGGCCCTGATCGAGCATCGCGACGAGACGCGCGCGATCGATCGTTCCACTCCGCAGGCCCTTCCCGGGCGGCGCGACGGGGCGCTCGACGGTGACCGGGTCGGCGACGGCAGGCGAGGGCTTGCCGAGATCCTCGTCGTACGTCGGCGCGTTCGGGTTCACCTTCGGACCACATGCGGCGAGCGCGACGATCGCGAACAGGGCAGAGCGCATTCCCCGAGGCTACGCCGCCCCGCGCGAGGGGCAACTTCTGGGTAAGATGCCCGCGGTCATCATGTTCATCGTCCTAGAAGGTCTCGACGGCGCGGGCACGACAACGCAGGCCAAGCGCCTCGTCCAGC
The DNA here is from genome assembly GCA_036499725.1 of Kofleriaceae bacterium. Classification (GTDB taxonomy): domain Bacteria; phylum Myxococcota_A; class Polyangia; order Haliangiales; family Haliangiaceae; genus JABFXX01. Next base: position 148,456 of record DASYDE010000062.1, read on the forward strand.
ACCTCACGTCCATCGGCAAGGCTGCCAACCTCACGCGCGAGCCGAGCGATGGGCCTGTCGGCAAGCTCATCCGCCAGATGCTGACGGGCGGCCACGAGATTCCCGGGGAATCCATCTCGCAGAACACGTTCGGGCTCCTCTTCGCCGCCGACCGCATGGACCACCTCCAGCGCGAGGTCGAGCCCGCGCTCGCGAAGGGCACCATCGTCGTCAGCGATCGCTACTACCACTCGTCGCTCGCGTACCAAGGCACCGGTGCGCAGCGCGACTGGATCAGCATCCTGAACGCGCGCGCGCGCAAACCCGACCTCACGATCTTCCTGCAGGTCCGCCCCGAGGTCGCCGCTCACCGCCGCGCCGCCGCCGGCCGCGTCCAGGAGCTGTTCGAGGACATGCGCATGCAGGAAGCGGTCGCCGAGGGCTACAAGGCGACCCTCTCCGAGCTCGCATCGCAGGGCGAGCGCATCGAGACGCTCGACGGCGAGGCATCGCAGGACGACGTGTTCGCCGCGATCGTCCAGCTCGTGCTGGGCCGCGAATCGCAAGCCGCTATCCGCTCGTAGTTCCTGCCTCGCTCACGACGCTGTTGTGGGCGGCGTCGCGGGGGACTACGCTGCGCCTCGATGGAGCGAATCGAGCTAAAGACGTCGGTGGGATCGCGCGTCGCGATCGGGTTCTTGTTGTTGCTCGTGGTCATGCCCGCGCTCGCGCTCGGCAAGGTGATCGGGCTGATCGTGAGCGCGGCGTTGCTCGCGGGGTTCGTCGCGCTGTGCGTCTCGTTGGGCAAGCGCCGCCTCGTGATCGATGACCGCGGGATCACGGTGAAGGGCATGATGAGCGTCCGCCGGTTCGAATGGGACGAGGTCGACCACTACACGTACTGGTCGATGGACCAGCAGATGATGTACGCGGGCGGTCAGGGCGCGCTCGGCGTGTTGCTCGTCATTGCGATCGTCGCGATCGTCCGTCGTATGCGCAAGGACAAGCGCGAGAACCGTCGCTTCGGGCAAGGTCGCCTGACGCTGGTCTCGCGCAGCGGACAGACGATCAAGATCGACGCTCGGTACAAGGACGTCCATCCCGCGCTCGACCGCGTGTTCGGCGAGGTCCACGCTCGTCTCCGCGCGCGCCCGGAAGGCACGAGCGAGTTCGCTCCGTTCAAGGTGTCGGCGTCCGAGCTCGCGCACATCAAGAAGGGACCTCTCGGCCTGAGCGACGTGGAGAAGATCAACGTCGGCGGCGCACGCATCACCGTCAAGAAGCGCGGCAAGCGGTTCGCGTGGGTGCACGTGCCGATGCGGAAGGTCCGCAACGTGATGCTGTTCCTCGAAGTGATCGCGGAGCACGGGCTCGTCGTGGACGCCAAGGCGGAGGTCTTCGTGCCACCGACTGTCCTCGACAAGCTCCGCGCCGCCGCGTCGCGCCAGGCAGCGATGCCGCAAGCGCGCGTCGTAGTGCGCTAGCGGATTGCCGCAACGACGCGGCGTCAGAGGAATTGGCCGCAACGACGCGACGACGCAACGTCAGAGGTTTTTGGCCGCAACGACGCGACGACGCAACGTCAGAGGATTTGGCCGCAACGACGCGACGACGCAACGGATTTTTTAGACGCAACCCCGCGCGGTTGAGGTCGATATGCGCGGGATGTCGACTGAACCTTCTGCAGAGACCGAGGACGTTGCCCGAGTCGTGATGGATGCCGCCTTCACGGTTCATCGCGCGCTGGGGCCAGGATTTGTCGAGTCCGTCTACGAGGAGGCGATGGCTGTCGAGCTGGAACGATTAGCGGTTCCTTTCGCACGGCAGCTCCTCGTTCCGATCCTTTACCGAGGGACGCTCGTCGGACAACATCGGTTGGACATGCTCGTCGCGGACTGCCTAGTCGTCGAGATCAAGGCAGTCCCGAGCGCCACGCCACCTCAGCACCTCGCTCAAATCATCTCGTACCTCAAAGCCACTGAGCGAGACCTCGGCCTCCTGCTTAACTTCGGCCTGCCGACGATGAGCGCGGGATTCAAACGCGTGGTGCGTTCGAGTCTCACCAACTGATCCGTCGCGTCGTTGCGTCGTTGCGGCCATCAAATCTGACGTCGCGCCGTTGCGTCGTTGCGGCCATCAATTCCAACGTCGCGCCGCTGCGTCGTTGCGGCCATCAATTCCGAGGTCGCGCCGTTGCGTCGTTGCGGCCATCAGCTCCGACCGTCTGACCGTCGCGTCGTGGCGGCTAGCTGATCGAGCGACGGCGAACCATCGCAAGCGCGAACAGCAGCAGCGCGACGCCACCGGCGAGCACGGCGGCGTAGAGCATCCACACGGGGCGCTTGCCCGAGCCCGACGACGGCGCTGCTGCGGCGGCGTCCTGCGCGGGCGCGTAGTCCGGCTTGAGCGCGACGGCGCGGCGGAAGTCAGGGCCGCCGTCCTTGCCCGTCGCTTCGAGCGACTTGCCGAGCATGAAGTAGTGCGCGGCGAGCGCGTCCTTTGCGTGCGGCCCCTTGGGCGCGAGGCCTTCGGACTTGGAGTAGGCAGCGGCGGCGTCGGCGTACTGCTTCTTGTCTTCGAGCTGCTTGCCGAAGCGGAAGTAGATATCGGCCATGCCGTCCTTGTTCTCGCGGTTCGGATTCTGCGCGAGCAAGCGGTCGAGCATGGCAGCAGAGGCGGGCAGGTCGTTCGCGTCGGCCTTTGCCTTGGCAGCGGTCCATGCGGCGGCGTCGATCTTGGTGCGCTCGCCGTCGTAGTAGTCGTAGAGCTGCTGGCTGACAGAGACGAGGTCGATCTTGACTGGCTTCGTCGACTTCTCCGTGTCCGTGAGCGACGTCGGATCCTCGATGGGATAGTCCTCGTGGAGCAGGTCGTTCGCGGCCTTCCGTAGCTCGTTGTCCGCGAGCTCGCGGTACGTGAGCCACATCGGCTTCTCTTTCTTCGTGAACTTGCCGCCGGGGAGCTTGAGCTTCTGGCGCGGCGCGCCGGGCGGCGGGGGACCGGTGATGTAGTCCTTCCATGCGTCGCGGGCGGCGGCACGAACGCGCGGGCGATCGTCGTTCACCTTGAGCCACACGGCGTGCACCGCCTCGCGGATCTTGGTCTCCTTGAAGACCTCGATGATGGCGATGGTCAGCGCTTCGTCACCCGCAGCGGCCGCGAGCGCCTTGCCGGGCTCCTGGCGATCCATGCGCTCGAGCTGGTAGGTGCCATAGCGCTTGCGGTCGTTCTTGCCTGCCGCTTCCTTGGTGAGAACGGGGATGGAGTAGGGCTCCATCTTGCGCAGGTAGCGACCGCACTCGTCGCGATAGATCATCGTGCTGTCGTTGAACGCGGCGTCGAAGATCGGCTGCGCGGCAGCGATGACGTGGCTCTCGGCGAGCGCGCGGATCGCGGCGTCGTCGGCGATCGTCTCGCCGAGCGCGGGCGAGTCGGGCTGGTCGAGCAGCTTCGCCATCCAGTCGAGATCGTCGTCGGCCTGGAGCTCTTTGCCGCTCGCGCGGGCAGGGACGTCGAAGCGACCCTTCTTGTCGGGAACGAGCGCCTTGATGGCGACGAGCACGGTGCGGCGATCGTCGACGCTGGTGGCGTGCTCCTTTGCGAGCCAGGCGCCGATGCCTTCGACCGCGGTCGGGGCGATGGCGTCGAGCTCCTTGATCGCGGCCTTGCGCGCGTTCGCGTCGGGGCCCTTCGCGATGCGCTGGAGGATCTCCGTCGCCTTCGCGTCGTCAGTCCCTGCCGCCGCCGGGCTCGTGGCGCCCGCCACAGAACTGGCCGCGACCAGTACGAGCAAGAGCGCGCGGTTCATCCATCCGTGAGTAGCTAATCGTCGCTGCCGCCGCAAGTTGCTGACAGAACGCTCTGCCAGGCGCGGTTCTTCCGAGATCGCTAATGAATGCGAGCTTCATCGACGCGCTCGCCGGCGTCGACGAACTCGATGAAGCGCAGGCCGACGGCGCGGGCAGATGCGGCCTCGTCGTCCCCTGCGAAGTTCAGGTAGTGGTGGTGCTTCACTTCGGCGCGCACGACGATCTCGTCGATGAGGTCGTCGCCGCGGTGGTTCTGGAAGTGGACCGTGACCACGGTGCCCAGCGGGGGCGCGTAGTTCATCTGGACGAGGATTCCGCCGCCCGAGACGTTCCGGGCGATCGCCCAGGTGTCGCCGTACAGCTCGCTACCGATGACGACCGGGAAGGCCTTATCGAAGCGGCTATGGATGCGCTTCTCGGAGAGTGAGACAGCGGGCTCCGCTCTGTTCGGGCGGCTGTCTTCGAGGACGTGACCCAGATCCGGGAGCTCGCGGCGTTTCACGAGAATAATGATCATCCGCGATCTCGATGGAGTCAAAAATCTCACCTTATCCTACATCGCGGCACATCTTCGTCCTGGCTTGTCCGAACCCCCTTCGCTAGTGTCCATGCGTGCGCTGGCTGAGCCCCCTTCTCCTCGTCGCCGCGGTCAGCTCGACCGCCGCCGCGGACAAGTCGAGCAACCCGGCGTTCCTCGGGATCGGGATGGCGGACGTCCAGACGCCGTCGCCGAACGGGACGATGGCGGTGACCGGCTGCATGGTCACGAACATCATGCGCGGCAGTGGCGCGCAGGCCGCCGGACTTCAGGACGGCGACTATCTGATCAGCGTCGACAAGAAGAAGGTCTCCAACTGCAACGACGTCCTCGCGACGGTGCAGGCGCGCCAGCCCGGCGACCTCGTGCGCGTCGATGCGCTGCGCGGCGGTTCGATCGTCTCGATCAGCGCGACGCTGATCTCGCGCGACGAGATTCTTCGCCGCCGCCTCGTTGGAACATCTGCTCCCGCGACGGAGCTGCCGTATGTCGACGGCGATGACGAGTCACTCGACCTCGCCGGCAACCGGGGGAAGACCACGGTCATCGGCTGGTACGACGCGAGCCGTTGCACGCAGTGCAAGGACGTATTCGCGAAGGTCGCGACGTGGGCGAAGAAGCAGGCCGACAAGCCGGGCGCCGCGGTGATCCCTCTCGCCGTGACGGCGGTGCAGGATCCGACGAATCGCGAGCTGCGCAAGAACTTCAAATATCTCGCCGGCCAGCTCGACGTGCCGCTCGCGCTGTCGACGCCGCAGCAGTTCGAAGAGTTCACGGTTCCCGATAGCGATCGCGTGCAGTTCATGGTGATCGACTGCAAGGGCGTCGTCCGCTCCGTCGTGCCGGTCGCCCCGGATTCCGACGATGTCGACGCCGCGCTCGACGAGATGTTCGCTGCTGCCGAGCAAGCGCAGCGCGTCGCTCTCAAGCGCTAGTCGTCGCGCTAAGGTGCGCGCATGCTCGTCCGCCGCCACAACGGCATCACGCCCACGATCGCGAACACCGCATTCCTCGCCGAGACTTGCGCCGTCATCGGTGACGTTGTCATCGGGGCCGAGTCATCGATCTGGTACGGCACGGTCCTGCGCGGCGACGTGATGCCGATCCGCGTCGGCGAGCGCACGTCGATCCAGGACAACGCCGTCGTTCACGTGACGTCGGATAAGTTCGGTACGACGATCGGGAGCGACTGCACGGTCGGCCACTCCGCGATCATTCACGCCTGCACCGTCGAGGATTTTTGCCTCATCGGAATGGGGTCGATCCTGCTCGACGGCGTCATCGTGGGGAGCGGCAGCTTGATCGGTGCGGGTGCGCTCGTGACACCGGGGACGGTTATCCCACCTGGAAGTCTCGTGATCGGCTCTCCAGCCAAGGTGAAGCGACCGCTGAACGACGGCGAGCGGGAGCAGATCCGCTATGGAGCGTCTCACTACGTCGAGCTGACCCGTCGCTACCTTGCAGAAGCCGAGGGATCCTCGGTACGGTAGAGGGGTCGTTGAAGGGTTCCGTTCGAGGAACGTCTGATGCGAGTAGGGATGACGCGAAGCGTACGTACCGTCGGGTTGGGTCAGCGCGTTGTCGGGCGCGTGGCGGCGATCACGTTGCTCGCGCTGATGATGGTCGCGGGCCTCGAGCGCTTCGCGCGCGCGGACAACATCGACACGCTCATCAATGACCTGAGCGACAGCTCGGATCGCATTCGTCTCTCCGCGGTCCTCAACTTGACCAAGCAGGGTGATCCACGCGGCATCGAGCCGTTGATCAACACGCTCGGCAACGACAGCGACAAGAAGGTGCGCAGCGCGGCTGCCGTCGGTCTCGGTATCATCGTCGACGCCAAGACCAAGAAGGACCTCAAGGCCAAGGCCGTCGCTGCGCTGCAAAAAGCAAAGGCCGGAGATGCGGCGGTGCTCGTGCAAGCGCAGGCCGAGAAGTCGCTCGGCCAGATCGGCGCGACACCGAGCGGGGGCGACAAGCCCAAGCCCAGCGGCAACGTTCAGTACTACGTGAATGTCGGACCCATGTCGTCCAAGACGGGCAACGCCGCCGCCGATCCGAAGCTACAGAAGCTCATGAATAAGGTCGCCACGGGCGCGCTCGGGAAGGTGACTCCGACGATGCAAACGACCTGGTCGGGCAACCCGCCTACCGCCGCGCAGCTCCAACAGAAAGGGTTCGCTGGCTTCTACGTCGACGGCACCCTCAACGAGCTGAAATCGACGGTTTCTGGAGGTACGGCTACTGTTTCCTGTAAAGTCAGTATGTTGCTCGCGAGCTTTCCAGAGAAGAGCGTGTTCGGCTTCTTGAACGGTGGCGCTAAGGTGCAAGGCGGCACCTCGACGAGCGATATCGATGGGGCAGGTCAAGACTGTGTCGAGGCCGTGATCGAAGACTTGATCACGAAGAAGATTGTTCCGACGATCAAGGACAAGGCAGCGAACCCGTGAGCGACAAGGCCCAACTCCCAGCCCCGGCAGCCCCGGCAGCCCCGGCAGCCCCGGCAGCCCCGGCAGGCGGCGGCGATCGCAATTACAAGCGGTCGTGGAAGAACCTCTTGATCAACAAGAGGTACCAGCTGCAGTTCACCTTGTTCATGGTCGGCCTGTCGACCGTGCTCATGGCGGGCCTCGGCGTGTGGGTCATGAAGGTCGCGAACGAGACCACGACGGTCTCGATGTCGAGCGTGCGCGGTACGCCGTGCCCCAAGATTCCGGAGCTCATGCTCCTACCGGATGGCGCCGGCGAAGAAGAGGATCGCGAGCCGACGCCGATGAACCTCGACGCGCCGCCGCCGGTCCCTACACCCGCACCGACTCCGACGGAGACGGCGGGCTCGGGTAGCGATGCAGGCAGCGCCGCGGGCTCGGGCAGCGATGCCAAGATCGACGTGAAGAAGGACGAGAAGTCCGACAACAAGAAAGAGAAGAAGCGTCCCGCTGTGACGCTCGACGAATCCGAGATGACGATGATCCCGGCGCCCAAGGTGGAGCCGAAGGTCAACGCGGACTTCGGTCCCAAGGTGGTCGGTCATTGGCAGTGCGAGATGGAGCTCGTCGGTCGCATCGATCGTCTCGAGCGCGGCCGCATGCTGATCCTCTGGGTGCTGATCGGCACCGGCCTGCTACTCGTCGTGGGCCTCGCGGTCTACGGCATCAAGATGACCCACAAGGTCGCCGGCCCGCTGTTCAAGGTGAGCCTCTACCTCGCCAAGATGCGCGAGGGTCGGTTCGACAAGGTGTGGAACCTCCGCAAGGGCGATCAGCTCGTCGAGTTCTACGATCACTTCAAGACGGCGCACGCTGGCGTCGTGGAGATGCAGAAGGACGACATCGCGAAGCTCAAGGCGGTGATCGTTGCCGCAGAAGCGGCGAACCTCGGCGACAACGCGACGGTCGTGCAGCTGCGCGAGATGCTCGCGCGGAAGGAGAAGGCCATTGGCTGACGCGAACCCAACCGCGGGCACGGGTGGCGCTCCGCGTCCGCCCGGTGGCCGTCCCAAGTACAAGCGCAAGCTGTCGAACTACCTGCTCGACAAGAAGCTGCAGCTTCGCTACGTGCTGCTCGTTACGATCCTGTCGGGCGTGATCGCCGGCGCGCTCGGCTATCTGATCTACCAACAGAAGCGCGCCGCGTCGGAGTCGATCGAGAAGGACTTGGCCGCTCTAACACAGGCCGATTCCTCGCAGAGCGACTTCCAGGACACCGTCGCGAGTGGCCTCGAGAGCGAGGATCGCGCGCTCGTTTACAAGATGGTCGGCGTCGGCGTGGGCCTCGTCGTCATCCTCTCGCTCTACCTCCTGATCATGACCCACAAGGTCGCGGGGCCGCTCTACAAGGTCTCGATGTACTTCGACAAGATGGCGCAGAAGCGCTTGGTCGTCGTCACGCCGCTCAGACAAGGCGACATGCTTCAGGACTTCTACACGAACTTCAAAGACATGCACGACGCCGTACGAAAACAGGCGCTCGAGGATGCGGACTCGATGGAGAAGGCGCTCGGCTTGCTCAAAGAGGCCAAGAACGCTGCCGACTATCGCGGCGAAGCGCAGAGCAAGCTCGACGATTCACTCGAGCAGCTCGAGAAGTTCCTCGTCGATCGCAAGAAGCAGCTGGCGTAGAACTACGTCGCAATGACGTTCGCGCTCGCGCTGGTTGCGACGCCGCTTCTGTTCGCGCCCAAGGGTTTTCCCGCGGTGCAGCACGGTAGCGCGCTCGTCGCGCCGCACGTGCAGGACGACTTCCTTTACGCCGGCTACTACCAGCAGGTCGGCGTGAACACGCAGGGCGCAGGCGCGATGATGCTGCAGGGCGATCCTTCCGTCGCTCACGAGGACGCGCACTCGCTCGGCGAAATCGGACTGTCATCCGCAGACAACCAGCAGATCGTCGAGATTGGCTGGCACGTCGATCCGCTCGTGAACGACGGTGATCGCAACCCGCGCCTGTTCGTCTTCCATTGGGTGAACGGTCAACCGACTTGTTACAACGAGTGCGGTTGGGTGCAGACGAGCGCGACGTATCGACCCGGCATGAAGGTCACGCCGGGCGAGGTCGCCGAGTACCGCATCGAGCACGAGAGCGACGGCTGGCACATCTCCTACAAGGGCGAGGAGATGGGGTACTTCCCTGCGACGCTCTGGAGCACGACGGCGTACACCGCTGTCGATCACGCGCAGTGGTTCGGTGAAATCTCCGCGCAGAACCCGGTCTCGTGCAGCGAGATGGGCAACGGCACGTTCGGCACGACGGCCGGCTCGACGACGATGACGGGTCTCTATCTCATCTCCGCAGCCGGCGCGAACGTCGCTGCAAACGCCATCGTCGGGACGGTGACGAACGCGAGTTACTACAACCTCGGCAGCAAGACGCCGACGAGCTTCGCGTTTGGTGGGCCCGGCGCACCGAACACGACGTGCTGCACGCCGCAATCGTGCAGTGACTTCGCGCAAGGCGTGGCCGCGTGCGGAACGATTCCTGATCGCTGCAACGATTCGATCATGTGCGGCGTCACGTGCGACAACGGCAACCCGTGTGTCGGCCATCTGTGCGGCACGCCGGTTCTGGTCGACGGTGGCGTTGGCGACGATGACGGCGGCAATCCCGGTGTCGATGGCGGCCCCGACGGTGGCAACGGTGAGACGGGCGACGAAGGCGGTGGCTGCTGCGATGCGGGACCGCATGGCGCGGCGGTGTTGTGGCCCGCGTTGCTCGTCGGTGGGCTGCTCCGTCGTCGTCGGCGCTGCTAAGCTGAGCCGTGGATTTGGCCGCGGGCCCCGTCGTGCTGCTCGCGCTACTCGCGGCCTGCGGGCGCGTGAGCTTCGACGCTGTCTCGGGCGACGGCGGGACGCACGGCGACGATGCGGACGGTGACGCGAAGCCGCTCGGGCCCGATGACTACACGGCGCGCTTTCCGTTCGACACGCTCGAGGTCACGAACATGCGTTACCCCGACGAGAGCGGGACGCGGTTCGCGCGCTGTCCTGACCCGTTGAAGTGCGGAACCATCGGTGCGGGGGTGTTTCTGGGCGCGGCGTACTTCGACGGCAACACGGAGCTCCGGATCACATCGGAGGCGGCGTTCGAGACGCCGAGCGCGTACACGATTTCGGTCTGGGTGAAGATCGCCCCCGACCTCGTCAATGCGTGCCTCGTGTCCAAGCTCGTCGGTGCCGCCGACGGTAACTCGTGGCAGCTCTGCGAGACCGCGCCGGATCAGTACCTGGCGTACGCGTCCACGACGGGGCTGACGAACGATCACCTGCTTTCGACGAATGGGTCGTTCGACGTGTGGCACCACGTCGCGCTGCGCTGGGACGGTTCCGTCGTGCGCGTGACGGTCGATGGCTCGTCGGACATGGACAGCGGTGACGCCTCGACGGCGGTCGCGTTCGACGGACAGGACATCGTGCTCGGATTCGACGTCGATGGCGGAGTCAGCGCGAACTACTTCACGGGCTACCTGGACGAGCTGAGGGTCTACAACCGCGCGCTCTCCGATGCCGACGTCGCGCAGCTCGCGACGTTGCCGTAGTCACGGCGCCGTCGTCAGCGGATGACACCGCGCATACTGCCCACGACAGTACGCGCGGTTAACCTCGGACGTGTCGTCCAGGTCTCATCACGCAGAGCGCCCGTATCTCTGCGCAACGACGTAGCCGGATCGCTGGTGCAGAAGCTGCTCATCGCTCGGGCATGCGATTGTCGATTCTCGGTCTGCTCGTGATCTGTCTGACCGGCGTTGCCTCCGCCGACCCGGCGCCCTCCGCGGACCGCACGGCGACGAGCAGCGTGACACTTCGTGGCTTTGGCGGTCCACCAAACGTCGTTGGTGTCGGCGTCGGCTACGCGCGGGACCTGGACAATGGGATCCGGATCGATGTCTCGGCAGGCTGGCTCGGGGCTGGCGACGGCTCGACCAGCTTTCAATGGTTTCAGGTCCACGAGCGAGTGTTCGAGTGCTGGACGGGCCGGGTGGTCCTGCTTCTCGGCGGCGGACTCGCCCACTTCCAAAACGCCCAAACGCCGGACGGCTACGACACGCATATCTCCACCATCGCCGCGACGACGGCTGGCACTCTCGAGTTTCGGCCGCGGCGAGGGGCGACGAGCGGGTTCACGGCAAGCGTGGCGCTCGAGGGGGCCCTCGCGATCGAACAGGACAAGGAGGACGCTGAGGGCTACAGGACGTGGGAGCCGTGGCGCGCGACCTGGATTCTTTCGAGCGCGATCGGCTACGCGTTTTGATCCTGGTGCGAGGTGACGAACATGCGCCACCGACGAGAGCGGGACGGGATTCACGCACACTCTCCGATGGCGACGTCGCAGGCTCTCGACGCCGCTACTTCAGGGTAAAGTGCGGGGGTGGGAAGTGCGCTGATCGAGCTTGGCGACCGCTATTGGGCGCTCGGCTTGCCTGCGGCCGCCCGGTCGGCATTCACGCGCGCGCTCGGGGTGACGGACGAAGCGACCCCGGCGCTGCGGCTCGCGGACATCGCGCTCGCGCTGGGTGATTCGGCGGCGGCCCGGACGTACGCGGCGGAAGCGGCGAAGCGCGCGCCTGGCCCGGCGACGAAGATCCTGCTCGGCAAGGCACAGCTGGCCGCGGGTGAAATCGCCGCGGCGCGCATGTCGCTCGGCATGGCGCTCGACGCAGCCAAGCTCGGGCCATGGGACCGCGCGCGGGCTCATCTCGCCTTGGCGCGCGCCGCGGAAGCGCAGGGCGATGCACCCGGCGCGGCGGCGCAGGCGAGCGCGGCGTTCGAAGCAGGGCTGACCGCCGCGATCGCGGGCCTCGCGCACGACACGGTCGCGCTCGTCGACGAGCTCTGCTCCGTCGTCGTCGCGAATGGGCGCACCGAGGATGCCGTCGCGTCGATCGACGGAGCAAAGGACACGCGCGGTCGGCGCGTCTGTTCAGCGGCGTTGCTCGCGGCGCGGTTGGCGGCGGGCGAGGCCGGCGTCACGGATGCGCAGCTCGACGACGCGATGGCGAAGATCGACGACGATGCTTCGCTGTCCGACGAAGCGCGCGCGCAAGCAGTTCCCACGGCGGCGCTGCGGTTGCGCCGGTTGGAGCGACAGGCGCGCAAGCACGGCGTGACGGCGCGCGAGCAACTCATCCGCGAGATCGAAACGGTGATCCACGCCGCGGCCGGTGACGAGCTCCTTGCGGTGGATCGCGCTCGCCTCTGGTTCCTCTACGGCTCGCTGTGCTCGGACGATCTCGCGACGCGCGACAAAGCCGAGGACGCGTATCGCAAGGGCCTTGCATTCCAGCCCGGTCACACGGCAGCCGCGTGTCAGCTCGCGCTGCTGATGCTCGATCGCGGCGATCAGGCCGGTGCGCTGGCGGAGATCGAGCGCGCCCTGCGCATCGATGCGAGTCATGGCCTGGCGTGGCGCAACGCGGCCCGCATGCTCGACGCGCAATCGCCGTCGCTCGGCGTCGTCGTCGGGCGCTTGCTCGACGCGGCGAACCCGGGAGCGGGCAATGCGGCCGGTGATGTCGCGCCGCGCTTGGTCACGGCGACGGCGGAGGTCGTGCGCCACGACGTGATCGCGGGCGTGTACGCGCACGGACATCGCGTGAAGAACCTCCTCGGCATCATCGGCGCGCGCACGCGCAGCGCACGCAAGCTCGCATCCGAGGGCGAAGTCCACGATCGCCTCAAAGACCTCGAGGCCGACGTCACGGCGCTCTACGAGGAGTGGGCGCAGTACCTGCGCTCGATGCAGGCGCCGACGCCGACGATCGAACACGTCGCGCTCTCGCCGCTGCTGCACGAAGTGGTCGTCGCGGCGCAGGCACGCACCCAGCAGATTCCGATCGCGCTCGAGACGAACGCAGGCCTGCCCGACGTGCGCGGCGATCGCATGCTGCTGCGCGAGGCACTACTCAACATCACGAGCAACGCGGCCGAAGCGTGTGCGGGCAACGGCGGTGGCAGCGTGACGATCCGCGTGCGCTCGATCGCCGTGACGGGCGGTAGCGGTGCTCCGCTGCTCGAGATCGTCGTCGCGGACACAGGCCCCGGCATTCCGCGCGCACACCTCGGTCGGCTGTTCGTGCCCGGCTTCACGACCAAGGAGACGGGCTCGGGTGTCGGCCTCGCCATCGCGGAGCGCGTCGTCAGTGCGCACCACGGCCGCATCACTGTCGACAGCGAAGAGGGCAAGGGAACCACCATCACCATCACGCTACCGACGGACGCCGCGAACCTCGCCGCGCTGCCGGTGTGGCAGGGCAACCGATGATCGGAACCATCGTCTGCGTCGACGATCAGGCGGAAGTGCGTCGCTTGTTGTCGGACTCGTTCAAGGCGCGCGGCTCCAACGTGGTCGCGTTCGACGACGGCGAGAACGCGATCGCGTGGCTCAACACGAACGAAGCGGACCTCGTGATCCTCGATCTGGATCTGGGACCCAACAAACGCAACGGCACGGAGATTTGCCGCTCGATCCGCGCGAAGCTGCCCGACCTCCCGATCATCATTCTCACGGGTCACGGCACCATCGACGACGCGGTCGTCGCGGTGAAGGCGGGCGCCGTCGACTTCATCACGAAGGACCCGTACCTCGAGGACAAGCTCGAGATCTCCGTCGAGAAGGTCGAGCGCATCCTGCAGCACGCGCTGGATCGCAAGCGACTCGAGGACGAGAACCGCGAGCTGCGCGCGACGAACGAGCGCCTGCGCAAGGCGGCGGGGCGGCGCTGGCAGATCGTCGGTGACTCGCACCAGATGCAGACCGTGATGAACAAGATCGAGAAGGTCGCGCCGTTACCGCGCCCCGTGCTCGTTCTCGGCCCGCGCGGTACGGGCAAGGAGCTCGTCGCGCGCGCGATCCACACGCTCTCTCCACGCGCTTCCGAACCGTACGTGACCATCAACTGCGCGGCCGTCGCCGAGAGCCTCCTCGAATCGGAGCTGTTCGGTCACGAGGAGGGCGCATTCACCGGCGCCACCAAGCAGAAGGAAGGCAAGTTCGAGCTCGCCGACGGCGGCACGCTGTTCCTCGACGAGATCGGGAACATGTCGCTCGAGTTCCAGGCAAAGATCCTGCGCATCCTCGAGTACCAGCGCTTCGAGCGCGTCGCCGGCTCTGAGTCGATCCAGGTCAACGTGCGCGTCATCGCGGCGACAAACTCGGATCTCAAGCAGGCGATCGCCGACGGAACGTTCCGCGCGGACCTCTACGATCGCCTCGCATTCGAAGTGATCAACCTGCCGCCGCTCGCGCAGCGCCTCGAGGACGTGCCCGTTCTCGCGGTGCACTTCCTCGCGCGCTTTCGCCAGGAGGTCGCTGGCATCACCGTGAAGGAGATCAGCGCGGGTGCGCTCGATCGCTTTGCGAGCTACGACTACCCCGGCAACGTGCGCGAGATGAAGAACATCGTGGAGCGTGCGGTCTACATGGCGACCGGCGAAGTGCTCACGGAGGCCGATGTCGACGCGGCGCTACCGCCCGGCGACGGTGCCGCCGCGACCACGTCCGTGCTGCCGTTCCCCGACGACCCCCGGCGCCCACTCGACGAGCGCGTCGAAGCGTTCGAGGAATGGCTGTGCCGCGACGCTCTCGAGCGTACGCGCTTCAAGCAGAAGGAAGCCGCAGCGCTGCTCGGCATCACGTACGATCAATTCCGCCAGCGGTACCGCAAGTACGGCCTCGGGAAGGACTAGAGGATGGGCATCTTCGGGCGCATCAAGCAGGGCATCAAGAGCACCGCGAACGCGGCGATCGATAAAGCGATCGATCCGGAGAAAGAGCTCGAGATGGCGATCATCGAGCTTGAAGAGGGTCGCAAGAAGGCGCTCGCGGAGCTGGTCTCCTACAAGGCGACCGCGAAGAACATGGACAACGACCTCGAGAAGCACAAGAAGAAGGCCGAGGAGTGGGAGAAGCGCGCGATGCTCGCCGTGAAGGCGGGCGACGACGAGGCGGCGAAGGTCGCGCTGCGCGAGAAGAAGTCGGCGGAGCAGGAGTACGCGAAGATCGAGCGCGACAAGCACGAGGCCGCTGGCTACGCGATCCAGCTCAACAAGAGCCGCAAGGAGTTCGAGACGAAGCTCCAGATGCTGAAGATGCGCAAGGGCACGCTCGCGACGCAGATCGCGGCAGCGCGCTCCGCCGGTGGCGATGCGTTCGGCAATGACGCCAGCGTGTGGGACAAGTTCTCCCGCGCGGAGGACCGCATCGATCGCGAGCTGATCGAGAGCGAGGTCGACTCCGCGATGCGCGGCGAGGATGCGCTCGCGGACGCGCAGCTCGATTCGAAGATTCTCGCGGCATCGCAAAAGGACCAGCTCGCGCTGCCCGACGCGAACGATCCGCTCTCGGCGCTCAAGGCGAAGATGGATGCCGAGAAGGCCGCAAAAACGAAGGCGCTCGAGGCAGGGAAGGGCGATGCGAAAAAAGAGGGCGACGCGAAGTGAGCCTGCACGTCACGCACGGGCCCGCTGGCGCTGTGCCGACGGCCGATGCTGATGAAGCATTGTGTACGCGGCTGCGCGATCTCGCGCTCGTGGACCTCGACGCACTCGCGATCGGGGCCGCCGCGCCGCAGCTGCTGCTCGGGGCCTACGCGGACGATGTCGCAGATGCCCTCCGGGAGGCCCGCACGCGCATCCAGGCGCTGCGCGCGGCCATGGGCGGGCCCGATCCGCTGAACGTGCTGGACCTCGCCCCCCGCCAGCGCGCCTCCGACGCGGCTGCCGCAGGGGCCGTGCGTACCCGGCAAAAGCTCTCAGACCACGCCTCCGCGGCCCGGGCTTTCGCCCGGTTATCCGAGCTGGCTGCTCATTTGGCGCCACGCCTGTTCGAAGCCGACCGTCGGCGCTAGAACGCAAGACTGAACATTCGACGTCGTTTGCTGTCTGAACCCAATGGAAAGGGGTTGGTTGTTGTCCAAACCTGCAAGCCCTTATAATTCCCTGATGGACAGCGATGAGGCGTCTGAGCTGGAGCGTGCGCGGAAAGGCGACCGCGACGCGTTCGGCCTACTCGTCCGCCGCCACCAACGACGCGTGTACTCCGCAGCTCTCCATATTCTCGGTAATCACAGTGACGCTGATGACGTCACGCAGGAGACGTTTGTCCGCGCGTACAAAGGGCTCGCGAACTTCGATGGTCGCGCCGACCTCTTCACGTGGCTCTATCGGATCACGGTGAACACGGCGCTCAATGCGCTTCGCTCCGACAAGCGTGGTGCTGCACTCGAGAAGAAGAGCGGAACCGAGGCCGAACATATCGGCGGACGCCCGGAGTCGCTGGGACAGATCACTGCGACGCCTGCACAAGTTGCGCAGCAGTCCGCGGACGTCGCACGTGTCCTGACGGCCATCTCGCAACTATCTGCGACGCTGCGCGTGACGCTCGTGCTCGCCACCGTCGAGGATCTCCCGCACAAGCAGATCGCGGAGATCTTGGAAATTCCCGAGGGAACTGTCGCGTGGCGCGTCAACGAAGCGCGGCGGTTGCTCCGGCAAAAACTGGCTGGTGAGCCCGCTGTGGAAGCGAAGCAACCTGCCGCAAGCGGAGGTAAGTGAACATGTCCGACGACCTGGACGACATGATCCGCCACGCAATGAAAACCCTGGACGACGAAGCCCCGTCAGGGTACTTCGAGGGCCTCCCAAACGTGACGCTCGCGCGTCTAGAGGATGGCACTCGGATGGACTCCACTGGGACTCACGACACTGCGCCCACTCCACTGGTCGCGCCCCATATGCTCATGAGTGACACCAACGAGAAAAACCGCGAGGAAGACTCCGGTCTTCACGACATCCGCAACCTTGCCGCGGCTTCCAAGTCGCGCATCAGCGCTCGACGCTCGACGCAGAGCCCCGTCGTCACGGAAGACGATGTGCTCGCGTCGTCGTCGGCAGGCTGGAAAGGCATTGCGCTCCCCGAGCCGGCGAAGATGATTTCGCTCCCCGAGCTCGCCTCGCTTCCGAGCGCGGTCGCGATCGAGAAGGCCGACAAGGCGTCGCGCGCCGAGGCAAAGGCCGCGGCAAAGGCCGCGAAGCGCGAGAGCTCCGCTGTCATCGCGACGGCGACCGACTCTGCCGTCAGCGCGCCGATGATCGGGTCGCGCGTCGCTGCGAAGCAAAGCAGTGGCAAGGGCGGACTCTACGCAGGCGTCGGCGTGTTGCTCGCCGCCGCCGCTGGCGTCGGCATCTACATGTACACGCAGAAGGGCGGCACCGCGCCCGCCGCTGCCGTGCAGCAGGTCGCGAAGGTCGAGACCACGCCCGCACCCGTGCTCAAAGAAGTGAAGGCACCGATCGTCGCGCCGATCGTGGAGGAGCCGAAGGTCGAAGCTCCCGCGGTCGTCGCTCCCGTCGACGAGAAGGTCGACGAGAAGAAGGCGGTCGCGCCTGCCAAGGCGGAGAAGGTTCACAAGGTCGAGATTCGCGACACCATCCACACGGATGAAGTGAAGCCGGCCGCCAAGGTCGAGAAGAAGGACGAGCCCAAGGAGAAGGGCGATGGCAGCGAGCCGTCGTTCGACGCTCTCCTCAAAGAGGGCGGCATCAGCGACACCAAGCAGGCGGCGAAGCCGACGCTCGAGAAGAAGTCGCTCACCACGGGTGACTTCAAGACGGGCATGGCCGCGGTCTCCGGTCGCGCGCAGGGTTGCTACGCCGGTACGCAGGGCACCGCGAACGTGAAGCTCACGATCGCGTCCGACGGCTCGGTGTCCAAGGCCTCCGTCACGGGGCCGTTCGCCGGTACGCCCGTCGCCGCATGCGTGGAGGGCGCCGTGAAGGCCGCCAAGTTCCCCGCGTGGGACGGTGGGCCGCAGTCGTTCTCGTACGCTTACCTCCTGGCTGAATAAGTCCAGCCGGTTACCAGCTCTTGTGGCCGAGGCGATCCCCGTTATAGGGTCGCCGGCTGGCAATGAGGAAGGTATCGACGGGACGGTTCTTCGAGGACTTCGGGATCGGGCAGCACCTGATCCATGCGGTTCCTCGCACGCTGCACGGTGGAGACATCTCGGCGTACATGGCTCTGACGGGTGAGCGGTCACCGCTCGCGTCGTCCACAGAGCTCGCGCGCTCGCTTGGCTTTGGCCGCGAAGTGATTCCAGACCTGTTGGTCTTTCACATCGTGTTCGGCAAGAGCGTGCAGGACATCTCGCATAACGCGACGGCGAACCTCGGTTACGCGGACGTGCGCTTCCTGCGCCCCGTCTATCCGGGCGACACGCTCGTCGCGGAGAGCGAGGTCATCGGCCTTCGCGAGGTCAGCTCGGGCGAGGCGGGCGTTGTCTACGTCCGCACGCGCGGCACCAATCAGAAGGGCCAAGAGGTCCTCTCGTTCGTGCGCTGGGTGATGGTCCCCAAGCGCGACAAGGACGCGGCGAAGGGCATGAACCACGTGCCGCAGCTTCCCGCGACGGTCACGCCCGACCGCCTGCCGGTCCCCGAGGCAATGAACTTGCAGCGCTTCCCCGATCTCGCGTGGGCCTTTGGCTCGACCGCGCGCTGGGATGACTACGACATCGGTGAGCGACTCGATCATCCCGACGCGATGACGATCGAAGAGGCGGATCACGTCCAAGCGACGCGCCTCTATCACAACACCGCGCAGGTCCACTTCGACGCGCACAAAGCGGCCGATACCAAGCACGGCAAGCGCCTCGTCTACGGCGGGCACGTCATCAGCGTCGCGCTCGGCCTCGCGCAGAACGGGCTGCAGACGCAGCTCAAGATCGCAGCGTGGAATGGTGGCGCGCACGTGCAGCCGACGTTCGGCGGCGACACGCTGCGCGCGTTCACGCAGGTCGTCGAGAAGGCGGAAGTCGCGAGCCGCCGCGATGTCGGCGCGCTGCGCTTGCGCCTCTCGGCCGTGAAGAACGTCTCCGCCGCGGATCTCGCGAACGTGCAGCCGTTGCTGTCGGGCACCAAGGAGCCGCGTATCGTGCTCGAGCTCGACTACTGGGCACTCTTCCCGCGCCGCTAGTGCGCGCTTCGAAGCCTGCTAAACAGCGATGATGTCGCCGCTCGAACAACTCGTCGAGTCGCTCGAGACGCGCGGTGAACCGCCGCCGGGGTGGCGCGTGCGGTTCGCTCCGAACGGCGATCTGCGCGAGCTGTGGGACGACTGCGAGCAACCGGGCCTGCTGTATCGGCTCGCGATCCCACCCGAGGCGCATGCCCAGGCCGGCGCTCCAGCGCTCGTGGCCGCTCGCATTGCTGTCGACCTGGCCGAGCTGCATGGAACGCCGTGGGGCGGCTTCGTCGAGCTCATCCGCAAGCACACCGACTTCTCCGACAACTTGCTCGACGAAGCGGAGCCGCTGTTGAACGAGGAGTCCGCGACGGCCAGCCCGAGCGCACACCTCGCGATGACGAGCGTGTACCGCATGCTCCTGGCCGACGATTACCAGCATACCGATGACGCCGTGCGTGCCGGCCTCGGTGCCGTCGAAGCGGCTGCCGAGCTCGAGCGGAACACGACGGGCGGAGGTTCGCCACGCATCCTCTCCGCGCTGCGCACGCTGCTCTCCTGTCCGACCCTGGACGCGGCGGTCGAACGATTCGTGGCGTCCGCGCGCTTCGAACCGAACTGACTACTCGCAGCGACCTGCCTTGCACACGGCCGTGGACGGCGGCGCGCACGGCGGCACCTCGGGTTTCGGGCAGCCTGCGTTCTGGAACGCCTGGCACTGCGTGTGGTTGATGTCCTCGACCGCGGCGAGGAACGCCTCCTTGTCGCCGATCGCGACAGCGCGCGAGCACGCGTCGAAGCACGAGGCACCGAAGGCGACCGTCGTGCAGTCAGCGTCGGTCTGACACGCGCGATAGGTATCGAGCGCCGCGCTCAGCGAGTCGAATGCCGCCTTGCCGTAGTCCGCGCACGTATTGGTTGGCGGCGGACCCGAGGGCGGGGGCGGCTGGCTGCCACCACAGGCGGCGAGGGCGCACAACAGGGCAGGGAAGAGCCGGCGCATGAGGGGTGAAACGCGTGACACCGGGAAGCGGTCTAGGATTTGGTACGTTCACCTCGAAATGCGCGCCGCGATTCTCGCCCTCGCCCTCGCGGCCTGCGCGCCGAGCGTCGATGGGCCTGTCGAGAAGCAACGCGCGGTCGACACGCAGGACGGCAACGCGTTGCGCGCGCAGCTCGCGGCGCTACCCGGGGCCGTCGGTGCGCAGGTCGTGATCCATCGCGGAGCGATCGATCCGTTAGCGGCGGTCGCGACCGTTTCTGCGACCACGGCGACGGCCGTCATCGTCGTGGACGACAAGGCCGATCGCAGTGCGACCACGCTGCGAGCGACGCAGCTCGTGACAGCGACTGCCGGCGTGACTCCAACGATCGTGATCGCAGTCGGTGCGCATCATCACGAGCTCGCCTCGCTGGGGCCGTTCGTTGTCGATGCGGCGAGCAAGGGCCCGCTCAAGGCGACGCTCGCGCTCGCGCTCGCGTTGATCGCCGGCCTCGCCGGGTGGATCGCGCTCCGCGCTCGTTAGAGGTCGATGCGAACGAGGCGGCCGTCGAGCTTGCTCGAGTACACCGCCGTGGTCGGGCCGACGGAGAGCGCGCGCATGTTGATCATGTGCAGGTCGTTGACCGCGTGCACGGTCGGCTCGCAGGAACCATCGAGCAGCGCCGCGACATCACAGCTCACGAACGCGAACTTCTGCTCGGTCGTGCCGCACACTTCCAGCGCTTGGACGAAGTAGGCGCGGTCATTCGCGAATGCGAACTTCGACACGTACGCGTGATACGTGGTCGTGAGATCGACGGGGTTCGTGCAATCGGTGGCCACGCACGCGTAGAGATGCGGCGAGCTCGTCGAGCCAGCGGCGTACATGACGGCCGCGCCATCGGTCTCGATCAGCGAGACGCCTTCGACGGGCGGCGACGCGACGACTTCTGCGCCCGTGCTGTCGAGACCGCGGATGCGGTGATCGGGCGACGGCGTGCCGCCCGTGTACTGCGACCACACCGCGGTGTAGCCATCCGCGGTCGCGAGCGCGGGGAACGTCGCATCGAGGACGGTGAGCATCGACGTCGCGGCGACCGTCGACGTCGCGCTGCGCACCTCGCCCTTGTTACCGGCCTGGCGTCCCCACGCGTAGAACGAGACGCGATGGTCGCCCGCGACGACGGGGCGGATCGGGTTGATCGTGAGCGTCGTGCTGTAGTCGATGAGCGTGGTGCGATTGGCGCCGGTCGCCGTCGCGCGAATCAGGCGGTCGGAAGCGTCTACGCCCGTCCCGACGTGCTCGGTCCAGTACACGTCCGCGCCGTCGGCCGCGACCTCGACCTGCTCGGCGAGCCGGTTCGGCATCGCGAGCGCGGCGGGCTGTACATCGCAGCCGCTGATGGGGCAGGCGATGACTTTGGAGGTCGTCGCGTTGCCACCGGCAGCCGTCGTCGTCGCTGCGATCACCGTGTTGCCACTGAGCGCGACGTCGTATGCGCGGAAGTCGTCGGTCAGGATGCGTTCCTCGCCGTGGGGCGCGCACAGCTCGGCGGTGCCGGTATCGCCACTGCCGCTGCCGCTGCCGCCGCCGCCGCCATTGCCCGAATCCCCATCGTCGCCGAGCCCGGAGCCGTCGCCGTTGTCGACAGCAGTCCCAGCGCAACCGACGAAGCCAACACACGCAGGGATGAGCAGAGAGACGAGGAGTTGACGCATCGTGCTCGTAACGCACAGCAAGGCCGGTGCCACGGCAAGTCTGCGAAAGGCCGAGACCGCCGCCCGCGATCGGCACCGAGGCGCAAGTCGATCGAGTGGCCAGCGGACTCGTCGTGTTTGCTCTGCGTCGCGCAATGTCCTCCGATGCACGTTCGGGCATCATCGGGCCCATGAGCGAGCGCGGCGTTCACGGCGAGAACTACGTGCTGGGCACCGACCAGGCCGAGCTCGACCGCCTCGGATCTCAACACGCCGTGTGGCGGGATGCAGCGCTCGATGCGTGGTCTCGCGCAGGGATCAAGGTGGGCCACACCGTGCTCGATGTGGGGTGCGGCCCCGGCTTCGCGTCCGCCGATCTCGCGCAGGTCGTAGGACCCAGCGGGCACGTTCTCGCGATCGACAAGGCGCCTCATTACCTCGCGACGACCACGGCGCGCGGCTTCTCGCAGATCACCGCGCGCGCGTGCGACCTCGATGCAGAGGACCTTCCTCTGGGCGGCGTGCACGTCGATGCAGCGTGGGCCCGCTGGGTGTTCTGCTTTCTTCGCAACCCGCGCGGCCTGGTCGAGAAGCTCGCGCGGGCGGTCGCGCCGGGCGGCGTCTTCGTCGCGCACGAGTACTTCGACTACGCGTCGTGGCGCGGTCAGCCCGCGATGCCCGAGAACGACGAGTTCGTCGCGGCCGTCATGGCAAGCTGGCGCGCCAATGGGGGCGAGCCAAACATCGCGTTCCCCCTCGTGCGCTGGCTCGACGAGCTGGGCTTCGACATCGTCGCGACCGTGCCGCACGTCTTTGCCGCGGCCCCCGGCGAGCCGCACTTCGCGTGGGTCAAACACTTCGCGCACACCGGGCCGCAGCGTCTCGTCGAGCTCGGCTTTCTGGCCACCGACCGTCCCTCTGCTGTCGCCGCGGCGTACGCGCGCCAGGAAGCGACGCCGGCCGCACGGATCGTCACGCCTTCGCTCCTGGAGATCGTCGCCCGCCGCCGCGGCTAGTGCGCTGCGTAACGGACCCAGAGCCACGAAGAATGAAGGCACGAAGAAGTTGGGTTGGGTTGGGTTGGTTGGGTTGGGGCGCGCGTCCTCGCCCGGCGAGGTAACCGATCCTTCGTGTCTTCGTGTCTTTGTGGCTCTGCGCAGGACGGCCCTTTTCCTGAACGACCGACGCTGCTCCCCGGGGCCCGGACCCTCCCAGCGGCAGATCCCATTACTGGTGTTCCTCGACCCATTCGACGAGGATGGGGACGCCCGTGAACGCGGTTGTCTACATGGCGCGACTGTTGACGCCCGAAGCGGCGCGACGGTTGGCAGCGCTCCGCGTCCAGCGGTTCGATCGCGTCGCGAGCAAGCCGGCGGCGAACGCTGATGCGCACGCCCGCGTGGCGGCCCGATGGCACCACGATCTGTGCGGCCTGCTCAACGCGATGACGCGCGACGAGCTGGAAGCGCTCGCGATGGCGATGCGGCTCTCCGTGGCGAGCGACGCGAAAGTGTACGAGCTGCGCATGGCGCTCTGGATCCGCGGTGCGGAGCTGGAGCGCAGCGGCGTCGAGATCGCGCGCGCGCTGCAGCCGCGACCCACGGTCTTGAGTGGACATCTCGTGGTGCAGGCTCCGCCGCGCGGGCTGGCGCCACCATGCGCGATCTATCCGCGGCCGCTGCCCGAGCAAGTGCACGCGATGCCTCCGAGCGAGGAGCCGGATTCGATCGACGAGCTGCTCGCCGCGGCGACGCGCGCGATCGGCGTGCGCTTGGGACCGCGCGGGCGCGACAAGGGCGCGTGGGGGATGCGCGCCGCCGAGTTGCTCGGTGTGATCGAGCGCGGCCACGACGAGCCCGATTGGCGCGGCGACGTGGAAGTGAAGACGGTGCCCATCGAGCGCGACGAGACCGGCAAGTGGGCCATCGTCGAAGATCCGGCCATTGCGATGGCGGGCGAGGGGAGCGCAGCGTACGCGAAGCTGCAGCGCACGCTGTGGCTCGCGCGCGCGACGTTGCCAACCGGCAAAGCGGCCGACGCGACGATCGTCAGCTGGTACCTCCTCGATTGGGACGCAGAGGTAGCGCGTCTCGCGAAGCGCTATCTGCACGAGCGTCCCAAGGGCCCGAAGCAAACGAAGCAGAAGGGCCTGTATCTCGCGAAGCGCTTCTTCGCCGATGCCGGACTGCTCGCGACGCTGAACGGAGTCGAGGCGTGATCGTCAACGAGCTCCGCCTCGTCGGATCGTCGCAGACAAACGTCGTGATGGACGCCGAGCTCAAGCGCGTCGCGCAGCGAGCGGTCGGGATACGCACCGGCAATCCGCGCAAAGAGGGTCTCGGGCAGATCATCGTGCCGTTCGATCGCAATCTCGCGTGGGCGGCCGTGACGTACATGCGCACGCCGACGCGAGTGCTGTGGGACGTCGCGCGGACGACGGCGGAGCGCCTCGAGCCGCTGTACGACGATCTGCTCGGCGACTTGCTCGAGGATCAGCGGGAGCTCTGGCGCGACGGCGACGGCATCTCCGTCGAGGCGCGGCACGTGGAGAACTTCCCCGCTGGCGAGCGCCAGATCGTGGGCACGGTGAAGAACGCGATCATCGATGCAGCGCGGCGACGTGGCGCGAAGCTGCACATCGATCCGGATCGTCCGGCGAAGCGATGGATCGCGCGGCAGGACGATCGCGGCGAGATGGTCATCTCCCTCGACATCGGCGGTGGTTCACTCTCGCAGCGCGGCTGGCGTCGCGAGCACGGCGAAGCACCGTTGCGCGAGCACCTCGCGGCCGTGTTGCTGATGCTCGCGCGCTTCGATCCGCGCAAGGACACGCTCATCGATCCGATGTGCGGCGCGGGAACCATTCCGATCGAAGCGCTGCACGCGGGGAGGGGAGTGCCGCGAACGTCGCCGGATGCGCGGGCCGCTCTCGGAGCGCTCGGCTTGACGGGGCCCAAGAGCGGGCCGCCGGAGCCGCTGTTCGCCGACAGCTCACCGCTCGTGATCGGCTGCGACGTGGATCTCGGCGTGCTCGGTGCAGCGCGCGATAACGGCCACGCCGCTGGCGTCGACAAGGACGTCGTGTGGCAACGCGCCGATGCGCGCTCGCTGTCACCCGCTCTTGTCGCCGATATCGCGCGCGAGAAGGGTCGCGAGGTCCAGTCGGGCCTCATACTGTCGAACCCACCGTACGGTGAGCGCCTCGACGACGAGGATCTGTACGGCCTGTATCGCGGTCTCGCCGAGGCGTGCCGTCGCTTTCGCGGTCAGCCGTGGCGCGCGGCGTTCATCGTCGGCACGCCGCTGTTCGAGGAGGCGTTCTTCGACGTGCTCGGGCGGCCGCGCATCAAGAAGCCACTCGCGAACGCGAACCTCCGCGCGTACTTCTATCTGTACGAACTGCAGTAGCATGCGCTGATGGCGAAGCGATCGATGCTGTGGGGCGCGTGTGCGGCGACGTTCTTGGTGGGCTGCTCGTTCTCGGCGTCGTGCGGTACGCGGCACATCGATACCGAGAAGGCGCAGACGTTCATCAGCGACGCGCTAGCGAAAGAGATCGGTGTGGCACCGACGGGCGTGTCCTGCCCCGACAGCATCCCGGTGAAGAAGGGCACGACGTTTCGTTGCACGGCCGGTTTTGCAGGCGGCATCTCGGCGACGGTGACGCTCACGCAGAGCGACGACAGCGGGTACGTGGTGATCACGCAGGCCGACGGTGTGGCGGGTGCCAAGCCGATCGAGGCCGCGCTCATCGACGGCATCAAGAAGCAAAGCGGACAGGCCGTGACCGCGGACTGCGGTGCGAAGGTCCGCGCGGTCCACACCGGTGATACCGCCGAGTGCAAGGTGACCACGCCGTCGGGTGAGGTGGTACGCACGGCGGTCACGTTCACGGATGACCACGGTGGTTTCGATTGGAAACCCGTGAGCGCCGCACCTCCGCCGCCAGCGGACGATGCGCCGAAGCCCGCCGAGTAGTTAGTCGCCTTGGCGAGCAGCCCAGGCGCTGATCAACTCGAAATCGTCGATGATGCGCGAGTGGTAGTGGCCCCAGATGTCGCTGATCATCACCATCGAGCCGCGCGAGAGCATCGGCGTCAGGTAGATCGCGTAGTAGCGCGCGCCCGAGCCGTCCTCGACCTCGCCGACGAGATCGAGCGGCTGCTTGGACACCGGGCAGAACAGTTCGACGCGCTCGCCGTGCGCGATGTCGAACGGCTTGGTCTTGCGGCCGTCGCCGTGGATCGGAGAGAGGTGGACGAGACCCTCGTTGCCCTTACTGCGGACTCCGACCGTGACAGCGGGGTGGCCGTCGAAGTCCACGTCGGCGATTCCGACGAGGTTGTCTCCGCGTGGTCCGTACGCCTCCGTGAGAATGACCGTGACGTCGTTCTCGACGGCGATATGGCCGCCGGTCACAGCACGGTGGCGACCAGTGACTTTGAGGTTCCGGCGATCCACGGGGTCCATGGGCGCTCAGCTGGCCACGGCTAGGCGCCGTAAGCAAGCGGATCACGTCGTGCGTGTCCCGCACATTGATCCTACGGGCGGCATCGCGTCGAGGCGTCGTGTACTATGAGGTGCGTGAATCGATTCCTGGCGCAGGTGACGCCGGTCTTCGCTGCCATCGTCGTCACGGTGGTCGCGCGAGTGGCCGAGGCGAAGCCCAAAGTGGCTGTCGCCCCCTTCGAGGGTGACGACGCCGGCGACGTGCGAGACGCCGTGGCCGATGCGCTCGACGGCGAAGAGGTCGACGTTATCCCCAAGAAGGAAGTCGTCAAGGCGCTCAACAAGCTCGGCTACGAAGGCGAGCTGACCGAGAAGCAGGCGAAGAAGCTCGCGAAGGAGCTCGAGGTCGATGCGCTCGTCGAAGCGAAGTTCGGCAAGAAGGGCATCAACAAGCAGCTCCGGTTCACTGTCTACGCGGGTGGCAAGAAGCGTAAGGGCTTCAAGGTCACGTTCAACAACGAGGACAACGCGAACTTCAAATCCAGGCTGCACGACAAGCTGGTCGACGTCATCGGACTCGACAGCACCAAGGGCGGCGACGACGATACCGAGTCCAAGCCGCGCGACGTGGCGAAGGGCGACGACGAAGTGGACAAGATCCACAAGAAGAAGGGCGGGGACGAGGGCGAGGAGGACAAGCCCAAGCACAAGAAGAAGCACGGCGACGACGACGGCGATTCGGATCCCGAGGTCGAAGCCGCGGTCGAGAGCGTGAGCCCGCGCAACCCGACGCGCACGGCGGTCCGCGTGGACATCGGCAGCTCCGTCCAGAACCGTTCGCTGACGTTCAACGAGCGCAGCAAGGCGACGTTTCCGCAGGGCCCCAAGGACTTCCACGGCTCGCCCGTTCCCGGGGCGCGCATCGAGGGCGAGATCTATCCGCTCGCGTTCGGCAACCCCGACGGCATCGGCGGTGCCTTCGGCCTCGGCGGTTCGTACGACCGCACGCTCTCGCTGAACCTGAAGACGCAGGCCGAGCCAGGCGTGACCGTGCCGGTGAAGCAGTACCACTGGGACATCGGCCTTCGCGTTCGCCTCGCGATTGGCCATAGCGACCGCGCTCCGTCGATCACGCTCGGTTTCGGCTATGGCAAGCGCGCGTTCTCGCCGGATCGCTCGGGGCTGATGGACGGCAAGTCGCTCGACATTCCGTCGACCGCGTACCAGTTCTTCAACCCGAGCCTCGCGTTCCGCGTTCCGTTCATCCGGCAGGTCGCGCTCGTCGGCTCGGCGAAGGGCATCCTCGTCTCGAACGCCGGCCCGGTGCAGGAGTTGAGCAGCTACGGCCGCGCGAAGATCACCGGCATCGAAGCGATGATGGGGCTCGACATCATCTTCGCGAAGCACTTTGGCCTACGCCTCGCGTTCGAGCTCGAGCAGTACGGCTTCTCGTTCGTCGGCAACGGCCAGGAGACGAACAACCGCGACGGCGATCCGACGAGCAAGGACATCGGCGGCATGACCGACCGCTCCATCGGTGGCTCCGCCACGCTCGCCGTCCTGTACTGAAGCCTGAGCGTAAGCGTCTTCGTCGGGTTCCGGGCCGTTCCTGAATCCTCGTCGTCGGGGCGCAGGAACTGCGCGCAGTCGCAGCCCTTGCGCTTGCGCTTTACGCTTACGTGCTCTACTTCGCGCATGCAGGTGGGCCGCCTCGACATCCAGATCCAGGGCGCGAATGCCTGGTTCTCGGGTCGGCTCGACGAGGCCGCAAACGGGTTCCCCGAGCAGGTCGCGGCCGCGCTGCCTGCGGGCGACACCCAGATCGACCTGGCGGGTGTCGCGTTCGTGAACTCCATCGGGTTGCGGGACTGGGTCCAGCTCATCCGCTATCTCCGCCAGCGCGGCACCGTCACCCTCTGGCGCATCCCCGAGCGGCTGATGGCGCAGATGAACCTGCTCCCGGAGCTGCACGGTGCGACCTACATCGGATCGTTCCACGCGCCCTATATCTGTCCCTCCTGTGGGGCCGAGGCGGAGCCGCTGATCGACGCCATCGCGAACGGCCCATGGCTGCGCCAGATGCAAGCGCCCCGGGTGCCATGCTCGGAGTGCGGATCTGCGATGGAATTGGCCGAGTTTCCCGAGCGCTACCTGTCTGTGCTGGGACGCTAAAAGGCGGTAGTTTCCGAGCGTGAAGCCCGAGCTGCTTGCTCCATCCGATACGTTCGCGCGCCGCCACATCGCACCCGGTGAAACCGAGGTGAAGGACATGCTCGCCGCGCTCGGCTACGCGAGCCTCGACGCTCTCGCCGATGCGACGGTGCCTGCCGCGATCCGCTTGAAGCAACCGCTGCAGCTGAGTGAGCCGCTCGGCGAGCACGAGCTCATCGAGGAGCTCAAGAATCTCGCCGCCGACAACACCGTGATGCGGTCGTTCATCGGGCAGGGCTACTACGACACCATCACGCCCGCCGTCATCTTGCGCAACGTGCTCGAGAACCCGGGCTGGTACACGCAGTACACGCCGTACCAGGCGGAGATTTCGCAGGGCCGCCTCGAAGCGCTCGTGAACTACCAGACGATGATCGAGGAGCTCACCGCGCTGCCGATGGCGAACGCGTCGCTGCTCGACGAGGCCACTGCCGCCGCCGAAGCGATGGTGATGTGTCACGAGGCCGTCGCTCGCGCGAAGAAGATCTTCTGGGTCGATGCAGCGACGCATCCGCAAACGATCGCCGTCGTTCGCACACGTGCCGAGCCGCTCGGGATCGATGTGCGCGTCGCGGAGCTCGCGACCTTCCAAGGCGCGGATGCGTGCGGTGCGCTGATCTCGTATCCGTCGACGGATGGTCGCGTCGTCGATCACCGCGCGCTCACGACGTCGCTCAAGGCCGCGGGCTGCAACATCGTGATGGCGACGGACCTGCTCGCGCTCACGCTGATCGCGCCGCCTGGCGAGATGGGCGCGGATATCGCGATCGGTACGGCGCAGCGCTTTGGCGTTCCGATGGGCTTTGGTGGCCCGCACGCGGCGTTCATGTCGTGCAAGGACGAGTTCCGCCGCCAGATTCCCGGTCGCATCATCGGAGTCTCCAAGGACGCGAAGGGCCGCGTCGCGTACCGCCTCGCCCTGCAGACGCGCGAGCAACACATCCGCCGCGAGAAGGCGACGTCCAACATCTGCACCGCGCAGGTCCTGCTCGCGGTGATGGCGTCGATGTACGCCGTCTATCACGGCCCCGAAGGTCTCGCGCAGATCGCGCGCCGGACGCATGGCTTCACGGCCGTCATCGCGGCGGGCCTCGTGAAGCTCGGTGTTCCGCCGCGCGCCGGCGCGTTCTTCGACACGCTGCGCGTGGATCTCGATCCACATCGCGCCGCACAGGTCATCGCGCGCGCGGTCGGCCTGGGTGTGAACCTGCGCCGCTACGATGACGGCGTCGGTATCTCGTGCGACGAGACTACCTCGCACGCCGACGTGCACGCCGTGCTCGAGTCGTTCGTGCCTGGCACCGACGAGCTGCCGTTCGGCGTGGCCGAGCTGATCGCGGAGACGGCCGAGCCCACGTTGCCGGCCACGCTCGCGCGCACGAGCAAGTACCTCACGCACCCCACGTTCAATCGCTATCACGCGGAGCACGAGATGCTTCGCTACATGAATCGCCTGCAGGCAAAGGACCTCTCGCTCACGACGTCGATGATTCCGCTCGGCTCGTGCACGATGAAGCTCAACGCCACGACGGAGATGATTCCGGTGACGTGGCCCGAGTTCGGTCGCCTTCACCCGTTCGCGCCGGCGGAGCAGTGGGGCGGTTACAAGGCGATGTTCACGCAGCTCGAAGCGTGGCTCGCCGAGATCACGGGCTTCGCGGCCGTGTCGCTGCAGCCCAACTCCGGCGCACAGGGCGAGTACGCGGGCCTGCTCGCGATTCGCGGGTACTTCGCGGCCAAGGGCGAGAAGCGAAACATCTGCTTGATCCCGCAGAGTGCGCACGGAACCAACCCCGCGTCCGCCGTCCTCGCCGGCATGCAAGTCGTCGTCGTCGCGTCGAATCCCGACGGCACGATCGATCTCGGTGACCTCAAGGCCAAGGCCGAGAAACACAAGGATGCGCTCGCGGCCGTCATGGTCACGTACCCGTCGACGCACGGCGTGTTCGAGGACGGCATCAAGGAGGTGTGCTCGATCGTTCACGCGAACGGCGGCCAGGTCTACATGGACGGCGCCAACATGAACGCGCAGGTCGGCCTGACGCGCCCCGGTGATATCGGCGCGGACGTCTGCCACCTGAACCTCCACAAGACGTTCTGCCTTGCGGCCGGTACGCCGGTGGCGCTGCCCGATGGCACAACGCGTCCGATCGAGCATCTCCTCTCAGCGTCGTCGGTCTACGGATGGTCCGAGGCCCAGAACGGGGTCCGCCCCGCACGGCTCGCGGGAATGGTCCGTACCGGCACCAAAGTGTGCGTGAAGGTCACCTTGCAGGATGGTCGTTCCATCACTTGCACGCCGGATCACCGCATCCGCACGACGACCGGGTGGGTCGAGGCAGGAAAGCTCGACGCAGGCACGCATCGGATCGTGATGGGACCGGAGCTGCCCGTCGACGATTGCGACGCGGATGCGGACGCGGAGCGCCGTTTCGAGCTCTCGTGTGCGGGGCGCACATTCGGCATGGCCACTGCGGCGTCACGTGCGGAGACGCTCGCGTTTTTTCGACTGCTCGGGGCGAGCTGTTCCGACGGCACTTTCTCGGAGTCCGTCGAGAGGGAACGTACGCGTCAGCGCATTCGGCTGTACCTCGGGACGAGGATCGATGCGGAGCGTGTCGTCGAAGACATCGCCTTGCTGACCGGCGACCGGCCCACGATCGGAAAGACGAACAACACGTTCTGCGTGAACCTGCCGGAGGTGCTCGTGCGGGCGATCAGCGACGTTCCGGGCATGGGAGCGCCAGGCAAGAAGGTCGAATCGGAGCGGACGGTGCCGGACGTGATTGTCGACCTCGCGACTCCGCTCTCTGTCGTGCGGGAATTCCTCGGCGCCTTGTTCGGCGGCGATGGCGTTTCCCCCACAATTCTTCACCTCGTCAAAGCGCCTCCCACTCTCAAGAGCGTTCGTTTCTCCCACACGCACGCCGATCCGGCGATCCTCGCGATCGCGCAGCAGCAGATCTGCTCGGCGCTCGCGCGCCTCGGCGTTACGGCCACCGCAGAGCGCATCACTCGCGTGCCTGCCGATCGGCTCGCCAACAAGGCCGGCGCTGCGCGGTGGAGCGGCGGGATCGCGATTGTCGATGGCTTGACGTTCGCGGAGCGCGTGGGCTTCCGATACTGCGCGCATAAGACTGCACGGCTGTCGGCGGCAGCGGCGTTCTGGCGCATGAAGCGCAGCGTCAACAGCCAGCGCGTTGAAGTGGCCAAGCGTGCGCTCGCTCGCGTCGCAGCCGGCGGTCTCTTCGCTGGGCCGATGCCCACGGTCTGGTCTGGGGTCGTGAAGACCGCATATCAAGAGGTTTCGACCGAAGGACCGATTCTCAGCCCGTACTACGCCTCGTTTGCGGGAACGAAGCGTGTGTCCAAGCAGGTCCTGACGAAGACGATCGAGGGGCAGAAATCGCCGAACCTCAACCTTCGTCGTACCAATCGGCGTGTCCAGGCGACCGCCGTGGGACGAGGCGGGGCGGCGACCGGAGTCTCGTCGCTGAAGGACTTCCTGCAGGAGATCGGTGCAGACGCGTGGTTCAACAAACACACGCCCCGGGGAGCGTCATACAAGGTGACGTACGCGGTGACACAGGATGCGGAGGTCGAGCCGACCTTCCATCTCGGCGTGATCGACGTTCGACCGGTGGGAGAGCACGTCGTCTACGACATCACCGTGGACGAGCTGCATTCGTTCGTCGCGAACGGAGCTGTCGTTCATAACTGCATCCCGCACGGCGGCGGCGGTCCCGGCATGGGCCCGATCGGCGTGAACAAGCACCTCGCGCCGTATCTCCCCGGGCATCCGCTCGCGCCGAACGGCACGCAGCCTGTCGGTCCCGTCTCGGCGGCGCCGTGGGGCTCCGCGTCGATCCTGCCGATCAGCTTCGCGTACATCGCGATGATGGGCGAGCCGGGTCTCAAGAAGGCGACGCAGGTCGCGATCCTGAACGCCAACTACATCGCGCATCGCCTCGCGCCGCACTACCCGGTGCTCTACACGGGACAGAACGGTCGCGTCGCGCACGAGCTGATCCTCGACTGCCGCGGCTTCAAGAAGACAGCCGGCATCGAGGGCGAGGATGTCGCCAAGCGTCTGATGGACTATAGCTTCCACGCCCCGACCATGTCGTTCCCGGTCCCGGGGACGTTGATGATCGAGCCGACGGAGAGCGAGTCCAAGGCGGAGCTCGATCGGTTCTGCGAGGCGATGATCTCGATCCGCGCCGAGATCGCGGCGATCGAGAGCGGCGCGATGGACCGTGCGAACAACGTTCTCAAGAACGCGCCGCACACGGCGGCCGAGATTGCAGCGTCGGAATGGAATCATCCGTACTCGCGCGAACAGGCCGTGTATCCCGCGCCCTGGTTGCGCGTGAACAAGTACTGGCCGCCCGTCGCGCGCATCGATAACGCGTACGGTGACCGCAACCTTGTCTGCACCTGCCCGCCGCTCGAAGACTACTGATGGACGAGGTCGCGGACCTGCAGCAGCAGCGCACCGTGCTCCTCGCCAAGCTCGGCGAGTCTGACCAGCGCCTGGAAGCGCTCCGCTCCCAGCTCGTGAAAGAGCAGGAGGATGTCGCCGTGGTGCGGCGTCAGATGCAGGGCGCGCTTCTGCAGAACTTGAAGATCGTCCTCGACAAGGAGCTGCGCGAGGCAGCGGAAGCGGCGGCCCGTCTGCAGAAGGAGTTCGCCGACCGCGATGGCCTCATGAAGCAACTCGCGTCGCTCGATCACGCGCTCGCGCTCAAGGATCCCGTGCAGCTCGCTCGTGAGGCCGCAGCGACCAAGGCGTCGGCAGAGATCGCGGCGATCGCCAATCGCAGTCGCGATCAGCAACTCATGGATCTCGGTGCGCGCATCGAGGCGATCGATATGGAGCTCGTTCCGCTGACCGCGTCGTTGCAGGCGGTGCATGCAGCGACGGTGACTCTCGCCGATGCGATCCATTCCATCGCAGAGGCTAAGCGCGATGGTACCAAGCAGGAGCGCACCGAGCAGCGCTTGATCGCCGACGCGACGGAGAAGCGTGACGCGTTTTATCGATCGCTCGACGAGCTGCCTGCGCCCGACGATGTCTCGCCGAGGATCGTCGACTCGCTCGATGGCGACGATCGCGCGCCGTACACGGGCGAGCTGGGGCCGCGTCTTGTTCGCTTGGGCGTGTTGGCGGAAGCGGTCCGCAAGCGACACGCGGAAGTAGCCCAGCGCCGCCTCGCGTTCGAGACTCAGCGCACCCGCGTGCGGCAGAGTTCCGGTACCTTGGAGGGATGAGTGCACGCCTCCTCGTCCCCTGGGTCGTGTGCTTGCTCGGTGTGGGAGCGTGCATCGAGCCCGACCTCGTGCCGTGCGGCGACAATAACTGCCCCGCTGGGACGATGTGCCTCGCGGCATCGTCGACGTGCGTCACCGCAGATCAGCTGAGGAGCTGCGCGAGTCTCGCCGACGGCCAGGACTGCGTAGCCGGATCGCTCGCCGGCATCTGTCAAAACGGCGCGTGTACGATCACGAGCTGCGGTAATGACATCCTCGAGTTGGGCGAGCTGTGTGACGACGGCAATCGCATCTCGGGCGACGGCTGCAGCGGCATCTGCACGCTGGAAGTGTGCGGCGACGGTCTCGTCGATATCGCGGCCGGCGAGGGCTGCGATTGCGGTACGGCGGAGCACGTCTCTCCGTCGTGCACGATGCCTAACTCCGACGATCCTGCAGCGGAGTGTACGACCGCGTGCAAGCCGCGCTTCTGTGGTGATGACATCGTCGGCACGATCGAGCAGTGCGACGGCTCCGTGCCGAGTAATGTCTCGTGCACCGACTTCGGCTACTACGGCGGTGATCTGTCGTGCAGCTCCCTGTGTCAGCTCGATCCGCATACATGCTCGGGGCGATGCGGCGATGCGGTGATCGATCCCACGCACGGCGAGTATTGCGACGGAGCGACGCCGTCGGGTGCGAGCTGTCTCGACTTCAGCGGAGATTACGGTCGCCTCGCATGTACCTCGGCGTGCGCTGCGGATAATCGCGGGTGCGGCAAGTTCGCGGCGACCGTGATCCACGATCGCGGCACCGTGACGAAGATGTTCGGGTGGACGAACGAGCTCGGTGTCGTCTACCCATCCGGTGAAGCATGGGCTCACACCGGGACGACGTGGGTGCAGGCGCCGGGCACGGGTTATCGCGCGATCACCGGCGACACGACCGGGATGTGGGCGATCGCGAACGCGACCGTCGCGCGGTGGACGGCCGCGGGCGGTTGGAGCATGCAAGCAGCGCCGTGGACAGACACCGTGCACGCTGCGTGGTCGAGCCCCACGCTTGGATTGTTCGTCTCGCTCGACGGAGATGCGGCGCTGTGGCGTCTACAGGGGGCGACCTGGACGCAGCTGACGGGTCCGTGGTCGGTCGGCGCGGATCTCGGCCAGAGCGGCACGCTGCTCTACGCAGGCACGCAGGGCGTGCTCGCGACCTATGACGGCGCGACGGTCACCGATCTCGGAATGGACTTCGCGGCCGGCTCGCAGCTCGTGGAAGCGGATGACGGCTCGGTGTGGATCGCCTTCCAGCGGTTCTCCGGCGGAGACTACCTGGTGACTCACGGCTTCATCGGGCAAACCTTCGACGAGGTGCACGGGCCGATCGTCGACCCGATCACAGCGATCGATATCGCACGCACGCCGGCCGGCATACTTCTCGGCCTGCGCTCTGACATCTCGGGCACCGTTCACACGTGGCTGCACTTGTTCGGCCCCGAGTCACTCGACGGTGCGTGGCTTGGTTATCACCTCGCAGGCGACGGGCCGACGATCTATCAGACCAGCGTGTCGACAGGCGGTGTGTTCACGATCGGCGGCGCATGGTCGGGCATGACGACGGGACCGCATTTTGGTGGTCGCCACGTCGCGGGCGGTACATTGATTCTCGACGCGGCCAGCGGCTTCCAAACGTTCGACGACAGCGGCTCGCTCGTCGATCTGCCCTACGGCGGATCCAACCTCGCGATCACCAAGTCCGGAACGGCGTACTACGCCGAGGATCCGGTGTTCCACGACGGCGCGAACGACATCACTACGGGCCCCGTGGCCTCGACGTGGGTCGCGCCCGATGACACCGCGGTCGCAGTCGTTGGCGATCACACATTCGCGTATCGCGATGGCGCGAACGCGAGCTGGCAGTTCGAGACTCCGACCATCGCGTTCTCCGAGCTCGGCGGTACGGCGATCGGCGACCTCTACGCGATCGGCACCGGTGACGGACAGGGCCCACGGCTGTGGCATCGCGCGAGCGGCACGTGGACCGCGGTGACGGCCGACCTCGACTCGCCACACTCGCTCGTCGTTGTCGCGTCAGGCGTCTACGTCTTGGTTGGCGCGAGTCCCGTGTCGCTCCTGTCGTACGATCCGTCGACGCAGATGGCGACCACGGCCGCAACGCCAGAGCGGTTCGTGGCGATCACGGCGGTCGGACCGAATGTGTTTGGTGGTGGGTCGCGTCTCTACGAGCTCCTCGGTGGAGCGTGGTGGCCCGTCCGCAGCGAGCTCGCGGGGGCGCTCACTGGCCTCATCGGCGGAGACAACGAGATCGTCGCGTACGACCAAGGCTTTCACACGTTCAGGGTCGAGCGGTTCGTGAAGTGGAGCGCGTGGTAGCGAACGCTAGCGCGACCGCACCCGGCGACTTACTGTAGCGCCCGTGATCGACTTCGTCGGGCTCATAGCGGTTGCGGGTGCGTTTGCGGTGCCGCTCTACGCGATCAAGGCCCGCGCGGATGCGAAGCGCCAGGAGCACGAGCGAGCGCTCAAGGCGGCGGCTCCGACGAACCAGCTCGAGGATGCCGAGGCGAAGCGGATGCGCGACGAGAACAAGCTGTTGCGCGAGCGCGTCGAGAACCTCGAGTCGATCGTGTGCAGTGTCGACTTCGAGCTGAATCAGAAGGTCGCGAAGATCATCGACGAGCAGCGCTCGATCGCGCCTGCGAACAAGTCCGCCGCCGAGGCCCCGGTCGCCTCCGCAAAGGACGCCGCGACGCCCGTAACGGCGCTCGATCGCACGGCGACAGCGCTCGGCCAACCGCTCGCACCCGCACCGCTCGCGACGACAGCGCTCGAACCGGGCCAGGTGCTCGCACAGCGCTATCGCGTGCAGCGCCTGCTGGGGCGGGGCGGTATGGGTGCGGTGTACCTCGCGGACGACGAAGTGCTCGGCGAGCTCGTCGCGCTCAAGGTCATCTCGAGCGCGTTCGCGACCGACGAGCAAGCGATGGTTCAGCGGTTTCGTCGCGAGGCCGCAGCGGCGCGCAAGGTCAGCTCGCCGGCCGTGATCCGGATCCACGATCTCGGCGAAGCGCGTGCGGGCTTGCTCTACTTGTCGATGGAGTACTTCGCAGGCCGCACGCTCTCCGAGGTGATCGCGCAGCGCGGCGTCGTTCCGATGGACGCTGCGATCGATATTCTCAAGCAGATCGCGACGGGCCTCGAAGCAGCGCACGAAGCAGGCGTCATTCATCGCGATCTCAAGCCGGCGAATGTGCTCGTCGGCGAGCGGGGCGCGGTGAAGATCATCGATTTCGGTCTCGCGACCACGGCGCGCGGGGAGGGGCTCACCGCGACAGGGGCGATCCTCGGAACGCCGCACTACATGGCGCCCGAGCAGGTGCGCGGAAAGCCGTGCGATGCGCGGACGGATCTCTATTCGCTCGGCGCGCTCGCGTATCACCTCGTGACCGGCCGCCCGCCATTCGGTGGCGACAACGCGATCGCGATCGGCTTTGCGCATCTCTCCGAGATCCCGACGCCGCCGCGCGAGCTACGCAAAGAGTTGCCGGAGAAGCTGAACAACGCGATCCTCGCCGCGCTCGCGAAGGATCCGAAGGATCGTCCGGCGACCGCCAACGAGTTCATCGCCGCCGCACTCTGAACCGCACGTGCCACTGGAGCCTCGCGACCAGCGCGGTTCGCGCCATGGCCGATGCAATCGGCGCCAGCTGGCGGGTCGTCGTGCGAGCTCGGATGTCATCTCGCAGGGATAGCAGCGGGCGACGCTGGCACGCCCGGTGCTGGATAGATTCGCGATGCGCATCGTTCCGTCCATTGCGGCCGCCGTGACCGTCGCCGCGGGTCTGTTCGCCGGCTGCACCGAACCCGCGGGCAACGTGCTGCCCGACCTCGCGGACCCGCAGGACGCGATGTTCACGCGGATGCATGCGGGCGATGTCTACGTCATCGTGCCGGGCACCGGGTCGTACGACTACCTGACGTCCATCGTCGATCCGATGCCGGATGCTGTTCCCGTCGCGGACATTCGCAAGCTGCCGGAGATGTACGACGACGTCTTCGAAGAAGCGATCGCCACACAACGTCGCGCGGGCTTATCGACGGAACAGATCGAAGCAGGCGACGTCCACGTGATGATCTGGGGCGCCGGCTTCGCGAACAAGACCGCGTTCACGTACGTCAGCTACGAAGGCGTGCGCCTGCGCGTCGATATTCTCGGCGGCGAGAGCGTGTGTGCTCACGGCCTGATCACCGACAACCTCCTGAACTACAGCGCCGACAGCGCGAAGACCGATGCGAACGACCTCTACACGCGTATCCAAGGATGGCTCGCCGCGCATCCGTCGGACGCGACCGAGCCGCGCAACGTGATCCTCGGCGCGCATAGCTGGGGCGGTGCGGTCGCGGAATACGAGACGCTCGAGGAAGCCACGCTCGTCGCGGCGCACGGTCCGTGGAAGGACGGGGACCGCGTCGCCGCGCACGCGATGACCATCGCGATGGGCGTGCCGCATCTCATCCTCGGCTACACGTTTCAAGGGGCGGGCCTGCGCGACCTCGACAGCGGTGTCGACCTCTACGAGATCGATCGCCCCGATGACCCGGTTCCCCAGGTGAACCCGAGCGGCAACACGCTCGGTCACAACTATCCGATCCTGTTTGGCGACGTGTATCAGGGGCTCTACGGCATCACGACCGAGGAGCTCAGCTGCGCTGGCGTTCCCGGCCCGTGCGGTCCCCGCGAGGACTAGCGGTTCTTGAACAGATAGTGCGCGACGATCCACTCGCGACCGTCGGCGTAGCCAAAGAGCTCCGCGCACGCGAGGAAGAACACCCGCCAGCGTTGGAACCGCTTCTTCGCGTCTGCGCCGTACGCCGCCCGAAAGACCTCGAGCACGCGATCCTGGTTGTTCATCTGGTTCGCGTACCAGGCCTCGGCAGTCTTCGCGTAGTGGGTGCCGGAGAGGTGCCACTCGGATGCGAGCCGCAGGTCGGCCTGGAAGAAGTGCAGGAGCTGAGCGCTCGGCATGATGCCGCCCGTGAAGAACTCGCGCGCCATCCAGTCCGATGCGCCGGCGTCCTCGAACGGATACGCGTGCTCGCGGTGCGCGAAGACGTGAACGAACAGCGCGCCGTCGGGACGCAGCCAATCGGCGATGCGGCGGAGCAGGAGCTCGTAGTTGCGCATGTGCTCGAACATCTCGATCGAGACGACGCGATCGAACGCGCGCGCGGGCAGCAACAGCGTGCGGACGTCAGCGGTGCGAACCGTGAGATTGGTGAGCCCGCGCGCAGCCGCCGTTGCATCGATGTACGCGCGCTGCGTCGCCGAGTTGGAGACCGCCGTGAAGCGACTGCGCGGGTAGCGAGCCGCCGCCCACAGCGAGAGGGAGCCCCAGCCACAGCCGAGGTCCAGGACGTCCTGCCCATCCGCGAGTCCGGCGCGTTCGGCGGTGAGCTCGAGCATCGCGACCTCTGCGCCACCGAGGTCGCGCACGTGTCCCGGCCAGTAGCAGCTCGAGTACTTCAGGTGCGGACCGAGAACGGTCTGAAAGAACGCGGCCGGCACTTCGTAGTGCTGCTCGTTCGCCGATCCCGTCGCGATCGCGATCTCACTCTCGCGCAGGTGCGCCACGAGCGCTTGATGGCGCGCTTGGTGGTCCTCGACGCTGCGGCGTTCCTGCGTCAACCGCATCGTGCAGACCCTGCGGATCGCGGCCCGAAGGACGCTCTCCGGCACGAGGCCACTGTCGACGATGCGCTCGATCACGGTCCCCTTCTAATCGAAGTTGCAGTGTGCGGACAACGAGATACACGGCTTCAGTAGCCGACTGGCGCCTGGACTAGCCACCGCGGGATCGCCGCCGCGCCCAAACGTCTCGCGGAATTACACGGGCGCGCGCATGGCACGAACGCTGCTGAACCCTGCCGCAATGAGGCTCTCGATCCCGCTCGTGACCGCGCTCGCCGCTGGCGCGTGGATGGGCTGCGCCGCTCCCGAGGGCACCGTGCTGCCCGACCTCGACCCAACCTCGGATGCGATCTGGCCCGAGAACATTCAATCCGGCGATGTACTCGTGCTGATTCCGGGCACTGGCGCGTACGACTACCTCGCAAACGAGGTGATGCCGCTCCCCGATCCCGAGCCCGTACTCGACGTGCATCAGAACCTGATGCTCTACAACGACAGCATCGTATTCGAGCAAGCGATCGCCGCCGCGCATCGCGCAGGCATCGACGATGGCCAGATCGAGGACGGCTCGATCACGTTCGCGCTTTGGGGCACCGGCATCACGAAGAAGCGCTTCACGTACGTCAGCCTCGAAGGCCTGCGCGTGCCGATCGAGATCCTGGACGAGTACGCGCAGAGCTGCGCGCACGGCACCGTTACGCAGAACCTGTTCGCGTATACCGGCGACAACGCGAAGCTCGACGCGACGAACCTGTGGACCGGCTTGCAGGCATTCCTGCCCGCGCACCCACCGAAGACGGCCACCGAAGCGGGTCGACCGCGCCATATAGTCCTCGATGCCCACAGCTGGGGCGGTGCGATCGCCGAATACGCGACGTACGAGCGCGACGCGATCGTCGCCGCAAAGGGCCCGCTCCCCGGCGGCGAAGTCATGAACCTCACGGTCGCGATGGGCGTCCCCGGCCTCGTGCTCGGCTACACGTTCAAGGGCCCCGGTCTGCGCGACATGGGTGACCTCGTGCTCTACGAGATCGATCGCCCCGACGATCCGGTCCATTCACTCGATCCGAGCGGCAACGGCGCTGGACACCAGTACGACATCATCTGGGGCGACGAGTACAAGGGCTCGTACGGCATCACGACCGAAGAGCTCTCGTGCCTCAAGGTTCCCGGTCCGTGCGGACCTCGTAACGACTAGAGCGCATCTCGAAAACTGCGGCCGTACGTGGTCGGAGCTCGATCGCTGTTCAAGATCGCCATCTAAAGCGATCGCGTTCAGGCGATACTGAGCCCGTGGTTCGCCGCTACCGCGTGGTTCCGTGAAGCTGCGCTGGGACCGCCTCGCGCTGATCGCGGCGCTCGTCATCGCCGGCGTGGCCGTCGTGATGTTTGCGCGCGACCACTGGAACGGCATCTATGACGACACGTTGATCTACCTGCGCTACGTCAAGAACATCGACGCCGGTTGCGGGCCGCGGTTCAACTGCGACGGGCCGCTAGTCGAGGGCTTCACGAGCCCGCTCTTTCTCGCGCTGCTCTCGCTCGGGAGCCTCGTCACGAATCAGCTGATCGAGCTCTGCCAGGTGTTGTGCACGATCAGCCTCATCGTCGCGCTCGTCCTCGCCGGAGCCGTGGCGATGCGGATGGTCGACGACGTACGCCTCGCCGCGTTCGTCACGCTCGCGACCGTCGCGGCGCTCGCGTTCGATCACTTCGTCCTGCTCAACAGCACGACGGGCATGGAGACAGCGCTCGGCGCTGCGTTCAGCTCCGGGATCGCGTACGCGGCGATCCAGCGGCGGCCGTGGCTGCTCGTGGGGCTCGTCGGTGCCGCACTCCTCGTCCGGCCGGAGAACATGGTGTTTCTCATCGCGCTGCCGCTGCTGCCGGAGCTGCGCCGCCCGAAGTTCCTCGCGACGGCGGTCGGTATCGTGGTGGCGATCGCGGTAACGCGCTTCGCGATCTTCGGTGCGTTCGCGCCCAACACCTACTACGCGAAGTCGGGCGGGACGTGGCGC
Source organism: Kofleriaceae bacterium (assembly GCA_036499725.1). GTDB lineage: Bacteria > Myxococcota_A > Polyangia > Haliangiales > Haliangiaceae > JABFXX01. The sequence continues at coordinate 189,553 of DASYDE010000062.1, forward strand.
CACGCGGAGCTCGGACTCTCGTACATGTTCGACGCGTTCGCTGACTTCCCGCTCGTGATCCTCGCGCCGCTCGCGTTGCTCGTCGAGAAGCACCGCCGTGCCGTGATCTATCTGCTTGGCGCGGCACTCGCGTGGTTCGCGTTCTTTCTGCGGAGCGGCGGGGACCTGTTCGAGTACAGCCGCCTGTGGTTTCCGCTCGTGCCGATGCTGTCCGCGCTCGCGCTCGTCGGTGTCGGCGAGGTCGTGCGCCGCTTCGCTCGCCCGCAACTGATCGCGGTGGCTGTGCTCGCCGCCACGCTCGGCGTCGCCGTGCGAGCGCGCGTGATCCATTACATCCCGCCACAGCACACGAGTCCGCGCGTTCTCGAGTGGGCAGCCGTCGGCACGTACCTGCGCGGCCACTATCCAAAGGACACGCTCGTCGCGACCGTTCCGATCGGTGCGATCGGCTACTACTCCAAGCTGCCGATCCTGGATCTCGTTGGACTCACCGAGCCGGCCATCGCGCGGGCCGGTCGCTCCGTTCCCGACGGCGCACTCACACGGAGTTGGATCGGACACGAGCGCAACAACACCGAGTACGTCCTCGAGCGTGCGCCGCGCGTGATTGTCACGACGATGCATCGCGACCAGCCGTGGCGCCGTCTCGACGAAGCCAAGGCCGGCTTCTACAGCGATTGGCTGCTACTCCAGGAGATCAAGGCCGGTCGCGCGCCGTACCACGTGGTCGACGCCGAGGTTCAACCGCACAATCACTTCCTGATGTTCGAGCGGAACTGATCGCGACGAGCTCGGTCGCTGCCTCGGAGTGACTCAGCTATGGCAACGATTCGACGGGTCGGCCACGGTCGGAATCTCGAGCTGCTGGCTGCAGCACTGACTCGCGAGCGTCGCGTGGGCGCCAGCTGGTGAGCACGACGCAGCGGGCTCGTCGGGCGGAGCTCCGCCTCCGGCATTGAGGTAGACGCCCACGTGGACGGTCCCGGCGACCGCCGGCGGTGGATCGAACGCGTGATCGTCGACGTTGAACGTCGTTGGTCCCGCGATCTCGGCGTCGACGATTCGCTGCTTCTTTCGATCACAGGCGATGGCGAGGAAGCTGTAGTGATCAGCGTGGGGCGGGTTCGTCGAGAACATTCCAGAACTCGGGATCCGCATATTTCTTGTCGATCGAGATCATGAACTGGCAGAGGGGCTGGTTCATGTGATTCTCGATCGTCAACGGAATCGCACCCACGATCTTGTCCATCGGCGTCGGCGCCTTCGGTGCGGTTGATAGACAGCCCGCGACGGCCAGCAGGAGGAGAGGGCGACCGTCACGACGGAGCTCGAGCGTGGTGCAAATCATACTCACTCTGCGCATGGACGGCGTCCACCGGCCGTCGACGCGAGAAGGTACGAGTCCGCCGCGCTGTCCGTCTTATTGCGCGGTCCAGCCGCCGTCGATCGTCCACGCAGCACCGCGCATCTGACTCGCGGCATCGCTGCACAGGAACAACACCGCTGCGCCGATCTGATCGGTGGTGATGAAGCTCGCGGACGGCTGCTTCTCGGAGACCAGCGCCTCGCGCGCATTCGCCTCGGAGCTGCCGTCGTGCGACGCGCGTGCCTCGACCTGCTGCTGGACGAGCGGCGTGAGCACCCAGCCCGGGCAGATCGCGTTGCAGGTGACGCCGAGTCGTGCGGTCTCGAGCGCGGTGACCTTGGTGAGCCCGAGCACGCCGTGCTTTGCCGCGACGTAGGCTGCTTTCCCGACGGAAGCGACCTGGCCGTGCACCGACGCGATGTTCACGATGCGTCCCCAGTTGCGCGCCTTCATGTGGGGCAGGGCGAGCCGCGTGGTATGGAAGACAGCGGTCAGATTGAGCGCGATGATCGCGTCCCATCGCTCGGGCGGAAACTCGTCGACCATCGCAACGTGCTGGATGCCCGCGTTGTTGACGAGCACGTCCACGCCGCCGAACTCTGAAGTCGCATAGGCGAACAGGTCCGCGATCGCCGCGGGCTTGGACAGATCCGCGCCGTGAAAGCCGACGCGGTTGCCCGATGAAGCGAGCGCATCGCGAGCAGGGCCCGCATCACCAAAGCCGTTGAGGATCACGTTCGCACCCCGCGATGCGAGCGCCGTCGCGATGCCAAGCCCGATACCACTCGTCGAGCCCGTCACGAGTGCCGTCTTGCCCTGCAGGGCAGGTTCGTAGCCGATCACTTGCTCGCCTCGATGAAGGCCCGGAGCTCCGGGTAAATCTCGGTGCGCCAGCGGCGACCAGAGAACAGCCCGTAGTGGCCAGCGCCGCGTGCGATGTAGTGCTGGTGCCGCACCGTGTTCGGAGTGAGCGCGTGCGCCGCTTCTGTCTGACCCAGGCCGGAGATGTCGTCGAGCTCCCCCTCGATCGTGAGCAGTGGTGTGGTGCGAATCGCTGCCGGCTCGACAAGAACACCGTCGACGCGCCACGTGCCGCGCGCGAGGGCGTACTCCTGAAACACGACGCGTACCGTATCGAGGTAGTAGCGAGCGTCCATGTCGAGAACGGCGTTGTACTCGTCGTAGAACGCCTCGTGCGACGCGATCGCTTCGTGCGATGTGCCCGTCAGCTGCGCGGTCCAGTAGTCCATGTGCGCTTTGAAGTGCTTCTCGGGATTCATCATCATGAATGCCGTGAGCTGCAGGAAGCCCGGGTACACCTTGCGCCCGGCGCCGCGGTAGCCCGGCGGAACGCGATACGTCATCGCGTGCTCGAACCAGGCCATCGAACGATCGCTCGCGAGCTTGTTCACTTGTGTCGGAGATACGCGCGCGTCGACAGGTCCGCCGAGCAACGTCAGCGATCGCGGAGTCGGCAGCCCCGCCGCCGCGTCGAGTGACACCGCCGCGAGCACGGGCACGGTCGGCTGACACACCGCCACGACGTGCGTGGACGCCGCGTCGAGTCGCTGCAGGAACCCGCGAACCTCCGCGACGTAGTCATCGAGCGAGAACGTGCCTTCGGACAGCGGCACATCGCGCGCGTCCCGCCAGTCGGTGACGTAGACGTCGTGATCCTCGAGCAGGGACGTGATCGTGTCGCGCAGCAGCGTCGAGTGATGTCCCGAGAGCGGAGCCACGAGCAGCACGCGCGGGCCGCGTGGTCCGCCCGTCGGCACGAACCGACGCAGCTCCACAAACGGGCGAGACTCGACGACCTGCTCGGTCGAGCCCGGAATCCCGAACGGTTGCCGCGGGTACCGTTTGATGCTGCGATGCAAGAGGGCAGCGTTTGCCCTCAGCAACGGCATCCCGGAGGCGGCAAATGCCTCTAGTCCCGGAGAAAGGGTAGATAAAACAAGGCGCTGGAGTGAATGAGCCAGATACAGCATCGAGGCGTGACGCCACTGTGCCTTGTTCTGTTGATTTGTGCAACGCAGCAATCGTGTCCCTGGAATGGGCCCAGATCGCCTCGCCTAGCTGCGCTGCAGCAACTGACGGAGGGCAAGGTCGGCGAGGGGCACGCGCCGAGCAGAAAGCTCTGCATCGAGGTTTCGGTCTGCTCGGCCACTCCGAGGGCGCCGACGTCGCAGCGGGTGCAGCCCGCGCACTCGGCACGCGCATCGCGGGCGTGGGGCTCCTCTCCGGTGCAGGCGCGACACGCTTCTTCGACGACACCACACTCGCGCGTCGCCGCGGCGATCTCCCTGGCGTGAAGTCAGCGCTCGATGACCTGATCGCGCTCACCGGTTCGGCGCCGCCTGCCGAGTACGCTGGCGCCGCCAGCGTTCGCGAGATCTCGTACGCGATCGACTCCACGCCGTTGGAAGACACGCGCGCCGTGAACACACCGGTCTTCGTCGCCGGTGGTACGTCCGACGACAAGGCGCCGATCGAATCCGCCGATCTCTTCGTCGCCGAGCTGCTCCGCGACCCTACGCGCGCCGTCCGCTACGCGATTCTGCCGGAGCTCGACCACGCGCTGCGTGATTCCAAGGGAGGCGAGCACGTCGGCGAGGTCGTGCACGCGTTCGTCGACTGGATGTTCGCTCCCAGCAAGCCGCGGCTCGTCACGATCGGTTTGACGCCGTAATTTTGCGTCGCCGAGGGCGGCCATGTGGCAGCGTTAACGAGTGAAGCTGCTCGTCGCGTTCTCGCTCGTCGCTGCCATCGCGTCCGTCGCCGCAGCGGATCCGCTTCAGGTCGACGTGCTACCCGCACAGACGACGTGGACGCCCGGCAAGACCGTCGACGTCACGCTGCGTGTCACCAACGCGAGCACGACGCCCCAGAAGTTCTTGGTGTTCAGCTGCAGCTGGGAAGACAGCTGGACGTCGAGCGATCCGGACCTGCGCTGGGAGCCATGGGCTTGCGACAAGAACGTGCCGCAGACAATCGCGCTCGCACCGAAAGCGGTTCGGTCATGGACCTTGCCGATGTTCGCGAAGACCGACGCGAAGGCGGGGCCGCACCCGCTCGTGATGACGTTCACGCCCGACGGCGCCAAGCAAACCGCGAGCGCGCCCGTGAAGATCACCGTCGGTGCACCTCCACCACTCATCGTCGAGGTGACGCCAGCAAAGACGACGTGGAGCATGGGCGAGCTCGTCGACGTGGGCGTTCGCATCGTCAACACGACCAAGACGAAGCAAGCGATCGCGGTGTTCAGCTGTAGCTGGCCCGATCAATGGGCGACCAACGATGCCTCGCTCTCGTGGCCGGCCGTGACCTGCACGAGGAACGTGAAACGGACGCTCGCGATCGCCCCTGGCGGCAAGCGCGAATGGACGCTGCAGATGTCGTATGCGTCGGACGCGAAACCGGGAGCGCATACCGTTGCGGTGACGTTCACGCCCGATGGTGGTGCGCCGATCACGAGCGCGCCGCTCCACCTCACCGTGACGCCGCCGCTGGCGCAGGTGCTGAAGCTCGAGGTCGTGCCTGCGACGACGAAGTGGAAGACAGGCGCTCCGGTGGACGTCACGGCAAACGTCACGAACACCGGATCTACCCCTGTGACGTTTCTGCAGATGAGCTGCAGCTGGCAGGAACACTGGAGGTCGAGCGATCCGTCGCTTACCTGGAATGCTCCGAGCTGTCGCGCGAACGTCCAGGAAACGATCACGCTCGCCGCCGGCAAGAGCTATTCGCGCGTGCTGCCGATGTTCGCGTCCGCGGGGGCGGCGGTGGGCGACCACGCGTTGACGCTGTCGCTACTCGACGACAAAGGTTCCGTCATCGCGACGTCCGCGAAGGTCACGGTGGCGGTCAGCAAGTGACCTAGCGCGTAGCTAGCGCGAGCTGCTCTTTCGCGCGCGTGAGAATCGCGGGATTGCCGCCCTTGCCGTCGAGGATCTTGATCGCGCGCTCCAGCTGAACGCGAGCCTCCGGCGCGTGACCATCGGCGAGCAGACACTCGCCCAGCGCGGCGAGAACGGCCCCGACCTTGGGGTGGTCTGCTCCGAGCTTCGTCTCGCGAATCGTCAGCGAACGCTCGAGCAGTGGGCGCGCTTCGGCGTACCGCTTACGAGACATCAGGAACTCGCCGAGGTTCTTCAGCGAATCGGACACGAGCTCGTCGTCCTTGCCGAACAACCGCTCGCGCATCGCTCGCGACTCGTCGAACAAGCGGATGGCCTCGGCGTCGTCGCCGCGCTTGTCGTAGACCATCGCCTCGCTGTCCATCGCACTTGCGATGCTCCGGTGATCGGGACCGAGCGCGGCCTTGAAGATCTTCAGCGCACGTTCGTAGTTGGGGAGCGCTTCGTCGAGCTTTCCCTGCGCGCGCAGGCTCATTCCGATCCCGAGCACGGTCTTGCCGACGTCGGGATGGTCGGGGCCGAGGATCGCCTCGGTCATCTCGAGTGCTTTCCGCATCGCGACGAGTGCGTCGTCGAACTTGCCCATCTGCCACAGGACGCCGCCGAGGTCATGGAACGACTCCGCGGTCTCGAGATGAGTAGGTCCGAGCGCAGCGCTACGCAGTGCGAGCGCGGCCTCCTGGTCGGTTCGCGCCGAGGGGAGGTCGCCCTTCAACGAATACAGAATGCCGCGATTGGTGAGGAACTTCGCGCGCAGGCGCGGATCGTCGCCGGCCTGGCTGACCTCGGCATCCGCGAGCCGACTCATCGCGAGGGCCTCGTCGATGCGGCCCTTGCCGTAGCCGACAATGCGCACCAGCTGAACTGCTGCCTCCGCGACTCGAGCGTGATCGCGAGCCGTCGCGGCGACCTGGAGCGCATCGCGACACGCCGCTTCGGCGCCCGTATTGTCGCCGATGCCATCGCGGACGGCGCAATCGAGGAGGAGCACCTCGGCGAGGAACGGCGCGTGGCCGAGCGTGCGGGCATCGGCGACCAGCGTCGGATCGAGACGCGAGGCCTCTTTGGGACGCCCAGCTCGGAGCGCTGCGCGCGTGATCTCGAGCCGCGCGACGAGGGCGGCGAGCTGGCTACGCTCCACGGCCGTGGCCGGTGGCGGGGAGGCCGAGGTGAGCGCGGTCGTGTCCGCACACGCTGCCAGGTCAGTCAGCGCGAGCGACGCGTGGACGGCGTTGTCGACGAGATCGCCGTCGGGATTGCTGCCGAACACCCGGAGCAGCGAGTCGAGCTCGGCGAGCCGGCGATCGAGACAGGCGGTGCGAAGATCGAGCAGCGCCGCGGACTGATCGCGCCTGACGTTCGTGGCCTTGCAGCTGTCGATGCGCATGCCGATCCACGCATCCGCATACTGATCGAAGTTCTTGTCGACGCGATCGGCGGTGTCTCCGGCGTAGGGACGATTGCTGCGTTTGAAGGCGCTCGCGATCGCCTGCCGCCGCTGCGGATTCCAGACGCTCGCGAGAGGATCACCCGCCCGCGCGCAGTCGGAGTCCTGGTGGCGACCTCGCAGCGCGATGCCTGCCCCCACGGTGATTCCGACCACAGCGATCGCAGCCAGGACCCAGCCGCGCGTCACCGACGAACGAGGTTGGATTGCGGCGAGCATCGCGTCCATGGTCGGGAATCGATCCTCGGGCTGTGTCGCGAGACCCGTGCGCAGCGCGCGCTCGAGCCAGGTCGGGATGCCACGCGTCGCTGGCACGCGGCCGTCCGTCACGTTCGCGACGAGCTCGGCGAGCGAGCTGCCCGCAAACGGTCGCTCGCCCTGCAACGCCTCGAAGAGCGCGACGGAGAAGCTGAACTGATCACTCGCGGCACTGGCCGCTGCACCGCGGTGGAGCTCCGGCGCCATGTACACCGGCGTGCCTGCGAGCGTTCCTGTCTGGCTGATGGTGCGTGTCAGCGACGCGGGCTCGGCGCTCCGGTCGATCGCAGCATCGGAGGCAGCGAGCCGCGCGAGGCCAAAGTCCGTGACGCGCGCCCGACCATCGGCACCGACGAGGACGTTGTCGGGCTTGAAGTCGCGATGCACGATCCCGACGCTATGCGCGGCCTGCAGTCCTCGCCCGGCCTCGATGAACAGCGCGACCGTGTCCTGCCATCGCCGCGGTGCACTGCGCATCCACTCCGAGAGCGTGACGCCGTCGACCAGCTCCATCGCGACGTAGACCGTGTCATCGACGGTGCCGACCTCGTAGACAGAGATGACGTTCGGGTGCGCGAGGCGAGCCATCGCCTGCGCTTCGCGGACCAGCACATCCTGTCGCTCTGCCGTTCCGTGGAGCAGCTTGAGGGCGACCTTGCGATCGAGATCAGGATCGAGGGCAGCGTAGACCGCGCCCATCGCGCCCACGCCGACGCGCTCGAGGATGACGTAACGACCGATCTGGGTCCCTGCGGGCAGGGCCTCTTCCTCGGCGGACGTCGCCCGACCGTGGGTGCGCACGAGATCGACCACCAACAGCCGACAGGTCTCGCAGGTGTCCAGATGAGCAACGACCTCGTCGCGCGAGTCATTCGTCAGCTTGCCGTGGACGAACGCGAGGAGCACGTCGTCGGCGGTGCAACCCGTCGGAGCACTGGCCGCCCGCATCCCAGGACGATAGCGTGCGCGAAGCTCGCACGGTGGACTCTTTCAGCGCTGCCGCCGAGTGCCTACGTATCTGATTCGGTCTCGGTGCGAACCTTCGCGAACGAATGCTCGATGTCGAGGTCGACATCGTTTTCGATATCGACGGTGAGAGCGCGGATCTTGCGCCGCGTCGGTGCACCGAACTCGTTCATCACCCACGCCGAGACATCAGCATCGGTCACGGCGAGTCCTGCCTTCTCCACGTAGTCGTCGAGGGCATCGGCGAGCTGGCCGGCTGTCTGCATCCGCCTGACTGGATCCGGGTGCAGCGTGCGCCCGAGAAGTTTATCCATCTCTGCTGCCACGTGAGAGTTCAGCGCTGACGGCCGCTTCACCTTGGACCGCTGCGCCTGGGCACCGTCGATGGTCTCGGCGGGGAACAAGCGCTGGCCCGTGAGCGCCTCCCAGGCGACAACGCCGAGCGAATAGATATCGGCGCGCGCATCGCACTTGCCTGTCCTGAGGTATTCGGGCGCGACGTAGCCCATCTTTCCGATCACCTCTCCCGCGCTGGTTCTGACATGACCGATCGATGACTTGGCGACGCCGAAATCGATCAACTTGGTAACTCCGTTGTCCCCGACAATGATGTTCGACGGGGCGACGTCGCGATGGACGAGGCCGAGCCTTTGGCCCTGCTCGTCGCTGAGCTCGTGGCTGTACGCGAGCGCTCGCGCGACCTGCGAGACGATTCGCAGCGTGACGTAGACCGGCGGAGGTTGCGTCTCTCGCGCGAGCTCGAAGATCTGCGCCATCGTGACGCCCGGGATCCACTGGAACGCGATGAAGTGCGTGTTGTCGATGCAACCGACCTCGTGGGCGAGCGCGATGTTCGGATGCCTCAGCAGTTGACCGATGCGCGCCTCGGCAATGAAACGCCGAACGAACGTCTTGTCGTTCGCGAGCTCGGCGTCCAGGCGCTTGAGGGCGACTTCATAGGTCGAGCCCGCAACCGTGATCTCGGCGCGGTTCACCGTCGCCATTCCTCCGATCCCCAACGGTTCGAACACGCGATACGGACCGAACGGTACTGCCACTGGGGCGCATTCTACTGTGCCTTCGGCGGTGGTGGCACAAAGTCCTCGCTCATCGGCCCACGCGCCCAACACTTCCGGCAAAACTCGCAGCCCATGCTGGTGCGCTTCGATACGGGCCTGACCCTCGCCAAGCTCGAGGCGCAGCGGCTGTACCGCCGGATCCACGAGTGGAGCGCCGGCGAACGATGGTGGTGTGGCGCACCGCACGTGATGATCGAGCACGCTGACAAGAGCCGCTTGCATGGCACGCTCGAAGCGACGTTCGATGACGAGCCGATCGATCTCGCGATGGGCTACCGCGATGCGCTTGCGTTCTTCGCGTTCCTCGCGACGACGAGTGTCGAGTGGCAGATCGCTATCGAAGGCCCAAAGAGCAGCGCGACCGTGCCGGATCCGGACGCGGTGTTCGCCGCAAACCCGACGCGATACGGCGACCAGATCGGTGGCAGTACCTCGCGCGGGCTCGGCGCGCGGGCACACTACGAGCGTTGGCTGCTCGCGACCGTCGCGCTTGTTGACGACCCGGGGCCTGTTGTTCCCACGCGGGGAGAGGGCAAGGCGCGCGCGGGTCGGTGGCGCTGGACCTCGGCGTTGCCGGTCACGCTCGCGCATCTCGCCGATCGAGCGAGCCTCGCGCTCGGGTTACGACCGATCGGTGCGCGCTGGGGCGCTCGCGATCGCGCGACCGTCACCGAGCAACTGTGCAACGTGCTCGCGACGCAGCAGGTGTACGGCGCGTCGGTGATGCCGGTCGACGTCGCCAGGCTGTTCGCGGACGTCTGGATCGGCGCGCTCGGCGACGACGCGACGTGGTTGGTGAACGGCGACACGACCGAGAGCTGGCAGCCGCTCGGTGACGCGGCGTTCGAGACGGCATTCGTGGCTGCATCGGTGGAGCGCGTCGCGTTGATCTACGTCGCTGACGAAGACTGACGGTCCGAGACGCGCGGGTTGTGGTGCCTCGCTCGGCAGCACACCTCAGGTGGGGTCGTCGGGAGGCGTGTCGAGCGAGCCCTTCATCGTGCGCGCGTTGGCGAACCCCAGGCGCGTCGCGATCTCCGTTTCCGTCAAGTCAGCGCGCTCGAGCTCGGCGCGCCGGCGCAGCCGCACACGGGTGAGGACGTCACGAAACGAGGTCCCCGCTTCCGCGAGATGACGCTGTAGCGTGCGCTCGGTCGTCGCCATCGCTTCAGCGATCGCGCTTGCGGTGACCTCCTTGACGGCGAGGCGCGCTTCGATCGTGCGAACGGTCTGAGCGACGATGTTGGTGCCGCCCATGTTCGCGAGCTGCGCGCGTGCCTGGGTGAGCAAGAAGTCGAACAGCGCGGGATTGGCGTTCGCCGGTCGGTGCGCGATCACGTCGCTCGTCAGCGCGAACCCCGAGTCGTGCTTCTGAAAAGCGACATTGCAGTCGAGGCGGCGAGCGACCTCCTCTGCGCGCTCGCGCCGGCCATGCGCGAACCATGCGCGCTCGAGCGCCAGCGGCTTGCCGAGGACGCCCTGGAAGTGCCGCGCGATGAGCGCGATCGTGTACTCGTTCAGCTGCATCCCGAGGGAGTCGCGCAGTCCGGCGTAGGAGAAGTGGATCTCGCAGCCCGACGCATCTGCGATGTAGCGCATGTCGTTCAGCGGATTGAGCAGGGGAGAGAGCTCGCAGAGGGCGCTGAGCGCGACCTCGATGCTCGGCGCGGAGTGCACTGCGAACTCGGCTACACCGTAGGATCCGAGCGGCACGAGATCGACGAGGTCGAGACCGAGCAGAGGAGCGTCGAGCTGCTCCGCGACATCGTCGACGAACGCCTGGATCCTTACGAGGGGGGCCGTGATCGTCGACGTGATGGCGTCGTGGGGGAGACCCGCCTTGTCGAGGAGAGGGATGACCGCGATGCCACGACTCTCGAGCATCCCGGCGATCGTCGGAATCGGCCGAAACGTGAACAGGGGGGTGGGCGCCGACATCGCTCCTGATGGTAGCCGAGCCGAGACGCGCAGCCGAGGGTCGGAACGGAGCACGACGCCGGCTCAGATGGGTCCGCTACCGACGTAGCGCAGCAAGCCAGGCTGTGCGAGCAGCATATCCGCATCGGAGAGCCAGTCCGGATAGAAGCGAGTCAAGCCGAACAGGGTCGTGCGGACGCGATCGTATCCGCCGGGAATCGCGTAGCCGCCGATGTCGCGCGTCCACGACGTCGTCGTCCCTGGATCGACGCCCGCAAGCTCGGGAGGCAACGCCGGAATCGTGGTGCTCTGAGCAGACGCCGCGGAGGCGGGCTGCAGGATGTCCCACGTGAGATGGGGCAACCCCCTCCGCTCGAACACGATGGTGCCGCGTGCCGCATCGATCGGATCGCCGACGCTGCCCTGGTCCCAGGTCAAACGTCGCGTCGCGCTCGCATAGACCACGTTGCTGAGGTTGACGAGACGTAGCGTCGCGTCGATCGGTGTGGTCGGGAGGGTCGCGGTCCGACGCACCATCGACTGGAAGGTGTCATGGATGGTCGGAAAAAAGTCGAACCGAGCGACAGCCTGGGCGCCAGCGACGGCGAGGGTGCGAGCGTTGTAGCTCCTATCGCCAAGCGGGGCCGTCCCCGAGAACGTGTCCATGATGCCGAAGATGTGCAGCTCGCCGATCCGGGTGCTGCTCGTGATCTGGGTGATGCTCGACGGAATGTTGGTGACGGCCAACGTGTAGCCGGGCGAGTCAGCCCATGGGACCGCGGTGAGATCGATCGACGAAGCGGTGAGGTCCTGTGCCGTGACCTGGAACGCGCGATCCACGTTGTCGGAATAGCTATAGTAATGCGCGACCACATCGCTCGCCGTGCAGCTCACGGGCAGGGCCACCGTGACGTTGTTGTTCGGTGCGGAATCGGTGCGCCGGCAGCGCGTGGTCACGCTGTAGTCACCGCTTCCGCTGTTCGGCAGAATGAACGTGACGTCGTGCGTGGTGCTCGCGACGTCGAATCGCGCGCGCAGGACATCGCCGGCCTCGACGGAACGCCACATGTACACGTAGTCGTTGGCGGGCGACGCGGCGATGACGCTGCCTCCCACCGGAACCACGCCGGTGAACGCGCCGTCGGCGGCGGTCGTGCCGGTGGACACCACACCGTCGGAGGCGTCGAGGATCGCGACCGTGACGCCGGCGAGCGGGCCGTCGAACGACGACGCCTCGACACGCGCAGGATCGTTCGACGCGTCAGGATCGGCAGCGTCGATCAGCGCGTCGTCGTCCCCCCCGGCCGCATCGCGATCGACTTGTACGGGATGCGTCCCACACGCGCTCGACAGTGACGCGAGAGACACGACGACGAAGAGGGATACCGTGAACGGCTTCATGCCGTGGCAACTCAGCACGCGTCGTGCCGCCACAATTCGGCGCAGTTTCAACAAGCTGCCTGCGATCAGGCGTGCCGCACGGGCAGCCGTGGCCGGTGATCTCGCCGGGGCTTGTCCGGTCCGCGTCGCGCCCTTGGCGGGTTTACAGCGGCCTCGATTTGCGCGCGCGCCAGATCAGCACCGCCGAGATGATCGCGCCCAGGATCACCGGCACCGAGGTGGGAATGCCGAGCAGCATCTCGCTCGTGTTCCACGCCCAGTGGAGACCGATCACGAACCACAGCTCCACAAGGTGCTACCGGGATTGAGGCCGTGCACGCCACCGAAGAGCAGCGCCGTGATCACGACAGCGACGATCGGTCCGCCGAGCTTTTCGATGCCTTGCAAGATCATGCCGCGAAACGCCAGCTCTTCGCAGACCGCTGCGCCGAGGTTCAGGGCGACAGCGACCGCGACGGTTCTGCCGGCGTCCACCGGAGCCCACGCGACGCTGAACCCGCCGAGCGCGACGACGATCTACAGGCCGCGCTTCTTGATCAGCCCCGTGGGCGATGCCTCCTTGCCGCGGAACTTGAGGTAGAGCTCGTGCTCGTCGACCGTGCTGCCGCGCGACAGGATCGCGTCGCGAAAGATCTTCCCGTTCGCTGCGGTCATGCCGCCGTGCTCGTTGAACCACTCGTACGCGTCGGCTCCTAGAACGGCGGTCCACAGGTACGCGTAGTAACCAGCTGCGTAGCCACCGCCCCAGATGTGCGAGAAATAGGTCGTGTGGTAGCGCGGCGGCACGAGCGCGAACGCGACGCCGTACTTCTTGAGCGCGGCTGCTTCGAATGCCTCGGTGTCCTTGGGCGGCGCAGAGGCGGGGAGGGCGTGCCACTCCATGTCGACCAGCGTCGACTCGAGCGTCTCGAGCGTGGCGAACCCTTCACGGTAGGTCGACGCCTTCTTGATCTTCTCGACCAGCTCCGCCGGCATCGGCGCACCGGTCTGGTACTGCTTCGCGTAGTTCGCGAGGACGGTGGGCTCGAGAGCCCAGTTCTCGTTGAACTGCGACGGGAACTCGACGAAGTCACGCGCGGTCGCGGTGCCCGACATGTACGGGTATTTGACCTGCGAGAAGAGTCCGTGAAGGCCGTGCCCGAACTCGTGGAACATCGTCGTCACCTCGTCGAAGGTGAGCAGCGCGGGCTGACCCGCCGCGGGCTTGGGAATGTTGAGCACGTTGACGACGACCGGCTTGCGTCCACGCAGGTCGCTCTGATCGACGAAGCTATCCATCCACGCACCACCGTGCTTGCTCTCGCGCGCGTAGTAGTCGAGATAGACCAGGCCGATCGTCGAGCCGTCAGCGTCGAACACTTCGAACACGCGAACGTCCGGCTGGTACACCGGCAAGTCCGTGCGCTGCTTGAACGTGATGCCGTACAGCTTGTTGGCCGCGAAGAACACGCCGTCCTTCAGCACGTGGTCGAGCTCGAAGTACGGACGGATCTGAGACTCGTCGAGCGCGTACTTCGCGACGCGCACCTTCTCCGCGTAGAACGCCCAGTCCCACGGCTCGAGCTTGAACCCACCCTTCTCGGAGTCGATCAGCTTCTGCATCTCGGCCGCTTCCGCCTTCGCCCGCACGAGCCCGGCCTTTGCGACCTGCGCCGTCAGCTTGAGCGCGGCCGCCGGCGTCTTCGCCATCTGGTCGTCGAGCGTGAACGCGGCGAAGCTCGAAAACCCGAGCAGCTTTGCTCGTTGCGCGCGCAGCTGGGCGAGGCGCGAGACCACCTTCTGCACGTTGTTGTCGTTCGCCTGGTGGCCGCGCGCGACGGACGCACGATAGATCTTCTCGCGGAGCGAACGATTCGTCAGCGACGTGAGCGCGGGCTGTCCTGTCGTGTTGATCAGCGGCAGTACCCACTTGCCGGGAAGCTTGCGCTCCTTCGCCGCCTCGGCGGCTGCTGCGATATCGGCCGGGGAGAGGCCGTCGAGATCCTTGACGTCCTCGACGACGATCGCGCCTGCGTTCATCTCCTTGATCTGGAGCTCCGAATACTTTGTCGTTAGCTGCGACTCTTCCTCGTTGAGCGCGCGCAGCTTCTGCTGATCCGCGGCGTTCAGCTGCGCACCGCTGCGCACGAAGTCCAGGTGATAGCGCTCGAGCAAGCGCAAGCTGATCGGATCGAGACCGAGCTTTTTGCGCTCCTTGTAGAGGGTGTCGATCCGCGCGAACAGCTTCGCATCGAGGTGGACGTCGTCGGAGTGCTTGGCGAGCTGCGGCGCAACCTCTGCTTTGATCTTCTCCATCGTCTCGTCGTCGAGCGATTCGCTGAGGTTGAAGAAGACGTGCCGCGTGCGCGCGAGTGTGTCGCCGGTCTTCTCCATCGCGACGATCGTGTTGTCGAACGTCGGTGCCTCCGTATTGTCGGCGATGGCGCGAACTTCGTCGCTGTCTTGCCGGATGCCCTCGGCGAACGCGGGGAGGTAGTCCGCCTCCTGGATCTTGTCGAAGGGTGGCACCTGGAGGTAGAGCGCGCTTGCCTGCAAGAACGGGTTGACGTGCGCGGCCGCGGGCGGCGCAGGAACCGGCGCTGGCGTAGGTGTCCTCGCCGCTGGCGCGGATGCCGACGGTACGGTGGCCGGCGGTGCCGGTTCCGTCGTCGGTGGAGGGGATTTGCCGCCACAGGCAGCAAGGAACAGGACGAACGAGACTGCGGTGCGATTCACGAGCGGAGCCTATCAGCTGGAACGCCCCAGATTAGATCGAGTGTCCTTCCCGGGCGTTTACCGAGGATGTCGCGGCTCGCGCTTGCCCTTGCCCTTGCCCTCGGCGCTACGCTGACGGCAACCGCAGCACCCGATCAGATCGCGACCGATGTCGGGCCCGCGCGCACCGTGCCGCCGCCGTTTCCGTCCGTGCGACTGAAGGGACTCGAGCGCTTCGACACCGTGGAGCTTCTCGAGGGCGGAGTACTTTGCGGGATCAGAGCGGGTTACGCGCCCGCGTGTGCCACCGACCCGACGGAGCAAGCGTATGCGGCTCCGTACGAAGCACTCGATGACGTGGTTGGTCTCCAGGCCCTCGGCACCGCGCACTGCGTGTTGTTCGGAACTGGCGAGCTGCGCTGCATCGACGAGCCGGGGAAGGGGCCGACCATCGCCACGCCGTCGACGTGGCCCGTCCTGCGACGCGACGTGACGGCGTTCCGGATCAGCGCGACCTCCGCCGACGCACGTGTCTTCGCGCTCGACCGCACGCGCACGCTCCACGTGATTCACCTCGCGGGCGATCCGACGCTGAGCACGACCGCCGTCGTCGCAAAGGGTGTGACGTCGTTCGGCTGGCGCGATTGGAGCGGGGCCTGCGCGATCGTCGACGGAGGCGATGTGCTGTGCAGCGATCCCGCGCATGCCGACGATCCGCTCCAGCCGACCGCGTTCCACCACGCCGCGAAGATCTTCGATGGCGGCGCGATTCTTCGCACCGATGGCTCGTTCACGTACGTGCTCGATTCCTGGGCCCCGTTCGCGCCGTGGCCCGCGTACGGCAGCGACTACAACTTCCAGCTCGGCTCCGTCGTCACCCCCCAGGGCAGCATCGAGTGCGCGAACACGCTCGGCCCGTGGGTGAAGGTCACGCTTCCCGCTGCTGCGACACGCCTCGCACCGGGGGGCTACATCTCGTGCGCGGCACTCGTCGATGGCACCACCGCCTGCTACGGACCGTTTCTCTCGCAGATCGAACGTCTCGCGAAACGCCCCCGCCGGTCTTCGCGCGTGCTGGCTCGCTGAGGCACCGACGCTGGTAACGCGCCCCTCATGAGGCCGTCCTCGCTGAACGCTCACGTGAACACGTAGCCTGTTGCGTAACTTGCGTGCGCGGCGCAGACGACGACACAATTGCGATCTCATGATGGCCCGCATTTCCATGTCTCTCGTTACAACCCTGGTCGTCTTCGCCGGCGCCGGCGGATGCGCGCGCTCTGCACATACGGACATCCACAATCCGCTGCAGGCGGGCAACGTTGAAGAAAACGTGGTGACCATCCCGGGCTCGATCGAGCAACAGAACGGGCTTCCAAAAGGATCGCTCGCGGATCAAGCGAGCATCTTGCGGGCCGATGCGGAAGCCATCTGCATCGGGGTGCTGCTCCGCGGCATCCAAGACCATCACTGGACCGACCTCGATCAGTGGGACATCGCGCTCGATACGGGCGACAGCAAGCTCCCGCCGGGCGACGTGCAGGTTGGCCGAACAGATGTGACGGCGGTGCAAGGCACGGGCATCGAGTACGTCAAGACGGGCCGCAACCTGCATACGTGCTCCGACGAAGATTCGGAGACGCATGTCTGCAGGCAATGGGTCGACGAGCCGGAGACCGTCGGCCAGAGCGTGCCGCAGACGTTCAACATCGAGATGGGGCGCAGCCAGATCTGCTTCGCGAACGGTGGAAAGGTCACCGCGAAGACGAAGTCGATCACGCTGGGGTTCCGCCGGAAAGGCGTCGCCGCCATGGACCGCGGCCCGGCCAACAAGATGGACTTCGAGTGGCGCTTCAAGTAGCCCCTGGTCATCTCGTTCTCGTCGCGACTCTGCCTATCGCGCAGCCCTGATGGCGCCGTGACGGCCTACTGCACGCAGCGCACGAGATGCGTGTCTGTCGTGTTGCCGTTCATCACGATGCCTTCATCGTTGTCGAGGATCATCTGGACCCCGGTCGCGCCAGCGAATGTGGTCGCGGTCCAGTAGATGCCGGTGCTCGCGCTCGGGAACGAAACGGGATCGAGAGCCGGCGTCGCATGCGTCCAGTCGTTCACTGACAACATCTCGTCGATCGATGGCAAGCGCCATGTACCGGGACCGAGCGCGAGCCCGGCGCAGTACGCCGCGGCGGTGGGGGCGTCTCGCATCATCCCGTCGTCGCTTGCTTGCACGATCAGATTGGTGTCGATGTCGTGGACGGTGCCGCCGCTGATCACGTAGCGCGCGGGTGGCTGATCGGCCGCGCGCGCCGAGCGCACGCAGCGCACGTGATTGGCGGTTCCGACCGCAGCGACCGACGAGTTGCCGTTCGTGAATCGCACCGCCCACGCGTTATTCACCGTGCTCGACTGGAACGTCGCGCTCCACCAGCTCGCGTCGGTCGCGGTGCTCGGGAACGCAGTCGGATCGATCACGGGCGAGACCTGCGAGTGATCGACGATCGTCGCGAGCTCGCTCATCTGGGGGACCCTCCACTCCGCGCAGCCTCCGAGCGAGAGGCCGGCGCAGTAGGTCTTCGCGTCGGCGAGCATGCGCAGCGTGGGATCGGGGTCGCGTTCCCACACGAGGCCACTGACGTTGTCGGTGACGAACGTGCCGTCGCTGCTGACCGTGAGAGACGCGATGTGCGGCAGACCCGACCCAGGATCGTTGGGCACCGTCGACGCGAGCCAGGTGTTGGGAGTGATCGCGACGCATGCGACTGCGCCATCGCTCCCCATCCCGTCGTCGGCTGCGCCGCCGTCGGACCCGTTCGCGAGGCCGTCCGGCGCATCGAAGCCGACGCGGCCACAAGCCGACATGAGTGCGATCGCTACCGCGAGGACAGGCCGCACCGCCGCAGTATGGCACCAATGGAGACCAGGACTGCGAATGGTAGCGCTCACGCGCGCACTTGCACGCCCGCCGTGAGCTGGCGCGCGATCTCGTCGCACGTGCGACCAAACTTCTGTTCGTTGGCGCCGCTCAAGACCAGTGTACGCGCGAGCGTGGCCGGCAGGCCCATATCGGCGAACAGTTGCGGCAGGACGTGTTCCTTGCGCTGGTGGGCGTAGGGGAGACCTCCGCTCAGGTACTCGCCGGAGCTCCAGGGCGCGAACTGCTTGGCCTCGGCGCCCGTCGATACGCGCATCTCGGCGCGCGAGATCTGGGTGCGCAGGGTGCCGGCGTGAAAGCGCGCGAGCCACTGCGCTCCGAGCGAGAAGCCGAGCAGCTGCTGCGGGTAGAGCACGTTCGCAGCGAGCAGCGATACCTCCGGCGTCTCGGGGGGAATCATATCGCGGTAGAACCCATGCTGATCGATCAGCGGTCGCGGTTGTCCGTCGACGAAGAGCGCCGGAACGCTTCGGCCGCGGTCGTAGCCGGTCGCGCAGATCAAGTAGTCGGCGTCGAGCCGCTCTCCGTTGTCGAGAACGACGCCGTCCGGTGCCATCGTGGTGATCGTGGCCTTCATGCTGCGCACGGTCTGCAGGAACGCGAGTTGCTCGCGCTTCATGATCGCCGCGCGGTTGCGGCACACGTCGCTGTCGGGCTCGAGTGGATTGACGAACATCTTCGACCAGCGCAGCGGCGCCTGCAGCGCGTGCATGGCACGGCCGTAGCCGAACCTGCGGCGGAGCGCGGCGATACCGAGGTAGTACCCGTACAGCGCGACATTCCACCGCGACTCGTAGAGTGTCTCGTACGAGAAGGCCCACAGACTCTTCGCGTAGATCCACGTGGCGTCGCTATCACGCAGCAGCCACAGGATCTCGTGCGCCGACTTGCCGGCGCCCAGCACGACGACCTTGCGCTTGTGCTGCACGATGTCGTCGACCATCGCCGACGACAGCTCGCTCGAGTGGACGACCTTGACCGTCGAGGATGCGCGGCCGGGTAGGGCCGGTACGTGCGGATGGCCCGCATTCGCAAAGCCGGATGCACACACGACCACGTCGCACCGGTGCTCGCCGCGACTGGTCACGACGGTGCAGCGCTCGCTCTCTCTCGAGGGCTGGTAGTCGATGCGCTCGACGCGCGTGTCATAGCGGATCTTGTCGTCGATCCGCATTGCGCGCGCGTACGCGTGGAGGTACCCGAGAATCTCTTCGCGTGTGGCACTCGGGCCGGAGCTGCTGACCGCCGGGTAGTCGTGGAAGCGGTAGTTGAATGAGCGCGAGTGAATCGTTAGCGACGGGTAGAGCGTCGTTGCCCATACGCCGCCGAGCTGGGCGCTCTGTTCCAGCGCGAGCACGTCGAACCCGGCCTGTTGCATCGCGCGCGATGCGGCAAGTCCCGCACCGCCCGCGCCGATCACGACCGCCGTTCGAGCGCCCGTCATGCTCGCGGTCTCCCGAGCAGCAGGCGATTCTTCGCGCTGACATTTGCGGGGATCGAATCGACGATGACGTCGTAGCCGCGCTCGGCGAGCGAGCTGGCGCGCTCTTCGTCGATGCGTGCGGCAGGATCGGCGTCGTCGACGAGGTCGGTCCGCCGCCTCGTCCGGTGACAGCACGGTAGCAGGGCGACACGTGCGCCCACGTCGGCGGCGCGATCCAGCACGGCATCGGAGAGCGTCCCGCACGCATGCGACGACACCACAACGTCGTCGACGCCGAGGACGACATTCTCGAGTGGGTCGCGCCGGAACGTCACTCGACCGGCGAGGTTCGGAAACGTGGCGATGACGGCGTCATGGACGAGCACGTGGTTCTTCGGCAAGTGGATATCGACCGCGAGAGCCGTCGATCGCGGATCGGCGTCGAGCAACAGGAGTACCTGGGCCAGCAGGCCATAACCGGCGCACAGGTCGACGACACGCCCCGTCGGAGTGTGCGCGAGCCATGTACGAATGCGCGTGGCCATCTCCCACGCCTCGTGCAGCTCCTTGCGTGGCAGGCAGTCGACGGTGCAGATCGCGCGGCCGAGCGTGTCGAGCAGGCCATCACCTGGATAGTGGCGCGCATGCGACGGAGACAGCTTGTTGCGTGAGCCTGGCCCGTGCACGAGTTCTTGGCGGGACTATAACGGTTCAGACCGATGGCTGGGTTCGGCGAGAACCGGGACCGACATCACAGTGATATGACGTCAGAGCATGTGGATCGTGCGGCCAGCCCTCGTCGTTGCACTGATTGGTGTCGGAGCCTGCGGACGTTCTGACACGCCGGCCGCCACGACGACTGATGTCCACGCGACCCCCTCGATCACAGACGCGCCCGTGCCTCCTGATGCGAGTGGCGCTCCTCCGGTTGACGCCGCCGCACCGTCGGCTGACATCGAGATCGAGAGCCTGAGCGAGGATGGGTTCTTCGGCCACGTCTTCACGGCTGACGGTGCGGCGATCGCCATGCTGGACTGGAAGCCGTGCGTGCTGTGCCAGCACGCCGATATCCTCCGGATCGCGCGAGTCACCCAAGACAAGCTCGTCGAGGAGGAACAGCTCAACCTCGGTACCCACGCGGGCATTCCGGGACTCGCGATTCATCGCGACCTCTTGGTGGTCCACGCGGAGGCCAATCAGCTCAGTTTCTACGCACGCGACGGCGTTCACTGGCGCGAGCGCCCAGCTGTCACGCTTGCTGCGCGCTGCAGCTACTCGGATGACCTTCGCGTCTGGCTCGGCGATCGGGTGCTCGCGATCGGCGGCGTTCACGATTGGTGCGTGTACGAGCAGCGCGCCGGGCGCTGGGAGCTCGCGAAGACGTTGTCGAGAGACACCTGGAGCAGCGGAATTGCCATCGCCGGCGATCGGGCCGTTGTCCACAACTGGCGCCGTGCCGAGGTCTACGCCCAGCGAGCGGGCGTCTGGACACGAACCGCCCGAGTCGAATCACCAGACGAGAACACCTCCTTCTGGAACGTGGCAGCGAGCGAGCGGTGGATCGTCTTCAGAGCGATCGGCTCGGGAAATGTCACCACCCTCTACGTGTACGACCTCGCGCACGACGCGAAGCTCGCCGCATCCTTGGAACTGGCGGGGGATGACGCCGACGCCGGCTTCGCCGTTGACGCGACTACGCTCGCCGCAGCCGGAGTCCAAGACCGGCGCTGGCGGTTCGACGGCACCACGTGGTCCGAGGACCGCCCGATCGAAGGTGCGAATCGCAACGGCTTTTATAGCCGGACCGTCGCGATCGGCGATCTGATCTGGATCGGCGATACGGCACGCACCATCACGAACGCGCCGCCGGGTTTCATTCACGGTTTTCGAATCGACTGACAACGCTCCTGAGTCGGTGCAACGAAACGAATCGCGACACGCGCTTCTGATACTCGCTTCTCTACGGACCTCACACTTGCCGCAGCGTGCATGAGAGGTGACGGCCAACATGTCATCCGCGTACGCCCGCCGTCGATGGAGCTCACGGTGACGACTGCGTCAGCGGATGCGGGTATTCATACGGTGTGTAGCCGGGGCGCATCTGCCCGACGAAGTAGTCACGGTTCTCGCGGATGACGCTCGACGCCGGACTCATGCCGTTCTGGGCCGTACCGTTGATCGTGTTGTTCCACGAGTACAGCGGCTCGCTGGATTCCCCCGGCCAGCCGAGAGGCGTGACCCCGGTGCCATCCGGCGGGTTGTACCCGGTGAGCAAGACTCCAGGCCCGCGACCGATCTGGTCGATGCACGCCTCGACGCGCCGCACCTCGAACTGATCGCCCGGGTCCCACTCATGCGGCGGAACCCGCCCGTCGCCGATGTGCACCGAGGGCTTGGTCGTGATCGTGGTCGCGGTGTTGGTGGCGATCTCGCTGCCCCAGTCCTTGGTCACGTTGCGCAGCGAGTAGCCGACCCACTGATTCGGGGTCCACGCCGCGCCGGCGGTCAACGTCGCGGGGTCCGACACCGTCTCGATCATCTGCACGCCCGCGTGGGTTCCCGCCTCGAACACGCCATCGCCGGCACCACCGGGCGTCGTCGCGTCGTCGGTGACGTCGTTCAGATCGTAGTGACCGGCGCCATCGCATGCGCCGTAGCCATTGATATCCAAGGAGCGGAAGTTGAGCAGGCTTCCAAGCGACCCCGCGTCGCCCGCGCCCGTGATCGTGTTGTTGAAGAAGACGCCGGTGCCGCCGCGCAGATACATCAGCGACTCCTGCGCCTGGAGGCTCACCTGGTTGTCGTAGACCTCGAGGCTCAAGCCGCTGCGCGTCGCGCCTTCGATGCCGTGGTTCTGCACCGGGATGAGCGCGGTCGCGATGGTGTTGTGGCGGACAACGAAGCGCGCGCCGTCGAATGCGTCGGTGACGAGCCCAGACTCGATGTCGTTGTCCTCGAGAAAGATCGCCTTCTCGGACCCGAGCGCGAGCGGAGCAGCCCAGGAGCCATTGCCTCCATCATGACCGTCCCAGGTCTCGTGAAAGATCGTCAGGGCCTGCGTGACACCCGGGGCGAAGTGATTGTGATCGATGACGCCATACAGAAAGCCCGACGTGAGGATCCCACGCCCGCTCACCGTGTCCGTGGCGAAGTCGTTGTGGTCGACGCGCACCGCCTTGCTGCTGCCGTTGACGGCGACGACCGCACTGAACTTCTGCCCGGCCCCGATCAGCGCTGGGCTGGTCGCGAAGGTGAAGCCGGTCAACCGGAACGGCTTGCCTTCCTGCGTCACGATCGCGAACAGCGTGCCGTTGCCATCGGTGCTGGGAACGTCGTCGCGGATCGTCGTGTTACCGATGCCGGCCCCACAGACGGTCACGGCCTTACCGGCGTAGCCGGGGAACAGCAACGAGCCCGTCGTGACCGTCTTGGTCCAGGTGCACGTCCCGCTCGGGACCTTGACCGTGTCGCCGTCGACGGCGAGGTCGAGCGCCGCCTGCACGTCGGCGTCACCGCAACTCATCGCGGTCGGGCCCGGCTCGGCTGCACAGTCGGATGTGACCTGCCCATCGTGACTGTCACCGCACGCGCTCGCCGCCAAGAAGACCACCAGGAGCAACGCTGGGACGCGCCGCCTACCAACTCCGCCGTGTTCGCCTACGGTCATCTACCCACTGTACACGCCGTCGTCCTCGAGATCGTAATGACGACTTGCGCGACCGAGCTCTCGCGCCAACGTCGACGTAGCCCCGGACGCTCACCCGCGAACGGTCGGAGACCGTAGAGGTCCCCCGCTGCGGGCGATCTCTCGTGAGAGGCAGACACGTTGTCTGAACATCCTGTCGGAGATTCGGCGCTGTGCGCTTCCTCAGCGGTACGTGTGCGGAGCGTAGCCCGCTGCCGTCGCGTACTCGTAGTACGGCGGCAGAACGTAGTCGAGGTAGGCTTGGTTGTACTGCGTGCAGCCCTTCGCGCTGCCATGGCTCGCGTAGTTGCTGAGCGCCATGAGCGTGTACTGATCCTCGGTGCAGCCGGGATACAGCATCTCGACCTCGACGCGATTCCCGGCGAGCCCGGAGACTCCGACCTCGATGTTGATCGGCGGGTTGAAGATCGACGTGGCGAACTCCGCGGAGGTCTTGTCGGTGGTCATGTTCGGGTGCCCGTCCGAGAGCATCCCTATGTTGTTCGGCGTCCCGTTGCACGCGGGCACGATCTGCATGAGGCCCAGGCAACCCGCCTCGTCCACGCTCCAGCCCGACGGCATCCCGCACGGTAGATTCGGGCAGCCGATCGACGTGTAGTCGAACCGTGACTCGCCGTACATGATCGCCTTGATCAACATCGGGTCCGGCTCGCCGTACGTGGTGGTCGCGGCGATCACGTCGCAGTCGAAGCTGTCCGCGCTAACGCCGGTCTGCTGCGCCACGATGTTCGTCTTCAGGATCTCCTCGCACGGCCCCGTCACGGGGCTCGCGCCGTCACTTCCACCGCACGCAGCGAGTGCGAGTAAGACCGTGAGCTTCACGCCACCATCCTACGCTGTGACGCGCGTGGGGAGTACGGGGCCTCGCGACAGCAGGGCCACGCGCGCCCACATCGGCGGCACGCCCCGTCACCCGACCGGCGAGGTTCGGAAACGCGGCGATGACGGCGCCACGTCACTGCCGGCGGAGCTCGACGAGGATGCCGGTGCAGGAATCGACGACTTGAACTCGCGTCGCATCGACGGTCGCAATGCCGGTCAAGCACCCCGCGACACTGGCCGGGAACTCGGTGCGCGGTGACCTCCCATAGATGGTCTGTACGGCGCCGGTTCCGTCGATGTGGCGGCTATCGTCGGAGAGCAGCATGCGGACCGTGGTGGTCGAGGAGACGAACACGTTGCCGTTGTCATCGCAGGTGATGCCGAGCGGAGCGTTGACGGGGAAGCCCGTGGCGGGTGCGCCCTCACCGGAGGATGCGGCCACGCCGTCGCCCAGCACCGTCGTGATCGTGTTTGTTCCGGCCGCGATGCGTCGAACGCGATGATTGCCGGTGTCGGCGATGAACAGATCGCCGCTCGCGCAACGCGTGATCGCGTGCGGTTCGTAGAGCTGTGCGGCCGTTGCCGGTCCACCATCGCCGCTGAAGCCGCGCTGCGCCGGCGTTCCCGCGATTGTGGTCACCGTCGCACCCGCGATGCCCATGCCGAGATCGATCGCTCGGATCGCGTGGTTGCCGGTGTCGGCGACGTACAGCTTGCGACCCACGTCATCGAGATAGAGCCCGCTGGGCGTGCGGAACTGCGCCATGGCCGCCGCCCCATCCGAGAACCCGGCCGTTCCGGAGGCGTTCGCCAGCAACTGGATCGTCCATGTGTTCGGATCGGTGGGGTCGACCGGCGTCACGGCGTAAAGCCTCTGGTGCGAAGTCTCGGTCACGTAGATCAGACCGAGGGTCGGGTCGTACGCGACGCCGTCGATGGTGCCGAAGTCCGCCGCCCGAAACCGCGCTTGCGCGCCGACCGCGAGTGGCTGGGGATAACGCCCGGCGACGACCTCGACGCGCGCCTCTCGCACCGCTTGCAGGGTGCCGGTGAGGCCACCGGCAACGAGCGGGAACGGGCCTGTGAGGGCGAGCGCGCGCGCATCGGTGAGCCGTCCTGTTTCAGCCGGGCCCATCCCCTCGGGGCCGATGGCACCCGCGACGGTCACGATCTGACCCGTCCCGCCGATCCGGCGGATCGAATAGCGATCCCGCACGTAGATAGCACCGTCGTGGAGGGCGATTCCGTGGGGGTAGTCGAGGATCGCGCTGGTCGCGGGGCCGCCGTCACCGTCATCCGCACCGACGCCGGCCCCCGCGATCGTCGTGACGCTGCCGCTCGTATCGACTCGCAGCACCCGAGAGTAGACGTCGTCCGCAACGAACAGGTTGCCGCTGGCATCGATATCGATCGCCTGGGGATAGCCGCCGAGCGTCGCGGCGTCGACGAAGATCGACAGCACCGAGGTCATGGCATCGAACCGGTAGATCTGGCCGTTGCTGTGATCGGCGATGAAGAGATTGCCGTTCCCGTCGATCGCGCAGCTCGTCGGCTGGTTGAGCGTCCCCGCCCCGATGATCGTCGTCGTACCACCGGCGTCGACCTTCACGACGCGTGAGTTGTTGCTGTCGGCGACGTAGATGTTGCCCATCGCGTCGACGTCGAGCCCCTGCGGGTACTGAAGGCCGGTGACGACCGTCGAGATGGTTCCGTCGGTTGCGACGCGTCGCACGACTTTGTTGTAGTTGTCGGCAATGTAGACATTGCCGGCGCCGTCGGCAGCGACATCGCTCGGCGCCCTGAGCTGCGCGACGATCGCCGGTCCCCCGTCACCGGCGTACCCGTAGATGCCGGCGCCCGCGATGGTCGCGATCACGCCCATCGTGTCGATGCGCCGCACGATCGATGCGAACGAATCGGCGACGTAGAGCGTGCCGGTCGGATCGAACGCGATGCCGCCGCTTCCGAGCAAGGGCGCGCTCGTTGCCGCACCTCCGTCACCGCCGAACCCGGTGAGCGACGTTCCCGCGATGGTCGAGATCGTCGTGCCGGCGATGCGCCGCACACGGTTGTTTGCCGTGTCAGCGATGTAAATGGTGCCGCTGGCGTCGACTGCCAGGCCATGTGGTGACGTCAGGTGTGCGGCCGTCGCGGGTCCACCGTCGCCATCGAAGCCATTGGGGAAGCCCGCGCCGCCAATTGTCGTCAGCGTGCCGTTTGCTTCGAGCCGGCGAACGCGTCCGTTCTCCGAGTCGGCGATGTACAGCGTGCCGTGGCTGTCGACCGTCACGCCGGTTGGCTCGTTGAGGTCGGTGCTCGTCGCAACGCCTCCATCGAGACCGTCTCCGTAGTTTCCTGTACCTGCGACGGTCGTGAGCGTTCCGCTCGCGTCGATCTTTCGGACTCGCCAGTGATACGTGTCGGCGATGTAGAGGACGTCGCCGCTGAGCGCGATGGTCGCCGGTCCGAACAGATTCGCGGTGATCGCCGGGATATTGTCGCCGTTGTAGCTGCTGCTGTTTGTGCCCGCGATCGTCGTGATGATTCCTGTCGCTCCGTCGATGCGGCGGATCCGGCCGTGTCCGCGGTCGGCGAGGTAGAGGTTTCCCAGACCGTCGACGGCGATGCCGAACGGATCGATCCCTGCGGCGAGGGCCGGCCCAAGATCACCACCGAACGTCGAGCTTCCGTTGCCCGCGAT
This sequence comes from Kofleriaceae bacterium, assembly GCA_036499725.1. Lineage (GTDB taxonomy): Bacteria > Myxococcota_A > Polyangia > Haliangiales > Haliangiaceae > JABFXX01. The sequence continues at coordinate 216,185 of DASYDE010000062.1, forward strand.
CGTGGAGATGATGCTGTTCTGGCCGATGCGCCGGATGCGGTTGTTGCCGCGGTCGGAGAAGTAGACGTTGCCGAGGTCGTCGACTGCGATCCCAGACGGCTGCGAGATCTGCGCGTTGACCGCAGGCCCGCCATCACCGCTGAATCCCTCCACCCCGGTCCCCGCGAAGGTCGTCATCACGCCGTTCTTGTCGACGCGACGAACCCGGTTGTTCAGCGAATCGCAGATGAACACGTTGCCGTCCCGATCCACCGCGACCGCCTGGGGGGAGAACAGGCCCTGGGCCGCGGTGTTCACCGTGCCGCCGACAATCGCGACGGCCGACCACGCGTTCTTGACGCACATGTCACAGCCGTCGGCCGGGTTCGTGTTGCCGTCGTCGCACGGCTCGCCCTCGTCGACGACCATATCGCCGCACACCTCGACCTTGCCGCAATCTGCGCGGCATCCGTCGCCAGAGATCTGGTTTCCGTCATCGCACAGCTCGTTCGCATCGACGACGCCATCGCCGCACGCCGCGAGCGCGCACAACCCACGGCCGCACAGACCGATCTGTGCGCCGACCATGCACGCGTCACCATCGGCCAGGCCCGTGCACGGCACGAGGTCCTCGGGCGTGGCGCATATCTCATTCGCCACGCACGTCGTGCCGACCGGACACAGCAGGTCACCGCACGGCAGGAGCCGAGGCTCGATGCACGCAGTGAGCGCCAGCACGATGACAACCGCATAGCCGCTGCTGCGTTCCATTCCCCCCAGTATCGCCGATCACCACATCGCGCGGCGTCGGGAAGCGACGTCGATACTTGTTGAAGTCCGGTGTTGCTGACTGGGGCAGTTTTCAGGGGCAAGGGTGGGGCACTTCTCGCCTGCGCTGAAGGGACTGTCCGAAAACCGGACAGATAGCGCGCAGACCAACACCTGATCCCCGATCTCGGTTTCGCTCACTCGAAGATGTAGACCGCGCCCGCGTTCATTGCGCTGGTATTGGTCTGATCGCCGCCGATGCCACTCGCAGCGCTCGATTCGTTGGGTGCCCCCACGGCGAGCGTCGACGCATCCGCCGAAAGCACGAGTATGTGTCCGAAGCTCGCACCGCTGCTCGGCGCCGGTGCTTTCACGTAGTGGTCCTGGGTCCATGTGCCCGCGCGACGCGTGAATACGTACGCCGCACCGGCGCCCGGCACCGAGTTGTCAGACTGATCGCCGTCGAGCCCCACTGCGCCGCTTGATTCGCGGCGCCCGCCGACTGCCAGTGTCGAGCCGTCGCCCGACAGCGTGACGCCGTATCCGAACTCGTCGTTGGCGTCCGCGTTGGAGGCCTTCACGTATGCTTGCTGCGCCCAGCCGGTCGCTGACCGCGCGAACACGTAAACCGCGCCTGAGTCGATCCGCGAGTTGTCGCCCTGCGCTCCGTCGATGCCGACAGCACCACTGTCCTCGTCCACGGCACCAACCGCGAGCGTGCGGCCATCTGCCGACAGAGCGAGCGATGGGCCGGCGGTCCCG